>QWII01000051.1 GCA_021405325.1 Caldilinea sp. CFX5 | reverse complement strand
CACTAACCGAGCGCTATTCCCATCAATGTTGGCCGTCAACGTTGCCACGTCCCGTTCACCAGCCCAAATGCGCTGGACCGGGTCCGTCAACATCCAGCCTTTTTCCTCAAGTCCGGGCAGCAGCGCCTCGATCTGGGCACGCTGCGTCTCGTCAACAGTAGCGGCAGCGATGGCTTGTAGGAGTGACACAAACTCGCCCAATGTCTGCTCTGCTCGTTTCGCCTTCTCGGCCATGGCCAACTGCCACACAGCGGCGATGGCGGCGTCACCATCGGGGGCGGTGCGTGGCAGGCGGTCAAAGAGGGCGGCGAAGCGCACACCTGCAATCTGCTCCACCTCAGCGACGACAGCGGTGAAAGATGGCGACGTGGCCGGCAGGTCGGCATTGGCCAAGTTGCGCAGAGTGATGTCAAAACCGCCAGATTGGGTCTGATAGCAAATAATGGCATCTGCCAGCCGGTGGGCGAGGACGGCGGACGGAGCGGCGCCTTGGCGTTGCAGGTAGTTGGCCAGGTTGTGGTGGCTGATGGCGCAGTCGGCGGGGTCGCCGGCCTGGTAGCTATAGCCCAAGGCGACCTCCTCCCAGCGCACGGCGGCGGTGCGGCTGCCCGTCTTATCTTCCAGATCAGCCAGGGCACCGTAAACCCTGCCTAGTTGGGGAATAGCACGCTCCTGCTCAAAGGCATCCCGACAGGCCAGGAGCAGGCTGCGCGCCTCAGCGGTGCGACCTAGGCGCAACAGGGGGCCGTAGTCGTTAAAGCGGGTGCGGGCGACCGCCAGCGCGTCAGCACTGCGCGCTTCTTGTGCCTGCACGATCTCGGCGTTGAGCGCCAGCGCCAGCACCCAACGTTCGCTGTACAGGGCAGCCGTGTGGCCACTGTCGAGCAAGGTCTCGCGCACGTTCCAGGGGTTGGCCGTTTCCTCGGCCTCACTTTCCAGTGGCAAGACCGCCATCTGTGGACGCAGCGTCTCGACCGCGGCCAGCACTTCCTCGTAGCGGCCCTGGGCATTGAGTACCTGTAAGCGCTGGCCTTCATCAGCCAGTTGCGTCCACGGCCCCAACCCAGCCTGACGCGTGTAGTCGGCCTTCGCTTCGGCCACGGTCAGGGCTTCGTTCAGGCGGCCAGTGGCCCTGAGCAGGTTGAGCAGGTCGCCGGCAACGCCAGAGGCAAGGCGGTAGTGGCCCATGGTGGCGGCCTGTGTGATGATGTTGCGCATAACCTGTTCGGCCTCGGCAGTGCGGCCGACCTGTGCCAGTGTTCTAGCCAGGACACCCGCATCAGTCAGCGCCCTTTCAGTGCCGGCAGTGGCATGGACGATGCGGCGCAGCAAGGGCAGGGCAAAGGCCAGGGTGGCCGGACTGCTGTCGCGCTGGAGCATTGCCTCCAATAGAGTGGATGCCGCTTCCCAGCGCGCTTGGCGCAGCAGGTAGGGAGCGGAGCGCCGGGCGCTTGTCACCACCTGGCGGCCGCCGCCGGTCATCTCTTCCTTCAGTCCGCGCCGAAACATGGCGATGTGGTAGTCACCCAACTCAATGTCGGCGGCGTCGAGTACGGTAGCGATGGCGGCGCTGCGTACACTTTCGGCCACGCCGGGGTGGATGGTGTAGCTAGTGGCCTGGGCCGTCAATTCCGCCAGCAATGCTTGTAGCTCGGCTGGCTCGAACGTCTGGGGCTGGGCCGCGGCCAATACCTGCAACTGTGACTGCCATTCCTCGATCTGCGTCGGGTCGGGTGCGTCCACTGCCAGCAGGCCGGCGGCTTGCAAGGCCGTTAGCGCCGGTGGCAACCCCTGTTGCGGTTGCCCCAGTGCGGCGGTGGCTACGGCATCATTTGCGCCCAGCCGGTTGAGGAAGTCTTTCCAGTTGATTTCGACAATATCCAACCGGCGATCCTCCGGCTCCAGGCGGCAGAGGAAGGTGAAGAGCAGGGCCGCGACCGGGGACAGGTTGCCGGTCACGCCGGCGGTCCAGCCTTGCAGGGCCTGGACAAAGTCGGCGTCGGCCTGGCGGGTTTCGCCTTCGCGCGCCAGACCGACGGCAAAGAAGGCGTCCAGCAGCTCGCCACGGGCGGCCAACTCGGCTTCGGCGGCGGCGACACGGGCGGTCAGCGCGGCGCGGTCGGCGGCCAGGCTGTCGGCCAGTTCCAGCAACTTGGGGTGGCCCTGCACCACACGCAGCGTCTGGCGCAGCAGGGCCACGCCGGCGGCGTCATCAAAGAGGCGCTTGAGGTGGGGCAGTTCGCGCGCCAGCAACACGCTTTCAGCCAGGCTGAGGGCGTGGATCGCTTCGACTTGCAGCCGGGGGTGATCGACCAGGCCGGCGGGCAGCCGGCGGCTGGTGAGGATGACGCGCGAGGGGCCGTCATGGGCCAGCAGCGTCGCCACGACCTCGCCCCACAGCGGGTCACGCCACTGGTTGCTCTCGGTCAGCAGCGACTCCAGATTGTCGAGCGCCAGCAACAGCGCATTCTGCTGCAAGAGGGCGCGCAGCCGGGGCAGGGTATAAGCGCGGAAGCGGGCCGGGTCGTCGAGCGCCGTGGTCAGCCCTAGGTTGGGCGCATCGAGCTGGCTTTGGATGTCCTGGCAGAAATTGAAGAGCGCACTGGCAATGTCGCTGCCGGCTTCGGGCGCCTGGTGCCAGACATAGCCGGTGAAGCGCCCATGCTCGTGGCGATAGCTCAACTCCAGGGCGCAGGCCGTCTTGCCGGCGCCGGGCATGCCATAGAAAAAGACCCCCCGTTTGGCGCTGCGCGGGGCCAACGCCTGGCTGGCGCGCACCATGGGCTGCAAGCGCCCGACAAAACGGGGCGGCTCCGGCGGAAAGGCCAACCCCAGCCCAACCTTGGGCAGGACAAAGCCGGTGGCGGCGGCGGGGGGCGGCGGCAACTGCAAGGTGGTCGCCAGCGGCCCGACCAGGATCGGCGTCACCGGCGCCAGCGGCGGGATGGGGATGTCGGCGGCCAGGGCGTCGTCCAGCGCCAGGTGGAGGGCGGCGGGCAGGGGGCGGCGCCGGTCCAACAGCTTTTCGTAGAGCGCCAGCATCAGTTCGGTGGCAAAGGCGTCGCCCACCGGGTAGCGCATGGCCAGCACGCCACAGCCCAACCGCTCGGCCAGGCTCTGCGCCAGGCTGGGCAGGCCGGTCGGCGCCGTCTCGGCGACGGCAGCGCCTTCCGCGCCCTCCTGGCGCAGCGGCGGCGTTTCCAGCCCAACCTGGGCGCGGGCGGCGGCATGGTTGCCGGCGCCGCTGTAACAGGCGTCGAGGATCAGCAGTTTGAGGCGCGCTCGCGCCAGATCGAGCAGGTCGCCCAGTTCATTGGCGTCAATCGTGGCGCTGCCGCCGCGGTCATCTTCCAGCAGCAGTTCACCCTGAGCGCCGTGGCCGGAGAGGTGGATAATGTCCCAGCCCGCCCCCTCCTCCAGGGCCGCTTGCAGATGGTCGCGCGTGGCGCCATATTGGAGGACGCGCAGTTCGACGGCCAGCCCACGGGTCTGGTTCAGCTCACGCACCAGCCGTTGCAGGCCGTAGCGCTCGCGGCGCAGGTTGAGCGGGTTGGCGGCCACGGGCAGGCTAAAGGCGGCCAGGATGCGCAACGCCGCGGCCGGCGGCTCTCTGTCCGGCGCGGCCACGGCCATGCCTTCCAACGCATAGACGAAGCGCACGCCGGCCGCACGAAAAGATTTGCTGTCGGCAAAGCAGGCCAGTTCAAAGGGGCGCAGCAGCAATTCATGGGCCGCCGCCGGCACATTGACCTGGACGGTCAGCGCCGGCAAGGCGCGGCGCTGCCAGAGAGCTATCCGCAGACCGCCAAAAACTTGCTCACCGATCCAGACGCCCAGCGCAGTCAGTTGTTGGGCCGGCGGGACGATGGGCGTGTGGTAATCCAGGTATTGACTCAAGTCGAGAAAGCCGCCATAGTCACGGCTGGTGGGGTCGAGGCGCACCGTGTGGTCGGCCAGGAAATGACCGCGCTCGTCACTCAAGACCCAGCGCCAGCGCGTCGGGTCGAGATAGTCGGTCACCTGTAAATGGAGTAGGGCAGGCATGGCGTCACCTCCGGGGTGAAAGTCGCATGGGTTGATCGCTTTCCTTAGTATAACACTATCATTGCTGACGGAAAAGTAGAGAAAAAGTGGCGACGCGATTGCCAAAGCGAAAGCGTGCGTGGCACTGACCAAGACCACTCACTCTGCACACCAATCTACTGGTCAGTGCCGCGCACGCGACACAGAGTTCACCCCCCGCGCGCGCCGCCCCCGCGTGCGTGGCACTGACCAAGACCACTCACTCTGCACACCAATCTACTGGTCAGTGCCGCGCACGCGGCGCACCGTTCACCCCCCGCGCACGCGGCACACCGCGTGCGTGGCACTGACCAAGACCACTCACTCTGCACACCAATCGGCTGGTCAGTGCCGCGCACGCGACGCAGAGTTCACCCCCCGCGCGCGCCGCCCCCGCGTGCGCGGCACTGACCACAAGTTGGTAGGAACGACAAGCCCGCCTTGGTCAGTGCCACGCACGCTACCCAACCGTGGCTTTGTGGGCCACGGCAAACAAGACACGATGGCGCCGGTCGGCGGCGGTGGCCGGCAGGGGGGTCAGATCGGTGCGGACATCGTCATTGGGCAAGGCGGTCAGGGTTAGCTCGGCCGGCAAGGGGTGCAGAGAGCCATAGACAAGTTGCTTTAGGCGCCGGGTCAAGGCGGAATCGGCGGTGAAGGGTTGGAAGTGCAGGGCAACTTTGCGCAAGGTCGCCAGCAGCGCTTTGTGGGGGCGGGTTGTCGTCGGCAGCGGGAAGGCGCCATAAAATTGCGGCTGGACAAAACCGGCGGCGGCGAGGCCGGCGGCCAGTTCGGGCAGGGTGGGATAGTGGACGCTCATCTGACCGGGGACAAAGGGGGGCCAATCAGGGTTGCTGGTGCCGAGGAGCAATACCCCGTCCGGTCGCAGCAGCCGGTGGGCCTCGCTGAGAAACCAGTCGATCTGGGGCAGATAGTAGATCGCTTCAAAGGAGAGCAGCAGGTCAAAGCAGCGATCGGCAAAGGGCAACTGCTGGGCGTCGGCACAGACCAGCGGCGCCTGCTGACCATAGTGGGACTGAGCCATGCGCAGCACCGACCCGGTGTAGTCACAGCCGACCAGGCAACGGGCTTGTTGTCGCAAGATGCCCAGCCCGCTGCCGGCGCCGCAGGCCACCTCCAACACATCCTTCCCTTGGGCCAAGGCGGCGCCGAAGCGATAACGTTGCCGGATGCGCGCCAGTTGTTCAGGATTCAGGCCGCTGCCGGGGGTTTCGGTAATAGGTGTAAAGTCGTGCATGGTTTTCGCGAGCTGGTTTAGGCGGCCGGCGGTGGATCAAAACGATAACCGGCGCCACGGATCGTGGTGATGAGAGAAGGGCTTTCCGCTTTGTCGATCTTGTTGCGCAACGAACGTACATAGACATCAACGACATTCGATTCCGGTTCAAACTCATATTCCCAGACCGCTTCCAAAATTTGCCGCCGGGAGAGCACCTGGCGTGGATGGCGCATAAAGTATTGCAGCAAGGCAAATTCACGCGTCGAGAGTTCGACAAGCTGACCGTCGCGCCAGAGCCGTTGGGCCAGGAGATCCAACCGCAAAGGGCCGGCCAGGATCTGTGATCCTTCCGGCTGGTCAAAACGGCGCATGACGGCTTGAATGCGCGCCAGCAATTCTTCAAAGGCAAAGGGTTTGGTAATATAATCATCGGCGCCATTCCGCAGGGCGTTCACCTTGTTTTGCAGATCATCACGCGCGGTGAGCATGAGAATCGGCAGGCGCGGACGACGGCGCCGCACGCGCGCCAACACCTGATGCCCATTCAGACCGGGCAGGGCAATGTCGAGCAGCACCAGTTCCACCGTGTCATCTTCCGCCAGCAGGACGCCATCCTCCCCGCTCTCGGCCACCACTACCTGGTGACCGTGGGCGCGTAACCCGCGTTGGAGCACACGCGTAATCGCTTCATCATCTTCAATCAGTAAAATTCGCATAAACCAAAGTATATAGTAAGATTGGACTTACAACAAAACAGCATTCAGCCGACGAAGGGGGATACCGTGGATTGGGTAAAGCGCTGGCGACAACAACCGTGGTGGGTGGAAAGCGCCGCCATGAGCGGCTTGCTGCTGGCGATTGCGATTTTCGGGTTGGTAGGGCTGGGCATCAACGCCCGCATCAAAACGCTGACTGAACGTATGGTGCAATATGAGATTGAGCTATCCGACCGCAGCGATGACTTTCTGGTGGTTGTCTTGGAGATGCGCCACTATCACCGCAATCTCGCCTTTGCCGGCCCGACCTCACGCACCGTCGCTGAATTTGAGGGCGCGCACCGGCGGTTACAGGCGGCCATTGACAACCTGGCCGCGTTGCCCATGGGGGACTATTCCGCCTTGCTGCGGGTCGAGGCGTTGCGCGCCCACGCCGACCGTTACTATCAACGCTTTCAACCGGCATTAACCCTTTATACAACCGACCCGCCGGCCTTTGAAGCGGCCAGCAGCGAAGGTTTGCAGGTGTTAGCGGAATTGGAAGATGTCGCGCTGGCGCTCGATCAACTGGGGGAAGAGCGAGAAGCTGACAGTATTCAGAGTGTTGAAGAAGAACTCAAGCACGCGCAATGGGTCTTACTGGCCGTGCTGGGCGGTGTTATTTTGGTGGGGGTTGGGTTGGCCTACCTCGTGGTGCATAGCGCGCAGGAACGCCAGCGGGCGGCGACGAAGTTAACCACCGCCCTCCAACTCAAAACCGATTTTATTGCCGATGCTTCCCATGAATTGCGCACTCCGTTAACCGTCTTGCGCGCCAATGCCGAAGTCGCTTTGACCCTGGAACGCACCTGCGCCCACACCGAATTTTTGGAAGAGATTGTGCGCGAAGCAGAACGGATGACCCGCACCGTCGAGGATCTGCTGCTGCTGGCCCGCTCCGACGCCGGGTCGTTGCCGCTTGAGCGCGCCATCATCGACATCGAACCATTTCTGGCGGAATTGGCGGCACGGGCGCAAAAGCTGGCTTGTAAACAGGGCGCCCTTTTGCAGCAAGAGCTACAGGCCGCCGGCCGGCTCCATATTGATCCCCACTTGATCGAACAAGCGGTGCTGATTCTCATCGACAATGCTGCCAAGTACAGCGCGGAAGGCAAACCCATTCTCCTGCGTTCAGCGACCACAGGCAAAAGCGCGATCATTGAAGTCATCGACCAGGGGAGCGGCATTCCGGCTGAACATCTCCCCCTGATTTTCGAGCGTTTTTATCGCGTCGACAAAGCGCGTTCGCGCAAACAAGGCGGAACCGGTCTGGGGCTGGCGATTGCCAAGAGCGTAGTCGAAGCACACGGCGGCGCCATTGCAGCCACCAGCATTCTTCAGCAAGGCACGTGCATGACCATTACGTTGCCGCTCCTGCCGCCGGTAGCGGCCACTCCTATAACAGGTCATTTGAATGGGTTCAGCGATAACAAGGCAATTTAAACACGAAGACACGAAGACACGAAGCCTTTCTTCGTGAACTTCGCACCTTTGTGGTAACTACCCCCTGCGAAGGGAGGGAACGATGGCGCCTACGACTGTTCCTCCCCCAAACTGGGGGAGGTTAGGAGGGGGTGGCAATGACCTTGCGTTCTCGACGGGCATAGAAATAAAGCGCGACTAGAGTTGCCAGATAGGGCGCCATGCCGGTGAATTGCGCCGGCACTTGATAACTTTGCAAGAGCAGCCCCAAGCCGTCAAAGAAGCCAAAGAGCAGCGCAATGAGCGCAATCCCCCACGGGTTGCCTTTGACCAGAATGATCGCCGCCAGGGCAATCCACCCTCGCCCCGCCGACATATTTTCGGCAAAGAGCCGCACATAGCCCAACGAGAGAAAGGCGCCGGCCAGGCCACAGAGGACGCCGCAGAGCAGCAACGATAGACTCTGCACCCAGGCCACCGACACCCCGCTGGCGGCCAGCGCCGCCGCATTGTACCCCGCCGCCCGCACCCGCAAGCCAAAGCGGGTGCGAAAGAGCAGCCACGCCCCGCCCATCGTCGCCGCCACCGCCACATAGATCAACAAGTTCTGCCCGGAGAGGATCGGCCCCACCACCGGCAGATCGGCCAGCCAGGGCATGTGGAGCCGTGGGATGGGCAAAATGGCCGGGTCGGCAAAGGCGCCCTTGACGCCAAAGATCTGACGCAGCAAGTAGGTTGTCGCGCCTAGCGCAAAGAGATTGAGCGCAATGCCGGTGACGAAGGCATCCGTCCGCAACACCACGGCAAAGAAGATAAAGAGCAACGCCAGCAGCAGCGCCCCCAGAATCGCCGCCAGGATCGCCAACGGCCACGATTGCAAATAATAGGAGCCAAGCACGGCAAAAAAGGCGCCGCTCAACATCATCCCTTCCATCGCAATGTTAAAGACGCCGGCATAATAGGTAAACGATCCCCCCAACGCCGCCAACAAAATCGGCGTCGCCCCCGCAATCATCCCGTTGACCAGACCGGTGAAGATGTTCAATGGTAGTTTCCCCTTTACTTTGACAAGGTGACAGGGTGACAGGGTGACAGGGTGACAGGGTCACGTACTTGTAGCGTTCAGACTTTACTGTTTGCGCCTGGTTAGTTAACAGCGCCGACAATATACCCCTGTCACCCTGTCACCTTGTCACCTTGTCACCCTGTCACCTTGTCATGTATTCCGCCTGCCGTCGGGTCTGCCAGCGGTCGCGGACGACTTCCAGATAGACGCGGGCGGCGACGCCGACGAGGACGATGACGGCTTGTAAAACTTGGATAAATTCGCTGGGGACGGCGGTGATCAGTTCCATGCCCAGGGCGCCGCTTTGCAGGGCGGCGAAAAAGAAGCCGTAGAGCAGCGTGCCGGTCAGCCCATTGTTGGCGACGACGGCGATCATAACGCCATCCCAGGCATAGTTGGCGCCCAGGCCGCGCAAAAAGCGATGCGGCCCGGCCATCATGACCAGGCCACCGGCCAGACCAGCCAAAGCCCCCGTCACCAACATGACCGTCAGATAGTTGCGATTGATGGCGCAGCCGCCCAGACGGGCAAAGAGCGCATTCTGGCCGGTCATGCGCCACTCGTAGCCGGCGGTCCAGTGGTTGTAGACAAACCAGATGGCGCCAAAGGCCAGCAGCATGATGATGACACTGCTGCTAAAGGGGCCAACTTCCGGCAGCCAACCACTGGCGCTAATGGCCGGCGTCATCGGCGAAAAGGCGGCGGAGTCGGCCAGCGGCTGGGTGATGGCCCAGAGCGTCAAGAAATCGGCAATCATATTGAGCATGAGCGTGGTAATAAACTCGCTCATGTTGAACCAGAGCCGCAACAGCGCCGCCAGCCCTGCCCAGAGCGCCCCGCCCACCAACGCCGCCAGTAACAAGAGCGGGATCATCACCACCGCCGGCAGATCGACCGCCAGCCCCACCATCGTGGCAAAGAGGGCGCCCATCACCAACTGCCCCGGCTGGCCCAGGTTCACCGGCCCTGATGCAAAGGCCACCGACGCCGACAACCCCGTCAAGATCAACGGCACGGCCTTATTCAACGTCGTCGCCAACGGATACAGCCCGAAGAGCGAAAAACTAAAAAGCGCACCATAGGTTGCCAGCGGATCATACCCCTGCAACAGCATGATCACCGCCCCCAACACCAACCCGACGCCAATCCCCAACACCCCGCTCAACAGATTCCGCCCCATCGCCCCGTCTTTCTCTATTGTGCATCTGAGGAGTTCGCACGCCCACGTGCGATCTCCTCGATTAATGGCCTTCCAACATAAACTGCCCCACTTCGGCCATTGTCGTCTTTCCTGTCGGCAAGTCCGCCACCAGCCGCCCCCGGTGCAGCACCACAATGCGATCGGCCAGGGCAAATAACTCCTCCAAGTCCGCCGAGATCAGCAGCACAGCGCGCCCCTCTTCGCTCAGGCGAGTAATCACCCCATGCACATAGGCCATCGACCCGACATCCAGCCCGCGCGTCGGCTGGTCGAGCAGGACAAAAGGGTTATCCAGCGCCAGTTCCCGCCCCAAAACAATCTTCTGTTGATTCCCACCGGAGAGTGAGCCAAAGGGCTGCTCATTGTCCCGCATCACCACGCCGAAGGCCGCCTCCACCTCATCGGTAAAACGATTGGCTTCGCGCATATCCAGCAAGCGACCACCCCAACGCGTAAAGCGGGGATTCAAGCGGTGGTGGGTCATCAACATATTTTCGGTGATGGAAGCCGTCACCGCTGCGCCCATGGTGCGGCGATTCTGCGGCACAAAGGAAACACGATCACGGCGGGCAAGAATGGGTAATTGGGTGATGGGTTCGCCATTCACCTGAATCTCACCGCTTGTTGGCGGCAACAGGCCAATAATGCACTGCACCAATTCAAATTGCCCATTCCCCTCCACACCGGCCACGCCGACAATCTCGCCGGCGCGCACGGTGAGGTTGATCGCTATCAGCAGGTGGCGACCCCCTTTATCCACATAGGAGAGATTCCGGACAGTAAAGACCGCGTTTCCCAGGCGCTGTGTTGCCTGCCGGCGCGCTTGATGTAGGTCACGACCGACCATCAGGCGCGCCAGTTTGGTCTCATCCGTCTCGGCGGCGGCCACCGTCGCCACAAACTGCCCTTTGCGCAGGACGGTGATGTGATCGCTCAACGCCAATACCTCATCGAGATGATGCGAAATAAAAAGAATAGTGCGACCGGTCGCCCGCAGCCGGCGCAATTCGGCAAAGAGTTGGGGAATCTCTTGCGGGGTTAAGACCGCGGTCGGCTCATCGAGAATCAGCACCGTCACATTGCGATAGAGCAGCTTGAGAATTTCGACCTTCTGCTGCGCTGCCACCGAGAGATCCGCCGCCAGCGCGTCGGGGTCGAGTTGAAAGCCGAACTCGGCAATCTTCGCTTGCACCTGACGACGCGCCTGCGCCACAGCCAGTCGCCCCCAGCGATCCACCGGCTCGGCGCCCAGCACAATGTTCTGCCAAACGGTATACTCCGGGATCAGCAAAATTTCCTGATGCACCATGCCGATACCGTTGGCAATCGCCTCCCCCGGATGGCGAAAGTGGACCGGTCGCCCCTGATAAGTGATGACGCCGGCGCTGGCCGCCTCTTGCCCATACAAGACCTTCATCAAGGTGCTTTTGCCCGCGCCATTCTCACCGACAATGGCGTGAATCTCCCCCTGGCGAAAATCAACCGAGACTTTGTCGAGCGCGACGAGGTTAGGGGGATAGATTTTGACGATGTTTTGGAGGGTGATGATTGGGTGCATAGCGATTGAGAGATTAAGCGATTGGGAGATTGAGAGATTAAGTTTGAATCGCTTAATCTCTCAATCTCTCAATCGCTTATTGACCCGTGTACCGCTCGATCTTCAATTTGCCGTCAATGATTTCCTGGCGCACGGCCATCACCTTGTCGATCAGCGCTTGAGGCAGCGGTTGCTGTTGCGCTTCAAAGGTGACATCGACGCCACCGCTGGCGAGGCCATATTCTAAAATCTGGCCGGGTTGGTAGCTGCCGTCGTTGATTGTCTTGTAAACATCGACAATCGCCTGGCCGACATTTTTCAGGTCGCTGGCGACGACATGGCCGGGGGCGAGATCATTCTGGTTGGTATCGGCGCCAATGGCATAGAGACCCCGCTCTTCGGCCGCCTGTAAGACGCCTAGGCCGGCAGCGGCGGCGATCTGGAAGACGATATCGGCATTCTGGTCATAGAGTTGGAGCGCGGCTTGTTTGCCCTTGGCGGTGTCATCCCAACTGCCGAGGAATTTGCTTTCCACCTGGATTTCCGGATCCACCGCATGGGCGCCATTGGTGTAGGCAAAGATAAAGGCGTTGATCACCGGATCAACATCGCCCCCCACCGCGCCGATGATCTTGTCGGCATTGATCCCCGGCAGGGAAGTCTCTAACGTCGTCAAGCCGGCGACGACACCGGTCAGATAAGCGCTCTCTTCTTCAATAAAATCGACCGAAGTAATCGTGTCTTTGCTGTTCTCGACCACGGTGTCGATGTTGACAAAAATCTTGCCGGGGTTATTGTCGGCATATTCTTTCAACTGATCCTCAAAGCCATAGGAGATGACAAAGATCACATCGGCATAGGTGACAGCCGCTTGCAGCGCCGGTTCATACTGGCCGGCGTCAAAGTTGGTCTCAATCGTGCGCGTCTCGACGCCATATTCGTTTTTGATCTGATCAATGCCGGCCTGACCAGAATCATAGAAGGCGTTGTCCCCCAAGGCGCCATTGATGACATAGACAACACGCTTTAGATTGGGGGCCGCATTGGTTGAACCGCCGGTGGGTTGCGCCACACAGCCGGCTACCAGCAGCAGCAATAGCACAATCAGCGTGGGCATAAATCGTTTTTGCATGTAGCGCTCCTTGTTTGATGATATACAGAGCCAGAGGGCGCCCGCCTATTAACGGGGACGACATCTGTGCTGTTGCACTTGTCTTGTCAACCCGCGATGATAGCCGAAAACAGCGCCGTTGCCAAATGAGCCGCACCACCCTATCAGGAATTGGTGAATTCTATCCGCTTCTTCACCGTTTAGACAGATCACCGTTCTAGACAGATTTGGCAATTCTAGGTAAAATCATCCTGTAGTTTCTCTTTTTTCCAATAGTTCGTTCAACCTACAACGTGCAGGTTCTGCGGGAGCGTATGACTGTCGCTGCAATGCCAGTGCGGCCCCGCATACCATATAGTCAATTACGGAGTTGTCAGTTAGCGTGGCGTTAAGGCTTTGCCGCAGCGCGGGCCACGGATCACCGCTGCGGTGGCTTCCTCCAACCAAGGATTCATGATCCTTGGCAGCAAAACAAAAAATACAGAAGACGATTGGAGAGAATAATGAGCGACGAGAGCAAATGCCCAGTGACGGGCCGATCGAACACAGCGATGGGAACCCGGTCAAACCGCGATTGGTGGCCGAATCAGTTGAACCTGAAGGTTCTCCACCAGAACTCTTCCCTGTCAAATCCCATGGGTCAGGCGTTCAATTACGCCGAAGAGTTCAAAAGCCTTGATCTGGAAGCTGTACGCAAAGACCTCTATGCGTTGATGACCGATTCGCAGGAGTGGTGGCCGGCGGACTATGGTCACTATGGACCGCTATTCATTCGCATGGCATGGCACAGCGCCGGCACCTACCGCATTGGTGACGGCCGCGGCGGCGCCTCTGATGGCACCCAACGTTTTGCGCCCCTCAACAGTTGGCCCGACAATGCCAATCTGGATAAGGCGCGCCGGTTGCTCTGGCCGATCAAGCAGAAGTATGGGCGCAAAATCTCCTGGGCCGACTTGATGATCCTGGCCGGCAACTGCGCCCTGGAGTCGATGGGCTTTAAGACCTTCGGTTTCGCCGGTGGGCGTGAAGATGTCTGGGAACCGCAAGAAGATATTTACTGGGGGTCGGAGAACACCTGGCTGGGCGACAACCGCTACACCGGTGAGCGCGACCTGGAAAATCCCCTTGCTGCCGTGCAGATGGGCCTGATCTACGTGAATCCGCAAGGGCCGAACGGCGTGCCGAGCGCCGTCGCCGCCGGTCGGGACATTCGCGATACCTTTGGGCGCATGGCGATGAACGACGAGGAGACCGTCGCGCTCATCGCCGGTGGCCATAGCTTCGGCAAGACCCACGGCGCCGGTGATGCCGCGCTGGTTGGGCCGGAACCGGAGGGCGCCAGCATCGCGGAGCAAGGTCTCGGCTGGACGAGCCGCTATGGCAGCGGGAAAGGCGTTGACACCATCACCAGCGGTCTGGAAGGCGCCTGGACGCCAACCCCGACCAAGTGGGACAACAGCTTCTTCGATGTGCTGTTCGACTATGATTGGGATCTGGTGAAAAGCCCCGCCGGCGCCTGGCAGTGGGTGCCGACCGATCCCGCCGCAGCGACCACGGTGCCGGATGCCCACGATCCCGCGAAACGACACGCGCCGATCATGTTGACAACGGATCTGGCCCTGCGCATGGACCCCATCTATGGACCGATTGCCAAGCGCTTCCACAAGAACCCGGATCAATTTGCCGACGCCTTTGCCCGTGCCTGGTACAAACTGACGCACCGCGACATGGGTCCGCGCGCCCGTTATCTCGGCCCCTTGGTGCCGGCGGAAGAACTCATCTGGCAAGACCCCATCCCGGCGGTGAACCACCCATTGATTGACGCCCAAGATATTGCTAATCTCAAGGGCAAGATTCTGGCTTCGGGGCTTTCCATTTCCCAATTGGTCGCCACGGCTTGGGCTTCGGCGTCAACCTTCCGCGGCTCGGACAAGCGCGGTGGGGCCAACGGCGCCCGTATTCGCCTGGCGCCGCAAAAGGATTGGGAAGTCAACCAGCCGGCCCAATTGGCGACGGTCCTTGCCACCCTGGAAGAGATCCAAAAGGGCTTCAACCGCGCCCAGAGCGGCGGGAAGCGTGTTTCGCTGGCGGACTTGATCGTCCTCGGCGGGTGCGCCGCCGTTGAGCAAGCGGCCAAGAACGCTGGTCATGTTGTAACCGTACCCTTCACACCGGGGCGCATGGATGCGTCGCAGGAGCAAACCGATGCGGCCTCCTTCGCCGTGCTTGAGCCGACGGCTGATGGTTTCCGCAACTACCGCAAGACCCAATCCCACATGTCCACCGAAGAGCGGCTGGTCGATCGGGCGCAATTGCTGACGCTGACGGCGCCGGAGATGACGGTTCTGGTCGGCGGCTTGCGCGTGTTGGGCGCCAATGCGGACCAGTCCCAACATGGTGTCTTCACCAAGCAGCCAGGGACGTTGACCAATGACTTCTTTGTGAACCTGCTTGATATGAACACGGCATGGCAAGCCGCCACGGAAGATGGCGAGTTGTTCGTGGGCCGTGATCGCGCCACCGGCGCACAGAAGTGGACCGGCACGCGCGCCGATCTCATCTTCGGTTCCAACTCGCAACTGCGCGGCATTGCCGAAGTCTACGGCTGTTCCGACGCGCAGCAAACTTTTGTGCAAGACTTCGTGGCCGCGTGGAACAAGGTTATGAATCTGGATCGCTTCGACCTAGCCTAATTAAGGTTCCCCAACCACCGCGTAGAGGCACGATATATCGTGCCTCTACGCGGTGGTTGGGGGGAGGATCAAAAAAGGCCCGCCACTGCTCCTCGTTTGTCAGGAGCAATGGCGGGTCTTCTGTTTTCTATGAAGTTGTGTTATCGACGAATGGCGTGTAGCGGGAGGGCTTGTACTGTGTGTCCGCGATGACCACTCATCGTCGTCGCCATGCAGAGCGAATTATAGATGGCTTCTTCGGTGGCTTCGATGACGGCCTGGAAGAGGGGTGAGAGTTGATCGTTGGGCGCTTCCAGCGTCGCCCGTAACGATCCGGTTGGCAACGGTTTCCGGCGCACCGCCATTGCGGTGGAAAAGGCTATTACATAGTCACCTGAACCGTTGCTCATGGCGGCGCCGGTGCGGGCCAACCCGGCGAGGGCGCGCTGCGCCAGGCGGGTCAAGTTCCGATCCGAGAGTGGGGCATCGGTGGCAACGATGATCATAATGGAACCGTCCGCCCGTTCGGCTGGTGGAGTTGGGGCCAGTTGTTCGCGCAGGTAATATTGGCCAAGCTGCTGACCGATCGGTTGACCGGCAATTTGTAAGACGCCGCCGTAATTGGATTGCACCAACACCCCTACGGTGTAGTCACCCAACGGCATAGGCAAATGGCGCGAACTCGTGCCGATCCCGCCTTTCCAGCCAAAGGCCACTGTACCCGTGCCGGCGCCGACACACCCCTCGGCCACCGGCCCCGGTTGGGCGGTTGTGATGGCCTGTCCAATCAGGGCGGGCGTTAAAACGCGGCGGCGAATATTGTTCAAATAACCGTCGTTCGTCTCGCCCACCACCATGTTGACCGAACCGACCGCTTCGTTGCCCGGTTGCGCCAGCGTCCAGTCCAAGATCGCATCAGCGGCGCGGGGTACAGCCAGGGTATTGGTCAAGACAATCGGCGTTTCGATCTCGCCCAGTTCAGCAATTTGGGTGCTGCCCATCAATTTGCCATAGCCATTGCCCACGACAACGCCGGCAGGTACTTTCTCTTGATAGAGATTGCCGGCATGGGGCAAAATGGCGGTGGCGCCGGTGCGAATTTCGTCCCCTTCGACCAGCGTAAAATGACCCACCAAAACACCGGCCACATCGGTGATGGCATTCAAGGGACCGGTTGGTAAAACGCCGCAGGACAGCCCCACGTCGCGAAAACGACAGCGTGTGCGATCTTCCCTCTGCCCGCTCATGCTGCTGTCCCTGTCACAACGGATGGTTGAAAGCCGACGACACGAATGGGCCACGCACCTTGCTTTTGCGCCAGATAGGCTTCACGGTAGGCAGCAAAGGCCGGCTCAATGGCAGAGAAGCGCATCACATTCCCCTGGTAGTACACATCCGGATCGAGCGTGCGAATCTTGGTCGTCACGGTGAAGGTGGGCGCCGTGGCATCCCTGACAAATGCGGTGCGCTTGTCCACAAAGCGGAGGTAGTAGTGCAACTCCGGGTTGGGACTCTGGTACAAGGCGCGCCACAAGGCATCATCGGTGCCCCATAGATCGGTCTCAGTAATCAACCCTTTCGCGAGGGCCAGTCGCAAAGCCTGGGCGGTCAGCTCATACAAACCGACTTCGCGGAAATTTGACCAACTGGCGTCATCGGCAGCCAGAAAGCCATAGGCTAACTGCCGGGCTGCTTCCACATCATCCAACACCATCCGCCCGTCAAGCACCGTAAGATGGTGTAGAACATAGGCGATAGCAGCTTGATCGACAATCCCCAAATCGTACCCATCGCGCAGAAAGTAATCGAGTCGATCCGCACAAAGGGCCGGCGACGGTTGTTCCAGCAATGAGAAATCTTCTTCATGTAACAGCGCTCGCCAGTCGTAGCCGTAACGGATCAGCACCGTTGGAATATCCGATTGGGCGACAAACCATTCCTTGCGCTCGTCGTGATAACTTTGTGAATTATGGCGGGCAAAGAGATAGTCGATCACATGGCTCATAGCGGTGTGGCTGACATCATGCAAGAGGGCGGCAATCTGCTCCGGCAGATCGGCGCCCAAGCGACGCACCAGCAGCATGGCGCCGATCGAATGCTCCCGGCGGCTGGTGCGGCTGGTGACGCCGACTTGCGCCGACACGCCATGTTGCAAGACGCCGTCCAGCCGCTGGAGCGCCCAGGTATTGAGCAGATCAAGCAACACGGGTTCGGTAATTGTAACGGGGCCATAAAGACGGTCTTGAATTAACATGGCGCCATTATAACAGAAAGCTACGCTGATCGGCCTAATCCACTTACACCTTGTGCGCTTCCGCGTGCTATAATGGTTGAATCAATAATTAGCAAACCTGATCGCGAAAAAGAGGAACACAGATGGCTGCCAATGAACTCTGTTTTATGACTGCAACTGAACTGGCGCACCTGATCCGCCGGCGCCGGCTTTCCGCCCATGAAGTTATGAGCGCCCACCTGGCCCAGATTGAACAGGTTAACCCCAAAGTGAATGCCATTGTCACCTTGCTGCCGGAACTGGCGCTGGCCGGCGCCCAAGCGGCGGATGAACAGATGGCGCGCGGGGCAGCGGTTGGGCCATTACATGGCCTGCCGATGGCCCATAAAGACCTGGTGGCGACCAAAGGCATCCGCACAACACAAGGGTCGCCGCTCTTTAAGGATCATGTGCCGGATTTTGATGAATTGATCATTGAACGGCTGCGTGGCGGCGGCGCCATCACCATCGGCAAGACCAATACGCCGGAGTTTGGCGCCGGTTCGCAGACCTTTAACCCGGTCTTTGGCGCCACACTCAACCCTTATGACACCAGCAAAACCTGTGGCGGCAGCAGCGGCGGCGCAGCGGTGGCGCTGGCTTGCGGCATGATTCCGCTTGCCGACGGCAGTGATATGGGGGGATCGTTGCGCAACCCGGCCAACTTCTGTAATGTGGTCGGCTTGCGCCCCTCACCGGGGCGGGTGCCGACCTGGCCCAAGGCAGTGGGCTGGTTCCCCATTTCCGTGCAAGGTCCGATGGCGCGCACGGTGCAGGATGTAGCCTTGATGTTGACGGCGCTAGCGGGGCCGGATCCGCGCGCCCCCATTGCCATTCGGGAGCCAGGGAGCTTGTTTGCCCAACCGCTGGATCGTGATTTCAAGGGCGTGCGGATTGCCTGGAGTCATGATCTAGGCGATTTTCCGGTAGATCCACGCATAACAACGACGATTGACCAGCAACGCCCGGTCTTTGAAGCGCTGGGCTGTTTGGTGGACGATGCCCACCCCGACTTTCGCGACGCGGATGAAGTCTTTAAAGTCTGGCGCGCCTGGGCCTTCGAGCTTTCGTATGCCGATTTGATTGAGCAGCATCGCGATCAATTCAAGGAGACGGTGATTTGGAATGCCGAAGCTGGACGTCAGTTGACCGGCCCGCAAATCAGCCGCGCCGAAATGAAACGCACCCTGCTCTACCACCGCGTGCGCGAATTTATGGAAACCTACGAATATTTGATTCTACCAGTCAGCCAGGTGCCGCCCTTCCCGGTTACACAGGAATATATTACAGAGATTAACGGCGTCGCGATGGCAACGTACATTGATTGGATGAAATCGTGCTACTTCATCACCGTTACCGGGCTACCGGCGATTTCGGTGCCTTGCGGGTTTACCGCGGAAGGGCTGCCGGTCGGCGTACAGATTGTGGGGCGCCACCAGGATGACTTTGGCGTCTTACAGTTAGCCTACGCCTTCCAGGAGGCGACCGGTTTCTGGCGGCAGCGACCGTCCGTGGCAGGGTAGCGTGAGATAGGAGACACGAGACACGAGACAGGAAGACATCATCAAGATTATCTCGTGTCTCCTTGTCTCCTGTCTCCTTGTCTCCTGTCTCCTTGTCCTCTGTCCTCACCGGTCAAAGATCAAAATCTGCTTGCGTTCATTCTGTTTGATCGTTTTCACTGGTGGACGTTGGTGCGGTCGCCAGGAGTAGGTGTCTTGCAGGCTCAAGGCATACCACCAGGTTGATGGACAGGGCAATTCGCCTTCAAAGACTTGGCGGACAATCTCAACATGAGCCGGCTTGGGCGTCACATCACGGGCGCGATAGGCGCGCAGCACATTCGCTAACGAATTGCGCGAGATGTGAAGCCGATTTTTGATCGTACAGGCGATCTCGGCCAGGGCAAAGGCGCCCTCCCCCAAACTGCGGGCAGCCACTCTGGTGTAGAGCCATTGCAACTCCGTTTCGCCGTTGTGGCTTGTGGTCTGCGAATGGGGCTGTGTACTGATCACCGTTACGTGGGCCGGTTGACGCTGAGTGACGGCCGGTTGGGTTGGGACGGCCCGTGGCGGCCTGGGCAGGAAGGGTTGGATGGGAGGGATGGGAAAGAAGAGCAAAAAACCGTAAACAACTGTTAACACTCGTACAATGATTACCATGACAGATCCGCCTTTCAATAGAGATAGGGTAGGAAAGCGCCAGGGCAAGCGCACAGGGTAGCGGCAATGAAAGTAACAATGTTGTGAGATGCTGGCGGAAAGTCGCGTGAAGGTGGTATCAAGATGAATCAGGTATAATTGCCCGTTGTGCGTTGTTGATGATCGCTTGTCTATAGGATGTACAAGGATTGCTGAAACGGATTATAGACAAAATTCCCAATAATGCAAATTTGTTTGACAGAAAATTACGTTATTTTTATGAATCCTTATGACAATGTATGTACTTTCCCTACTAGCCTTAAGTACGGCTGTATTCCATATTTTTGCTGAGTACCGGGGGCCGCGCTGGTTGGTCTACTGCGCCAAACCCACGACAACGACCTTACTATTGACTCTTGCCATCGTGGCGGCGGCGCCTGTCTCCACTTTCTACCAGACGGCCATTGTGGCGGGTTTGCTCTTTTCGCTAGCGGGTGACATCTTTCTCATGCTGCCGTCGGATCGCTTCCTGGCGGGGTTGGTCAGTTTTCTGGTGGCGCATTTGTGGTATATTGCCGCTTTTGTTTCTGCGTTGATGCTATGGGGGTTATCGTGGTGGGGAGTGCCGGTGATCCTGTTTGCCGGCGGGATCTACCTGCTGTTGCGCCCTCATCTGGGCGCCATGCGGCTACCGGTGCTGTTCTACATGGCGACCATTTCACTCATGGCGTGGCTGGCAATCACTTTGTTTATGCAACGCGGTGAAGGGTGGGCGCTATCAGCGGCAGTGGGGGCGATCCTCTTTGTACTCTCCGACGCCGCCCTGGCGCTCAACCATTTTCGCCAACGCTTTGGGAGCGCCCAGTTGATTGTGTTGGGGAGTTATTATCTGGCGCAGTGGTTGATCGCCTTGTCGGTCTAAGCAGAGCGTTTGCGGCAACTTTGCTCAAAAAAAATGATAATTTTCAGCTTTTTTAGCTCGCAAGGTTATTCCAAGCGATTGCAAGCCAGATTGATTCGTCACTTAATTTCTTACAGACTCCGAACTTTACAAAGATGGAATTCTGTTATTCAAATACGCTTCTTGTTCTTAATCATGGAACTGTTCAATTTACAAATACCGTAGGTTGTCACGATGAATTCAGTAAATATTGTAAGAATTTCCGAAAAATTTACTCTTGCATTCTTTGCAACATTATGATATAATCTTTTTTAGAACGTTGTTAATTGAAATATTCGTTTGCTGGGAAATCACGACCCAACCGACCTAACTTTCAGAAATGTAATATGTAAACCCTGCCTGGTTGCACACTCTGACAGCGGTTTCATTAAGATTTGTTGTCTTCTATTGTAGTAAATCAGTACGGTTGTGTTAGATCGTGCAGTATTCAACTAGTCCTAGCATGCGTTGCAAAATGGTTCCGGAAGCTTGTAAATTCGTCTCCGTTTAGATCTCCATGTAATATTTTATAATTACCTGGTACTGATAATGATGTTTTTGCTGTAAAAGGCAATAACAGAAACGCCAACTGTTCTCAACTGCTATTTTATAAGAATCGACTGTAGCGCCAGATCAATTCTTCGGCGGGACGCCGAATGGCTGAGTTTTGGCTTTTGAAAAGGCGCTTTCATTGCGTGCTGTACCGCCTTAAGACGTCAGTTTCATTTTCATCTAAAAGTAACTACACAGGGAAAAAATACATAAAAATAAACGCTCATCTACAGAAAGTGTGAGGTTTCGACCCGCCACACCTGTCAGGTTTTGGAAACCTGACAGGTGTTCATTCCGTAGATGAGCCAAAATAAAATGCAAAATTGATGGCAACGACTAAGCCTACCCCTAGCTAGTCCGTGACTGGTTAGGAGCTTAGTAGTTACCATTAATGCAGATCTAGCATAATTCTAAAGCAAATAGCCATAAAAAAAGGTCAGTTCTGTTGACACATAACTGACCTTATGGGTGCCCTATCTCTGTCACTGCGTCCGCTGGTAACGTTCAACAGTGTACAAAAATCGCTTAAACCTTGTACTTTATGTACAACGGCTGTTTCGCGTCACCCTTTTTTATTATACATGTTTCCAGGAAAAAGCGCAAATCGCAGTACAAAACTAGATGCAGAAAAGTTTTAGGAAGAACCAAGCGCGCTTCTCGTTGCATTGACTACCGGCGCCTGGCGCAGATAGGAGGAACGGACAATGGCAACGCTTTCGGTGGTAATACCGGCCTTCAATGAAGCCGACGGCATTCAGGCGATAATCCAGCGCGTGTTAGCGACGCGTGCCGACCTGGCGGCGGTTGGGATCAGTGACCTTGAATTGATTGTCGTTGATGATGGTTCGGTCGATGGCACCGCCGATCACGTCATGGCAAACGCGGAGGTCCGTTTAATCCGCCATCTCCGCAATAGTGGGTACGGCGCGGCACTCAAGACCGGCTTTGCCGCCGCAACCGGTGAATGGCTTGCTTTTATCGATGCCGACGGCACCTATCCGCCGGAATATTATCCGCAACTCTATACCGCCGCCTGTCGGAGCAACGCCGACATTGTGATTGGTTCACGCATGGGGGGCGCCGAAAGCCGGATGCCGTTCGTGCGGCGGGTGGGCAACCTGCTCTTTGCCCGTCTCGTCAGCCTGATCAGCGCCAGACAGGTGACCGATGCGGCCAGTGGAATGCGGATCTTTCATCGTTCCCTGTTGCCGCGGCTCTATCCCCTGCCCGATGGGTTAAATTTTACACCGGTGATGAGTACCCGCGCGCTGCATGAGCAACTCACGATGATCGAAACGCCGATTCCCTACAGCGAACGCATTGGTCGTTCCAAGCTCAGTGTCATCAAGGATGGGATGCGTTTTGCCCAGTCCATTGTCTGGACCGGCTTGAATTACAATCCGGGGCGACCGCTTGGCCTGCTCGGGCTTTTGGCGCTCTTCATTGCGATCGGTATTGGCCTCTACCTGATCATGATCCGGCTGGCCGGCATTAATCAAGTCAACCCCGTCGTCGCCTTTGCGCTCTTTACGGCCCTCGTGCTGGCGGTGGCCGGCGTCAGCGTCCTGGCCTTGGGGATGAGTTTCAATTACTTTGTGGCGCTTTTTCACAAGACGCCGGTGCAGCAAGGGTTATGGGGCCGCCGGCGCTTGACCCGGCGCTTGGATCGCCATTTTGGCTGGGCAGGTCTTGTCTGCTTTCTCTTTGGCGTGTTGATCGCTGGGATCAGCCTGCTTCTGGGCTTACAGGGGTGGGAGGTGGCGCGTTTGTGGCTCTACTATCTGACCAGCGCGTGTCTGGCGCTGGTCGGTATTCAGTTGATGATCGCCTGGGTGCAGATGGAAGTGCTTGATTCTTTGCGCATTCGCGAGGCCCTCGTTGCCGATGACCTGCGCGGAAAGGAACGCTTGCCCCAGCGGGAAAAAGCCGAAGAGCGTGCGCCCCTTCCGGCCATCCAGCCGCAAGTGTAAGGCGCCAGGCGAGCGTACAGTTGACGCGGATGTGGCATGACGCGTATTGAGGACAAAACCATGACGACGGGGACGGAAAGCCAACAGCCCACCAAGTCGATCAACATCGAGTTGACCGCCGATTTTCGTGACAACCTAGGGACGCGACGCATCCCACCCGTGCGGCCATCCCATTTCCCCGATGCCGGCGCCAGCGTCCAGACGCTGACCTCGTCCAGCCGCCCCGCCGGCACGGTCGATGTCTTGCTGGTCAACCCGCCGACGCCCGATGGCGCGATCTGGATTCGCAGTCAACACCGCGTCGGGCGGCGCAGTCGGGAAAATATGATCTGGCCGCAGGTCAGTCTGGCCCAACTGGCGGCGATTTTGCTGCCGGAATATTCGGTTGAAATCATTGACGCCAACGCCTTACGCATGGGCTGGCCGGCGTTTGAAAAGTTGTTGGAAGAAAAGCGCCCCCAATATTACCTGACCCAGGTGACGGCGCCGACGTTGAAGAATGATATGTATGGTGTTTTCCTGGCCAAAGCGCTGGGCGCTAGGACAATGGCCTTTGGCACCCATGTCACCCCGATGACGCTGGAGACCATGCGCCCCTTCCCGGCCCTCGATTTTATCCTGCGTGGCGAGCCGGAGATGACGCTACGCGAATTACTCGACCGCCTGGAAAACAAGACGCCCAGCAACCCGCAAGTGCGCAAGATGTTGGCCGAGACGAGTCAACCGCAGACAAGACGGGTCGGCACGGCAACAGTGCAAGATAAATTCCCGGTGACAGCGACAGCGTCCCCCTATGCGACCATTCTCGGGCTGGCGTGGCGTCATCCCAACGGCGAGATTGTTATCAACCCTGACCGGCCTTTCATTCCTGATCTGAATGATCTGCCGCTACCCAAACATGAGTTGCTGCCCCTGGATAAACAACGGATGCCGATGATGAAGGGCGCCTTCACCTTTATCGTCACCAGTCGCGGTTGTCCGGCCGGCTGCAAGTATTGCATCAAACATGTCAGTTACCAGAACAGCGTGCGGGTGCGCTCCGCCGAGAACATGTGCGACGAGATTGCCTATCTCAACAAGTTGGGCATTGACAACATCCATATGTACGCCGACCTCTTTACAGTCAATCGGGAGCATGTGGTCAGCCTTTGTGAGGAACTCTTGCGGCGCGATATCCGCATTCGCTGGACCTGTAACAGCCGCGTCGATTATGTCGATGAAGCGCTGTTGGCGTTGATGGGCCAGGCCGGTTGCTGGCTGATCTCCTGGGGCATTGAGAGCGCCAATGAACAGATCCTCCAACGCGCCCGCAAGGGGTACAAAAAGGAGCAAGCCTTTAAGGCGTTGCGCTGGGCCAAGGCCGCCGGCATCAAAAATTGGGGCTATTTTATCATCGGGTTACCCGGCGAAACAGAGGAGTCGATCCGCGCGACCATGGCCTATGCCAAGCAGTTGCCGCTGGATATTGCCCTGTTCCACATTGCTGCCCCCTACCCCGGCACGCCCTTCTTCTATGAGGTGGTGGAGAACAACTGGTTCCGCCCCGGCACCAAGTGGGAAGAGGTGGATATGGATCAATCGACCGTTTTGGACTATGCGAATCTAACGGCGGAACAATTGGAATATTGGCAAAAAAGGGCCACCAGAGAGTGGTCGTTGCGCCCAGGGCCGATCTGGACTTTTCTCAAGGGGCTGAATAGCTGGGAAGGGGCGAAGAGCGCCTTCAATGTGGGCTGGCAGATGTTACAATTTGCGCGCAGCTAAGGGTCCCTATTGCAATATCGATTTATTGTAACTACTCACCCCCTCCTAACCCTCCCCTGAGAAGGGGAGGAACAGTCGAGCGTACCACAGTTCCCTCCCTTCTCAGGGGAGGGTTAGGGAGGGGTGAGTAGTTACGATTTATTTTTCTAACCTTCATCAGACGCGATGATGGCGTGGTGCGTGTCTTCGGTTGTCAGCGGCGGGTCGAACAAACATGAAACGTTCTTTACAACTGCTCACGCCCATGACGGTCCTGGTGACGACATCGGCGCTCTTGTTTAACCTGACGCTGCTGATTGGTCTGTGGGCAGCCTATAATCGGGAGGCGGCGTTACTGCGCTTTGCGCCCCTTCAGATCGGTTTAGGGTTGATGATGGGGCTTGCTTGGCTTGGCCGTTACCATGCGAAGACGATCCTCGGTTTGGCCGGATTGGGCTGTGCGTGTTGGGTGGCGGCGCTCAGTGTGGCCTACGGACTGCGCTTCAATGAGAACAGCGGCGCCGTTGCCAGCGGCTTGATGGTTTTGCTGCCGTTGGCTGCGGTCGGCGTCTGGTGGCAGTGGCAATGCCGACAACCGTTGTTGGTTTGGGCGGGCGTCGTTGCGTTGCTCATGGCGCTCCTGCTTTTGCTGGCGACCTTTGAACGCACGGCCTTGTTTGGATTAACGGTAGGGTTGGTGGGCGCCGGCTATCTTTATGGGCGCAACCAGCCGTCCACCGGCGCCTATGCCGCCCTTTATCGGCTGAGTGACAGCCTCCTTGCGCTCGGCGTGATCAGCGCCATCAGCGTTTATCTGTTGCTGTTGTTGCGACCGGATTGGGATGTGCTGTTCAATCGTACAGCCGTGGGCAGGGAGTTGCTCGAACGGCTGGCGCTCTGGCGTGAGAGTCTTGCCCTTAGTCATGACTATTACTTTACAGGAAGCGGGCTAGGGATGACGCCGATGATCTATTCAACCTATGTGTTGTCGGTGCACGATCCCTATTGGTATCACGCCCATAACTTGTACTTGCAGATTGCGCTCGAACAGGGGCGACCTGGTCTGCTCGCTTTTTTGCTCATGCATGGGCTGTTGTTGGCGCTTAGCATTACGAGCTACCCAAAGAGCCGGAGCCATGAGCGCTGGTTTTGGTTGGCAGCGCTGGCGGCGCAACTTGCCGTTCTGAGCTATGGTCTGCTCGATGCCGAATTATATGCCACCGCCACCGTTGCCGTACTCTTTCTACCACTGGGCTTTGTGCTGACGCTCTACTGGGCGCGGCTCAATCAACAGCAGCAGGAGCCAATGGCGGTCGTGCCTCACCCTGGCGCACCGCTGGTTGTCGGCAGAAGCGCTGTGGCCGGTCTACTCCCTGTGCTGGCCCTCCTGTTGCTTTGTAGCAGACCGGATCTGAAGGAGCGCGGCTATACCAATCTGGGCGTCCTGGCCCAAACCAGGGCTGAATTGAGCCGATACCATTGGCCCGCCTGGCCGATCCAGGATGAGTTGCGGCGGCAAGGAGCCGTTGATCTGACCACAGCAGCGGCTTACTATCAGGCGGTTCTGGCGCTCAATCCGGCTAGCGCCACGGTACATGAACGGTTGGGGCAGCTTGAACTCTCGCGCGGCAATTATCACGGTGCGCTGGCCCAACTCACCCAAGCGTATGAAGCGGCGCCGGCGCGTGATTCGATCCGACGGTTGCTGGGGGAAGCTTATGCTGTCACCGGCAATGTCGAGCAGGCGGCAACGCTCTGGCGGTCGGTGGATCTACAGTACGCCCAGGTCAAAGACCGCTTGTGGTGGTATGAATACCTGAATGACCAACAAGCGGGGCAATGGCTCCGCCAGGCGTTTGACCAACGGGAACGCCCGCACCAAGCCGGTCCGTGACCGGCGACGGGAACGCCGGTCACGGACCGGCTTGGCGCGGGTGTGACAAACCAGGGAAAGGAGTCATCGTGAAGCGCTGGTACTTAATTTACACCAAGCCCCATAAAGAGCCGCTGGTCAACCGGCAGTTGGCAGATCGGGGGGTGGAAGTCTACTTCCCCACCTTGCAATTTGACCGGGGCTACAGCCGGGGCATCCGCCTGGAGCCATTTTTCCCACACTATCTGTTTGCCCAGGTGGATATGATGGACCCTTGGCTCGGGAATTTGCAGTGGATGGTCGGCATACGCACCATTGTTCATTTTGACGGCAAGCAGGCCATTGTCCCGGAAAGTGTGATTGATGGTCTGCGCCAACAGTTGCAGCCCTATGAAAAGAAGGTTCTTCGCCGGGGGGAGTGGCTTTTCAAACCCGGCCAACGGGTCAAGATCATCAACGGGCCATTGACCGGCCTGGAGGCGATCTTTCAACAAGGGTTAAAGGGCGCCGAACGCGTGCAAATCTTGCTGGAAATCCTGGGTTCCTGGACCCGCGCTGAGATCAGCAGTTACGACATTCAAGCGGTATAGCGTTCCGTAAAATACAGGACTTACGCAAGACGCCGGGCACCCAGAGGGTTAGCGCCGCCATCCCTGGCGGCCCTGCTTGCCGCCAGGGATGGCGGCGCTCCGGCAGTAATTCGTCTTGCGTAAGTCCTGAAATAGCTGTTGATAGATTGTACAACCGATCATTTTGCTTCTCTCCTTTGCGCAAGCCAAAGACGCGCAGTAAGGGCGGAGCGTGCCCGGAGATCGCCAACCGAGCATCGCTTGCAAGCGTGACATGGCGAGGAATCGTTTGGCGCCAATCCACTTGAACGACTTTACTTCCGCCGGCAAGCCCATTGGAGATAGGCGAGGAATCAAATATGGTTTTATGCGCGTTATGGTAAAACAAACGCTGCTCTATGTCGGCAGCATCCTCATGATGTTGAGTATTACCTATAGTTTGAGCAGCTTGCGCCTGCTGGCCCAAGGGCCTACGGCCTGGAGTCCGCAAACACGCATTCCCGGCTATGCGGATGATGCAAGTCCACCCTATCTGGTCGCTGACCAAAACCGGACTGTCCACGCGTTTACCTCGCAACAGGTTAGTGATGAAGGAAAAGAGATCGCCATCGTTTATAACCAATGGACTTTGGCCAATGGCTGGACTTCACCTATCGATATCATATTATCACCGATAAAACATGAAGCCCGGCTATTGGGGGCCTTCTTAGATCAAACCGGCATGATGCATCTGATTTTCTTTGGCGGTGACGAGACGGAAGCGAATCTCTATTACACGAAAGCGCCGGCGACCAACATGAACAACGCCAATGTCTGGCTCCCTCCCGTTGCGATTGGTAAAGATGCGCTTGTGCCGGAGACGGGCGCTATCGCCGGCGATGATCAGGGACGCCTAGTCGTTGTTTATGGGGGCGTCAGCAATAACGCCGGTCTTTTTTCAATCTTTTCGACGAATGGTGGTGATACCTGGTCAGAGCCAGTCGCCCTCTTTTTTGTCTACGAAGAGGATGTGCTGCCCACTAGCTTGCAGATGCAGCTAGGCCAATCCGGTTGGCTGCACATGGTTTGGAATATGGACGACAATTTTGGTTACGGACGTGGCGTCTATTATGCCAGGCTAAAGGTCGGCGAGAGTCAGTGGAGCGAACCTGTCATGCTGGTCAGTGTGGACGGCGGGCTTGGGACAAAAACCCCGACGATTATCGAACAGGGCGGCACGCTGTTTGCCGTGTATTATAACGCTACCATGGATGGGCATCTGGTCATCCAACGCTCAGAGGATGGCGGTCAAAGTTGGTCACAACCCCTTACACCCTTTATTCACGTCGGCATGAACGACGCCGGCTCTTTTGTTGTGGACAGTCAGGATCAGTTGCATTTGCTTTTCGGGCAGCGCATCACTGACGCCCCTGACATTCATGGCATGTGGCATAGTGTATGGCGCGGTGGTAATTGGTCCGGCCCCGAAGCGGTTGTTTCCGGGCCACGGGTCGTAGATACAAAAGGAGATAGCTCCTTTGATCCAATTAATGCGCGCGCCGTAAACAGTCAGGGGAATGTCCTGCTTGTTACCTGGCGTACAGATTTCTGTTGCAAACCCAACGGGGTCTGGTACTCCTACAAAGTCCTGGATACACCTGAACTTTCCTTGGCGCCGCTACCGACGCAACCAGCGCCGCCCGTTGCGACGCCCGTGTCAATCCTTATCCCAACGGTAGCTGCACCAACACCGACCCAAAGCAGCGTTTTAAGCACAGTAAGCAAGGAGCCGCGCAACGTGATCAGTGGCCCGGCAGCAACACTACTCGTCAGCCTTGCGCCGGTTGTCGTGTTGGTTTCGCTCGTGATTGTCTACCGGTTTGCCGCCTACCGTCGTCTGTGAGTGGGTTGTTATCTAGCCTAATTTTTAAGGGGTGGGAGAGGAGATTGATGGCTACGGTTGTCCAGTTTGACCAGGTGTCGAAGCAGTACCGTTTAGGCGTGAGCCGAACCAGCATACTGAAGACCATGTCGGGTTCCCTACGCAAGATGATGGGAACATATGCAGAGGAGCCGCTTGATAAGCAAGTTTTATGGGCTTTGCGCAATATCTGCTTTACCTTGGCGCAGGGTGAATCATTAGCCCTGATTGGTCGCAACGGGGCCGGCAAATCGACCTTACTTAAATTATTAGCGAATATTACGCGTCCAACTAGTGGTCAAATCATGGTGAATGGCCGTCTTTCCGCACTGATTGAATTGGGCTCCGGTTTTCACCCTGATCTGACCGGTCGTGAAAACATCTATATGAACGGCACGATCTTGGGTTTGCGTTATCGGGAAATCCAGCGCCGTCTGGATGAAATCGTAGAGTTCTCCGAGATCGCACGCTTTATTGACACACCGGTGAAACGTTATTCGTCAGGCATGTTGGTTCGCTTAGGCTTTGCCATTGCTTCTTGCATTGAACCGGATATTCTGTTGGTTGATGAAGTCCTCGCCGTCGGTGACGCCGCCTTTGCCCAAAAATGTTTGCAACGGATTCAAGCCTTGCTCGACAAAGGGACAAGTCTTATTTTTGTCTCCCACAATTTGTACATGGTTCAGTCAGTTTGCGCTTCTGCACTCTATATTGAGCAGGGGCAGATTAAAGAGCGCGGTGCAACATCTGTGGTGATTGATGCCTATGAGCGAGATATTCACGAGGAACGGGCAAAAAAAATGGCAAGTTCACCGGCAGCCGCCGCACTTGCATCGGATGTACAGATCACCAAAATCGAGCTGCTCGACAAAGCAGGCAGGCCGTGCCAGGAAATGCCGAGTGATGCACCAATCAAAATTCGCGTGCATTATCAGGCTGCGCAAGCCAGCGCCGTTGCCAACGCTGTCGTCCGGATTATCCGCACCGATGGCTTAACCTGCTGTATGATGCGTACCATGCTGGCCAACGTGCATCTCCACCTTCAGCAAGGCGAAGGCGCTTTTTCGGCAGTCATCACGCCGATTCAATTGACCGGCGGCACCTATTTTGTTGACGCCCGGATTACCAATGCCACCGATAATGTCGTATTGGCCGCGGCGCGTTCGTCCTGGTTCTATGTGTCGGGGTTGGCGCTCAGTGATGAGGAAGACACTGGTATTTTTGAGCCGCAGGTAGAATGGCTTGAGCGTGGCTATCGCCCAACGGGGAATGGCTATCATGCACATCGTGAGCAACCGTTGGCAATGTCGCAAGTTTCACAACGATCTTCATCCAGTGGGTAAACAATGATGCAACAAGCGAATGATACCGTGATTGTGGCCGGGGTTGCCCAGTTAGTACAGGCAAAGGATTTGCTATGGGCCTGGACGAGGCGCGGGATCCAATCACGCTATCAACAATCACTCTTAGGCGGCTTATGGATTATCGCCCAACCACTCGCCACGGTTGCGGTCTTTTCGACTATTTTTACCCTGTTTGTACCGGTTGATACTGGCGCCGTGCCTTATCCGGTTTTCTCCTATGCCGCCTTGGCGCCTTGGCTGCTCCTGGCAAATGGGCTTAGCGATATGGCGGATTCCCTAGTGAACAATATGCACTTAATTACCAAAATCTACTTCCCACGGGAAATTCTACCGCTGGCCAGTTTGCTGGCGCGCTTCTTAGATTTTCTTGTGGCCAGTGTGCTGTTGGTTGTCCTCCTCTTTGTCTTTCAGGTGACAGTATCGCCCGTGTTGTGGCTCTTCCTGCCGTTGATTATCCTCATTCAATTAGCCTTGATGCTCGGCCTCGGCTTTATGCTGGCCGCTGCAAATGTGTTTTATCGCGATGTCCGCTCCCTGCTCACCCTTGGCCTCCAGCTTTGGTTCTATGCGTCGCCCATCATCTATTCGGTGGAGATGGTGCCGCCTTACTTACGTCCGTTCTATCTGCTCAATCCGATGGCCAGTATCTTGGAAGCTTACCGGGCGATTTTACTCTATGGCGTAATGCCCAGCCCCTATCTCCTGTTCGCCGGCGTGGTTGCGCTGCTGCTATTGGGTGGCGGCTATTGGTATTTCAAGCGGGTCGAGTTTGAATTTGCCGATGTTGTGTAAGGCAAACGCCGTTACTCATCGCCGGTCATGGACCGGCGATGAGCGGTCAAGCAATTATATACAATTCTTGTAACGACTAAACTCCTCGCCCCGTGACTGACGTCAACCTGCCAGTCACGGGGCGAGGAGCGGGCTTATTCGTTACCAATTCTTATAGGAACGATGAGGGGTAATCCAGGTGACCACAGCCAATCCTACAGCGCTGACCCACGTGGCAGATCCAGACGGTGTCAACGACGGTGTCAACGACGGTGTTAACGACGGTGTTAACGACGGTGTTAACGACGGTGTTAACGACGGTGTTAACGATCGTCTACGCCGCTTTATCGCAACCAATTTTCCCTTGGCGCACAACAAGGCGCTGGCCGATGATCAGTCGCTCTTCCAGAGTGGGATCATCGATTCGCTCGGCATTATGGATCTGGTGGGCTTTGTGGAAGAGGAATTCCAAGTCCTGATTGCTGATGACGATTTCTTACCCGAAAACTTTGAAACCATTGGCCGCTTAACCGCCTTTGTCCAAGGCAAGCGCAACGGCCACTATTCCTATCCTGGTCTCATTTGAAAGACCCTGGAAGACTTGTATGGATTTCCTGGTACATCATCTGCTCCAAACCAGCGCCGAGCGTTTTCCGGCGAAAGCTGCGCTCGTCCACGGGGCGCAACGGCTCACCTACGCCGAATTAGTTGGTCAGGCCACGGCCTTGGCGCATGGGCTTGCGCGCGCCGGGGTGCAACGGGGAGATCGAGTCGCCATTTTTCTCGGCCAGTCGATTGCGCAGGTGGTCGCGATCTTTGGCGTGCTTCAAGCCGGCGCCATTTGTGTACCGATGGGCGAAGGGCTTTTCCCGCAGCAGGTGAGCCATATTGCTCATGATTGTGGCATCAGGGCGCTCATTACTGACGAAGGTAAATTCGCCCGGGTGTCGACAAGCATCGAAGCAGTGCCTTCCTTGGCCTTTGTGGTGTTGGCCGGCAGTGAAGAGTTACCCACACTACCGCTGAAAACCTACACGTTGCAGCAATTGGGCGCGTGCTCACCCCCCGAACCGTGGTGTGACCGCACTATCGACCAGGATCTGGCGCTCATTCTCTACACCTCCGGTTCGACCGGCAAGCCCAAAGGGGTCATGCTCACCCACGCCAATGTGTGCAATGCGGCGGCATTGGTGGCGACACAGCTTGCGATCACGGCGGAGGATCGTATTTTGGCGGCGCTGGCTTTCAACTATGATGCCGGGTTCAATCAGCTAACCACGGCGTTGCGCCAGGGCAGTACACTGGTGTTGTTGAACTTTGTCTTTGCCCGTGAAGTCGTCCAGGCGCTGCGGAACGAAGCGATCACTGGGCTGGTGGGTGTGCCGACGCTCTGGAGTCTACTCACCCAACCCACTTCGACGCTTCACAAGCAGCACTTGCCCCACCTGCGTTATATTTCCTGCGCCGGGGGGACGTTGCCGCAACCGGTGCTGGCGCGCCTACGCACCCTCCTGCCGACGACTGCGATCTTTATCCGTTATGGACAGACCGAGGCGTTCCTCTCGACCATTCTGCCGCCTGACGCCGTGGCTACACACCCTACCTCGATGGGTAAAGCATTACCCAATGTCGAACTTTGGGTGTTGGATGAGCAGGGGCAGTTGTGCCAACCAGGCGAAGTTGGCGAGTTGGTGCATCGCGGCCCGATCCTGTCGCCGGGGTATTGGGGGCAGCCCGAATTGACGGCGCGGGTCTTTCGGCCCAATCCCTTTCTGTCGCCGGCATGCGGTCGCGCTGAACGGGTTTGCTACTCCGGTGATCTGGTCAAACGGGATGAGGAGGGCTTTTTCTACTTTGTCGGGCGCCGTGATGCCATGATCAAATCGGCCGGCTACCGCATCAGCCCCACCGAGATTGAGGAAGTCCTCTTTCAAAGCGGCCAACTTCGCCACGCTGCCGTCATCGGCGTGCCGGATGAGGTGCTAGGGCAGCGGATCAAGGCGTATGTGGCGCCACGCGATGGCGAATCAGTTGATCCGGATGGTTTACTTGCCTTTTGCGCCGAACGAATGCCCCCCTACATGCTGCCGAAAACAGTCGAAGTCTTGGACAAATTGCCCATCACGAGTAATGGCAAGGTCGATTATCCGACCCTGCGCAAGTTAGCAGGTTTTTGAGTACCGACAGGGTTATGGATCAACTCATCGCTACGCTGGTTGAACGGGATTTTCCCTGCTCAACCGCAGAATTGCATATTAGCGACTTGCCCATCAGCGCCGTTGTGGCGGCACACGGGACGCCACTCTATCTGTACGACCAGAACATTCTGGCACGCAAGTGGGCGCTTCTGCGGGGCGCCTTGCCACCCCAATTTGCGGTCAGTTACTCGATGAAAGCCAATCCAAATCCAGCGCTCTTGCGCTATTTTCTGGGCAAAGGTTGTGGGCTGGAGGTGGCTTCCGGGGGTGAGCTATTTCAAGCCCTCCACGCTGGTTGCCCGCCGGATAAAATCCTCTTTGCCGGCCCCGGCAAAACCACGGCGGAGTTAGAACTTGCGTTGACCCGCGGCATCGGTGAAATCCATGTTGAATCACTGTTAGAGTTAGAACGGATCCAACAGCTTTGCCAACAGTACGGCGTGCGGGGCCGGGTTGGTCTGCGCATCAACCCGACCGGCGAGGTGCAAGGCGGCGCCCAACGGATGGGGGGCAAGGCAGCGCCTTTCGGCCTTGATGAAGAATGTCTTGATGAGGCGCTGGCCGCTTTAGCAACCTACCCGGCGCTCGACTTCGGTGGTCTCCACCTCTATGTCGGCACGCAGATCCTCGACCATACGACTCTGCTCAACCAGTATCGCAAGGGGCTGGAAATTGCACGGCGGGTGGCGCTCTTCCGCCAACAACCGACGCCACTGGTCGATTTTGGCGGCGGCTTGGGCATCCCCTACTTTTCCGGTGAGCAGGAATTGGATATGGCGGCTTTTCGTTGCGGTCTACAAATGCTAATGGATGAGGTAACTGCCGATCCCTGGTTGGCGGAAACCCGCTTCATGGTCGAACCGGGGCGCTACCTGGTGGGTGACGCCGGGATTTATGTGGTGCGCATCACCGACATCAAAATCTCCCGTGGCAAAAAGTTTCTGATTGTCGATGGCGGGATGAGCCATCACCTGGCCGCTTCGGGGAATTTGGGGCAGGTGATCAAGCGTAACTTTCCGTTGGCCGTGTTGAACAGACTGACCGTCCCAGCGGTAGAGACAGTGGATATTGCCGGCCCGCTCTGTACGCCGTTGGATGTGATCGGCCGCGGGGTGACATTACCGGAAACTGCCGTGGGCGATCTCATTGGTGTTTTTCAATCCGGCGCCTATGCACGGGCGGCCAGCCCGCTCGGCTTTCTGAGTCATCTCACCCCGCCGGAAGTGTTGGTGGCGGATGGGTGCGCTACGCTGATCCGGCGGCGGGGGCGCTATGAGGATTATTTACACGATCTCCAGGTTGCCTGACGGCGTCTGCGAGGCCAGCCGTTGATGCGAAGTTTATTGGGTTTATCGATTAGTTGCCGGGGTAAATTGTGAAGATAAGCCAAACACCAATGACACAAGTTCAATACCAATTCGTCAACTATCGCCCTGAACACAAAACCCAGATTGTCGAATTACAGCGCTTTTTGTGGAGCCAGGAGATCGACCTGAATCTGGCGTATTGGGCGTGGAAGTACGACCGGAACCCCTACTTCGCTGACCCGCTCCTCTATCTCGCCTTTGATCAGACACAATTGGTGGGGGTGATGGGTGCTTACGGCATTCAATGGGCTATGGGCAGCACCGGTTCCCAGCTAACTGTGCCATGTCTTGGAGATTTGGTGATTCTGCCGGCGTATCGCAGTCAAGGAATCCTCAGTCAGTTAATGGCCTTCACACTGGCGGATTTGACGGCACGGGGATACCCTTATGTCTTCGACTTGAGTTCAACACCGGAGACAATGCTGATCCAGTTGATGAGTGGTTGGCGCAATGTTGACTTTCTACAGACGGCCCTCTGGCAGGCAAACCCGCCGGACACAGCGGTACAACGGCAAAACGGCCACGTCACAATGCCTGATCGACTGCGGGCGCTGGTGCGCGAAATTCCCGGCGTCGTCCCGGCCTATCGCCGGGTGCGTGACCTGGTGCAAAGCACTGTAGACGGGGCGACCAAAGCGCCGGCGGGACGCGCTGTCTTTGCTGAGGTTGATGCCCACCCCCAGCGTATGGTTGGGCGGCGGTCGCCGATCACTTGGTGCGAGACGCCGCAACCGGCAGCAATGGCGGATCTGGTGCAGCGCACCGCAACTGATCAGCGAATCCGCCATGTGCGTGATGCGGCGTTCTTTGCCTGGCGCTATCAAAACCCTACGGCCCACTACCGCTTCTTATACTGGGGCGAACCGCAGTTGGAAGGGTATCTAGTGTTGCAAGCGCCTTTACAGGCTAACGGCTATGCGCGTGTCAACATGGTGGATTGGGTCGCAACGAACAATCAGGTGCGCAGTGAGTTGCTCCGTGTGGCGCTGCGGTGTGGCTTTGCCGAACTTTATCTCTGGTCAGCGACGCTGTCGGCGGAGACAAAACAATTATTACAGCAGAGCGGTTTTCGTTTCACTGACAAGAGCGGTAGCGTACGGCGTGATGCCAAACTCCCGACCATTCTGCTGAAAGCGTTACAACCGGTGCAAAGCGCAGATGAGTGGCGCTGGGCGGAGCGCCATTTACTGGATGTGCGGAACTGGGAGATAGCGCTCGCCGATACCGATGGCTGTTAAGTGCAGGTAGGGAATAAGATGCTGACTGACGCCTTGATCGAGACTTTTGATCGGATCTATGCGATTAACCATGATGAACTACAGGCGCAACTGCTTGATGTGCTGGTGCGCTTTGAAGACCACTACGGTATGCCGATTTTGGAGGCAACATAACCCATGCGTTGTTTGCATGCTGTGCGCCGACTCAAAAGCGCCATCAAACGTTCACGATGGTTTTGTGAGCCAAAGGCGCTTATTTTGATATATCACCGGATTGCCGACGAGAGCCTGCGCCCGAACTGGTTAGCAGTTTCACCGGATAACTTTGCCGGCCATCTAGCCTACATTCGGCAGCGATGCCGCCCGCTTCGTCTATTGGAATTGGTCGAGGCCATTCAAAAACAGTCAGTTCCTGACCGCTCCGTGGTCGTGACTTTTGATGACGGCTACCGTGACAATCTGACGCAGGCGTTACCCTTGCTGGAAGCCAACCAAGTGCCGGCCAGCGTTTTTGTTACAACCGGCTTTGTTGATAATCAACGCGAATTTTGGTGGGATGACCTGGCCCGTCTAATTCAGTCGGCTCATAACAAACCGCCATCATTAACCCTAACGGTGCAGGGGCGGATTTATCACTGGGCCACGGACACGGAGCAGCAACGGCAACAGACACGCTTGGAACTTGATACGCTGATTGCCCCATTGCCGGCGCAGACAAAGGAAGCGCTGCTCAACGAACTAGCACGTTGGTCTGGTTTGCCAAGGGATGTACGGCCGGCCTATCGCACCATGACAGCAGCAGAATTGCAAACGCTGGCGCAGAGTCCATATATCGATATCGGGGCGCATACGGTCACTCACCCACTTCTGCCCACACTGTCATTGATGGAGCAAAGGGATGAAATCTGCCGGAGCAGCCATCAATTAGCTGCGCTACTCCAGCGACCGATACACGCCTTTGCTTATCCGAATGGCGCTTTTACCGATGAGACCGCGCAGATCGTACGCGACGCCGGTTTTTGCGCCGCCTGTACAACCCGCCGCGGCGCTGTACAAAATAATGATGATTGCTTTCTCCTTCGGCGCTATAACGTTAATGACTGGGATATAGCAACGTTTCAACAGCACCTGGAAAGTTGGTTTCAAGCCTAAAAGCTTTAGGCTCATGTACGGAAAGCGTGAATACCTGTCAGGTTTGCGAACCCTGACAGGTGTGGCTGGTTGAGACCTCACACTTTCTGTACATGAGCCAAGCTTTATTGCCATCTTCCTGACAGCACACGGCTGTTTATCAATTATTGATTACCAAGGACAAGCAATGAAACGCAAGTTATATACCACCCTGGTGCCTGGGTACATTCAGGAGAAATTATACCAGTTCTATCTCCGCCAGGTGAAGGAAGAAGAAATAATCCAATCGCAACGCGCCGAAGAAACGCTGCCCCACCCTGAGCTAAGCAGCATCTATATTGCAAATTTACGGGTTTTGATTGATAGACATGCATTTCTTCATGCTATGCCTAAAGATGCAGTTGTGGCGCAGATTGGGGCCACCCAACATGATGATTTTCCCAGCAAGATCTTGTCGATCACAAGACCAAAACAACTGTATCTACTGGATCCGAAGCTGTGTGAGCCATGCCAGGAGAGACAACTTACCCTTCTCGAAAGCAAATTTCGTAGCGATATAAAATTAGGTCAGGTGGTGATTCTCCCAGAATCTTTGCCAGCCGCTTTGGAAAGGGTCACAGCCGATTATTTTGACTGGGTCTATCTTGATCTGGAACCCACTTACGCGCAGACTGTACAGACCCTTGCAATAGTTCATAACAAAATTAGGCAAGATGGCCTCATTACCGGCAATAACTATGTGACTGGCTCCTGGCGCTACAGAACGCGCTATGGGGTAATCGAAGCCGTAAACGAATTTTGCAAGAATCAGGGCTGGGAAATGATTTATTTAACTCACGAAAGCCATCGCCATCTAAGCTATGCACTGCGGAAAATTGCCCGATAATATTCATTCGATTGCACCCTGTGATTACCTGGGATGGGATAGATAGGATGGTGAAAGGCAATAGCCAATGGACTCACTAAAAAATAGAGTATTCATGTTAAATCGGCGCTGGCCCCATCATGCGAAGCATTCCGGCTATGATCAATGGGAGCGCTACCTCGGTCAATCTTTCGCCAGAAAGCCTATCCCTTCCTTGCTCCTGCCCAACCGGATTTTTTGGCTAATGACCTATAACACAACTGGCTATGATCGAACGGGGGTCGCTTTGGAATTATTTGCAGCATGTCACATGGCGACGCACCGTAACAACATCTACCATATTTTAGAGGGTGAGACCTGTTATAAATTTTTAGGAGCGCTGAATGGCTGGCGTGGTCATCGTGTGGTGGTGACCTTTCACAAACCCCCGCACGCATTTGGCGAGATGATCCGTACCACAAAGGCGCTGAAACAACTGGCAGCAGTGATTGTTGTCGGAAGCAATCAAATTCCCCTCTTTACCGATTTTTTACCGCGCGAGCGTATTTTCTTTGTTCCCCACCCGATTGACACAGCGTTCTTCATCCCGCCGCCGGATTTTACCCAACGGGAAGAGCATCTCTGTTTGTTTGTCGGCTCACACTTACGTGATTTCGCCACGTTACGCACAGTGATCGAGGATACCTACATTGTTGCACCACATCTCCGCTTTGTCGTCGTGGCTCATCCCGATGATTTCGGTGAGTTCAAAGGCGTTGTCGGTAATCTTACCATCTATAGCGACATTACTGAAGCCGAATTGCTGAAATTGTATCAGAAGGCTTCACTGCTGATTCAACCATTACAAGATACCACCGCCAATAATGCAATTTTGGAAGCGATGGCCTGTGGACTACCAATGGTCATTACTGATATAGGAGCAGCCAGAGATTACGTGACGGAAGATTGTGCTTGTTTTGTTCCAGCCTTTAACTCGGCTGCAATGATCACGGCAATTCTGCATTTGATTAATACGCCCAAAAAACGTCAGTCCATGTCCATTGCAGCGCGTGTGCGCGCATTAACGTTGGACTGGCACGTTGTCGCCAAACAGATGAACAACGTATACAGGCAAATTCTTAGCACGCCTTCGTAGGTTGTTGCCCTAACGCATACATGAAGACCGACAATCAGCAACCCATCTTTGTTGTTGGCGCGCCCCGTTCCGGGACAACTTTGCTTGCCGCCATGTTGGCGGCGCACAGTCGTCTGAGTTGTGGCCCAGAAACGCGCTTTTTTCACTTCCTGGTCAAGAGCAATCCAGCGTCCCTTCTGGAAGAATGGCCGCGTCATGCCGTGGATTATCTATACTCAATTGAATTGATAGAAGCAATACCTGAACACTATGGTTTGTCCAGGAAACAAATTCACGCCTATTTGCAGGCACGGGAACCGCATATATCAGCAATTCTTGCAGCCCTGACCGAACAATTCATGCACAAGGAGAATAAAGGCCGTTGGGTGGAAAAAAGTCCCGAGCATCTCCTCTGCCTTGATAGCATCCGTTACTACTTTCCCCAATCACCGGTTGTACGCATCATCCGTGATCCACGGGATGTTGCGCTATCGCTGATAAAGACGCCTTGGGCGCCGCAGGATTATTTAGAGGCAGTATTGTTTTGGCGGAACTATGACGAACAGAGTCAGAAATTTTTCCAAACAGATGCTAACAGTTACACCCTTTCTTATGAAAACCTCTTAACCGCACCGGCATATGAACTACGGCAATTGTGTATTTTCTTAGGTGAAGATTATGAAAATCAGATGTTGGATACTTCTAAATCTGCTGTAAGTGTAGTGACAGAACAAGAAACTTGGAAGGGTCTTGTTCATCGCCCGGTTGACCCATCAAGATTGCAGGTATGGAAAAGGGAATTGTCGAGGGAACAAAACCAAATCACCGAGGCTCTACTTGGCGATCGTCTATGCAGGTATGGGTACGAGTGTACAGAGAAATTTGAACGTACGGCGAGTGTATACCCTTCTGTTGATCTTTTATTGCGCCATCGCTCGGTTTTGGCGCAATTTGTCAAACGAGGGATACGCTTTTGGCGCACGCCGTCTGATCGTGAAATTGATTGCGTGGTTTATATCGGAGAACCAGATAACGATAAGTGGCTGCGTTATCAAAAACCGGCAAGATGGTGGGATGCGCTCTCGATCATGAAGCATATCCTGGTTAATCGGCTTGCCCAAAGAGAGATTTACTGGCTGCATGAGCCTGCCGCCAACCAAGCTTTAGGATACTGCGGTCAAGCACTTGCGCGTTTGTTGCAATTTACCGGGGCGAGATCCTAATCGGATATAAATCGGCTCGAAACGAGGTCCGACCTTATCGATTCCGGCTACTATTGAGGAGGTAAGCATACATGAATATTCCTGCTGCCAAAATTTATTTTCCGCCTGAAGACCGCGCTGAAATCTTACAACGCCTTGACGAGGCGTTAACCACCGGCCAACTAACCTTGGGCAAATATGGCAAACAGTTGGAGGAGCGCTTTGCTCAGTTTATTGGTGTGAAACATGCGGTGGCGGTCAACAGCGGCACCAGTTCATTGGAAATCTGCCTGCGCGTCTTGAATGTCACCGGCAAGACGGTGCTGGCGCCGACCAATACCTTTTTTGCCACCCCTGCCGCTGTCCTTCATGCCGGCGGCAACGTGCGCTTTGTCGATGCCGACCCTGAAACCTTTGCCCTGGATGTTGACAGTCTCCTGGAAAATATCACACCAGAGACGTGCGGCGTCATTATTGTCCATATCGGTGGGATTGTCACCCCACGGATGCGCGAAATTGAGGAGATTTGCCGGCGGCATGGTCTCTGGTTGTTGGAAGATGCGGCCCATGCCCACGGCAGCGCCTATGATGGACGCATGGCCGGCACTTTTGGGCTGGCCGCCTCATTTTCCTTCTATCCAACCAAGGTGATGACCAGCGGCGAGGGAGGAATGATTGTCACCAATGATGACCGGATCGCCAATGAAGCCAGGCTCTACCGCGACCAGGGGAAGATCAGCTTTACGCAGAATTTGCACGATAAGCTGGGGTATAACTGGCGCATGAGTGAGCCGCACGCCATTCTGGGATTGGCCCAATTCCAACGGTTGGAGGAATTTATTGCCGTGCGCCAGCGGACGGCGCGCATTTATGATGAGGGACTATGTGGCAGCAAGGGGGTGACACGCGTGAGCATTCCGACGGTCAGCCGGAGTAACTACTATAAGTACATGGCGCTATTGGACCAGGGGATCGACCGGGCGGCGCTCAAACGGACGCTCAAGCAGGAGTATGGCGTTTCCCTCAGCGGGGAAGTCTACGAACTGCCCTGTCACCGCCAGCCAATCTTTGAGGAGTTGAATGAAGGGCGCGTCTATCCAAAGGCGGATGATCTCTGCGCCCGGCATATCTGCCTACCGCTCTATGCCACCATGACCGAAGCCGAAGCTTGTTATGTACTCTCTTCGCTTCAAAAAGCGTTAACACAGTTGGGAGGTTAAGCAATGCGTTGTTTAGTCACCGGCGGCGCCGGTTTTATTGGCTCACATGTGGTTGATACGCTTATCAGCGGCGGTCACGATGTCACGGTTTTGGACTATCATGTCCGTCCCCACCGATCGGATGTGGCCTATGTCAATGTCGATATTACCGACCTCGATGAACTGGAAGAGGCTACTGAAGATTATGATTTTATCTTTCATCTGGCCGCGGTCTCGAATGTCAATGATGCCTATCGCAGCCCGCTGCGTTGTGTCAACTTGAATATGGTGGGGACGGCGAATGTGTTGGAGGCGGCGCGACGCAATGAGGTGAAGCGGGTCGTCTTCGCCAGCACCGTTTGGGTCTATGCCGGCGCCCGCGACCATGCGGTGCATGAGTACAGCCCTTTCTATATGCCGGGCGCCGGTCACATCTACACCTCCAGCAAGATTGCCGGCGAGTTGCTTTGTCATGATTACTGGGAGCTTTATAAATTACCCTACACCATTTTGCGCTATGGCATCCCCTATGGCCCGCGGATGCGCGAAACGCTGGTGATTCCGATCTTCCTACGCAAAGCCTTTGCCGGCGAGCCGCTCACCATTGCCGGCGATGGCAGCCAGTTCCGCAATTTTGTCTATGTCGAAGACCTGGCGCGAGCGCACCTGTTGGCGATGGATGCGCGGGCGATCAACCAAACCTACAATTTGGAGGGCTTGCACAAGATTACGGTCAAAGATGTCGCCAACACCATTGATCGCCTCATGGGTGGGGTAAAGATCGAATATGTGCCGGCCCGCGCCGGGGACTATCGTGGCAAGGAAGTCTCTGCCGCAAAGGCCAAAGCGGAACTGAGTTGGGTGCCTGAAGTCAGCTTTGAAGAAGGAATGGCGCGCACGGTGGCGTGGTATCGCGAAGAACTATTGGTGCCGGCATGAAAATTGCTTACCTGGCCGAAGGCTATAACGTTCATGACCGTCGTTTTCTGGAGAAATTAGTGGAACGCGGTCATGAACCCTATCTAATCGCTTATCATACCCACGAACTGTTACAAGTGCCGGGGGTTCAGAACCTTGATTTCACCAAGCTGTTTGACTTTCGATTTTATGCGCATTGCGTACCCCGGCGGCGTTACTGGCAGTTCTGGCGCATGGGGCGCCATCTTGCCAGGGTACTCCATAAACTACAGCCGGATATCTTGCACACGGGATATTTGCGTTGGCACGGCTTGATCGGGGCATTAGCCAATTTTCCGCGCACCTTGTCGATGCCCTGGGGGTCGGATGTGTTGATCGAACCGCAGCAGGCGCAATTCACGGCTTGGGCCGCCACGCTCACCCTTCGTCGTGCGCAGCGCATTACCTGTGATTGTGAACTGGTTAAGCAGCGCATCATCGAACTTACCCATTGCGCCCCAGAGAAGATCGTCGTCTTTCCTTGGGGTATCGATCTCCAGACCTTCCACCCATGTGCAGAGGGGCTGGCAATCCGGCAACGGCTAGGCTGGGAACAGAATGATTTATTGATCATGACACGCAACTTCAAGCCCGTTTATGGCATTGAATACTTTCTACAGGCGCTGCCGGCCATTATTGCCCAGCAACCCAACACACGTGTGATCCTCATTGGCACAGGCCCCTTGGAGGCAAGCTTGAAGGAACAGATCCGCGAGGCCGGGCTGACTGCGTATATACATTTTACCGGCCGGGTCAATGAACAGGAGATGGTTGCCTACTTAAGCGCCGCTGATGTTTATGTAACAACGGCGCTGTCCGATGGCACATCGGTCTCGATGCTTGAAGCCATGGCTTGCGGTCTTCCGCTGGTAGTTTCAGATGCACCAGCATACGATGAATGGATCACTCCTGGTGTAAACGGGATGAGGGCAAAGCGCGCTGACGTGGCGGCAATCCAACAAGCAATCCTGACCTTGCTCGAAAATGCCTGCCTACGTAAGCAGATGGGGGAAACGAATCTCAAAATTGCACGTGCGAAGGCTGATTGGGAAGCCAACTTCACCACGCTTGAGCAGATTTACACCGACCTTATGAAAATTCGGACAGGTACACCGATGAGTAAATTAGTATCGTATTGGGGTCTGGGCAGGGAGTTAGTCAAGTTAAGCCAGGTAGGCTAGTCCACGACGGCGTAAATAAACCCATAGTGGCCAGTGAGACAGTGAGACAGTGACTGACTTACTGTCCTACTGACCGACTGGCTTACTTAGGCCGCTCTGTACTAGTGGCTTGACCTTCAGTGGTTTACAGGAGCGCTTCATGGATAGGAAAACCTATATGAAGGACGTTTACTCAACCTATTGGCTCACCGCGCGCGATGAGATTTATGGCTTTTTGCCGTATGACCGAAACCTGTGTGCACTGATCTGCGAGCGCGTAGCAAAAGACGCCGCTTTGCTTGAAGTCGCTATAGGCACAGGCTATCCCATTGCGGATTTTTTACAAAAGAGTGGCCATGCCGTTTACGGGGTCGATATTGCTTTCAAGCTTGTCCAAAAATGTCGCGCAGTAAATGCAGAGATTGCAACAGTTGTAGGCGATGCTGAGGCGCTCAGCTATACTGATAACTATTTTCCTTGTGTCTATTGTCTCCATGCAAGCTGGTATATCCCCAACCTCAATCAAGCCATCAATGAGATGTTACGCGTGACCCATGCTGGGGGGATCGTGATCTTTGATATTCAAAATCGTAACCATTCTGCTGTTGCCGCTGAGTACCAACAAGCATTGGCAGCCAATTCATTTTGGGGGATCAGCTTACGTATCATGATCGGTTTCAGGAAACATCTGCGCAATGGAGAATATAGGCCCGCCTGGCAGTTGATCAAAGGATTTCTTATTTCGATTGTACGTCACAAAACTTGGATTTGGCATGTGATCATTCATCAGGTGCCAACTTATCCTGAAGCCATCTATCAACATTTGCAAAAGCAGCATGTATCACAAGTGGAGTTGCTGGTAGAATGTGCAGATAGCACGCTTGCGCAACACAAAGAATTGAATGCCGCGACTGCATTCAGTCGCCTCATTTTTGTTGTCACCAAATAACCACAACGGCTGTTACCTGAGCGAGGCGATCGCCTTCGTGCGGAGAATTGTTACACCTTCACAACACAATCAGCGCCTAGGGAAATAAATCCTACGTAGGAATTTAGCGTTTCAATGATTACACCACATGTTCGCTTTGTTGTCTTTCGCTACAGCCATCATTCACCCCATTCTGGCTATTCCCGGTTGGCTGAATATGGCGTGGCTGAAGATAAAGGGGAAGTGATGCGCGTTGCCAAACCACTCTCGCGCAAGCTGATTCGTGAACGAATGCTCTGGCGACTAGCCAAAGGCACCCCCGGCTATGATCGCGCAGCCATGGCTGCTGAATTAGCAGTTGCGTGGCGTATGCTTACAGAGCCGGGTTTCATCTATCATTTTCTTTATGGTGAAACAACCTATCGGTATGCCGGTTTTTTTACCAATTTCAGACGGAACCGCGTGGTTGCAACATTTCATCAACCACTAACGGGGCTTCGGCAAGCCGTCCAAATCGACCAACATCTTCGCCATCTGTCGGCTGTTGTATGTGTAGGTCGCAACCAGCAAGCGTTCTTTGCCGATAAGATTAAGCAAGATCGCATCTTTTTTGTACCGCTGGGGATTGACACAGAATATTACTTGCCACCGCCTTTTGCAAAGCGAGACCCTGATCTCTGTTTGTTTGTTGGAGAAAATTATCGCGATTTCCCAACGCTACGCGGTGTAATTGAGTTGGTTGCCTACCGGCGGCCACAGACCAGATTTATCGCCGTAACGCCAGCGCATTGTCACAAGCTTATCGGTTGTCACCCGAACTTGCTTCTAAAATCCAAAGTGTCGGAAGCTGAATTGCTCGCCTTGTATCGTTCCGCAGCTTTGATGATTATGCCTTTGACAGAGGCTACGGCGAATAATGCCATTTTAGAAAGCATGGCTTGTGGTCTGCCATTGGTTGTGTCGAATGTCGGTGGCAGCCGTGATTATGTTACTCCCCAATGTGCAGTTTTGACGCCATGCGCTGATGCGCGCAGTATGATGGAGGCCGTATTAGGTTTATTAGAGGCGCCGGCAGAATGCGAGCGTTTATCGGAACAGGCCCGAAAGCAGGCGCTTAATTTTTCCTGGCCCAATATTGTTCGGCAAATGCAGGCAGTCTATATGGCTGTAGCGTGAAGGTGAAGGCAAATGATCGTTCCGGGTTTAGTCACGATTGTCATGCCCGCTTATAACGGCGCCACCTACCTTCAGCAAGCAATTGATAGTGTGCTTGCGCAAACTTACCCTGTGTGGGAACTTATTGTGGTCGATGACGGCTCGACGGATAATACAGCGGCCATTGTGACAACATATCGTGATTCACGGATTCGTTACACCTATCAGAAAAATAGAGGTCAGGCCGCTGCCTTAAATCAGGGGTTAGGGTTAGCACAAGGGGAATATATTACGACGCTGGACACCGATGATTGGTTTACACCAAACAGTTTGTTGGATCGGGTCAATTTTCTAAACACACATGCGGATGTTGGCGTTGTCTATGGCGATGGCTACTACTGTGATGCAACCGGCAAACTGATCAGACGATTTTCTCAATATCGCATCGGAAACATTAGTGGTGATGTTTATCCTCTGTTAATTGCAACGCCTTTCTTTGGGACCGGCGGTAATGTGATGGTCCGTTGGACGGTTTTTGAGAACTACCAGCTTCGCTATGATGAATCAATTGTTTGGTGCCAGGATTATGATCTTTATATTCGCATGGCCGAAAAGGTGACTTTTGGTGTTATCGATACTGCTACCATTTGGTATCGTATCCATGATGCCAACATGACCAAAACCACACCTGCCGGGCAGCGACTCTTGGCACTAATTCGGACCAAATATAAAGTGCTTGCCTCCGACCATTTTCGCACAATACAACCGGGGCACAAGAGTGCTTTTTTTTATTATTTTTTGCTCATAGATTTATGCGATCAATCCGAAGCGCAAAACAGGCTCGTCAACACACCGCAATTTCACACATTACCCAAAGCAGAGCAGGCCAAGCTAATGCGTCTCGTGGCAAATTACTATCTCCTACAGGGGAAGCATGATGACTTTGCCAGGGCATGGCTGCGCAAAGCCTGGACTTTAGCACCTTTTCATAGCAAAACCATTGCCCTAGTTTTGCTGGCTCATCTACATCCGCTTACGGCCAAACAGGCGGTAAAATGGTGGCGACGTTTTGACCCGCGTCAGCAAGAGATGCACCAATCTCCCTTTGAAAAGAGCGCAGAAAACAGGTAAGCATAAGCAATTTATGAAGGTCGCACCTGTATCTAAAGCGCTGGCGCAGTACCAAGGGGCGAGTAGCTACAGGTGCATCTTTGGCGACACTATGTTCAGGAGATGTTGGAGGTATTTTTGTCAAACTCGGTAAAAATCACGAGAGTAAGGCGCCTCGTCACTATATGAAAGCCACGATAATTGCACTGCTCACAACCTTGCCTGGTGCAACACTAATACTAGTTGTCATTTACATTTTTATTGCAACTACATTACCGCCAGGCGGCTATTTTAGTGGCGATCAAGGGGTAAAATACTCACAAATAGACGCGCTTGCTTGCACTCATACACTTTCTGTTGGGACATCAGCCGAACTATTAAGCGTTTTTCGACCCGCCTTTGACAGCTTTTATCTTAGTGTTGGCAAGAGCTACCAGGCGATCTTCTCACCTGCATATGCAAGGATAGTTCTGCCCTTTTATTTGCTATTCGGTATGCGGGGATTGGTTATTCCATCAATTCTCGGCACACTGTTGGCCGCTTATGGGAGTGGGCTTCTTGGAAAGATTCTGGGCATAGCATATCCTGGGGTGCTTGTTCTGGTTGTTGGTTTGGCTTCACCACTTATCTTTTATGCATTTATTCTTTGGGAACATGCTCTTAGTATTGGATTGATTGTTATTGCAACTTATTTAGTCTTGAAGTCACGTCCCTTAGCTGCCGGGATAATTGCGGCGATGGCGATATGGTTTCGGCCCGAAGCAATGCTTTTTGGTCCTGCACTTGTTCTCGCAGTTTTAATGACATACGGCATCGTTGCAGGAATTCGTTTTGGTGGACAATTTGCAAGTGGGCTACTGCTTGGAATTGCTCCTTGGTGGGTATATAATGTTGCAAATTTTGGCACATTTGTAGGGCCACAGGTTCAAGCAAACCCTATCACGATTGAAAGCCGTATAGGTATAGTCGCTATACATTTGTTACCGCTTGGGTACCGAAAGTGGGCAGTATTACTTATCACAGTTCTCATACTATTTATTGTTCTTCAGCGCCTTCACCGGTCAACTATATTTGCACTTTCATTGCTATTATATGGTGTTGTTATCATCAATTTCGCACATTTTGCTCTCTATAGCAATGGGGTCGCGCCCAGTGTTACTGATGTTTTTCCTTTTGCCTTTGCGTCGTTGATTTCTCTTGCTTGGCTGAACAAAGATATACGAGTTCGCCTACTATGGATTCTAATGCTTGGTTACCTATTTGGCATCACGCTTACGACGCCAACGTGGGGCGGCGGCGGATGGGGACCGCGCATGTTACTTGGGGCTTATCCATTACTTGCAACCCTTGGGTGGATAGGTTTTGAAACCAGTAAGAGCAGCCTGCTAAAGTGGGGATGTTTAGCCTTGTTATTATCCAGTCTGTTAATCCAATTACTCGGCTTGAGACACTTGGCTGGCATGCAAAAACAGTGGACACAATTAAATGGAGAACTCATTACATTGAAACCTAACGCGGTCGCTACCTCTGTTTGGTGGTTACCACAGGTAGCTGTTCCAGTCCTCCGGCAAATGCGCTGGTATGGCATTGTTAATCCTCAAGATGTAGAACAGCTCCTGCCGGTTGAAAAGTGCTTTTGGTGGATCTGGACAGATGAGAATACATCTGACTCATGGGAGAAAACGCTTCACCATCATTCTACGCTACCCACGCCACTGGTTGTTCGATTAGAAGAAAGAAATTTTTCGATCAGAGAGCTTAAGGGAGCATTGTATTGTAGTATCCCACAGACAAAAATGGGTAATAGCTTGAGATAATGTGCAAAAGGCGGAAAGGGTTGCGTCATGCGAATAGCTTTGTTTTTTAATACACCTAGCGGTGGCGCAAAACGCGCCATCTTTGAATGGACACATGGTCTGGCAAACCAACACACCATTGATGCTTATACACTCAGCACAGCAAACCATCAGTATTGTGACATCCGCCCTTTTGTACAGCAGTATCATGTTTTTGATTTTTCAGCTAGACGATTACTCGATAGTCCTTTTGGGCGTCTGAATCAATTAAATCGATGGCGAGACTTGGGCGATCTGATCTATATTGGTCAAAGGATTGCCTATGAAATCAATGCGGGAGAATATGATATAGTGTTTGCAAATACCTGTCTTTACACATTTATACCTACATTTCTACCGTGGATAAAAATACCTGCCATTTATTATTTGCATGAACCGTTCGGTTCATCATTTATCCGTCGATTTACCCGACCGTATTTGAGAGAAAATCAATGGCGATCCTTTCTAAATCATTTCGATCCCTTCATTTGGCTCTATACCCGGCGTTTGGAAACTATACAACAGGAAAGCATACGCCATACCAAGCGGCTATTAGCTAATTCCCGTTTTACCCAAGAGCAAATGAAAATTGGCTTTCGTGTTGAAACAGAGGTGTGTCATTACGGTGTAGATGATGAAACATTCCGCCCGATGCCTCATATCAACAAAGAAAATTTTGTCATATCTGTGGGCGAATTATCACCGCGCAAAGGATTTGATTTCATCATTAAAAGTTTAGGGCAAATCCCTATTGACAAACGGCCAAAATTAAAAATAGTCTGTAATATCATTCAGGAGCCTGAAAAGGCTTATATTGTAGCATTAGCAAGCCATTACCAGGTTAACCTCGAAATTGTAACCAATTTGGATTCACAGCAACTAGCCATTGAATACAACAAAGCTTGTCTCTGCCTCTATGCACCGGTATTAGAACCTTTTGGTTTAGTACCGCTGGAAGCAATGGCATGCGGCACTCCGGTCGTTGGTGTGTGTGAGGGTGGCATACAGGAAAGCATCTGCCATCAACAGACCGGTTTATTAGTTGAACGTGATCTGACTCAATTTGCATCAGCTATCCAATACTTACTGGCAAATCAAGCTTTGATCTTTGAATATAGTCGCAATGCACGAAAGCATATACTAGATAACTGGACATGGGACAAATCCCTAAGGATACTGGAAAGTCATTTGGCCCTCTGTGCGAGAATGGCCTAATGAATTAGGTGTAAAATCCATAAAAAAGTGATTGCTCTGCTCACAAGTTATAAGCGTATCTGTAATGGAAGAGGCGAATGCAACCTAAAGTAGTTACCATTATTTTAAATAACAATCGTTGCCAAGACACAGTAGAATGTTTGCTGTCCTTAGCACAGAGTACTTATACAAATCAAACGTTAGTTATTTTGGATAACGGCTCTACTGATGGCTCAGTCGCAACGATCCGGACAACTTTTCCAGCCACCGAGGTTGTTGAATTAACGGAGAATCTAGGATATGCCGGCAATAACAATATTGGCATTAACATCGCACTCACCCGAAAAGCTGACTGGATCTTCATACTTAATGACGACACGATTGTCGATGCTGATTGTCTGCATCAGTTAATTCAGGTTGGTGAAAGCGATCCGCATGTGGGGATGCTCGGCCCGATGGTCTATCATTACAAACAACCCTATGTCATCCAATCAGGCGGCGGATTACTAAGCCGATATTGGGAAAGCCTGCATGTTGCCAAAGATGAACCAGATCGCGGTCAATTAGATCAACCGCATCGAGTCGACTGGATTTCAGGTTGTGCGCTTTTAGTTCGTCGTGCGGTTATTGAACAAATCGGCTTGCTTGATGAAGATTTTTTTTGCTATTGGGAAGAAACTGAATGGTGTATGCGTGCAACGAAAGCAGGATGGCATCTCATTCATGTTCCACAGGCCAAAATTTGGCATAAAGGTACACCCCTTGATGCGCAACCCAAGCCGATGATGATTTACTATTTAACACGTAACCATCTACTGTTATTAGCAAAACATCACGCTCCCTTACGGATTTGGCTGCAAATTTGGATACAGTTGCTACGAACCTTGACCAGTTGGACCATCAAACCGAAATGGCGACACATGCGGGCGCATCGCAATGCAATGTGGCAGGGCATCATTGACTTTTTATGTCGACGTTGGGGTCCGCTGTCTCTCAAGGTGAACTTGGAATGAAATAGTACTATACGCCACTTTGTGAACTACGCCGAGTTGTGAACTACGCTAAGTTGTGAACTAACAATGCGCATTCTCTTTCTATCGCGTTGGTTTCCTTATCCCATCAATAATGGTTCTAAGCTGCGGGTCTATCATCTATTAGCCGGTCTGGCGGCGCACCACGATGTCACCCTGTTGAGCTTTGCCGACGAAGCCGGGAACGATGTGGCTCCACCGGAACTGGGTGCGCTCTGTACAAGTGCGCAAGTCGTGCCATGGCAACCTTTTGTACCCGATAGCTGGCGCGCTCGCCTTAGTTTTTTTATGGTTACCCCGCGTTCCATCGTGAATACCTATTCACCACAGATGGCGCGCGCAATTGCGCAGACGGTGGCCCAGCAACCTTATGATCTAATCATCGCTTCTCAGTTGGCGACGGCCGGCTATGTGCGCCACTTTGGGCAGACGCCAGCGCTTTTTGAAGAAGTCGAACTGGGCGTGTTGGTTGAACCCTATCGTCAGGCAACGACCCTCCGTAGCCGCTTTCGGCATGGGCTGACCTGGTTCAAGCATCGCCGCTATGTGGATCAAGTACTTCGGCGCTTTCGCGGTTGTACAGTCGTCTCGACTTGCGAGCGGCAACTGGTTAGCGCGACTGTTCCCGGTTACAAGCCGATTGAAGTGTTTCCCAATTGTGTCAACCTCGCTGACTATGCGGCTGTTCAAAGGCAACCAACGCCCAATGCCTTGATTTTTACCGGTTCCTTTCGCTATTTCGCCAATTATGAAGCAATGGTCTGGTTTCTGCGTGAAGTTTTCCCCCAAGTGCAAGCGCAGAACCCTGACGTTACGCTCACCATCACTGGTGATCATGCTAATCAGCCCTTACCGTCGGCGCAAAATGTGCAATTGACTGGTTTTGTACCCGATATACGCCCGCTCATTGCTGAGGCATGGTGTAGCATTGCCCCCATTCATAGGGGCGGCGGGACACGGGTAAAGATCTTAGAAGCAATGGCCTTGGGTACGCCGGTTGTTACGACAAGCAAGGGGGCCGAAGGCATTGACGCCCAGGATGGGGTGCATTTGCTGATTGCCGATACCCCACAAGCCTTTACCGAGGCCATTCTGCGGCTTTTCCGCGAAGCTGGCCTACGCGAGCGTTTGACGACGCAGGCATACCAATTGGTGCGGACAAAGTATGACTGGGCTGCCACCCTGCCCCGGTTTCTGCACATGATTGAGCGCACGATCAAGTCATCCCCAACTGAGCGGCGGCGATCACCTTTTGTGAATTAATTGCTTACTATGGTAATGGCGCCTAGTAGACCGACCCTTTAGATTTTAGAAAACCGTAGAGGCGTCCCCTTGCGGGCGCCCGCAAGGGGACGCCTCTACGGTTTTCTAAAATGGCTCATGTACAGAAAGTGTGAGGTCTCAACCAGCCACACCTGTCAGGTTTGCGAAACCTGACAGGTATTCACGCTTTCCGTACATGAGCCTTCTAAAATTTATATAGGCAGACCACCAGCAATGAATATGGTTACGCAAAGTCACCCATCGATCAAATCATTACAATGGCTCATGACCGGTTTCCGGCATTGGCAAACGCTGCTGATCATTGCGGCGGTATTATGCATTAGCACTGGGCTACCCATGAATTTTGCGCCAAGTCGGCTCGTCCTCGTGATCGCGCTGTTGCTCGCCATGGGTGGCGCGCTCTTTTTTCTCTATTATCCGCAATGGGGCATTATCACCCTCTTCATTACCGGCTTGCTTGCTCCTTCTCCTGCCTTACCAGGCGGGCTAAACTTTGCTGTATTGCAATTAAGTTTATTGGTTGCTTTATGGCTATTGAAGCTGTTGGTCACACGGCGCGAACGACTCCTAGTCCCCTCACGCCCGGTGCGTCCACTGCTCTACTTAGTCGGCGTAACCTTGGTCGCTTTTGCCGTTGGGCAATTGCCCTGGTTTCCTGTTCCGCAGCGGGCGCCTATGGATGCTCAGATCGGCGCCACACTAATTTTTGTCCTGGCCGTCGGCGCTTTTTTGCTGGTGGCGCATGAAGTGCAGGAGCTACGTTGGCTGGAATGGATGACCTGGCTCTTGCTCATCTTGGGCGGTCTCTTTGCGTTGGGGTGGGTCTCACCGGTTTCAGCCATCACGGCGACAGCTTTTCAGCGTGGCGCCACAGCCAATGCCCTTTTCTGGACGTGGTTGATTGCTCTGAGTTTCAGCCTGGCCCTGTTTCACGAAACGCTGGCTTGGCGCTGGCGGGCGCTGGCGGGCGGCATCTGTCTCTTGTCGCTCTATGTTACCTGTGTCTTGCAATACGACTGGAAATCAGCCTGGTTACCGCCATTGGTTGCCATTGGGGTGATCGTGGCGGCGCGTTCCTGGCGGCTGGGACTCTTTCTTGCCGTCGCCGGCTATCTCCCGGCGCAGATCATCAGTTCACGCGCCATTGCAACCGATGAGTATAGCTATTCGACACGCATGGATGCCTGGGTCATTATTGTGAAGATGCTGGGCGTCAATCCGATTCTGGGCTTTGGTCCGGCCAACTATTACTGGTACACCCCCCTCTTTCGCATTCGTGGCTATGCAGTGCAATTTAACTCGCACAATCAATATTTGGACATTCTGGCCCAGATCGGCTTTCTGGGCCTGGGTTGCGTTCTCTGGTTCTTTGCCGAAGCGGCCTGGCTGGGTTGGCGGCTGTGCAGCGAGGCGCCCAAGGGCTTTGCCCGCGCCTATGTCTACGCCACCCTAGGCGGTTTGGCCGGCACGGCGGCGTCGGGGATGTTGGTCGATTGGTTTTTCCCCTTTGTTTACAACATAGGGTTTAACGGTTTTCGTTCGAGCATTTTTGCCTGGCTCTTTCTGGGTGGTTTGGTCAGCATTGAACAGATCGTTCGTCGTCAGTCAGATGCATCGCAGCACTCATCCTAGGGCAAAAGGAACAGGTTATGAAGGAAGAATTAATTGGTCTTATTCCGGCAGCAGGCAAGGGCGTCCGCTTAGGATTGCCATACCCCAAGGAACTATACCCGGTGATCCGGGAGAATCGCTACAAGCCGATTGCGCAGTTTGTTTTGCAAAACTTAACGGTTGCGGGGTTGCAACATGTCATCTTTGTCATCAACGAAACAAAGCACCAGTTGGTGGGCTATTTTGGCAACGGGCAACGCTTTGGTTGTCATATCAGCTATGTTGTCCAGGAAGCCGTCAACCAAAACGAACGCTCCACATCCCCCGGTCTGGCCCATGCCCTCGATGCCGCCTATCACCTGACGCGTGGCAAGACGGTCTTTTTTGGCATGGCCGACACGATCATGCAGCCCGAAGAGGTTTTCCGCCACATGCACGAGATTGCCGACCCTGAAGTCGATGCGGTGTTAGCGCTCTTTACCACCGAACGACCAGAAAAATTTGGGATGGTGCGCTCCGACATCAATGGTCGTGTAATCGAGATTGTGGACAAGCCGCGTATCACCAACCTGACACAGATGTGGGGGTGTATGATTTGGCGGCCCAGCTTTACTGAGTACCTCCATACGTGCGTTGGTGACGGCGTTGCTGACTTTGCGCAGATTATGAATGGCGCCATCGCCAATGGCATGAATTTCCGCAGCCTGCACATGGTCTGCGGCACCTATATTGATCTGGGCACTTATGATGAGATTATGGCCATGGATCGTAGTTTTCGACAGGAGTAAAACATGGAAAAAGCAGCGCTACTGGCCGGGGATTGGCCGGCGCAAGCCGCCATCCCACCGGCGCCCGACGACGGCCTTGCCCCCGATCTGGCGATCGTTCTCGTCTGCTGGAACAACAAAAGTTACCTGAAGGCATGTCTGGAATCCTTGTATGCTAAGCCAATGCACTGCCGCTTTGATGTCATTGTGGTTGACAACGGCTCGACCGACGGCAGCCAACAGATGATAGCCACTGAATTTCCGGCAGTGCGTTTGCAGCAGAATACCGAGAATGTTGGTTTGGGCAAGGCCAGCAACCAGGGCATTGTTGCAACAAGCGGACGCTATGTTCTCCTACTCAACAACGATACCCTGGTCAATGGGCCGGCGCTTGATGCCCTGGTCGCCTTCCTGGATAACACGCCCCAAGCCGGCGCGGTCGGGGGACGGGTTCTCAACGCCGACGGCACGGTGCAATCCTGTTATAACCATTTCTCAACCTTATGGGAAGAGTTCTTGATCGCCACCCGCCTGAGTCGCTTCATTGCGGAAACATACCCGGCGGTGCTCAAGGCTGATACAACCCAGCAGGTGGATTGGATCACCTCCGCCTGCCTCCTGCTGCGACGCCGCGCCTTGGCTGATATTGGGCTGCTGGACGAAGCATACTTTATCTATGGCGATGAAGTTGATTTGCAATATCGCTTAAAAAAGGCCGGATGGCAAACCTATTATCTGCCGCTCGATACGATCATTCACTTCGGTGGTCGCAGCATGAACCGCTGGAGCAGGCGCAAGATGGTCTATCGGGGTAAGATTCTCTTCTATCAAAAACACTATGGCCCAATCCGCACCGGCGTCCTACGTTCCTTGCTCGGCGGTCTGAGCCTGGCCAAATTGCTCTTCTGGGTCTTGCACAGCATTGTGCCGCACCACCGGGAAGAGGTACGGAAGGAAATTCAGTCCAATATTGATGTCGTTAAGTTGTGTTATCACCTTGAATAGTCAGAAGTGGAAACCCCTACCATGCAGGAAATCTTTTGTTCCATCATCATTCCCACAATTGATCACACCAGTGCGGCTGTCGCCTTTTGGCGACTCGACCAGCAGGTGGCGCAAATCAACAACGCGTACGTTTTTCTCGTTGGCCCCCGCTTGCAGCCAACTTGAGGTGTGGATTAAGGATGAACACACAATGAAAATTGGCATTGATGCTCGTTTCCTGACCCACACCCAAAAAGGTGGCTTCAAAACGTATAGTGAAAATTTGCTCAACGCACTAGCTGAAATTGACGCAGAAAATGAGTACATTTTATACCTCGACCGCTCACCGAGCCAGACAACAATGCTCCCGCTTCGCCCTAATTTCACACACCGTATAATCTCCGGTGCATTGCCGATGGCGGGAGCCTTCTGGCGGGAACAGATTGGTTTGGCGCGACAAGCGGCACGCGACCGTCTGGATCTGTTACACGCTCCCAGTTTGACGGCGCCTTTGTATTTATCTTGCCCTTTGGCGTTGACCATTCATGATATGATCTGGTTTTTCCCTGACCAATTTTCAAGACGAGCGCCGAAGTCACCCAAACGCCGATTGATGCAATGGTACTATCGTGTCGTGCCACGCCTGGCGGCCCAGCGGGCGGCGGTGATTATCACCGTCTCCCATGCCGCCAGAAAAAGCATTGTTGAGCATCTTCATGTAGCGTCCGAGCAGGTCATAGTGACGCATGAGGCTGCCAGCCCGATCTATGCCCCGCTCCATGACGAAGAACAATTGAATTGTCTTCGGCGCAAGTATAAGCTTGATCACAAGTTTATCCTGGCGTTGGGGTCGGCTGATCCACGCAAAAACCTTATAACCCTGCTTTATGCCTATGCACTCCTCCCCACAACCCTCCGACGCCACTATCAACTAGTCATTGTGTGGACACATCATTCTTTGATGGCAGAACTGACTGAAAAGATGCAACAATTAGGGTTAGGCAATGCTGTGCGCTTTTTGGAAAATGTCGCTAATGCGGATTTAGTGTCGCTTTACAATGCCGCCTCGCTATTTGCGTTTCCGTCCCTTTGCGAAGGCTTTGGTTTGCCGTTGGTAGAGGCGATGGCCTGTGGCGCCCCGATCATTGCGGCTGATAATTCATCAATTCCTGAGGTAGTTGGAGACGCGGCCCTTTTATTCCCGGCGGAAGATGCAGCGCGATTGGCGATCTGTATGGAAAAGGTGCTAATTGATGCTGAACTGGCGGCGGCCCTGACTTATAAAGGGCTGCAACGCGCCGCCCAATTCTCATGGCAGAGCTGTGCTCAACAAACACTCGTTGCCTATCGGTATGCGCTACGACATCACGAAAAAAGCTATATTGACCCCAAATTAATTAGCTACGACGCACAAGCTATTGACAAGGCGGCTGCGCCTATTGAGAAATGAAAGACTTACTTTCCGAACGTGGGTAAGCCAGAACCGCTTGTTTTTTCTAAGCAACCGCAGTGTGGAAAGGAGCAACATTATGCTTTGTACGACGATTATCCCGACAATTAATCGGCCAAGTCTGGAACGTGCAGTCAAGAGCGCTTTGGAACAAAACCTTGATGATCATCTTCATGAAATTCTTATTTATAACAATAGCCGCCAACCGCTGCCGGATGTGGATTGGCTGAAGTCGTCTAAAGTGACGGTTATAAATTCCTACTCTAATTTGATCGATGCAATGAACAAAGGGGCCAATTTGGCATCGGGAACTTATATTAATTTCCTCGATGATGATGATTATTTGTTGCCCAATGCATTAAAAGCACTCTTGGACAAAGCTATGCTCACGGGGTGTAATTGGATCTATGGGGCCTACAATTTAGTAGACGACGATGGTAATTTTATATCCGTTGTTCCATCAGAAGCCAGAGGAAATCTCTTGGCCTTATTTGTGGGGGGAGAGAATCTTCACTTTGCAGCTTCGTTGATCAGAAGAGATGCTTATCTCAAAGCAGGAGGGATGGATCCTCGGATTTTAGTATGGGGCGATCTTGATCTATGTTGTCAGATGGCGTTGTTAGGTAATTTTGATGGAATTAGTCAAAGCGTAGCAATAGTGCGACTTTCGGGAGGGTCTAAGAGTTCCTTTGATTATTCTAATTTGGCTCAAGACTATCGCAGAATACGGGATAAAGTTTTCAATTCGCAAGGCGCCTTAGCCAGAATTCAGCATTCTGTTCAGGGTGATGTGTTTTTACGCGGGCACACATGTAGAGCTTATCTATTTTCGGCTGTTTTGAACTTTCTTGATGGTCATATCGTTGTCGCAAGCGCCCGCGTCATCTCGTTGTTGCGCCTAGCTGGTTTATACTCGGTGTTACCCGTTTTTTGGCGCGGAGTATTTTTTCGCACTTGGTGGCACGCTGTTGAAAAAAAGAAGCAGAAAGAACATTTTACAAAATATCAACCGTCAAGCCACCCTAAATAACAAAGTCAGCTTGGCCCGCAAACTTGTAGGCAAATAGCTTACGTTTCCGGTTATGGGAAATTGCTATACCCGCTATTTTTGTTACTTGGTAACTATTCAGCCCGCCTGCTCCATTCAGGCCGCTCCTCGCCAGTCCGTGACTGGCGAGGAGCGGCCTGAATAGTTACGTTACTTGTACAACTGGTGCAAGAATTGTACAAGTACTATAGATAGGTGATGATATGGATAAAATTATTCTTTATGGAAATTTTGGATCGGGCAATACTGGGAATGATGCTTCGCTCGAAGCAGCGCTTTATCACATTAAAAAATATCAACCGAATGCAAATATAATCTGTGTTTGCACCGGCTCCGGCGAAGTTTCAAAGCGTTTTGGCATCCAGACACTGCCCACAAGCGGGGCATATACAGATAAACCTGGTTTCGGTAGTCAGCCATCGCGCATTATACGACTCTGTTTACGTCTGACGGATGAGATTCTCTTCTGGTTGCAGAGTCCAAAATGGTTTCAGCCAGGGGATAAATTTATCGTGGTGGGGACAGGCGCCGTTGATGATATGGGCGTCCGCCGGCCTTGGCATGCGCCCTATACGCTCTACAAATGGTGCAAGGCTGCCAAGCTGGGCGGAGCGCAAGTTATTTTTCTGAGTGTTGGCGTTGGCCCGATTTTGAACCGCATTAGCAAATTCTTGATGCTCAAAGCCTTGCGAATGGCAGATTACCGTTCGTATCGCGAAATGGCCGCCTTCAATTATCTGCAGAGTCTTGGTTACGATACATCTCGTGACACCTTATACCCAGATCTTGTTTTTAGTCTACCGAAGGCATCATTGCCAGTCCCTAAAAAACTCTCCGCTACGCCAACCGTGGTGGGATTAGGGTTGATCAATTACTATGGCTGGCTGGCTGTTACTGGTGAGAGTGTCTATCAGAAATATTTTTCAAAAATAAAACATTTTGTCACCTGGTTGCTCCGCGCAGGATTCACCGTCCGGGTCATTTCGGGGGATATAGCAGATATGCGACCGGTCCGGGAAATCACTGAATTTGTAAAAGAAGAGGGTGAACCCCATTGGCAGGAAAAGCTTATCGTCCAAGAAATCACGAATGTCAATGACCTTTTTTATCAAATTGCCCAGACAGATATTATTGTAGCAAGTCGCTTCCATAACGTGCTATGTTCGCTAATGCTGGGGCGGCCCGTAATTTCGCTTGGCTATCATGAGAAGAATGATCTGCTAATGAAGGAAATGGGCCTTGGGCGCTATTGCCAGCACATTGAGCATTTTACCACTGAGCGCCTTGTTGAACAATTCACTGCTTGTATTCATGAAGTTGATCAAATTGTGTGTCAAATTCACGATCAAGCAGATTACTACCGCAAGTTGCTCGACGACCAATATGAAATGCTCCTGTAACTTACAAGCTTCTGTAACATAAACAAGGAGAAACAATGCGCGTCTTAGTTACTGGTCACAACGGCTACATTGGCGTCGTCCTAACGCCGATGCTGAAGGCGGCAGGCCATGACGTATTTGGGCTAGATACTGACCTTTACAAACAGTGTACATTCGGCAAAACTATACCTGCAATTCCTGAAATCAAAAAGGATATTCGGGATGTCGCGGCATCGGATTTGGCGGGCTTTGAGGCTATCATTCACCTGGCAGCGCTCTCCAATGATCCGCTCGGCAACTTGAATCCCAACTTAACCTATGATATCAACTATCGGGCCTCCCTGCGTTTAGCAACATTGGCCAAGCAGGTGGGCGTACCACGCTTTCTTTTTTCCTCATCCTGTAGTACTTACGGTGCTGCCGGCGATACCATATTGACTGAGGAAGCGGAATTCAAGCCGGTGACTGTGTATGGTCATTCAAAGGTGCTGGTCGAGCGCGATGTCGCCGAATTAGCTGATGCCAGCTTTAGCCCAACCTATCTGCGCAATGCTACAGCCTATGGCGTCTCCGCGCGTCATCGCTTTGATCTTGTACTCAATAATTTGGTGGCTTGGGCCTATACCACTGGCCTTGTCTATCTAAAAAGCGACGGAAGTCCCTGGCGGCCGATTGTCCATATTGAAGATATTGCGCGTGCCTTTATTGCTGTGCTTAACGCCTCTCGTGCTGCCGTCCACAACCAGGCATTCAATGTAGGCATCAATGAGGAAAATTATCAAATTCGCGATCTGGCAACCATTGTTAGCGAAACAGTCCCTGGCTCTCGTGTTGAATATGCGCCTGATGCTGAACCAGACAAGCGCACCTATCGTGTGGATTTTTCCAAAATTAGGCGCATCTTGCCAGACTTCAAACCCCAGTGGCACGCACGTCGGGGCGCACAAGAATTATACGAAGTATATCAAAAATATGGTGTGAAGCAGGAAGAATTCGAAGGTCCGCAATACAAACGAATTGAGCATGTTAAACAACTCCTCAGGAGCGGACAACTGGATTCGACCTTGCGCTGGACAACGCTGCTAACTTGATTGGCTGTACGCCGCCACTAGGTAACTTTGTCCGCTTACGGTTGACGGGTGAAGAAGAAAGGGTAAGTCCATGACGCTAGCGATAGATGCGGGTGTGAGTACGCCTCGGGTTGGGCCGCCGATTGGCCCTGCTTACGGGCCAATCTGCCGTTTCTGCAACACACCATTACGCCATACCTTTGTCGATTTGGGCATGTCGCCACTCTGTGAAAGTTACCTCAGCGCCGATCAATTGAATCAAATGGAGCCTTTCTACCCGCTTCACGTTTACGTGTGTGAGCATTGCTTCCTGGTTCAGTTGGAAGAGTATGTAAGCCCAACGCATATCTTTACGGAATACGCCTATTTTTCATCCTACGCTGACACCTGGCTACAACATGCACAACACTACACGAATCTGATGATGGAACGTTTTCATCTCAACAGTACTAGCCAGGTACTCGAAGTGGCGAGTAATGACGGCTATCTGTTGCAATACTTTGTCAAAAAAGGGATTCCTGTCTTGGGGATTGAACCGGCTGCCAATGTAGCCAAAGTCGCTATTGACAAAGGCGTGCCAACGCGAATTGAATTCTTTGGCACAGAAAGCGCCCGCGCCTTGGTCGCCAATGACATACAAGCGGATCTATTAGTAGGAAACAACGTGCTTGCGCAGGTCCCTGATCTCAATGATTTTGTGGCAGGGCTGAAGCTTGTTTTGAAACCGTCAGGCGTGATCACAATGGAATTTCCCCATCTAATGTGCCTGGTTGCCGAGAATCAATTCGATACAATTTATCACGAACACTTTTCATATTTCAGTTTTGCCACAGTCAACAAGATATTCGCCGCGCATGGGCTTACACTTTTCGACGTTGAAGAATTGCCAACGCATGGCGGCTCACTGCGCATCTATGCCCGACACACAGAAGACACAACAAAACCAATTTGTCAACGTGCAACGGAACTCAACACGCGTGAAGTTGCTGCCGGCGTTACCGATCTAGCCTATTATGCCGCCTTTGGTGAACAAGTCAAGGCGACAAAGCGCAACCTGCTGGCATTTCTGATCCATTGCAGAAATGCGGGGAAATCTGTGGTTGGCTATGGCGCGCCAGGCAAAGGCAACACCCTACTCAACTACTGCGGTATTCGCACTGACTTTCTTGCCTATACGGTTGATCGCAATCCATATAAACAGGGGAAATTCTTGCCCGGCACCCATATTCCCATCTTTCACCCCGACAAACTCAAAGAAACACAACCCGACTACGTTTTGATTCTGCCATGGAACTTTAAGGATGAGATTATGGCGCAGGTTGGTTATATTCGGGCATGGGGCGGCCAATTCGTGGCGCCGATTCCATATGTAATAGTTTATCCATGAGGAATTATAGAGAAGAACTGAAGCCAGCCAATGATCTTTGAAGCCACCAAACTGAGCAGTGCTTATCTGATTCGAATGGAACGGTTATCTGACAACCGCGGCTTCTTTGCACGCGCTTGGTGTCAACGGGAGTTCGAAGCGCATGGTCTAAACCCACGCCTGGTTCAATGCAATGTTTCCTACAACGAAAAGGCGGGAACTTTGCGTGGTATGCACTATCAGGTTGAACCCCAAGCGGAAGCCAAATTGGTGCGTTGCACAAACGGCGCCATTTACGATGTGATCATCGATCTGCGCCCGACATCACCAACCTTTATGCAACATATCGGCGTTACGCTGACAGCAGATGAACATACCATGCTTTATGTACCGGAAGGCTGCGCCCACGGTTTTTTGACGCTGGAAGACCATACGGAAATTTTTTATCAGATGTCAGAATTCTATATGCCAACGGCGGCACGTGGCTTTCGTTGGGATGATCCGGCTTTTGCCATTACCTGGCCGCGGGCGATTACAGTAATTTCAGGGCGCGATGCGACTTATCCAAACTTCAACCTGACGCAGGAGAGCATATGATGACGTTTGCAGAACGCCAGGAAAGCATGGAGCTTGATAGCATTGGGTGTGCAATGTATGATCTGATCGCCCAACTCTATCCGATTTGCCGCAGCATTACTGGCAATGGCGTGCGGCAATCGCTCCGTATCCTGCAACAACACATTCCGCTGCAACTTCACGAGATCCCAACCGGCACACAGGTCTTTGATTGGATTGTACCCAAGGAGTGGAATATCCGGGAAGCATACATTCGGAATGACAAGGGTGAAAAGATTGTCGACTTTGCCGATTCCAGTTTACATGTCGTCAATTACAGTATTCCGATTCAGCGGACTATCTCTCTGGCCGAGTTAAGGGAACATCTGCATACGCTGCCGGAACATCCCGACTGGTTTCCCTACCGCACCGCCTACTATCAGGAAACCTGGGGCTTCTGTCTTAGCCAACGGACGTTGGAACAGATGGCGGAAGGAGACTATGAAGTCTACATTGATTCATCGCTCGAACAGGGCCATCTGACCTATGGTGAATATTTCCTGCCGGGGGCCAGCAAAGAGGAGATATTGATTTCATGTCACAGTTGCCACCCTGCCTTGTGCAATGACAATCTGTCGGGCATGGCGCTGGCAACTTATCTGGCAAACTATATAACGCCACTTGCCCGTCGCTATTCATACCGTTTCCTCTTTTTGCCAGGTACGATTGGCGCTATCACCTGGCTTAATGATCACGAGGAGCAGGCGGCACAGATCCGGCATGGTCTGGTTGTCGCCTGTGTCGGCGATAGCGGCAACCTTACATACAAGCGCAGCCGACGGGGTGATGCTGAAATCGATCAGGCTGTCCTCCAGGTGCTAAAAGAATCAGGGAAGGCATTTGCGATCCAGGACTTCTCGCCCTATGGCTATGACGAACGCCAGTATTGTTCGCCCGGCTTTAATTTAGCAGTAGGCAGCTTGACGAGAACGCCCCACGGGCGCTTTGCCGAATATCATACCTCGGCCGATAATCTTAGCTTTATACAACCTTGGGCGCTCGCCGATGCGTTAGTGACTTATCTTAAGGTATGCGATGTCCTCGAAGGCAACCGTTATTATCGACGAACAAATCCTAAGTGTGAACCGCAGTTGGGCCGACGCGGGCTTTATGATTTGTTCGGCGGGCGGAAAGATGCCAAAGCCAGCGAATTAGCCATGTTATGGGTGTTGAATTACGCCGACGGTAGCCACTCACTGCTCGATATTGCCGCAAAGTCGGGCTGCAAATTTACCATCCTTCGCGAAGTAGCTGCGGTATTAGTCGAACACCATCTGCTGGAAGAAATTATTCCATGATGGCTTGACACAGAAATAAATCCATACTCAGTAGACCGCAATGCAGCCAAAGTGGCTATGGATTGACGCTGGACTACGCGACCACACGACTGCGGACTACTGATACGCTTAACCGTGTACACCAGTTCAATGCAATCGACAGGATAGCTGAAGATTGAGGAGTCAAGCATGACCACAAATGTCACTGTAAATGCCACGGGTCGAGAAAGGGGGTCACTGGTTGCGGCGCAAGCGCAGATGCCCCGGATTTCTAACTTTGCTCAATCGAAATTGCTCCAGCCCAAAAGCCATTCGCTGATTCCAGGCGGCGCTCACACCTATGCCAAAGGTGACGATCAATATCCTGAATTGGCGCCGGGCTTTATTTTGCGCGGTGAAGGCTGTCATGTTTGGGATGTCGATGGTAACGCGTACATCGAATATGGCATGGGGCTGCGCGCTGTGACCTTAGGCCATGCCTATAGGCCAGTGGTAGAGGCTGCTTATCGTGCCATGCAACAAGGCATTAATTTTACGCGACCAGCGCTGATTGAGCTTACGTGTGCAGAACAACTCCTGGCGCTCATTCCTGGCGCTGACATGGTCAAGTTCGCCAAAAACGGTTCCGACGTTACCACGGCTGCCGTCAAGTTGGCGCGGGCCTACACTGGGCGCGATATGATCGGTATTTGTGTAGATCATCCCTTCTTTTCCGTTGATGATTGGTTCATTGGCGCCTCGGCCATGAATGCCGGCATACCACAAGTCATTCAGGAGTTGACTGTGACCTTTCATTACAACGACTTAGCCAGTGTGGAGCGCTTGTTCGAACGCTATCCTGGCCGCATTGCGTGCTTACTCATGGAACCGGAAAAGTACTCTCCCCCGCAGGATAATTTCTTGCACGAGGTGAAGCGCATCTGCCACCAAAATGGCGCGCTTTTTATTCTCGACGAGATCATTACCGGATTTCGTCATAATCTTGGCGGCGTGCAGAGTCTGTACCAGGTAGTCCCCGATCTTTCCACATTTGGTAAAGCGTTGGGCAACGGTTTCGCCATTGCTGCGCTGGTCGGCCGGCGCGAGATTATGGAATTAGGCGGTCTACAGCACAACCGTGAACGGGTCTTCCTCCTCTCCACTACCTATGGCGCCGAAACGCACGCTTTAGCCGCCGCCATCGAGACTATGCGAATTTATCGTACAGAGGATGTTGTTGGCTATCTGAAGCGCCAAGGCAGGCGCTTGGCCGATGGGATTTGTTACGCCATTGCTGATCATGGGCTAGAAAAGTATGTCGAGGTTGTCGGTTTTCCGTGTAATTTGGTCTACAGCACACGTGACCAGAACGGTCAACCATCGCAACTCTTCCGCGCCCTCTTTATGCAGGAAACGATCAAGCGCGGTCTGTTGCTTCCGTCATTGGTTATCAGCTACTCCCATCGTGATGTTGAGATAGACCATACAATCATGGCTATTCACGAGGCGCTCGCAATTTATCGCCGCGCGCTCGATGAAGGTGTTGAGAAGTATCTCGTTGGTGGACCAACCAAGCCGGTTTTTCGGCGCTATAACTAACCGGTATGCAGTAAGGCTATTGCAAAGAAATGATCCCCCGTAGACGCCTAAATTCTGGGCGGGTTGAAATTCCAGGAGGAAATCATGAAAGTCGTTTTGTTCTGTGGTGGTTTGGGAACCCGACTCCGTGAATACTCAGAGACCATTCCTAAGCCGATGGTCGAAATTGGTTATCGTCCGATTATTTGGCATCTGATGAAATATTATGCCCACTTTGGTCACTGTGACTTTATTCTTTGTCTTGGCTACCGCGGCGACTATATTAAACGCTACTTTTTGAGCTACGATGAATGTTTGTCTAATGATTTTGTTATGAGCGAGGGCGGACGCGCTGTACGTATTGTTAACCGTGATATTTCCGATTGGACGATAACCTTTGTCGATACCGGTTTACACGTCAATATCGGCCAGCGGCTTAAGGCTGTGCAGCCCTATCTTGCAGGCGAAGATCTATTTATGGCAAATTACGCCGATGGGCTAACCAACCTCAACCTTGCTGACTATATTACCTTTTTCCAGCGGCAGAATAAAATTGCCAGCTTTTTGGCTGTACGCCCATCACAATCCTTTCATCAAGTGACATATGAACAAAATGGCTTGGTAACAAGTATTCGTCCCATCGATCAAGGTGATTTTTGGATTAACGGCGGCTTCTTCATTTTCAGGAATGCACTCTTTGAGTATATGGCTGAGGGTGAAGAGTTAGTCGTTGAGCCATTTCAACGGTTGATTGCAGACCAACAGTTAATCGCCTACCAGAATCCAGGATTTTGGGCCTGTATGGACACCTTTAAAGAAAAAAAGCTCTTTGATGATATGTATGAACACGGCAACCCACCTTGGGCAATCTGGGAAAAACCATGCGAGCAGTCATACCAACAAATCAACCCAAAAGGGGCAAAAATCAACGGTAATTTCGTCTTGCTGGATCGCTCCAACGTTTTACCACAGGTTCATACCGAGGGATAACCTTGCTCACGCTTACACTAAATTTTGCACAAGTTGCTCATCCAGTTGTGCTATGCCTGGGCGCGCATAGTGATGATATTGAGATTGGCTGCGGCGGCACGATCTTACGGCTGCTGCAAGCCTACCCACACCTGCGGGTTTACTGGGTGGTCTTCAGCGCGCCGCAGCAACGGGCCGCGGAAGCCATGGCCAGCGCCGCCGCTTTTTTGGCAGGAGCCAAAGAAACGCATGTGATCATCAAAGATTTTAAAGATGGTTTTTTTCCATTCCAGGGTGCAGAAATAAAGCAGAACTTTGAACAGTTAAAGGAGGTGTCACCTGACATAATTTTCACCCATCATCGTCAGGATTTACATCAGGATCACCGGCTAATCGCAGATTTGACCTGGAACACTTTCCGCGACCACTTTATTTTAGAATATGAGATTCCCAAGTATGATGGTGATTTGGGTTCGCCCAATTTTTTTGTGCCTTTAGATGAGCGAACCTGCCAGCAAAAAGTATCTTGTCTCCTCACCTACTTCCAGAGCCAAACGAATAAGCATTGGTTCACCGGCGAGACCTTTTTGGCAATTCTCAGGTTGCGGGGTATTGAGTCAAAAGCGCCTCATACCTATGCTGAGGCTTTTTACAGCCGAAAGATGGTCCTTTAAGAAATAAACTTAACCATATGACCAAGCGACCACAAATGAATGGCGTACACCTTCGACTTTCCCGGCGAAATCCTGGCTTATATTGGAGGCTCTCGATTATCGCCGTTTGCAGTCTACTGTTGACTGGTAGCGCTATTGCTTTAGGCTTTGTTGCTGATGTCGGTCCATTTAGCCGTAGGGCGAATATTGCAACCCAATCTTTGGCATCAATTAGGCTAAAAGCGGCCACCGGGCCGTTGCAGGTATCGGCGGCCAATCGGCGGTATTTTAGCGATGGGAGCGGGCGCGTGGTCTATTTGACCGGTTCCCACACCTGGTGCAATTT
>QWII01000173.1 GCA_021405325.1 Caldilinea sp. CFX5 | reverse complement strand
TCCGACCTTGTCGATCTCGTCGAGCATTATCAGCGGATTATTCGTTCCGGCCTGCTGAATTGCCTGCAGGATGCGGCCCGGCATCGAGAAGACCTTCTATAACTCGAAGTGCGTCGAGGTCATCGATCCGTTCGGCAATCGCATGGAATTTATTCAACCGCTATGATCGACGACCCGACCCAACGCTTCACAGACAGAGCCGATAACTATGCTCGCTACCGGCCCGGCTATCCCCCGGAAGTGCTTGAGTGCTTGCGACAGGCGCGGATTGAGGGAGCGCGGATTTTTTAGGAAGAAAATCCGCGCTCCCTCAATCCGCGCCTGTCACCGCTCTGCAAGCCAGCCCAAGCGCATGGCTTTCATCACCGCTTCGACGCGGTTGTCCACCTGTAAGCGGCTGAAGAGGTTTTCGACGTGGAAACGCACGGTGCGTTCGGCAATGCCCAGGGTGTGGGCAATCTGCGCATTGGTCAGCCCCTTGGCCAGTTGTTGTAAGACTTCTTGCTCGCGTGCCGTCGGCGCTGCCACCGGGAGATCCGCGCGGCGTGCCAGTTGGGCAAATTGGGCCGCCACGGTGGCGCTAAAGTAACTGCGGCCTGCCGCCACCGCCTGCACCGCCGCGACAATCGTCTCCGGCGCTTCATTCTTGAGCAGATAGCCTAAGGCTCCAGCCGCCAACAAGCCCCGGATATACTTCAAATCATCATAGGCGCTCAACGCCAGCAGCCGCACCATCGGCAGCCGCGCCTGGATCGCCTGCGCCACGATCGGTCCATCACTATCCGGCAGTTGACAATCCAGCACGACGACGGTGGGTTGACTGGCTGCCAATTGCTCCAGCGCCGCCCGCCCCGTGTCGGCCTCGGCTACCACCTGAATATCACTAGTTTGTTCCAACAGCACCCGCATCCCAATCCGAAAGGGCGGGTGATCATCGACGAGCATGACCCGTATCTTCTGTTCCATCGTGCTTACCCCTAAACCAAAGACAAGAAGAAGGGAAGATGGGGACACCAGAAGATGTTCGTTGTTGTTCTTGTCTTCTTATCTTCTTATCTTCCTGTCTTCCTGTCTTCTTGTCTTCTTGTCATTTCATCAACAATGCTTCAAACTCCGCCGCCGCCTCCACCAACCGCCCCGGCTGACGGGCCAGACTGAACGCATCCCAAGTGTCGTCGCCGGGAATCAGGTCGAGAAACCAGCAGAGGGCATGGACTTGCGGCTCCTGGTTGACGACCGCCAGGGCGTTGGTGAGCCAACCGGACGGATAGTTCTGCGCCGGCAGGAGAGTATTGGGAGTGGAGACATCCGGTTGCGCGCCAGCGGCATAGGTGTTGGCGGCGGTGATGTAGAGCGGCAGCCCTTGCGTCGTCGGGTACTGGTTGATAATGGCAAGCCAATCGCGATAGACCCGAAAGCCGGCTTGGGCGCCGTTCCAGGTCGTCCGCGGCAGCTCGACCAGCGGTTCGCCCGCCGGATCACGGTCGCCCAACTCCGGCGCCAACGGATTGCCGGCGGCGTTGACGGCAAAACCATCGGGTGCGGCCAGGGGGATGCCGGCGGCGGCTTTGGCCTGTGCGCCGGCATCCAACGTGGCGACCAGGGTGTTCATATAGTTGAGCCACGGCGCGTTGATCCGATAACGCCGCGCCCCATCCTGGTCAAGCCGCCAGGGGCGCACCGGCCCGACCAATAGGCGCACATGCGGGTTTTCCGAACGCACCGTCGCCACCACATTGTCGGTACGCGCCACTGCTTGCCCGGCGCCGTTGAAGAGGCGGGCATACCAGGCCGGCGTCACTGCTTTGGCGGCAGATCCGGCGTTGGCTTCCGCGGTGTTGTAACCGCTGCCGATAATATAGCCATAGACCGGACGCAACCGTTCATCGCGCGCCAGGCGGCGAAGATAGGTCAGGTACGCGGTCAGCGCCAGGGCGTCATCGGTGGGCGGCAGACTTTGCTCTTTGGCATAGTCCACCCGTACCAGAATGCGCAGCCCTTGGCCTGCCATTTGAGCGACCCGTTGCGCCAGTTCATCGACTGACCAATAACGATCCGTGCCATCGTCGGCCAGTTGGGCGTAGGTCAGGTCAATGGCCCAACCGCTACGGCCATGCCAATCGCGCTGGGGATCAGGAAAATCAACACAAAGTTTGGTCGGCGGGCCGCCCGGTTTGGGCAACCCCTCCTGGGCGGCGATTAACGGTTGCAACAGCCGCTGTCCCCGCAAGCGGCAGCCCGTCGCACAATCACGGTAGAACTCCAAAAGGGCGCCGGCGTTGCCACTCACCCGCGCCGATGACATTGGGTCCGCTGTGGTAGTTGGCATGATAAAATGCCACGACCATTGCCAGGTGGCGCCGCCGGGCAGGGTTTGCGCTGTATCAAAGATGGCGGGGGCGCCGTTAATCGTCAGCCGGACATGGGTCCAGGGCGTGTTGTCCACCACCGTCACCGTCACCTCATCGCCCGGCTGCGGCGTCGGCGGATCGAGCATGATCTGCGGCCACTGTGGGTTGACATCCAGCGGCACTGAGGAGACGATCACCGTCCCCTGGATCGGCAACTGCCAGTAGAAGAGGAGCAGGAGAGGGAGCGCCAGCCACCACCAATGGCGCAAGGAGCGCAGCCGGTGTTGCAGCAAGTGATTCATATGCTCACCGCCGCTTCCGCTTTCGTAGGGGGGACGACGGCTTGCGCCAAGGGCAAGGTAAAGCGCATACAGGTGCCGCGGGCCGCGCCTTCCGTCTGGCTTTCAATGACCAGACGACTCTGATGCTGGCGTAAAATCTCAGCAACGAGCGCCAGTCCCAACCCGCTGCCACTGACGCCGGCCGGCGCCGCGCGATAAAAACGCCGGGTCAGGTGGGGAAGTTGGTCGGCGGGGATGCCTGGCCCAGTATCACAGACGGCGCAGGCCATCCCCTGTGTTTCGGCAATCAGCGCGATGGTGATCTGATTGCCGGGCGCACCATATTTGATCGCATTCTCGACCAGATTTAAGAAAAGCTGGCGTAAACGGTCGGGGTCGCCTAACACCGGTGTCGGTCGGCCTTGTACCGTCAGGCTCACCTGCATCTGGCGTTCTGTGGCATTGGGGCGCACTTGGAGGAGCAGGCTTTCAACCAGCGCCGGCAGATCAACCGCTTGCGGGGCCAACAAGCCGCTGGCTTGCAGCCGCCCCAACTCGACCAAGTTATTGCTCAAGCGCACCAGCCGCTGCACTTCGGTCTTCATAAAGTCGAGCGATTGACTGCGCGTCGCGTCAGCCAGCGCGGGCAAGCGCAGCACTTCGAGGTGAGTGAGCAGCGTCGCCAGCGGGGTGCGCAACTCATGGGCCAGGTCGCTGAGGAGCACCTGCGCCGCCTGCTCGCTCCGCTGCTGGGTGGTGATGTCCGTGACAAAGAGCAGGGTCAACTCATACCAACGGGTCAGCCACCAGCGCACGGTCAGCGGCTGTTCGGTTTGGCTGTCGAGTTGGAGGGTGCGATAGCGCCCCGCCTCCGCACGTTGCTCGTCGAGCATCTGCCAATCGCGTTGCAATGCGCCGGCCCAGGCCGTCTTGGGTAGGGTCTGTTGGGTTGGGGTAAGCGCCAGTAAGCGCTGCGCCGCTGGATTCGCATAGTGAATAAAGCTGTGCTGATCCAGGGCGACCACCGCCACCGGGGCATTGACCAGCACTGTTTGTAGCGTGGTCAACGCGGCCAAGCGCTGTCGCCGGCGCTGCCACCAGCGCATTGCGCCAATGGTCGCCAGCACCAAGCCGCCCATTGCCAGCAGCAGCGCCAACAGAAACCATTTCAGATCAAAAGTATACATAGGTGATGCTATTATACCGAGAGTAGGGGTTGGTTGTGCAAGCTGCGTGCTGCGTGATTCGTGATTCGTAATTCGTAATTCGTGATTCGTAATTCGTGCTGCGTGCTGCGTGCTGCGTGATTCGTGCTGCGTGGCCTGAGCCTGTCGAAGGCCACGCAGCACTTTTTGCAGTAGAGTCCTGCAAAATTTGCTCAAAGTCGGCTATCCTCGTACAATCGTACAAACTTCCTTACTTTTACAGCAACTATCCCGCGTCTAGCCGGTCCGTGACTGGCGTCCGCCTGCCAATGACGGAACGGCTAGGAACGGGTCTTTGGTAAACCGTAATCCGCTAACATACATTTGGGAGAAAGAGAAGATGAAGAAACGCAACTCATTGCTCTTGGTATTCGTCGTGTTGACCCTTGTCCTCGTCGCTTGTGTGCCGGTTGCCCAACCGGTCGGTGATGGTAGTGGCGCCGCAGCGGCCAGCCAGCCCTGTAGCCAGGTCACGGTGGGGGAGAAGGACGGCAAGCCCGATCTGCAAGGCTGTACATTGCGCATTGCCGTGGAGAATGCCTACCAGCCTTTCAACTACATTGACCCCGATACCAAAGAAGCGGTCGGCTACGACTATGACATCTTCCGCGAAATTTGCGGGCGCATCAATTGCCAGCCCGAATTTGTCGAGACCAGTTGGGACGCCATGGTCGCTATCATGGGCGGTCAGGGTGGCATGGAGACCTTTGATGTGGCCGCCGACGGGATCACCATCACCGAAGCGCGTGCCGAACATGTCGATTTCTCCATCCCTTATATCTCTTCCCAGCAGATGCTGCTGGTGCGCGCCGATGAGGAGCGTTTTACCAGCCCGGATGAATTTGTCGCCCAGGCGGATCTGAAGATCGGCACCCAGATCGGCACCACCAACTATGACGCCGCCGCTGAGTTGTTGGGCGAAGATCGCATTGTCGCTTTTGACCAATTTGGCCCGGCAGTGCAGGCGTTGATCGCCGGTGATGTCGATGCAGTGATGATCGACAATGTCTCCGGCTTGGGTTATGTGGGCGCCAACCCGGATTCGGTGAAGCTGATCGAGCAGGCGATCAAGTCGGAAGAGCTGGGCTTTATGTTCGGCAAGGGCAGCCCGCTGAAGGCGCCCATCGACGCCACGCTGGAAGCGATGAAGGCTGACGGCAAGATGGATGAGCTGTACGCCAAGTGGTTTGCTCAGGAGTAAATAGGTAGATAGGTAGACAGGTAGACAGGGACACACGTCTGGTTGGCGAAGTCCCTGTCTACCTGTTTACCTGTCTACCTGTCTACCTGTCTACCTATCTACCCAGGAGTTAGGCAATGGCTGTGGAAGCAAGCCGGGCGCCTGTTGGCGCACAGCGTATACAAAAGGCCGCCTGGCAACGGCCGAGTCAGTGGCCCTGGTGGTTATTGGCGGCGATTGGTCTAGGGCTTTATCTGGTGGTGTTGGTCTTCACTGATGAAGAGGCGCGCAGTTCGTTCTGGTATATGCTGGGGCAGACGCCGGAAAGTTTAGGGGCCGGCCAACTGCTCTTTAAGGGCATTGTGATTACCATCACCATTGCGGTCTTTGGCTATGCCCTGGCGATGGTGGTGGGGTTGATTTTGGGGTTGATGCGCACCTCATCGAATCCGGTCTTATACAATATCGCTTCGTTTTATGTGGAAGTGATCCGTGGCGTGCCGATGTTGGTGCTGCTGCTCTATGTCGCCTTTGTGCTGGCGCCGCCGTTGACGCCCATCTTTGCCGGCATCGCTAATCTCTTTATTACCGTCGGCAATGTCTTTGTCTGGCTCTTGCAACAACTTGGCTTGATGGTGGCCCCCTTTACACCGGTGACGAGTATGGCGAATCATTGGCGCGCCATGATTGCGTTGGGGCTGGGCTATGCCGCCTTTGAGGCCGAAATCTTCCGCGCCGGCATTCAGTCAATTGAGCGGGGCCAACATGAAGCGGCCAAAGCGTTGGGCCTGAGCTATTTCCAGACCATGCGCTATATCATTCTGCCCCAGGCGATCCGGCGTGTGCTGCCGGCGCTGGGCAATGATTTTATTGCGATGGTGAAGGATTCATCGCTGGCCTCGGTGCTGGGGGTGCAGGATATGACCCAACTGGCCAAGCTGGTCGCCGCCGGTAACTTTTTGTATATGCAGACGCTGACCATGCTCGCCTTTATTTATCTCATCATGGTGGTGTTGCTTACCCGATTGGTGCGCTGGATGGAACACCGTTTGCAACAGGTGTATGTCCGGTAGCCTGACCCATCCGCATCAACCTAAAGGTTCTCCGCAAACTCTAGCGACTCGCCTGTCATTCTGAAAGAATCTCTGGGGCATTGTGCCCCAGAGATTCTTTCAGAATGACAGGCGAGTTTTACCTGTTTTTTCGGTGAAATTCGCCGATTCTAACCGCGGCGGTTAAAGGCCATCAAGCCGTTCGACAATTTCTGCACGGTCGGCGTCAGACGGCTGCGCGTGTAGAGACCGGCAACGCGGGCAATGGCTTCGGCCTGGGTGGGGTAGGGGTGAATTACCTCGCCGATGGTTTTGAGACCGATGCCGGCGACCATCGCCAGGGTGATTTCGTTGATCATATCGCCGGCCTGGCGGGCGACGATAGTGGCGCCTAGAATCTTGTCGCTGCCTTTTTTCGTGTGAACTTTGACAAAGCCCTCTTCTTCGCCGTCAGCCACCGCACGGTCGTTCTCCTCAAAGTGATAGGTAAAGGTGTCGATGGCAATGCCTTGTTCCTTGGCTTCATGTGCATAGATGCCGACGTGGGCGATCTCCGGGTCGGTGTAGGTGCACCAGGGGACATGGAGCTTGCTTAACTTCTTGCGGCCATAGAAGAGGGCATTTTGCACCACGATCTTGGCGGCGGCGGCGGCGGCGTGGGTGAATTTGTATTTCATCGCCACATCACCAGCGGCGTAGATGCGGGGATTGGTGGTCTGCATATAATCGTTCACCACAATCCCGCGCCGGCTGTCGGCTTCAATGCCCACCGTCTCTAAGCCCAGACTTTCAATATTGGGGACGCGACCGGTAGCGACTAGAATTTCGTCGACGACAAGTTCATGGCTGCCGTCCGGGCAATCGTATTGCAGGCGCTTTTCGCCATTCAGGCAAGTGACGCTCTTAACCTGGCTGCTCAAGACCAATTTGATGTCTTCCTGGATAAAGGCTTGCTGTATAATCTCGGCGGCGTCGGCATCCTCTCGGTTCAGCACATGGCCGGCATTGTGAAAGAGCGCCACGTCGCTACCCAGCCGGCGGAAAGATTGGGCCAGTTCACAGCCAATCGGCCCACCACCGATGACGGCCAGCCGTTTAGGCTGTTCCATCAAGTTCCAGACCGTTTCGTTGGTGAGGAAGCCGGCCTCCATCAAACCGGGAATCGTAGGGTGAAAGGGGCGGGAACCGGTGGCGATCAAGGCTTTTTTGAAGGTAAGCTGGGCGCCGCCAATATCGAGCGTATCGGAACTAATAAAGCGGCCTTCGCCGAGAAAGACATCGACGCCGGCATCAGTATAGCGCTGCACTGAATCGACCGGGCTGAGATCGGCCTGGACGCGGCGAATGCGCTCCATCACTTCGCCAAAGTGGACGGTGGCCCCGTGGGCTTCAATGCCATATTTGCGCGCCGCCATGATCTCGCCCATCACCTTGGCCGAGCGGATAATCGCCTTGGAGGGGACACAGCCCACATTCAAACAGTCGCCGCCCATCAGATGTTTTTCAATCACCGCCACCTTGCCACCCAGGCTGGCCGCGACAATGGAAGCCAACAGACCAGCGGAGCCGGCGCCGATGACAATCAAATTATAGACTGGCGCCGGTTTGGGATTCTGCCAGTTGGACGGATGAGCATTGGCCAATCGCCGCAAATTGTTCTCGGTGGATGGCAATGCCGCCAAGGGGGCAGTCTCCGCCAGGTGAATCATCTCCATTGTTTTCATAAATCATCTTCTCCCACTGTGCAAGGGTTGATCAATCGTTAGCGCCAGTATATGCCGCTTTTTTTGTTTTCGTATCCGTAACTTTGCATATTGTCAACAGGTAATTTTACTCATCGATCGTAACTGCTCACTCTCGGTGAAGAAACCAGGTTTTTGCGCAACCAATCAATAACTGTTGCAGGTGAAAAACCTGGTTTCTGGCTTAGTAGTTACCATCGATCTTAGGTAATGGCGGATAGGGGATGGTGGATAGTTTCATACCATCCCCTATCCGCCATTACTCGCGCACCCTCTCCCGCTTCTTGAAATAGCGCGAGATGGCAAGGCTAACCATAAAGATGACGACGCCAAAGAAGAGAACCCACGGGTTAAACTGGGGCGTTTTGCCCATCGCCAGTTCTTTGATGTCGATTGAGGCGCCAAAAGAGACAAAGGCGATAGTGCCGGGGATTGACCCTAAGATGGTCGCCAGGATAAAGGCTTTCCAGTCGATGCGCAGAATGCCGGCCAGATAATTGACCAGATCATAGGGAAGAAAGATAAAGCGCATGATGAGAATGGTCTCAAAGCTGTTCTGGCGCATCCGGTCGGTGTAGCGTTGCAGCAGACCGCTGTTTTCACTATCGCCCTCGGCCAATAACCCCTGACCGAAGAAGCGCCCGACAGAATAGGCCACAGTTGCCGAGAGGTTACTGCCGATCACCGTGTAAAGCACCGCCAGCGCCAGATTGAAAACCGAGCCGGCGCCAAAGATCGCGCCGCTGGCAATGGTCAAAACCGCCGCCGAGAAAAAAATGAGCGGGCGCAAGGTGTAGATGAAAATATAGAGCAGGGGGCCAAAGGGCGAATCCAACAAATTGACAATTTGTAACAGGGCTGTTTCGGTGGTAAGACCATTCGCCCGGTAATACCAACCATAGCTGCCGACCAAGAGCAACCAGAAGACGGCAGCCACCACTTTCTGTCCATGCTTCCGGAGAAACGACGGTTGGTCGGCGATTGCGCGACTTTGGCTTTGCACAGTCATGATCACCTACTCCTTATGGTTTGCTTCTCATTTTGCAACACTAACGAAATAAATAACCAACTCTCATTAAACCAAGCGAGCGTATATGGCACTGGTCAGCAGTCAGCAGGCGCAAGTGAGTTGGGGCTGACCAGCGCCACGCACACGGTCGATTGTAACAATGTTGCAGCCGAATGGTTACAACAAGCTTCTGAAAAGGTTACGAAAGAATGAACAAAATTGGCAGTAATAGTATAGGGCATGGCAGGCGCTTGCGCCTCAGCATTTCGGCAGCTTCCCGCCAGGATCTTCTACGCAACTAGAAGAAAAGTCGGTAGGTAGAATTACGCAAAACGAGTGCGTTGCACGCGGCGCAGGGTTTCCAATAACAGCACCCGCCCATACCTCGTGCAACGCACTCGTTTTGCGTATTCGATCTTTGTTCGCTCCCTTCATTCATGCTATACTGACGTTTATCTGAGATCGTTCATCCTATCCGTGTTACCGGAGCCATACAAAAATTGTCGCTATGACTCAATCAATTCAGCCTTTGAACCGGCGCGTTGGCGCCCACCCGTTGTTACACCGTCTGCCCATGCTGTTGCTCCTGCTTGGCGCTCTCTTCCTGGCCGCTTGCGCTGTGCAACTACCGAATGCCAATTCGGCGGCGGCCCCCACGGTCGGCAACCCGCCGCCCGACACCTTTGGCGGCCTGGTCAAAAATATCAACGAGTATACGTTGCCACGCGTTACCCCAACCGCCGAACCCGACACCACCGTCGTGGTCAACACCAATGGCGCCCGCGCCAATGTGCGCAGCGGCCCCGGCTTAAATTTCCCGATCATTGCCAAAGCGCAGCCGAGTGAAGCCTTTGAAGTGCGCAGCCGCAGTGCTGACAATGAATGGTGGGAGATTTGCTGTGTGCAAACCGAGACCATCTCCGATACCACCGGCTGGCTGGCGAACTCTGTCGTCCGCGTTGGCGGCGAAGGCGATGTGCCGGTTACGGATCAACTCCTCAACAACGATTTAAGGGCCGAATGGCAAGTGGACTGGCAGTGTGGCTCGGAGCGCTGTGAAGTTAAACAGTGTAGCGCCACGGTCGAGGCCAGCGTCAATCGCGCCCCCAACCAACAGTTGTTGCCCATTGAGCATCAAGTTACCTGGGCCGATACCTGTTTTGCCACCGATTCCTGGATCTTTGATGTCAATCAGTTTTCCGGCAAAGAACGCACTGGTGAGTACGAAAGTAACTTCCTCTATGGCTACTGGCTAGGACGCGATTCTGGTGCGGCCAACGGCGTCTATGAACTGGATAACGACCGCGCCGTGGCAATCACCTGTTCCGGCCCCCACACTGTCGAAATTGAAGAGGGCGGCGGCTGGACAACGGTCTACGAAGGCAACACCTGCCACGATGTCCGCACCGGCATGTTGGTTTTGCTCTCGTATAATAAGCGCTGGCTCTTCACTGGTGAGTTTGAAGGGCAGAGCTACGAACGGGCTTACTTCGGTGATAATGAGACGCTCAGTCAGCGCCTGGTTGATACGAATGTTGACTTGCAGATTGTGGAGAAGCGGTAGTAGAGCAGTGAGCCAGTAGGACAGTAGACCAGTGGTTCAGTCATAGACTGCCTGATTTACTGTCCACTGGTCTACTGCCCCACTGGCTATGCTGCCAGCAAAGGCTCCTGCCGGAATCGTTGACTGGTTTCTTCCGGCGGCATGAGGCTGGTGAAGTTCATAGCCTGGAGATAAGCAGCCAGATCCTTATGCGCTCGTTCGGCATAGGCGCCATAACGTTGCTGCTTGGCGCGAATCCAGGCCGGCAGTTCCGGCAACAGACCCATTGTGGCCTTCATCGGCTGGAAGTTTTCCGGGTCGGCGTGGGTGATGTAATAGAGCAGGGCGCCGATCATGCTGGTGCGTGGGATTTCCAACAATGGTTGACCCTCTAGCAGCCGCACCAGGTTGATGCCGGCGATCAACCCGCCCATCGTGCTGCCGACATAGCCCTCGGTTCCCGTAATTTGACCGGCAAAGAAGAGATCCGGGCGCGTGCGGAATTGGAGCGTCGGTTGCAGCAGCGTCGGGCTGTTGATAAAGGTGTTGCGGTGCATCTGCCCCATGCGCACAAACTCAGCCTTCTGTAGACCGGGGATCAGCCGCAAAACTTCTTCCTGCGCGCCCCAGCGCATATTCGTCTGAAAGCCCACCATGTTGTAGAGCGTTCCCGCCACATTGTCCTGGCGCAATTGCACCACTGCATAGGGCCGGCGACCGGTGCGCGGATCACGCAGCCCGACCGGACGCATGGGGCCAAAGGCCAGCGAGTTCATGCCTCGCCCCGCCAACACTTCAATCGGCATACACCCTTCAAAATAGCGCTCCAATTCTTTGTCCGGCGCTTTCAGTTCCATCTTGGGTGCGGCCACCACGGCGTTGACAAAGGCTTCGTACTCTTCCTTGTTGAGGGGGCAATTGATGTAATCGCCTTCATCTTGACCCAGGTTGCTATCGCGATCATAGCGACTCTGGCGGAAGGCAATGGTCATGTCGATGCTCTCCGCCGTGACAATCGGGGCCATCGCATCGTAGAAATAGAGATACTTGCCCGTCAACTGCTGAATTTGGGCCGTGAGCGCGTCGCTGGTCAAGGGGCCGGTGGCGATGATGGTCGGGCCGCTTGGAATTTCGGTTACTTCTTCGCGCATCAACTCAATGTTGGGGTGGCTGCTGATGAGCGTTGTCACTTCGTCGGCAAAGGCTTCGCGTCCAACGGCCAGCGCCCCGCCCGCCGGTAAGGCATGGCGAAAAGCGGTGCGGATGATCATGCTGCCGAGCTGCATCATCTCATTTTTGAGAATGCCCAGGGCGCGATCGGGCAAGGTGCTGCCCATCGAATTGCTACAGACCAGCTCAGCCAGCCGGTCGGTGGTATGGGCGGCGGTGGGGCGGGCGGGGCGCATTTCGTAGAGACGCACCTGGTAGCCGCGATTGGCGATCTGCCATGCCGCTTCCGTGCCGGCCAAGCCGCCGCCGATGATGGTAATGGTTTGCGCTTGCATGATCCTGTTCCCCCTACTGGGACAAAGACTAATGGGAGTTAGGAATTTGTTTCGGTAATCGTAGGTGCGGTTTGTAACCGCACGGTTCCCAGGGAGCAAGTGCGGTTACAAACCGCACCTA
>QWII01000172.1 GCA_021405325.1 Caldilinea sp. CFX5 | reverse complement strand
CCCGCGTGCGCGGCACTGGTCAGTAGACGGTAGGGTCAAGTAGTCTTACTTGACCAGTGCCACGCACGCGGGGCAACCAGATAGTCGCGTCCACCCGCGTGCGCGGCACTGGTCAGTAGACGGTAGGATCAAGTAGTCTTACTTGACCAGTGCCACGCACGCTACCTTTACGGGTGGTTGACAATTCCTAGTCAAAATGATACGCTCTGCTACAATACGCCGTCAGCCAGGGTGCCTGGCACCCTGGCGGCCCGACCACAACGACGAACGACCAGTCTCAATCCGTTTTTCCAAGGAATACCACCAGCCATGACCATTCCCGAACCCATCCTCCAACTGGCACAGATGATCGCCGGCGCGGCGATCGAAAGCCTGGTCGATCGCGGCATGGTCGCCGATTCGATCCTACAGAAATTCGGACGCGACCCTACGGAGCGCGCCTTTGCCCAAGCATTGGCCCGCGCCATCGACGACTTTCGCCAGGATTATGCCGAGTGGTATGCCAACCTCTTTGACGAGAGCTTTTTCCGCCACGAGGCTGCGCCGTTCTTGGCTGAGTTTCTGCTGATCAACGGGCAACCGGACAGTGCAGAGTTAGCGCGCCGGTGGGCGACATCCCTGGCGCAAACCGCACCGGCGCGCGCCCATGCGTTGACCTGGCAATGTGAACCTGCCGCCGCCGCCTTTTTGGAAAGCCTGGGCGATGAACTGCTGGCCGAAGCCGATCTACGCGAGGTGCATAACGCCCGTCACTTACACGACATGGCCGCAAACTTGCGCGCCTTGGCCCAAAAACAGGGCATTGCCCGCAGCACGGCCCGTTCCTACCGCACCTACCTGCAATGGCTCGTCGACCGCAACCGCTACCTCGACCCGCGCGGCACCTACCAGACCCAACGCCAGGTGCAACTGAAGCTGGACGAGGTCTATATCACCCTACGCGCCCGGCCCGAAGAGCAACTGAGCCATGTCGACCGCCGCCTGCTGGAAGACGAGATCACCCACCTGGACGCCTTGACCGGCCTCAGCGCCGAACAGCGCGAAGAGCGCCGCGACGAACTCTTTACCCGCCGCCTCGCCCGTGAACGTATCCCGCCGACCGGCGCGCCCCTTGATCTCGACCAGGTGGTCAACCAGCAGAGCCGCCTGGTCATCCTGGGCGACCCCGGCTCCGGCAAAACCACCCTCCTCCGTCACTTGGCGCTGACCCACGCCCAGGCATTACTCGCTGGCCCACCACCCGCGCTACCCGCCACTACGCCACCCGCCACCCCCCGCTTCCCCATCTTCATCCGCATTGCCGCCTATGCGGAATGGGACGAGTGGCGGCAGCGTAGTTTGAGTGAGTATTTGCCCCACTATTTTGATGGCAACGAGTGTCCTGCCGTTGGGTTGGCTGATCTTTTTGCCACCCAGTTGGCGGCGGGGGGTTGTCTGCTTCTGCTCGATGGGTTGGATGAAATTGTCGATGCGGGGGATCGCCGCGCCATAGTCGATAAGCTGGAAAATTTTGTCCAGCGCCACACCGGTGGCGGCCAACGGGGGGACAACCGCTTTGTCATCACCAGTCGTATTGCTGGTTATCGCAGCGCACCGGTGGCCGGCAGCGGTGCACCCTTTGCCCATTACGAAGTGCTGGATCTCGATCTGCCCCAGATCGAGCGCTTTGTCAACCGCTGGTGTCACGCCGTGGAAGAGGCGCAGACGCCCGACCTGCCGCCCAACGCCCGCCACGCCACCGCCCAGCGGGAGATCGAGGGCATTGTGGCGGCGGTCAAGGCCAACGAGGGGGTGCGTCGGCTGGCGGCCAACCCGCTGCTCTTGCGCACGCTGGCGCTGATCCACCGCACCGGTGCGCAGTTGCCCCAACGGCGCATTGAACTCTACAAACTGGCTGCCGACACCCTAGCCCGCACCTGGCGACCGGCCCAACAGGTGCGCATGGGCGACGCCGTCTCCAAGCTGCTCGATGAAACCTACCTGACTCGATTGCTGGGCAAGCTGGCCTACTGGCTGCACCTACACAAACCGACCGGGCTGGCGACCGAGCCGGAGGTCTATGCCCGGCTGGGCGAAGAGTGGGCCGCCATTCTGGGCCGTTCCTGGGATGCGGATGATCCCGACCCGCTGGTGCTGGACGAGGTGAAGAAATTTCTGGCCGCCGTGCGTGAACATACCGGTCTCTTTGTCGAGCGCGCGCCCAAACGCTATGGCTTTATGCACCTGACCTTTGAGGAGTATTACGCCGCCCGCCATCTGGTGGCGCGCAGCCGCACCCGCGCCAAATTGATCCGTCAACATCTCCACGACCCGCGCTGGGAAGAGCCGATTCTCCTGGCGCTGGGCTTTGTCGCTCTCGACGCCCCCGAAGATGCCGCCGAATTGGTGGAGACCGCTATCCTGACGCAAGGGGAAGAGGCGATTGAGCTTGGCTTTGGTCCTAGTCCTTATGAAAAATTGTTGGGGCGCGACTATTTCTTTGCACTACACTGTTTAGGAGATCGTATTCCTATGCGTCCGCAAACCATTACCCAGTTGATTAACCGGGTACGCCGGGATTTAGTAAAACCCACCGGTATTGCGGTCTTTCAGCACCACCAAATGCTATTGGCAGAACGAATTAAGGCATTAGCCGGCAGCATAACTGCAAACAAGCTTGTTGATTTATTATTAGTGGATCTACACGATTCCAATGATGCTATACGTAGTCATGCGGCAGAAAGTCTGGGGCAACTAGGCAGTAGCACACCTACCGTAATCAATAGCTTACTTGCTGTTCTTAAAGATGTTGATGATACTGTGCGTAGTCATGCAGCAGAAAGTCTGGGACAACTAGGCGTTAGAATACCTAGCGTGATCGAAGGTCTGCTCACTAGTCTTCAGGATATTAATGCCATTGTACGTAGTTGTGCGGCGAAAAGTCTGGGACAATTAGATAGCGATACCCCCGCTGTAATTGAAGGCTTGCTCGCTGCCCTCAGTGACACTAGTATGTTTGTGCGTATTCGTACAGCAGAAAGTTTGGGACAACTGAGAAATGTGTCTAATCCAATTACTGAGGGGTTGCTTGCTGCTCTCTTGGATGCTAATGCTGAACTTCGTAGCCGTGCAGTAGAAAGCTTGGGGTACTTGGGTAGTGATACGCCTAATGTAGTTGAGGGTTTGCTTGCTGCACTACAAGATGTTAGCGCTGAGGTTCGCATCCGTGCAGTGATAAGCCTTGGTAAAGTGGGGGGTGTCACACCAACTGTAATTGAAAACTTACTTACTGGACTTCGTGATGCCGACGCAGAGATACGTTTCTATAGTGCGGAAAGCCTAGGACACTTAGGTAATGATACGCCCGCCGTAATTGAAGGTTTGCTTGCCGCCCTCTGTGATCTCGATAGCAATGTCCGTTTTCGAGTGCTGGTAAGTTTAAGCCAATTGGGTAGTAATACATTAAATGTGATAAAAGGTCTTCTCACCGCTCTTCAGGATGCCAACGCTAGTGTTCGCTGGCGTGCAGCAGCAAGTCTAGGGCATATAGGAAGCGGGGAGAATGGCGTGATCGAAGGTTTGCTAGCCGCGCTTCACGATATTGACACAGATGTTCGTTACCATGCAGCAACCAGTTTGGGACAACTGGATAGTAGACCATCTACACTAATCCCGATATGGCTAGAAGGCTTACAGCAAAGCAAAGCTCGGTTCACCCGTCAACGCTGCGCCCAATTGCTAGGTGAACATGGTACCGCGGATATTAGATTGATCACTTCACTATTACAGGGCTTACTAGATTCCGACAGCGATGTACGCAAAGATTGTGGTATAGCTCTAGCCCGCTTGGCCAAACGCTTTCCTGATGCAAAACCTATAATTGAGCAAAAATTGTCGATGGTGATTAGAGATTTCCACTTCGAGAAACGTGACCGTTCCAACAGCCGCACTGGACAAGATCACGCTCATGAAGCGCTGTGGCAGGTAGTAAGCTGACGCATCTATCATTTTTAGACGAATGCTACCAAACCAAAAGGAACCATTCATGCGAATCACCGATCTTAACTATGTGATTGTGGGCAATGTGCCGGTGGTGCGCATCATCACCAATGCCAGGCTACCGTTCGTGCTGGGTATCCCCATTGGCTTGCTTTTCGTCGGGGGCGGTTGACGGGTAGATTTTTAGCAGTGAGTCTAAAAGGGCTTTCTGTTTTTCTGGACTGATGCCCTTTAAAAATTCTTCAGGACTAAGATTGGCAAGCCGCTCTTCGGGGCTGAGGCTAGCGAGTCGCGCTTCAGGGCTGAAAAGCGATAGAAGCCGCTTCTGTTTTTTAGGACTCATGTTTTTGATGAGATCCTGCGGCTCCATCAGATCGACGATCTCAGGGCCAATATCGTTGGCCATAAATTTCAAATCTTTGCGTGGTAATGATCTTGCTTTGCCAGCCATGATTAATACCTCCTTGGTCACATGCGGTCTCACGCGGTAAGCATAACGAACGTAGGTATGCTTACCGGCCACAATCATCTGCGCCAGCGCCTCCCGAAACTTTTGCTCGTTCGAGGCAAATAGGAGTAGCGGATAATTTTTGGAAATAACCGGTAGCTCATTAATCACGATCAGGTAGACCGGCGGCTTTTCAGCCGTCTTGTAATAGCCTGGTTCCGCCGTTGCCGCAAAGGGCCGTTCACGCGCTTTTTTGGCGTATTTGATGACGGTACGCGGTCGCCCGGCGCTGACAATGCTGACAGTCATGCTGGCCGGTGAAACGGTTTTGCTACTGAGCAGCAACTCCATCCGTCCCCGAATACGGGCATAGCCCTTGGGTGAGGCAATTATTATAGCAATCAGGTGCGGCTTGCTGCAATCTTTGCCGCATCTGAATCAGGGTGACTTGGCAAGTAGAGCAGTTAGCAGTTATGATAACGCACTGACCATCATTATGCTGAGTTCAGATTGAAAACCGGCATTATCCAAACAGTAGGGATGAGAGAATCGTAGGTGCTGCTTGTAGCTGCACTTTCCAGGCGAACCTGTGCAGCTACAAGCAGCACCTACGATTCCCCGCACCCATTTTGCATAGAACGCCGGTTTTCAAGCTGATTCGAGTATAGAACGCCACGATCAACCAAAGGAACCATCATGCGAATCACCGATCTCAAATGTGCAATACTAGGCAATGCGCCGGTGGTGCGCATCACCACCGATGCCGGGCTGGAGGGCTATGGCCAGGCCGAGCGCTTTAAGCCCTATCTCAAGCCCCATGTCCTTTTTTACCGCGACCTGATCCTGGGCGAAGATCCGACCAACGTCGAGCGGGTGATGCTGAAGATTCGCCGCATGGGTGCGTTCAAGCCGTGGGGCAGTGCGGTCAGTGCGATTGAGGTGGCGCTCTGGGACATTGCCGGCCAGGCCGCCGGGCTGCCCATCTACAAATTGCTGGGCGGCAAGGTGCGCGACCAGATCCGCGTCTACTGCACTGCCATCCAGTTCCCCATGAGCGGCCAGTCCCCCGCCGATTGTGCAGCCAATGTCGCCAAAGCCAGGGAACTGCCGGAGGGTTTTTGTATCATCAAGCAGCCGGTCGCCTTTCACAGCCCCATGCCCGGCGCAGTCCCCGGCTTTTTCTATGGCGAACCGCAACCGCAAGCCCACCTGCGCAACCGCGGCCCGCTCACCGAACGAGGTCTCAAGCATCTGGTCGCCTGTGTCGTCGCCATGAAAGAGGTGTTGGGCGACGACGTGGGGCTGGCGCTCGACTGTGGCCCCGGTTTCCTGCCCGCCGATGCGCTGCGCTTTGCCCAGGCCGTCGAACCCTACAACCTCATGTGGCTGGAAGATATGATCACCGGCGACTACAGTCCCTACGTGCGCGCCGACCTCTACCGGGAAGTGACCCGCAGCACCACCACCCCGATCCACACCGGCGAACAGATCTACCTGCGCCAGAACTTTGTCGAACTGCTGACCCGGAAAGCCGTCAACATCATCGGCCCCGACCCGCTCGACGTGGGCGGGCTGGCCGAACTGAAGTGGGTGGCCGAATATGCCGACCTGCACGGCGTCAGCATTGCGCCCCACGGCGTCGGTAACGGCTTGATCGGGCTGGCCGCGCTGGTGCAGGTGGCGGCGACCCTGCCGCAAAACCTGATCGCCTGTGAATACCCCCTCACCCACCCGGAATGGTGGTTTGACATTGTCGAGGGGCTGCCCGACCCCATTGTCAAAAACAGCCAGATCGAGGTCTGGGATCGACCAGGGCTGGGCATCACCATCAACAAGAGAACGGCCCAGCGTTATTTACAGCCGGGGGACGAGGACTTTTTTGCCTGACAGACGGCATATTTCAACCACGAAGGCACGAAGTTCACGAAGGTTTTTCTTTGTGAACTTCGTGCCTTCGTGGTTAATCATGTTCACACTGAGGAGGGGCGATGATCACAGCCCAACAAATCCAGCATAACAATTCAGCCGATCTATCTTGCCCTGAAAATAGAACACGGATTGGGCGGATGGGGCTGATCAATGCGGAGCAAAATCCGCTCAATCCGCTGTATCAGCAAGATCCGCGTTCTATTTCAATTGAACCACAACACCAAGTAGGAGTCCACCATGAAAATGAAAGCAGCCCTCCTCAACGCCACACCGGCTAAGCTGAGCGTGGAAGAGGTCGAAATCGGCGACCCCGGCCCCGGCGAGGTGCGCATCAAAATTGCCGCCAGCGGTCTCTGTCACACCGACTGGGAGACGATGCACGGCTATCAACCGGTCAACCTGCCGGCGATTATCGGCCATGAGGGCGCGGGCGTGGTCGATGCCGTGGGGCCGGGCGTCACCCGTGTCAAGCCGGGGGATCATGTGGTCTGTTCGTGGAGTCCCAACTGCGGCCACTGTTTCTATTGCGACCAGGGGCAGCCGATCCTCTGTGAAGAAGCGCGTCAGGCCAACGCCGCCGGGGTGCTCTTTGATGGAACGACCCGCATGTATCGCAACGGTGCGCCGGTCTACTACTACAGCCTGGTCTCGTCACATGCCGAATATAACATCATCCCGGAGCAGGCGGCGGTGCCGGTGCGCAAAGATTTCCCGCTGGATCGGGCCGCGCTCCTGGGCTGTGCGGTGATGACGGGCTATGGCGGCGCGGTTCATGCCGCCCGCATCAAGCCGGGGTCGAGCGCAGTGGTCATCGGCTGCGGCGCGGTCGGCCTGAGCGCGATTCAGGGGGCGCGGCTCTGTAATGCGTCGGTGATTGTCGGGGTTGATATTAACCCACTCAAACTGCAATGGGCCAAAAAGATGGGCGCAACCCATGTCGTCAACTCCGCCGAAGAAGAGCCGGTGGCCGTTGTGCGCAAATTGACCCAGGGACGCGGCGCCGATACGGCCATTGAAGCCGCTGGTCACAACATCACCTTGCGCCAGACGTTGGAAGCCTCCCGCCCTGGCGGGCGTGTCGTCATCTTGGGCAAGACGCCGGTCGGCCAGGAGATCACCCTGCCCTTCACCCTCTTAATGGGCGAGCGTGAAATCGTCCGTACCTCCTACGGCATGAGCCGCCCCCGTCTCGACTTCCCGCGCCTGGCCGATCTTTACATGGAGGGCAAACTCCTGCTCGATGAGATGATGACCATGCGGCTGCCGCTAGAACAGATCAACGATGGGTTTGCTGCGTTGGAGCAAGGAAATGTGGCGCGGGCGTTGGTGATCTTTTGAGCAATGAGCAGATAGCAAGCTACCATGTCTTTGACTCAGTGCTGCATTCAGTAGATAATGGTGCGAGTTATCTGTGTCTATTTCAGGTTTGCGTTGATCTACAGGGAGACAATTGCTGCATGAAGATCCAAAGTTGTTCTCTCAAGCAAGTTCGTGGGTTGCCGCCCATTACCCTTGATTTCACCGACCCAGTTTCCGGTCTGGCACGTGCGCGTACAGTGATTGCTGGCAGCAACGGGAGTGGTAAGACAACGATTTTGGAAACTATCGGCCAGCTAATCGCCTTTGCAAACTTTCAAAAGCTCAATTGGGTCGCATTAGAACAAGCCAATGTTCAATTGCTCGTGACCGATTTACCACCCGATGTGGAGACTCCTCTACGCATTGAAGTCGAGGCCGCAACGCCCTCTATTCAAATCAGGCCGGCCTTTTCCAATAGGGGGACACTTGAAAAAATCCAAGTCCGCGGGATCGAAAGCTTTGGCTTCGCCGAGCGTATCCCCAAGCAAATTCAACTTGCCGAGCAAGGGATGGGCGACTATCCCAGTTGTATCTACTTTCCTTCAGAAAACCGGCAATTACAAAGAAAGAAAGCTGGTCAGGTGATAGCAGAGCCTACGCCTTATCAATGGGTCTATCGCTTTGCCGATAGCCAACAATGGCCGGGGTCATTAGAAAGCTTTCTGGTGGCGATCTATTTTCGCGATCTGATTTCGCTCAGTGAGGATCACCAACATACGAATGGTCAGAACGGCAAAGTTCATAACGGCGGTGAATTTAGACAGTTCACGACCATCATCAATCGTTTCCTGGCAAATAAACAGATTGTCGGGGTCGATCGCCAAACCTTCCGCATTCAGGTGCAAGGGGCAAACGGACAAACGTACGGCATCGACCAGCTAAGTTCCGGCGAAAAACAGATTCTCCTGCTGCTTGGCGAAATCCAACGGCGGATTCGACGCGGCAGTATTGTGTTGATTGATGAGCCTGAATTACACCTTCACCCCAAGTGGCAACGGCAATTAGTACGGGCATTGACCGACTTCTGCGCCGCGTTTGATGCGCAATTGATCATGACCACGCATTCAGAGGAGATCGCTCATGCTGTCTATGAGCATGAACTGATTCGACTCGATGATATTTTTCAACCTGCAACAGCCACTACCCTTGAAATGACTCCATCAGTATGAACCGTCTCGTAACTCCCGGCGCAATCTTTGTTGAGGGCGACAGTGATCGTGACATCCTTGCCCGCTGGTTTCCCCACTTGCAATTTGTCGTCGTGAATGGCAAGAACAACATTCACCGACGCGTGGAACAAGTCCAACAGAGTTGGGGTCTTCTGGATCGTGATTTTGCTGATGAGGCCATCGTCACAACAAGTCGTTTGCCGGAAAGCCGTGTCTTTGTTCTACACCGGTACTGCATTGAAAATTACCTACTGGAACCGGCTACGATTGCAACGGTGGCTGGTCTGCTGGTAAATCGTTCTCCTGCCCTCCAACCTTGGACGGATGAAACGCACGTTGCCGAGCAACTGCTGCGTTGGGGCGCTGAACTGGCAATCTATGCTGCCGCTAATCGGTTAGTCGCTAATTGGCGTGCCATCATTGATGATGACTTTGTCCGTTACTTCGGTCCTTTACCACCGTTGCCACGCGAACAAGTCCTTGTTGCGTTGTCTACACGTTTAGCAAAGTTACCCAAAGCTGCTGACTTGCCGGCATTGTTAGAGGCCAATCACAGTGAAATCTTATCTGATCTGTCCGCTATAGAAGGCGTCCATCGTTGGATTAATGGCAAAGTCTTGCTAGAAGAGTTTTTGTATCCTCACGTTTTTAAGCTCCACAATTTTTCACAGAGCCGTCTCCGCGATGAACTAATCAAAGCTGGCATTCATGCTATTCCCCAAGAACTGGTTGAGTTGGCGCAACGATGGGGAATCAATAAGAGTTGACCAAACGGAAAGCGCATTTGCGACCAAATCCACTGACGCAACTGGACTTTTTATGCTATACTCACCTTCATCATTGAGACCAAGCACTAGTACGCAGCACGAAGCACGGAGTAACCCATGCCCATCAGCACATCCTCGTTTGGCGACGAACGAGACAAACGGTATAACGAATATGAGAGTGACGACGCTTATGAACAGGAGACGCTGGAATTCCCTGGCATCACCCCGACACAGGCCGAGACCTATCTGAAACGGCTGGGCGGCGGCGTTGAAGAGAAACTCAAGGTGGTGGAAGGCATTGGCTGGAAAGCCACGATTGCCCCAGCCGACGGCGGCGTCGCCGTCACTTTTCAGGCGCACGACGAACTGTTGGATGACCTGATCCGCCGCTTTGAAGAGTGGGTGGAGCGGGGCGCCTGATGAAAGCCACCATGCGCGCCGGCAGCAATATTGCCTTTATCAAATATTGGGGCGTTGACGACGCCGCCATCAACCTGCCCCAAAACAACTCGATCAGCCTGACCCTGGCCGACGCTCACACCACGACTACCCTTGAATGGTTGCCGGCTCGCGCTCTGGCTCGCGATGAAGTTATGTTGGATGGCGTCCGGCTGGATGTGCGCAAAGCTGCCCGTCTGGTGCGCCACTTGGATCGCATTCGCACCCTGGCGGCGGTCGATTATCGCGCCCGTGTGGTCAGCCAGAACAACTTTCCGATGGCGTCGGGCATTGCCAGTTCCGCCAGTGGTTTTGCCGCGTTGACGACTGCTGCTTGTCACGCCTTGGAACTAAATCTGGACGCGACACGCTTATCGGCCATTGCGCGACGGGGCAGCGGCTCGGCCAGCCGGTCACTCTTTGGCGGTTTTGTCGAATGGGAACGGGGTCACGATGACGCCAGCAGCGTCGCCCGCCAACTGCACCCCGCCGACCACTGGGCGCTCTATGATGTGGTGGCGGTGGTGAGTGGCGCGGAAAAGGCCGTGAGCAGTGAACAGGGGCACCAACTGGCCGGCAGCAGCCCGCTCAACCGGGGTCGCGTCGCCGGGTTGGATCACGCCCTGGCTGAAGTGCGCGCCGCCCTGGCTGAACGGGATCTTCACCGTCTTGGCCCCGTCATCGAACAGGACGCCCTCGCCATGCACGCCGTCATGATGACCAGCAGCCCCAGCCTGCTCTACTGGCAACCCGGCACGCTCGAAATCATCCATACCATCCGCCACTGGCGCGAACAAGAGGGTCTCGCCGCCTACTTCACCATCGACGCCGGCCCCAACATCCACGTCATCTGTGAAGCCGCAACTGCGCCAATCATTCAAAGCCGTCTACAAACCCTGCCCGGCGTCCAACAGGTTATTGTCAGCCGCCCCGGCCCCGCGCCGGTGGTGTTGCGTGAGCATCTGTTTTGACAGGGTGATAGGGTGAAGGGTAAACCAGACGGCTATGTCACCCTGTCACCCTGTCAGGATTTGTCGGCCTGGCGGAACCGTTCTAACAACGCAGGCAGGCCGGCAAGGATGAAATCAGGCGGCGGGGTGCCGGCTGCAAAGACTTCCCGGCTGCTGATGCCGGTGAGGACGCCGGTGGTGACCAGGCCGAGTTTGGTGGCGCCGGTGATGTCGGTTTCGTAGCGGTCGCCGACCATCATCGTTTCGGCGGGCTGGCTGTGGACGCGGTGCATGGCCAGTTCATACATGCCGGGATAGGGTTTGCCGACAATTTCGGGCTTGACGCTGGTGGCGGCTTCCAACATGGCAATGATGCTGCCGGTGCCGGGGATTTGGCCGCGCTCAGAGGGATAGGTGGGGTCGATATTGGTGCCGACAAAGCGCGCCCCGTTGCGCACAGCCAGCGCCACTCTGGCGACATCTTCATAGACCAGATTGAAGTTGATGCCGGCCACAGCAAACTCAGCCTCAAAGGGGTCATCGACCAGGGTGAAGCCTTCGTTGAGGAGCGCTGTACGTAGCCCTTCCATGCCCAACATGATCACCTTGCCCTTTTGCGGAACCTGTTCGCCCAACCAGGCCGCGGTCGCTTCGGCGCTGCCCAGGATATGGGCCGGGTTGGCCTTGATCCCCATCTTCGCCAGTTTGTCGGCGAACATCTGGGAAGTGTTGCTGGCGTTGTTGGTGATACAGAGCCAGCGACGGCCCGTTGCATCTAGATAATCCAACAATTCTTGCACGCCCGGTAAGGGTTGATTGCCGACATAGATGACGCCATCCATATCAAAAAGGACGGCGCGGACACGGCGTAGTTTTGCGATTTGTTCTGCTTCAGTTGCCATAAAAATTCCTATTGGTTATCCAATTGTATGGGGCCTGCCTTCTCGTAGGGGC
>QWII01000216.1 GCA_021405325.1 Caldilinea sp. CFX5 | reverse complement strand
GGTTGAATGGCATGGCGAACACAACGCCTTGGGGCTGGATGCGCTGAAGGCGCACGAGCTTTGTGTGCGCGCCGCTCATCACGCCGGCGGTGGCATTGTGCATCCGCCGCTCTATGGTGGCATGGGCGGGCTGGACAAACCGGCCACGGTCATCATGGAGGGGGAATATGCCTGGGAGAACCACTTGCTGCGCCCCTGGCTGGAAAAGCTCTGTAGCGAATTTCACCGTCTGGGCTTCCAAGCAGCGATCATTCTCACCGGTCACTATGGGCATAACCAGCAGATTGTGGTGCGCGAGACGGCGGCGCGCATGGCCGAACGGCTGCAAATGCCCATTATCGGGCTACCCGAATATTGGCTGGCCCATGATGTCGGCTACTGGGGCGACCATGCCGGCATCGGCGAGACTTCGCTGCTCTGGCACTTGCACCCGGAACTGGTGGACATGGCGCGCATCCGCACCGATCCCGATTATGGTCGTGATGGTCGCATTGAGCAAGGCGCGTCGCCGGCGCTGGGGCAGCAATATGCCACGTTGATCATCGACCGTTTGGCCCGGTTAGCCACGGCCATGCCCCAATGGAACAGCGAACACTTGGCCGCCAGCATCCGCGCCGACCGTGCCCTGGTCAGCGCCCAAGTGCGCGGCTGGCGCGCCGACCACCCGTGGGCTGCCTGGCGCAAGATCGGCAGCGGCCAGGTGACCGATTATGGCCGCCTGTTGGTGGAAGGGCGCTTTGCGGAGATTGAGGAACTGGCGGGTCAGCTATAGATATTCGCCATTTGCCAAACGTCCAACGTCTGTAACACGGCAGCCCGCCCCTGCGCACGCAACGAAACGCCGACACTATCAGCCCGTTCCGGGTAGACGCGCACGGCCACACATTGCTTGCCATTGACAAAGAGCTCGACCACGCTTTTATCCACAAAGACAGGCAGGGAGGTGCGATTTGAGCGAGCAGCAGTTGTCATGGCTTGCTTCCAATCTACTGGTCGGTTTTCTGTGCCAGCAAAGCCTGCAAACGTGCGATTTCGGCCTCGGCTTCTTGACGCGCCTGCGCTTCTTGGCGGGCGCGTTCCTCGGCGGCTGCGCGTGCTTCCACTTCCGCTTGTAGACGCTCGGCGGTTTCGCGTAAAGCCTGCCGTGCTTTCAAATTGGTTAAGAGGTCGTCGCCGGTGTTGCTATCCTCCAACCAGACTTGACCATCTTCTACGCCAATGCGTAAGCCTAGCGTTTCACCGTAGAGCGCGCCATCTTCATCAGGCAACATCGGTAGGTATCGATGGGGACGCGTTCTCTCTTCCGCCACCACAAACTGACCACGATCTGCTTTCGGATTGCGTACATGGGGAACAATAGCGACATCGGGCGCATAAGATTTGACCGCTGGGTGATCCCACTGAAAGACCAAATCATGAAAGATTGTAATTTCCGGCCGCGTGTCGTAATGGGCGCGCAACATATCGCAAAGATCATTTGTAATGGTTTCATGGAGGGTGGAGACAGGGATAACATACCCTTCTTGTGGATGGCGGGCTTCCTCCGGGGTGAGAGGAATGCGCACCTGGGTTTGTTTGCCGTCAGGCGTGCGGACAGTTTCGTACCGCCAGCCGAGCGACCAATCGATGGTTGCCGTCGCCGTCTGTGTAGAAACCGATAAACTCATGGGCCTACCTCGCTTTGCTCCAAACTGTGCGCGTCTACAACCGATCATACCATGCGGTCAGGCTTGCCGACAAACCATCTGTGCGCTACAATCTGTCCTATCATGATCATCGATGCCCACAACCACAGTCATTATAACCACTTTGGCCCCGAAGCGCTCTTGGCCGAGATGGACGCCTTTGGCATTGACCACACCTGGCTGCTGACCTGGATTCATCCGCCGGGCGAACATGTGCCGACCTCCCATCGCGCCTTCAACCCGCGCAATGTCCGCCCCGATGGCAGCCATGCCGGCGTCATCCTGCATGATGTCATTGAGACTTGTCAACGCTACCCCGGTCGTTTTGTCGCCGGCTACTGTCCCTGTCCTACGGAAGGCAATGCAGCGGATCTCTTTGAAGCGGCCTATCACATTTACGGCGTGCGGATCTGCGGCGAATGGAGCTACCGAACGCTGCTGGATGACCCGCGCGCGCTGGAACTCTTTCGTCGCGCCGGTCAGTTGCGTTGTCCGGTTGTGTTACACCTGGATGTTCCCTTCCTGCCCGATGCCCAAGGCAAGCCA
>QWII01000171.1 GCA_021405325.1 Caldilinea sp. CFX5 | reverse complement strand
GGAAGATGGCGTCGATCTCGCTCTGGTGGTCGCTGCTAAATTGGTTGATGCAGACGACCGGGCTGATGCCATGCTTCTTGACATTTTCAATCTGTTTGCGCAGATTGCTGGCGCCGGCGATCACATCATCCGGGTTCTCCTTGAGCATATCCTCCGGTAGCGCTTTGCCGGGGACGACTTTGAATTTGCCGGTGTGCAGCTTACAGGCGCGCACCGTCACCACAATCACTGCCGCGCTCGGCTTGAGACCGCTGTAGCGACACTTGATGTTAAAGAACTTCTCACAGCCGATGTCGGCGCCAAAGCCCGCTTCCGTCACCAGGAAGTCGGCGCACTTGATGCCAATCTGGTCAGCCAGGATCGAGCTGTTGCCGTGGGCGATGTTGGCAAAGGGGCCGGCATGGACGAGCGCCGGGCCATTTTCCAGCGTCTGCATCAGGTTGGGCTTGATCGCCTCTTTCATCAAGACCGTCATGGCGCCGGCGGCCTTGAGTTGACCGGCAGTGACTGGCTTTTTGTCCTTGCTCTGGCCGATGACAATGCGGTCGAAGCGGTCGCGCATGTCGCGCAGGCTGGTGGTGAGCGCCAGGATCGCCATCACTTCGCTGGCGACGCTAATGTCAAAACCCGTTTCGCGCGGGATGCCATCCGCCTTACCGCCCAAGCCGGTGATGATGTTGCGCAGGTCGCGGTCGCTCACATCCATGACGCGCCGCCAGGTGATGTTGAAGGGGTCGATGTTCAGCTCGTTGCCCTGGTGGATGTGGTTGTCGATCATGGCCGCCAGCAAGTTGTTGGCCGCGGTGACGGCGTGGAGGTCGCCGGTCATGTGCAGGTTGAACTGCTCCATGGGGATGATCTGGCTGTAGCCGCCGCCGGCCGCACCCCCCTTGATGCCAAAGGTCGGCCCTTGCGAGGGTTGGCGCATGGCGACAATGGCGCTCTTGCCCACATGGTGCAGCGCCTGGCCCAGCCCCACCGTGGTGGTCGATTTGCCTTCGCCCAGCGGCGTCGGCGTAATGGCGGTGACGACGACATACTTGGCGTTAGGGCGATCTTTGAATTTCTCCATGGCTTCCAACTTGATCTTCGCCATGTGGTCGCCATAAAGTTCAATATCCTGACGGGCCAGGCCCATCTTCTCGGCAATGGCCTCAATCGGTTCGACCTTGGCCGCCTGGGCGATTTCGATGTCGCTGGGTACGGTTTTAGACATTTGGTTACTTCCTTTCAATTTGTATGATGGTATGGTATACTAATAAAAATTCATTTGCCATTGTAGATGAGTGATCCCGTGAACATCGACACGATTCGTCAATTAATTCGAGCAAGACGTTATCAGATCAAACTCCACGCCGTTCAACATGCCTTACAAGAAGGCTTTGGCGAAAAAGAAATGATTGCCGCAATTTTGACCGGCCTGATTGTTGAAACCTACCCCGAACGTAACCGTGTTCTGATCTGCGGTAAAGCAATGTTTGATGTCGGCATGGAACTATATCTACATGTTGTCTGCGAACAAAATTATCCTGATCAAGTTGAGCTTATCACAGCGTATATTCCAAGTAAACATGAGTGGGGTACGCCACCCCTAAAGCGAAAGAAAAATCGATGAATGAATCAACAACGCCACTGAAACCTCCTTTCTGTACAGAACACCGCACGCCTATGCTTTGGGGCGAGACCGAATTTACCCATCGCGAAGATGGTGTCGAGGTTGTTGTCCGTCACGTTCCGGCTTGGGTCTGTGAACAGGGCGATGACACAGCCTTTCCTCCTGGCGTGACCGATGAACTGCTCTCTACAGTTCGTCAACTGGTGCGTTTGGCAAAACAGGCCCAAACTGAACATTCTGCCATTCCTCAACAAGAATATCTGGTGCGGGTGTTAGGATAGAAAATTTACGTATAGACTAGGAGCGAATTGAAAACTTCTTGTTCCGTTTGTGGATTGGTTACGACAAAGCCAGTGAGCTTTTCCTGCCATTGACCCAAAAAGCTGCAACCGGCGATCAAGGTGGCCCCGGTTACAGACCAGACCTGACGCTCCTGCAAACTCTCCGGGCATTCCTTACGCCGAATGCGCCGCACAACTTCGTGAACAACCGCCGTTTTCCCCACGCCACTTTCGCCAATCAGCAAAATGCTCGGGCGTCGTTCACCGGCCAAGGCATTGAGCAGTTGCTCTACTTCTCGCTCGCGCCGGTATGCCCGGCGGAGTTGACCCTCGGCGGCCTGGGCGCTTAGATTCGTGCCGGCGGCTTTGAGCGCCCAGAACTGTTCATCTTCAACCTCTTTCAGCTTGTCGAGCGCCTTCTTTGGCTTGAACTCGACTTCCAGCGTGTCCAACGTTTCCTGGCGGGCAGCTTGCCGGGCGATAATCGCCTCAAAGGGCAGTTCGTGGAAGTATTGCGCGACTTCCAATTGGGCAACTTCCGCCAGTTCCTCCCGCCGGGCAATGTAAAACGAGAGGGGCGGGCTGCGCAAAACTGGCGCTGTGACCAGTGCTTGCCCCTCCTCTTCCTGCGTTAAGAGTAAATTCAACGTGATCGACACCGTATCACGCCGCCGTTTGCCCCGCGCATCTACGGGGCGCAACTCGACTGTCACCTTTTCTAGTGTTTGGCGTGGGCGAAACGCCACATGGTGCAGATACTGCGGCTCGACCTCGGCCAGATGCTCGGCCAGCGCCTCCGCCATCTCTAGTTTGCACTCCTCCAACGTCGGTCCATAGGCCGAGATGCTGGGAAAGGCCGGCGCTAGGACGGTGTAGGTGCGGTTATGATGTTTTTGGATAAAGAGACGGACGGTAAATTTCATCGTTTGTTGCACCCTTCGCTAAATCGGATATTCATGCAACGCCCCGCACTCCGATCCATCGGCGTTCGATAACCTCAAGTGTTTCACGACTGCTATGAAAGACATAATACTCGCGCGCCGGCATGGCTCGGTGCAATTGTTGATAGCGCTTCAGCGCGGTCGCCGAATTGGGAAAGCTGTCGATGACGGCTAATTGCTCTAAAACTCGTTTGCCGGCGTCAGAGTGCGCTTCAATGGCTTCGACAAGCAACCACTTTTCGGGATAATGTTTACGGATTTCCTGCCATTTGTTATCTGCTCCTTCCCCATCATGAGTACCCTGTTAGCGTCTGACTGTCGGCAAGAATAACTGTTTCTTGCTACTGCCTGGATCTTTGGCGGTGACGGTGACAATAACCGTCGCCGTCGCGGTTCCGCCTTGCCCATCGCTGATTGTGTAGGTGAACTGTTCGTTGCCGACAAAACCGGCTGCCGGCGTATAGACAATGGCGTTGTTCTGGCTGGTGGCTGTCCCCCCGCGATCGGGCGTGCCGACGCTTTGGATGGCGAGGGTGTCCTTTTCCTGGTCGCTGTCATTGGTCAACACGGGAATGACGTTGTTGGCGCTGTCCTGCACAACAGTCGCACTATCGTTCACGGCCACCGGCGGATCGTTTTTGGCATTGATCGTGATGGTGACAGTCGCAGTCGCACAGGCATTTTCGGTGTCACAGATGCGATAGGTGAAAGAATCAGCACCGGCGGCGTTGGCAGTAGGGGTGTAGACCAGAACGCCGGTTGTGCCGCTGATTGTTACCGTGCCGCTGAGGGGCTGTTGCACAATGGCAAGGGTGGCCGGGTCGAGATTGCCGTTGCTGTCATTGTCATTTTGCAGAATGGGGATCGTCACGGTGCCGTCTTCGTCGAGGGTGGCGGTGTCGTTGGTGGCGGTGGGGGGGCTGTTGGGCGCTGCCACTGGTAAAGCCCACAGTTCGCGACCATACTGCGCGCTATCGGCGGCAAAGTAAAGATGATTATCCCAGGCCGTCAGGCCACGAATGTCGCTGACCTGTTGCGCCTCGTCCACTGCATTTGTACCGTTTTCTGTTCCATCGCTCCTCCACAAGCTGCCATTCCCGGTAAAGAATAGTTGATTGTTCAGGACGGTTAAATGTTCAATTGCGACAAAGCTGCCTGGTTGTAAATCTTTAATAACGTCCGTCCCGGCAGAGGTGCCATCACTTTTCCAAAGTTTACTGAAAGTATTACCGCTGCCACCGACAAAGAAAAGGGATTGATTGAAAATCGTTAGATACGGAGGGTTCATCGTATCCACTGTCGCAATTTCTTGCGTGTTTGCTAATGTACCATCACTGCTCCAGAGTTTCGCCGTTGGCCCAACTGTCAGAAAGTAGAGGAGTGCATCACTTGCAATGCTAGCTTGGATATTTGTAATTTCGGGTGATAGAATTTTGATTTTGGTAGTCCCGGCCTCGGTCCCGTCACTTTGCCAAAGACCAAACGTATCAGCATCACTGGCAAAAAAGTAGAGCAGATCACCCATCTCCGTCAAAAAACTGGGGTCTCCGCTGGCTGAGGGGTGAAGATCTTTAACGCGTTGTGTCCCGGCGTTTGTCCCATCACTCTTCCATAGCTCGCGATCACCATTTTGATCAGTGGCGGCAAAATAGAGAGTGCTGCCAATGGCTCGGATCCTACCATTGTCGGCGCTGCCAGTTGGATTAATGTCTTTGACAAGGCTAGTGCCGTCAGGAGTGCCATCACTTTTCCAAAGTTCATAGCCATTGGCCCCATCAGTTGCCTTAAAGAAGAGCGTATCGCCCACAACAGTCAATAAAGTGGGATATGAATTATCGCTTGGATGAATATCTTTGACCAAAACGGTGCCGGCTTCTGTGCCATCTGTGACCCACAATTCACGACCGTTTTCCAACGTAGTAACAACAAAGAATAGTCTGGTTCCCATCGGGGTTAGTTGTTCAATATCAGGATTGAATGGAGCAATATAGGTAAACCGTTTAACCCGCACCGTGCCGGCTTCGGTGCCATTGCTTTTCCACAGTTCCGCCACCGAAGGCGCCTTGTCGTCGAGAAGAACAAAATAGAGTTGATTTTGTGCTGCTGTGACTTCAAAAATAGCAGAATCAGCAGCGCCATTAGTAATATCTTTGACTAAGTGGAGCGCCGCAGGCGTTCCCTGAGCTTGTAGGATTCCGCTGCTTTGAAAAAATAGACACGCCAACAGCAAACAGGTAGCCAGGCATCGTATTGATTTACTGTTGTTAGATGATGGAAGATGCTGCTTTTGTTCAAACACAAGGTACTCCTTTTTACTTCTGCCGATATGAAAAATTAATATTACACGCTCTTTATTGTGGTTTTGTTTCATCATTCGCCCGCCGTTTCCGCCACGGTAGGCTAAACAACGCCGCCAGCGACAGCGCGCCAATCACCCCCACCGCCACGATAATCTCCCGAAAGGGTCGCGTCAACGTCACCGGTAGCGCCCACAACTTGGCCAGCCATGTGCGGGTTGTTGTGATCCGTTCTTTGAACTTGGGCAGCTTGAGCAACCGGCGTTTGGGTTTCGGTTGTTCATTTTCCACCGCCACTGCGACCGGCTCCTCCGGCTCCAGTGCCAGCGGCTTGATGGCAGCGATCTCCGCAGTGATGACTTCCGCCGCCGCCTGTTCCTCCGGCGTGACGGCTACCGTCTCGCTTTCAGCCACCACCCCTGTCGCTGCGCTCTCGGTTGGCGCCGTTATCAGTGGCCGGCGCCGGGCGCCATAGGCATGACTATAGGCATAGGTGAACTCGGCCCCCAGAAAAAAGATCTGCGCCGAGTAGTAGACCCACAACAACAAGATCACCAACGAACCGGCTGTGCCAAACATAATCCCGACGCGGCTATGGCTCAAATACCAGGTGATCAGCAAGCGGGCAATCGAGATCAGAAAGGCCGTTGCCACGGCGCCGATGATCACATCATGCCAGGCAATCGAGACATGGGGCACCAGCTTGTAAATCAACGCAAAGACCAGCGTCATTAACAGAAACAAGACCAGCGAATAGGTCCACTCTTCGTAGCCGCCGCTATTCTGTAGGCGCCGAAGCGCCCAACTATTGGCGACATCCGACCAGGTGCTGATGACCAGGGCGAAAAAGAGCAATAAACCACTCGCCACCACCATCACCACGGCCAGCAGCCGGCCCAAGACAATGCCCCAAATATCATCGCGTAACATAAGCGGCGCCCCCCAGATCAGGTTCAACACGATCTGCAACTCACCAAAGACGCTGCTGGCGCCATAGATGAGCGAAAGGATCACCGCCAGCGTCACCCACCAGGGCGAGGCCGTCGGCAGGGTGTTGTCCAAGATGGTCTGCACCAGGGCTGCCGTCTCCGGGCTGTGGACATACTGTTCCACCTGCGCCACCAATTGCGCTTCGGCCACATCGCGCCCATAGAGTGCGCCCATGATCTCCGCCGCCAGCAGGAGCAGTGGGGCGAGGGCAAAGAGGGTGTAAAAGGCCAGCGCGGCGGCATGGCGCGGAATATTGTCGATATACCACTTTTCAAAGGTGGCGCGCAGCAGCGTACCGACCGCCGGCAACGGTGTTGGCGTCGGCCCTATTTGTCCTGGTTGCTGGAGTGCGGGAGATCTCATTGTTTCCTCATCCCGTTGTTTCTATGGCTGGTAAGGCCGGCGGCAAGAGAATCCGCCAGCGTTGTCGAATGGCTGTATCGAGCGCCGCTGGAATGGGCGCAGAGTGGTGCGTCGCCAACAGATGGCGCGCTTTGCGCCGCGCCGCTTCCCGCATATCGAGCGCCCCCGCTTCTTCCCAGGCTGCGCGACTACGCCGATCCGCCGTGTGCGGGTAATAATACTCGCTGTTCATTAAGGCCAAGCTTTGCGCCGATCCCAGGAAATGGCCCTCACCCTTGCAAACGGCATCAATCACATCAACCGAAAGCGTTTCATCGGTCACTTCAATGCCGCGCAGCGCCCGTAGGATCGAACCGTTAATGTCGTCGTCGATCACATACTGTTCATAGGCCACCGTCAGCAGCGACTCCAAAAAGCCGGCGGCGTGATGAATGTAATTGGAACCGGCCAGCGCCGCCATCGTGCCGGTGATGCCCTTTTCGTAACCGGCCTGAATGTCCGGGATTTTGGCATCGGTGAGATGGGACGAGTTGTAGACCGGCAAGCCATAGAACTGCCCCAGTTGCGCCGCCGCCGCATTCATCAACGCAAACTCCGCCGCGCCGCCGGAAAAACTGCCCGTCCGCAGATCGGCCACCGCCGGCACATAGCCCAACACAATCGGCGCACCCGGTCGCACAATCTGCGTGTAGACCACCCCCGACAACTCCTCGGCGTTGATCTGCACGAGGGTTCCCGCCAACGCTGCCGGACTGGTCGCCCCCGCCTGTGGCGCCGACGAAGTAAAGACCGGAATGCCCTGGCGCACAATCTCGGTCAATACCTCTACGGTCTCCGGCGCATAGCGCAGCGGACTCACCGTCCAGCAGTTGGTGAAGGAGACGATGGGGCGTTGTTGTACAAGGTCGCGTAGTCGCGTAGTCGCGTGGTCTGCCTGATCGACTACGCGACTACGCGACCACGCGACGCCTGACAAGATCATTCCCGCCATCTCAACAATATCGCGGACAGATTGAACGCTAAAGGCATTGACGGTGACATGTTTGGTGGTGTTGACGGCGGCGGCGTAGTAGGTGTTGATGTCGAGCTGATCGACGGGAATATCACGGGCGACGCAGGCGCGTAGATAGAAATGGATGTTGTCGAGCGCGTCGGCCAGGCGACCGAAGTCGGCGACATCCTGCAAGGTGCTTTCACGGGCTTGTCCGCTTTCGAGATCCAGCACTTTGACGGCAGCGCCGCCGGTGCCCATGTAGACGCGTGTGTCGCCCAGAAGCATATCATGTTGCGGGTCGCGCCCACAGAGCCGCACTTCCTTTGGCGGCAGGGTGAGCGCCTTTTCGACCATCTGGCGTGGAATAAAGACGCGGTTGGCGCTATCATCGACCCTAGCCCCCGCCGCGCGGAAAAGCTCGCGACACTCAGAGGGCATCACCTCAATCCCGGTATGTTCTAGCACGGTCAGAGATGCATCGTGAATCCGTTGGATGTCGCGCTGGGTGAGCGGCTTATATTGCCCCCCCGGCAAACCCGGTGTGACGACCGGCTGGCGCTCTGCCCGTTGGGCGGCGCGTTGCGCCTGGCGCGCTTCCCGGCTGCGCAAGCGGGTTTGGGGCGGCGACGGATAGGACGATGAGGGCGGCGCTTGCTCCATAAGTTAACCCTCATTCGTGTAGTGGTAGATGGTATAGAGTGAGCGCCATAGTTGACCCTGTGCCTGCGCCTGCCGCACCCGCGCCAATCCCCGCTGATGCGCTTCATCACTAATCAGTCGCAGCGCCGACGAGCATTTGGCCGCCAGCCGAGCGACATAATCGTCGTTTAGCTCACGCGTGCCCTGAATCGTTTCGGCGCCCTGATAGGTCAAGCCGGCGCCGATGGCCGCGTCATAGAGTTCATCCACTTTGGGATAGCGCGCCAGCTCATGCGAGAGGCTTTCGGGAAAGAAATAGGTCAGGCTGCGGTTGTGCAGATCATCTTCCGAGTCGGTGGCAATCAGCAGGCTGCCCCCCGGTTTGAGGACACGCACCGCCTCGCGGAAGAAGATCGACAGGTTTTTAATGTAATGAATGACATCGACGTTGAAAACGAGATCGGCGTAGCCATCAACATAGGGCCAGCGCCATTGGGCGTCCCCCAGCGCAAAGATCACCTTGGTGGTCAAGGCTCTGGCCTCTTTCAACATTTCGAGCGATTGATCAAAGCCGGTGTAATGGTGTTGTGGTAGCATCGCGGCCAGGGCGCGACTGTGATTACCCGTGCCGCAACCCAGTTCAATGATGACACTGCCATTCGGTAAAGCCGCAATATGTTTTTGTAAAGCGTCCACCACCCACGGCACGGCATTGCGTGTCTGGGCATAGGTGGTCGCAATCGCATCATAGTTGATCTGTTTGTCCACTGCCGAATTTCCTCACTGCATCAAATGGCAACCGTACCAGTTAACACGGATAGGGAGGAACACCGCATTCCTCCAAAATTATCCGTACTTTTTCCTATCTGTGTTAACTTTCTCTGTCTTCTCCGCTACCGATATTGATAAATCCCCGCCGTTTCTGGGCTTAGGATGGCTGGTCGCCTGGTGGTAAAGGCCGCGATGTCATGCCGCGTGCGCCCGTCAATCGCCAGTTCGCTCAGGATCTGGCCGAGGAAGCTGGCAAATTTATAGGCATGACCGGCGCCGATGGCGACAAAGACATTCGGATGTTCCGGCAAGCTATCCAACACAAAATCGCGATCGGGCGGCATGGTGTAGAGACAGGTTTTGGTGTAGAGCTTTGGCCCGCCAAAGTGCGGGATATGCGCCGCCAGCCAGCTTTCCAGTTGTTGTTCCCGTTCTCGATTCGGTTCAAAGGTGCGGGTGGTGGCGGTCACTTCGGCGCCGGTGTCGTCGATGGCCGCCTTGGTCGCCACTTCGCCGTAGACTGGAAAGCCGTAGTAGCTAAAGTCGGTTTTCCATTGAAAGACTGGGAAGTTGCCAATGGCAAACTCTTTCAGGTGCGGCGTGGCAAAGTAGGTCACCTGCTCCTGACTGATCCGCAATGGAATCTGAAAGCCGAGACCCGCCAGCGCCGCATTGCTCCAGGCGCCTGCCGCCACCACCAGCCGGCGACAGGTAAAGGTTCCCTGACCAGTCTGCACAGTAATCTCATTGGCGGTTGCCGTAACATTCAGTACGGGGCATTCGGCCAAAATGGCGGCGCCATAGCCCCGCGCCAACGCAATATGCGCCCCGTTTCCCCGTGACGGGTCAGCGATGCCAGTATCTTTCTGATAGCAAACTTTGACCGGCCGTTCCGGGCGGAATTGAGGGAAGCGGTAGGCCAATTCATCGTTGTCCAGCCATTCATAGTCCACATTGATGGTATGGAGCGACTCGGCATAGCGCTCGACTGTCGCTTGCTGTGGGCTGCCCTCATAGGCGATGACAACGCCTCCCATCTTGGTCACAACTTGCACACCAGATTCTTCCCGCACTGTTTCCCAGGCGGCATAGGTATAGGGCGTCAACTGCGCATAGCAATCCTTGTGATAGTAGTGGCGGATGATGCGTGAATAATCCTGCGAGCCGCCGTTGCTATGAAAAAGCTTAAATTGCTCAATGCCTAACACCTCGGCACCAACCCGGCGGGATAGCCAATAGAGTGTCGCGCTGCCGATACCGCCACAACCAAGCACGATGTAGTCGTAATGTCGCTTCATAAAGCCCCGTCGCCCTTTGCTCGCTGCTTGTGGAAAAACCAGACTACTCAATCTCTGAATCTCTGAATCTCTTTATTGCTCAGCCCACAAAGAAATAGATCAGCGCCGCCAACAGCGCCACCCCCACCACCAACAACCCCAACGTGATCATGGTAGCCAACTGCACCCGTTGGCGCACGACCTGTTGAAATTGCCGGGTGTCATTCAAGTGGGGAAAGGGTTTCCCTTCCGGCACCGGCACGCCCAAGAAAAGACAGAGCGGTTCCCACCCTTCCTGCACTTCATAGATCAGCAGACGCTCCGCAGGGACCACCTGTTTGACTTCCTCAATATGTTGCTGGAAGAGTGCAATTGCATAAGCGCGGTCGGCAAAGCGACCATGAAAGGTGCCTTGCCAAATGAGCTTATCGGCCACCTGAAAATTCCGACTGACCACTGCCAACAGCAGGCGTAACCAATGCGGAATGCTCTCCTCTACGCTGTAAATGGTTTGCTCAGTGCTATTGTACCACTTGCTTGGCTCGCGCACCGTGAGCAACACCTTGGCATCGGGGTAGACCGCCATCAGTTCCCGGTAAAAGGTGCAACCGGGCCAGTCCACCGTAGACTGATAGGGTTGAAAAAAGGTGCGCCAATCGACCGGTTGCCGGTTAATGGCATTCTGCCAAAACGCCGCATGGCGTGGCCGATTGATCAACTCCGTCATATGATAACAAGGGCCAAAGCCCAGTTCCTCCAGCGCAACCTTCAGCGACAAGGTGCCGGTACGACCAAAGCCGGCGCCAATAACTTTCATAAAACCCTTCCTAAACAACGCATTTAGATCGCAACGGATTTGTACTCCCGCTTCGATAAGAATTTTGTGCAAAGCGGTTGCTCACAGGCGCGCAACCGCAAAGCGCCTTTTTCCCCTGTCAAACGATTAATCCGTTCCTTCCAAAATCCGTTGTTGTGTTCGTGTGACCATCCACCAAACGACAAATCCGTTCCTTCCAAAATCCGTTGTTGTGTTCGTGTGACCACCCGCCAAACAACAAATCCGTTCCTTCCAAAATCCATTGTTGTGTTCGTGTGACCATCTCTCCCGCCAAACAACAAATCCGTTGCTGCCTAAATCCGTTGTTGTGTTCGTGTGACCAGTCTACTCATATCCGCTGCCTCGGCACAGTGCCAAAGCGCAACTTCTAGATCAGTGACCGCTGCCGGTGGCAACAACTCTGCCGCCAGCCAGCGAAATTTGGTCAACAGTTCTTCGTCAGTCGGCGGATCATGGCTATTCCAACGCGCTTCCGTCGCCGGTGAGCAATAGGATTGACCATCGCTTGTAGTAATCATCACCTCGGCAAAGCGGCGAGCCGGGAAGTGCGCGTTAAACGCAGCATCTTCCACCAACACGACTTTGTCCACCAACGCCAGCACCGTCGGATTGACGAGCGCGGCGCCGGTCAACTCACTGCCCCCTAGTTTACCATAAACTAACGCCGCCGCCACAGGAAAGGGGAGGCTGTATTGCGCTTGATCGCTATCTTGGGGGCGGCGCAGGTTGAGGCGCGCCGCTTGATGAAAGGTGCGCACCGTCACCTGTTGGATCGACGCTATGGGGAAGCGGTGTTGCTGTTGCAGCGCGATCGCCGCTTCAATGGCCGGTTGCGCCCAGCGGCAAACGGCATGGGGCTTCACATATTGCGCCAGGATTTCCCACTCTGCGCCCAACGTTTGCCAGAAAGGAGCGGCTGCGGGATATTCGGGCGTGGCCACCTTCTTCTACCTCGACGGGACCAGCTCACCGGCCCCCGGCGACCAGGGCGCGCTCTTTCGCCTGCTGCGCTTTCGCTGCCCGATGGAGGCCGGAACCTACGCGATTCACCCCCAGTGCGCGCACGCCAACTGCTGCACACCCCAGCGCATTCCAGGCCCCGGAGGTGTGATAGTCACAGGCGGTGGCGTGTAGCGTAATACCGGCGCGCAGCGCAACTTCATAGCCGATGACAAGCCGCGTCAGGAATTCTTGTCCGGAAATGGGCTTCTCATCCGTCAGAAATGCAAAGAGCGCTGGAACAATGGCCGCGCCGGCGTGACCTTTCGTCAAAGGATGGCCGTCGTGAATATCGAGCGAATCAATCGTCATGGCATGGGCCAGCGCCGCCCCCGGTGGTGAAACCGTCCGCCCATCCCACCAGAGTTGCGCGCCGACGCCGGCATAGACCGTGGCGGCATAGTCATAAAGTATCGCCGACACATCCGTCTTGCGACCACCCAACGCCGCACCCATTGTATCCAGCAGGCAGCGTCGCGCCTGCTGTTGCACCGTCGGTGGGAGATCGGCCCAGGTCAGTTCGTGAATAAAGCTCAACACATCCATCGGCTTTTTCCTGTCATGGCATACTAACCGGCTTGCGCCAGACCAGGGAGTAGCGCCTTACCCCTATTCTGCCGGTGTGGCGGGTTGACGCATGCGTTGGCCCGTCAACAAGCCTGCCCGTTCGACAATCTCGGCGACCGTCTCTTCCTGGCGGTAGGCCATGATGTGAACGCCATGCACCCCCGCAATTGCGCGCACCTGTTGGATGATCTCGATACAGATTCGCTTGCCCTCTTCTGCTTGCTGCTTTTTGGGGGTCTTGGTCAGCCGCTCCACCACTGCATCAGGAATCCAAACCCCCGGCACTTTGGTGCGCATAAACTCGGCTACTTTGTCCGAGCGGAGGGGGCCAACGCCAACCAGCAGATAGACCTTTTCGTGCAGCCCCAGGTCGCGCACCCGCTGCATAAAGCTTTGCAAGCGAGGCAGGTCAAAGCAATATTGGGTCTGAATAAAATCGGCGCCGGCCTCGATCTTTTTGGCCAGCCGGAGCGGTCGCCAATCATAGGGCGGGGCAAAGGGGTTTTCCGCCGCACCCAGGAAGAAGCGCGGTGGTGTAGTCAATTTGCGACCGCTGAGGAAGACCCCTTTGTCCCGCATAATGCGCGCCGTGCGGAGCAATTGCAGACTATCAAAGTCAAAGACCCGTTTCGCCTCCGGCTGATCGCCGGCCGTCACATCGTCGCCGGTGAGGCAGAGGACATTTTTGATGCCGAGCGCCGCCGCACCCAGCAGATCGCCCTGCATGGCAATGCGGTTGCGGTCGCGGCAACTGACCTGAAAGACCGGCTCGTAACCGGCGCGGGTCAACAAGGCGCAACAGCCCAAACTGCTCATGTGACAGTTGGCGCCGGAACCGTCGGTGGCATTGATGCCGTCACAGACGGCGGCCAGCACCAGCGCATTGCGGTAAACATCCTCTGGGTTGGCGCTGTCGGGGGCGTTTAATTCGGCTGTCACAGCAAAGCGCCCCGACCGTAAGACCCGTTCCAACCGGCTGTCGGCGCGCAAAGGCTGCGTACCGGCGTTGGGCAGATCCTTAAACTCAGTAGGGAGCCGCTGGAGATCTGGTAATTCAAAATGACTGCGTTGTTGGTTTCGTGTCATATAGCACCACTTTGTAGTAAATCGGCGGTGAGTTGAATGTGTCCCAAATGCGTTGCGGTATGTTCAACCACATGCAACAAACAATCGCGCACGGTGAGCGGCCCCTCTTGTAGACCGCCGGTGCTACGAAATTCAAAGGGCGGCTCCACCACGCGCACCATCGCTGATTCCGGCAGCGTATCCAGCAGCGCATGGGTGTCGGCAATCCACTGTTGATAGCGCGCCAGCAACGCTTTCCCCTCGCCTACAGCCACAAATTCCGCCGACCGATTCCGGTTGCTAGGCCGATCCCCAACCAACGTCAACACCCAAAACTCGCCCATCCCCACCGCATGAGTGGCAATGGCAAAGAGCGTGTTGGCGTCTGGCACAGGCAACCGTTGGTTCAGTTGCTCATCACTCAGGGTGGCAACTTTCGCCATGATCTCCCGGGCAATGCGCTCAATGACCAACGCAATTTGGGCCGCTTCGTGTGGCATGGTGTTCGCTCATTCCGAATAGATGGTTGGTTGGCGAGTGGTGAGTGGTGCTTGGGTGAATGGGTGATGCGGTGGTTGAGCCTGTCGAAACCACCGCATCACCCATTCACCCAAGCACCTTATCGATTTTCCCGTGCCGCGCGCCGGGCTTCACGGGCGGCACGGCGATCATCCGCGGCATTGGCGACGGCGGTGGCGGGTTGACCGCTGGCGGCTTGTTTTTCGCGCTCTAATTTGCGCATCGCCATCAGATAATTCATGTCGGGGTCATGGCCCATGAGGACATCGGCGGCGTAGATGGCGTTGCGGATCTCATGTTCCAGCGGGTTGGTGATGGCGCAAGGCATCCCGGCGGCAATCGCCATCGCCACAAACGTGGCGTTGAGCAATGGCCGGTTTGGCATCCCAAAGCTGATATTGCTGGCGCCGCAGACGGTGTTGCAGCCCAACTCCTCGCGCACCATGCGCACCATGGTAAAGAGATCATGGCCCGCTGTGGCGACGGCGCCCACCGGCATGGCCAACGGGTCAACCAGAATGTCCTCCGGCTTGATGCCATAGCGCGCCGCCCGCTCGACAATCTTTTTGGCGACGGCAAAGCGGACTTTGGGGTCATAGCTGATCCCATTCTCGTCGTTGCTGATGGCAATCACCGGCACATTGTATTCGGCCACCACCGGCAAAATCGTCTCCAGCCGTTCTTCTTCGCCGGTGACGCTGTTGATAATCGGTCGCCCCTTGGCAACTTGAATCCCGGCAATCAACGCCGGCACCACGCTGCTGTCAATACAGAGCGGCACATCCGTCACCGACTGCACCAACTCAATGACCTTGATCATCAGCTCTGGTTCAGTCTTGTGCGGCTCCACACTGGTGACGCCGACATTGACGTCCAAAATATGGGCGCCGGCATCGATCTGCGCCTGGGCGTCGCGCAGCACGCGACTAAAATCCCCTGCCAACATCTCCGCTTCCAATTTCTTGCGCCCCGTCGGGTTGATCCGCTCGCCGATAATGGCAAAAGGCTGATCCACCCCAATCAACACCGTTTTGGTCGGTGATTTCACAACTGTGTTCATCTTGTCACCTTATCTTTGTTTGTTGGATTCAGTGATTGGGTGATGCGGTGATTTCGACAAGCTCAATCACCGCATCACCCAATCACCGAATGATCCAATCACCCAATCACCTAGTACATGACGGCGTAAATAAACCCATAGTTGCCAGTGAGACAGTGAGACAGTGAGACAGTGACTGACTTACTGTCCTACTGACCGACTGGCTTACT
>QWII01000170.1 GCA_021405325.1 Caldilinea sp. CFX5 | reverse complement strand
GGTGGTTACCCCTAGCCCAATGACACTGCCAACAGAGCCTAGACATCTCGGTGCTTTGGCGTCTCTCTTAGGCTGACCCGGTTACGGACATGCCTTTTAGCCCCGCGCCTCAGCCCGCCTCACGCGCCCAATACTGCTGCACATTTTGCCACATCTGCCTGTGCGTCAAGCCGTTCAAAGATCGCTTGTGCTGTTTGCAATTGCTGACGGGTATCTGGCGACCCAAACACCCCCGCGTAATACCGCGCCAATGCTTCCTCGTAGGGCATTGCCAGAGCTTTTCCATCTGCTGCCGCCTCCAGCATCTCACTCAGCGCGGTATCTCGCTTGCCAACCAAGCGCTCATAGCGCCCCGCCCAAAGCCTCGCCCGCGCCCGCCCAACGGGGTAAATCTTGCCAAAGCGCTTCAGAAGTTTGCAGCCCGCTGCCGCCTGTTCAAGATGAGCAGGGGACGGTGTTTCGCCCGCTTTTTCCGCTCTCTCTGCCAAGCGCAGATAAACATCGCCCCAACTGGAATAGGCATCCAGCATGGAATAGACCGTTGGGCTGGTTTTCCCTAATAGACTGCGCATCTGTTCCACTTCACGGATGGCGCTGTCGTAATCCCCTAACCCCATGTAACAGATTGCCCGCCCGCCCGCTACCCGTGCTTCGGACGAGCGGCGAATATCCCCGACAACGTATTCCATCGACTTTTCATAGCTTTTGAGCGCTTCGGCAAAGCGTCCCCAACGGTATTCGCTCTCCGCTTTCGTGTACATGCCCCACCCCTGCTGCTGCTTGTTGCCCAGTTGGGTGGCGTGTTCGTAGGCAGTGCTGTTCAGGAGCATTGAATCGTGGTAGCGTCCCTGATAGTGGCACATGACGCCAAGTGTTGTGTACGAGGTAATCCACTCGCGGCGGTCTCCAATCTCGTGGGCAAGATCGCGCCCCTTCTCAAAATAGGTTTGCGCCTCCGCCCATTCGCCCATTCCCACATGCCAGACGCCGGCAAGGTTTAAGACCTGCGCATACATTGCTTTTTCGCTCAGCCCTGTGCCAACCTCCAGCGCCCGCTCTACATAACGCCGCGCCCGTTTGGGAAAGCCAATCAATTGCATGGCAATGCCCATGTTCACATAGGCGCGGGCAAGCTCTGGCGTCGGCGGAATGGACTCGGCAAGGTTCGTCATGCCCAAGACACAGTACACCCCCAGAAGTGGCTCGGCGGTGAAATAGGAAATTTCCCCAATTAAGCCATAGACGCGCACCGCTTCGTGAATGGGGCGTACCTCTCCCAGCACTTTTGGGATGACTCCGATGCGGTGCGCAGACTGCCGCGCAAAGGCACGGATCAGCGCTGAGACCCCCCCCCGCCCTTCGGGGAGTTTCCGCCCCAAGTAAAGAAGCGCCTGTGAGCCATGCTCCCGCGCCTTTCCCAGATTTCCCAACCCATAATATGCTTGCCCTAAGGCACGTTCCCGCTCCGCACGGGGAAGATGTTTGCGCTGCTCAGGGTCGGGGGTGAGAGTAACGTCTTGATTCAACGCCTTTTCTAGAAACACCACAGATTCTTGATACGCGCCATTTTGCAAGGCATATTCGCCAGCGAGTCCGGCGTAATACCCCTCTTTGGGAAGGTCGCCCGCCTCGCCCCAATGGTAGGCTAGGCTAGAGGCATGGGCGGTATCCGCCCCATAACGTTTTTGCATCGCTTCGGCAATGCGGCGGTGCAAGGCGCTCAGTTGATCCACGTCCATCTCACGGAGGATACTCTCGCGGAGTTTGTCATGGGCAAAACGCCACGCCCCCTCATGATATTCTAAAACAGCTGCATCCTGACAGAGTGTGAGCCAATGATCCAGCCACTTAGGATCGCTCATAACGCGCAGTACATCGAGATCAAGCGCCCGCCCCGCCACTGCCGCCGTGGCCGAAGAGACAGCCAGTAAAATTGCCCTGGGAGAAGTTGTCAAAGAAATCCGGCGGTTCCGAATAGCTGGCTTCAATCCCACCGCGTTTAAGCATTTCGACCACCACCGGGCCGACGCTGGTAAAGTCAAAGAAGCTGACAATGTCCAGCTTCACCGGCTGACCGGCCTCATCTTGCCACATGCCGTCGCCATTCTTCGTCCAGCCTTTGGCGGTGAGCAGTTCGTCCGCTTTGGTCGGATTGTATTCGAGCGTGTTGTACTTTTCCAGCAGCGGCTTGGTCGCCTCAAAGTAGGGTTGCAACGGCGGGTAATCGGGCATGGGCAGCGGGGTCTCCTTGGAAGCGCCGGACCAGGAGATTTCGACGATCTTGGAGCGGTCGATGTAATAGCTCAACGCCCAGCGCACATTGGGGTCGCTCCACGGCGCAACTTCGTTGTTGACATAGAGCGAATGGGGCCACCAGTCTACATAACCATAGGGCTTTTCCGTGCCAGTCCACGAGGTCGCCTTGGGGTTGCCGCTAAAGACGGTCGGGAAGCTCGACGGCTGGATGCCGGTGGTGAAGTCCACTTCGTTCTTGATCACCGACTGGACAAGTTGCTGTTCGCCCTGGTCAGGCAGCAGAATAAAGCGCTCGACTGCCGGCAATGGCGCGACACCTGCGGCAACACCCCACCAATCATCGGCGCGATCCAGAATCTTCTGCTGGGGCGAGGAATGAACCACGCGCCATGGACCAGTCGTCACCGGCAGGCCCTTTTCCAGATCAAAGTGGGTATAGGTGGAGACATCCTGCCCTTCAAAGATGTGTTTGGGCAGCATATAGACGCCAATGTCAAAGTGGTAGGTCAGCAGCCAGAAGAAGCGGGGCGACGGCACGGTCAAGGTGACTTTGGTGGTCAACGCATCGACCGTCTCGGCTTTGTCCATGACCTTGGCGACGTTGGTGCCCCAGCGAATTTTGGCGCCATACTCTTTACAGGCGTTGAGGGTGAAGGTGATGTCGTCGGCGGTAAAGTCGGTGCCGTCGCTCCACTTGATGCCCGGTCGCGCTTTGATGATCAACTCCTTATAGTCGGCGGAGAATTCATAGCTTTCGGCCAGCCACATGTATTCTTTGTCGGCAAAGGCGCTGTAGAAGGCCAGCGGTTCATACATCAAGCCGACGGCAAATTGATGATTCGCCACCGGCACAAAGGGATTCCACTGATCCCACTCGACAAACTTGCCCTGACGACCACCGCGCACGGCAATAAAGGTGCGGTTGCGCGCCACTTCCTTGATGCCCTCGGCAGCGGTGGCGCCTTCAGCCGGGGCCTCCGGTGCGGCGGCTTGGGGTGCTTCGCCGGCAGTGGGCGCGGCCGGTTGGCCGCACGCCGCCAACCAAGGGGCCGTTACGGCAGCGAGACCCAAAGCTTCGGTGAGGCGTAAAAAGTCACGCCGTGAGATTGGGAAATTACCGGACTGGTTTGCCATTGTCGATCTCCTCTTTGTTGATCTTCATAGGTTGATCTTGGTAAATGGGGGGACGCACGATAACAACCATAACTGCCTGGATGCGGACGATGCGCGCAATTATGCGGTTTGCAAAGGGCGGGCTAACTATGGCGTTTGATCGGGAAACAACGACTGACTGTCAAGCAGCCGTCGCGTTTAAGGAGCAAGCGCTCGCGTTCGTACTACGCGGTGGTAATGACAATACGCATAATGGGCTTGGGGGGCATTATAGATCAGGGTGGATCGCGTTGTCAAACGTCGAAATAAGTGTGGCAACGGCTATCCCAGAAAATCAAGAGCCACAAGATGGAAAGCTAAGGTTCTTCACCCCTTCAACCCACTTAACACAACGCCCCGCACAAAGTATTGCTGCGCGGCGGCATAGATGAGCAAGATGGGGATGACGCTGATCACGGCCCCGGCCATCAACAGCGCCCATTGGGTGGTGTATTGGCCGCGAAAAAAGGCTAACCCGACGGTAAGGGTCATTTTTTCATAACTACTCAGGTAGACCACCGGGCCAAGCAAGTTATTCCAGTTCCCCATAAAGACAAAGACGCCCAAAGTCGCGAGCGCCGGCTTAGCCAGCGGCAAAAAGATACGCCAGTAAATCCCAAAACGGCTGCTGCCGTCGATGCGCGCGGCATCTTCCAACTCGCCTGGAATGGTCAAGAAGAACTGGCGCAACAGAAAGGTGCCGAAGGCGCCGCCAAAGAAGCTGGGAACAAAGAGCGGGTAGTGGGTGTCCAGCCAGCCAAAGCTGCGAAAGAGCAAATACTGTGGAATCAGGTAGACCTGCACCGGAATCATTAAGCAGGCTAGCCAGATCATAAAGACCGTTTCCCGGCCCGGAAAGCGGATGCGCGCAAAGGCATAGGCCGCCAGCGAACAACTGAGCAACTGACCGATGACACTTAACAGGGCAATCTTAAAACTATTAAAGACAAACCAGCCAAAGGGCATTGATTCGACTACAGCCTGGTAGTTTGACCACTGGGGTGTCTCCGGCCACCAGCGGGGCGGGAAGATAAAGATTTCCGGCTCCGTTTTCAGCGAACTCAAAAACATCCAGGCAAAGGGCAACGCCATGATGACAGAGCCAAGCAACAGCAGCAGATGGCTGCCGATGCTACGCCCGAACTTGCGGATCTGTTTTGCTGTCAAGAAGCCGGATGATGACTTTGCTGTAATCATAGATAAATTTAGCCGTAAAAGACCCAGCGTTTTTGAATTCTGAATTGAATCAGAGTGACGATCAAGATCAGCACAAACAGCACATAGGCCAGCGCCGCCCCAAAACCCATGTGGAAAAATTGAAAGGCTTGCTGGTAGATATAGAAGGCGATACTCAAGGTCGCATAGGCCGGGCCGCCTTGGGTTAAAATGTACGTCTGTTCAAAGACCTGGAGTGCGTTGATAAGCGAAATAATCAGCACAAAAAAGATTGTCGGTGAAATCAGCGGCACGGTAATGTGAAAGAATTGCCGCCAGCGACTGGCGCCGTCGAGCGCGGCCGCTTCGTAATATTCCTCCGGGATCGCCTGTAGCCCTGCCAGATAGATCACCATGTTGTAGCCGACTACCTGCCAGACGCTCATTACCACCAGCGCCGGCATGGCCCACTCCGGGCTGGCGATCCAGGCCGGACCCTTTAAACCGACCAGTTTGAGCAGATAATTGATGGGGCCAAATTCCGGGTTATAGAGCCATTGCCAAACCAAAGCAACTGCCACGGTTGAGGTCACAACCGGTAAGAAATAGACACTGCGATAAACAGTAACCCCGCGTAACGGCTGGTTCATGATCACGGCCACCAGCAAAGGCAGAATCACGCCGCCGGGGATGAAAAGGATGGTGTAATAGAGCGTATTGCTCATCGTCTTCCAAAAGAGCGGCGTGTCAAAGAGCATAGTGCGATAGTTGCCAAGCCCGATCCACTTGGGCGGCGTCAGCAGATCCCATTCGGTGAAACCGAGGAAGAAAGACGCAATCACCGGCCCCAGGATAAAGACGAGGAAGCCAATGATGGTCGGCAACAAATAAGGCAGCGCTTCCAACCACTGGAAAAGGCCCGGAAAGCGTTTTTTCCAGGTGCGCTTTGGTCGTGCCAATTGGTGAAGGGTGATGGTTGTCATCTCTTGTGTGTATAAATCTGAAAGCAACAGGACACTACAACGGATTCAGAAAGGAGCGGATTAGTCCCTGGCCGGCAGGAAACCCTGGAGTGAGGCAAGGTTGGCTCATCTACGGTACGTGTGAACACTTGTCAGGTTTTGAAAACCTGACAAGTGTGGCGGGTCGAAACCGCACGCTTTCTGTACATGAGCAGCAAGGTTTAGCCCCAAAAATTTGTTCCAAGAGTCTCGATGACAGAGACACAAATCCGCTCCTTTCTGAATCCGTTGTAGTGTTTCGCGTTCCTACACTACCAACTCACAACCCTACTGTTTCGGCTTCTCAATCTTGGCCAAAACATCATCAATCGCTTTGCAGGCGGCGGCCGCCGACTCTTCGACCGATCGTTGGCCGAGCAGCGCCTGATCCAACTCGTTGTTCATGATGGTAGCGCGCCATTCAATCCATTGCGACCCAAAATCGGCGCCCACGACAAAGGGGCCGGAATCAGCAAAGACCTTGGCGTTGGCCGGTTGGCCGGCAGCCTTGATCCATTCATCAGCATAAGCCGCGCTCTGGAGGATGGGAAGCGAACCCAACCCAATCAGATCACCGCGGGCTTGCACCTCCGGGCTGATCATGTATTTGATGAAGTTCCAGGCTTCTTCCAGGTGCGGCGTGTTTTTACTGATCGAAAGGCTATCCGGGCCACCATAAACAACACGTCCCTCAGAGCCTTTCGGTTGCCAGCTTACATCCCAGGCAAAGTCTTTGATCTCTTTGTACGGCACAGCCATATAGCTGCCGTCAATCGTCATGGCGACCTTGCCGGACTGGAAAATGCCCTGGGCAAAGCCTTGGACAACTGTCGGCGAGGGCGAAACCTTATGGGTCTGCACCAGATCGGTGACCCATTGGATACCGGCCAGCGCTTTTGGTTCGGTCAGCATACACTTGCTATAGCTCTCGTCGACGACCTGGCCGCCATTGGACTTGATGATCGAATCAAGCATGATATGATTCATGCTGGCCAACAGCCCCCATTGATCCGCTTCGCCATCGTTGTCGGTGTCTTTGGTCAATTGTTTGGCGGCGTCCAGGACATCATCATAGGTCCAGCTCTCATCCGGGTAGCTCAACCCGGCTTCGTCAAACAAATTCTTGTTATAGAAGAGCGCGCCATCGACCCAGCGGAAGGGAAAGCCGTATAATTCGCCCTTGCCGTCCGGGTAGCGTTCCACAGCCGTCAGATCCATGAAATAATCCTCGGCTTTGAGATCGCGATCAAAGAGCGCCTGGATGTTGGCGCTAATGTTCTTGTTAGCGTGATCCCACAGATAGGCCACACTATTACAATAGACATCCGGCATGGCGCCAGAGGCGGACAAGGTCCCAATCTTGGTCCAATATTGTTCCCAAGGCAACGCTTCGTATTCGATTTTGATCGTCGGATGTTGCTCCTGGAAACCGGGAATGAGATCGCCGGTGACCAATTCTTTGGTGCCGATGGTGCCTTCCCAACACATCAGCTTGATGGTTACGGTGCCATCAGCCGCAGCGCCCCCCGGTGTTGCTGCCGGCGCCGGGCGTCGGCATGGCGCAAGCGGTTGTGATCAGCGTGACAATCAACAACAGCGCTACCCGTTGGAACGATTGCCCCTTTCGTCCTGACCGAAAATGCGGAGAACGAGGTTTCATACTTTTCCCCCTTTATTTGCCACAGATGAATGATCGGTTGTGTGCGGTAAGTTGATGGGATTGTAGGTCAGATCAAAACTGGCCACTGCGAAAGGCGTAGCGGCTCTCCCCGGTCAACAATTTGTGTTGATGGGGTGTTGCCTGTGCCAGTAGTTCAGCGGGTGGATCATAGCGGTTCCACGTCTGCATAAAAGGCGCCGTGTAGCCATAGACCAATGAATAGCGAGGCGGCGCCCCTGGCTTTAAGCGCGGTCCGGCATGGATCAGGGTTTCGCTCAAAAAGAGCACATCGCCGGCTTGGGCTTCCAGTTGGTAGGCCAGCGTCTCATCAATAAACTCGCGCAATTGTCTGGTCGGCAGATCCAGACGGTGACTGCCCGGCACGACCCAGGTGCCTTCACCCGGCGCATTGTCGGTCAGATAGATAAACGCCTTGACAAAGAGACAGTGCAGATTGCCATTCGCTTGAAAACTGCCGAAGTTGGGCGCAATGCCGCGATGCCACTCTTCGTCACGGATGGGGAACGAATGATACTGCTCCATAGTGAGGTTGGGGGCAGGGTAGTTGATAAGATATTGATGCTCTTCCAGACGCACTTCGCCACCGACAAGATCCTCGATAATCGGCAGAATGCGCGGGTCTAGGGCGGTCTCTAACAAATGGGGATCATACCAGGCGGAACGCGAGAGAACCGTGCGCACCGCTGTTTTGGGGTAGCCGTCATGTTTGTAACTACAGGTGTCATCCACATCCATGCGGTCGGCCAACGCAATAAAGCGCTGGCACTCTTCAGGTGCAAAGATACCTTTGACAACAACATAACCATTGACCTCATAAAAGTAACGTTGGGCGGGAGTCAATCGCACCGGTGATTGTACCTCAGCAGCCATAACTTTCCTTTCGGTGATATACAACATCGCCTGTAAATCTCAAAATGCCTATCGGACTATCGACAATTTACACAAGGAGAAATGCTCACATCCATCCAACGAGGGTTTTCTTCGTCGCCGAATCGATGCGTGGTCACTGAATTCCACTGTGGGGCTTGGGCTGCATTATAGACGAGGGTTGATCGCGTTGTCAAACGCCCATTCAGGGTCTACGGTCTCCTGTGCGGCGCGCACAGGTCTGTTCACCGGCAGAAGCACACCGATCAACAAGAAAAGCTTTTTTGGATCAGAGCCTGAACCGCTGGCCGACACAAGTCGGGCTGCCGTCGCGCATAGAAGTCGAGGACATCCAGATGCAACTCTTTGTGGACACTGATCCACTGCCGGCTCGCCAAGCCACTGCCCCTGATCCTGTGAGTCAGGGGGGCATTGGCTTGGACGCTAGTTTTAGTCAACGGCGCCACGGTGGCCGCTGGGAAGTTTGTTTTGATAATAGCAAGGTGACGAAAGAGTAAAGCTGGTTTTGTTGCAACGAAGGGTCAACCGGAGTCCAAGGGGCTGACAAGCGCATCTTCCGGGAAGATCGGTTTGCCCGACAGGATCGTCCCGTTACCGCTTCTCGGAAGATGGTTGACCAGCCATCGTATTTCGATGAGCCGCAAGGTTCTATGAAAAAAGCGCCACAATGCCCCAAGCAACGGCTGCCCCTGCGCTGCCGATGAGGACAATGACGCCAACCAAGAGGCCCAGCACCGTGACAATGACCCCCTTGTCGGCGCGATCCAGGGCCGGATTGACGCCTGGCTGCGCCATCGCCTGTCGCAAGAGGCGCACGTTGCGCACGTTGGCCTTAAAGGTGGCATCGAAGAGATCGCCCAGCACCGGGATCAAGCCGATGAGCGCTTCCATGACAATGTTGACGATCATCCGCATGAGTACCGCTCTGGGCGCCCGTAGCCGCAACGCTTGCAGCACGATAAAGCTCGACAGGATCAACCCGGCCACATCCCCCAAACCGGGGATCAGCCCGATCACCGCATCCAGACCGATGCGGTAGTTGATCAAGGGAATGTAGATGGAATTGTCCAGTAGCCAGGCCAGGTCATCCACCTGTTTTAGAATAATTTGCGCACGTTCCTGCCGGCTTGACGGTGTGCCATTCTCAGTTGCGTCATTCTCATCACTTTGGGTAAGCTTCGTTGTCATAATTGTGCCCTTTCACCGGCAAGCCTATCACTTTTCGCCAAATACCCCATCGATCTAGATACACGGTAACGATAGAACAAAAGCAACAAAACCATCTGGTATTATCGTAGGGGCATGGGCCCAGTGGGCGCCCCCGGGCGAGACCAATCATTTTTGGTGTACACATTTCGTTCGCCCGACCTCGTGCCCGTCGCCCACAACACCAAAAACGTCATGTATTCAATCCCGCCGCATGGCGACCGGTGGCCGGGTCACCCGCCGCATAATAGACACCGGTCTCTTGGTCGGCATAGAGCATGACGGGAACAGCAATCGGTGTAGTTTTGGCAACTACCTGATGGCCGCGATCCGCCAGTTCCATACGCACATCGGCAGCGACTTGATCGCTAATGGTCAACGAACCGGCTTGCCCCAAGGTTTGGCTGCGCACCGGGTTGGGGTCAAAAGAATCCTGGTGCTGATCCGTGGCAAAGCGAGGCGCTGTCACCGCCGCTGCCGGCAGCATCCCAAATTCGATAAAGTTGAGCAAGAGGCTCAAGGTCGCCTGATCTTGCAGATCACCGCCGGCCACGCTGATCGCCAGCGCCGGTTTGCCCGCTTTCAACACCATCGTCGGCGTCAAGGTGATGCGGGGGCGCTTGCCCGGTTGGATACAATTGGGGTGGCCTGGCGTGGTGTTGAGACTGCGCAGCCGGTTGCCATAGCTGACGCCGGTTTTGCCGCTGCCCCCTTCGTGATAGACATTGGCGCTGGGCGTGGCCGCCACTACGTTCCCCCAGCGGTCAGCAACAACACAGGTGGTTGTCCCGCCGACGCCAGGCCGAAAAGCGCCGGCCCCCTTGAGCGCTTGCATGGTGTACGGGTCGCCTGGCCGCGCCTCCAGCACAGCCTGTTGCCGGTTGATGAGCGGTTGACGCAACGCCGTGTACTCATCAGAGAGCAGCGCAGCCAGCGGCACATCGACAAAGTTGGGATCGCCGTAATATTCATCGCGGTCAGCCATCGCCAGTTTGATCGCCTCAATCACGACATGCACATAATCGGCGGAGAGATAGCCCATATCTTGCAAATCAAAGCCTTCCAACAGCCGCAGCGCCTGACAGAGGTAGGGACCTTGCGTCCACGGGCCACATTTGTAGACCGTATACCCATGATAGTTGACCGTAACCGGCTCTTCGATCAAGGTCTTGTGGGCAGCCAGATCAGCCCGCCGCAGAAAACCGCCATTTTCAATGTAAAATGCCTCTAGCTCTTCGGCAATGTCATTGCGCTGGGCGTTGCGACCATAAAAACGATCACAGGCGGCCTGCAACCGCACTTCCCGGCTGCCGCTGGTCAACGCCTCTTCTTCCACCATCCGCCGCAGGGTATGCGCCAGGTTGGGATGCCACGTTTCTTTGCCCCGATCCAGAATGGCCAGCGTAGGCGCGACAATCTCCGCAAAGGACTTTGTGCCGTAGCGCTGCAACATGGTGATACAGAGATCCACCACCGACGGCACCGGCGCCATCTTCATATCGTGATTGGGGATGCCATTTTTCATGTACCAGGCAATGGCATCCGGCGACAACGGCGCGCCCCCCTGCCCGGAAAGCGATTTCACCTGGCCGCTCTGCGCCGTATAGATCAACACCGGCACTTCCCCGCCAATCGAGCAAGCGCCGTGGTCAGTGACGTTGAGCGCCAGAATCGTAGCGACCGCCGCGTCAGCGGCGTTACCCTCCTGTTCTAAAATTGTGATCCCGGCGGCGACGGCATCAGCCGCCCCGGCAGCAACAACGCCAGCTTTACTCGTGGCTTGCCAACCGATTGCATCGACACTCTTGTTTTGCATGGTATCGCTCCTTGTCTACGTTGATTTGTTGAGCAAAGTTTGATAGACAGCCTGTCCTGTCTTGAAAAGATCCAACACTTCTCGTTGTTGGGCGGTGGTGCGGTAGCGGCCCTGGTGTTGCACCCAGGCTTGCGCTTTGTCGAGGGCTTGATCAAAATAAGCAGCGGCGGCGGGGCGTTCCACCGGCGGGCGACCAGTGGTAATGTAGACCGGGCTGGTGTGGGCAAAGAGCGGCTGGTAAAAGCTATCGCGCACCTGGCTGGCGATCCGCGCCGCCAACCAGCCGTCGGTCGGCGTCTCCACTGCCACTGTCATTTCGCCGGCAGTTGCGCCAATGGGGAAGGTCTGGGCATTGATCACCCGACCATTCCAGATCAGTTCCACGCGCTGGACGGCATAGTGGGATTCCCAACGCAGGGTGGCTGTCACCGAACCGTCCGGCTGGTTCAGGATCGTTGCGCCGGGTAATTGCTCATTGACCGTCAGCGTGAGCGCCGGCCCATTGGTGATAAAGGTGCGGCCTTGCTGCAAAGCGGCTACCCAGTCGGCATAGTCGAAGGTGCGACCGGTGTACGCATAGACGCGGTTGGCCGAACAGAGAAACCAATCGGAACCGGTGGACGCAGGCAAACGGAAGCCGCAATTGAGCAACCCATACCAGAGATCATACTCTGGGTCCATCCAGTAGGGGTCAAAAAAGTTCATGGCATCCAGCTTGCCCAGCGCCGTAGCGACCGGCGCTTCCATACCATTGCCGTTGTGACACCAGATGACAATCCCCCCTTGCCGGTGCGCCTCATCACAGGCGTAACAGAGCGGCGGGTAGTCGGGGTCGGTGTCATCGACCAGGATGCCACGGCTGATCGGCTCGACAATTTCTTTGATGCGCAGCAACATGATATGGCCATAGCCCATCTCCCAGGGCAGGCTGTTGTGCCGGCTCTCTTCGCCACATTCGACATG
>QWII01000050.1 GCA_021405325.1 Caldilinea sp. CFX5 | reverse complement strand
AGTAAGCCAGTCGGTCAGTAGGACAGTAAGTCAGTCACTGTCTCACTGTCTCACTGTCTCACTGGCAACTATGGGTTTATTTACGCCGTCATGTACTAGCCATTTAGGGATCGGGCATTGACCAGAGTCTACTTCCGCAATGACATAGACCCGGCCAATGCCACGCACCAGCGCGATTACGCTACACGAAACGACCCACTATTCAACAACCACCCCGCCGTGCCACCCCAGATCAGATCCCAACTACCCACATAGGTGCGATTGACTGTCCCGCCGCCGGCCGCATTCTCCACGGCGTCGATCGTCACCAGCACTCGGTTGGCAATGCCCGGATCGGCGCTGACGGAGACGGTAAAACTGACTGTGTTGTTATAGCCGGCCTGCCAGGCGGCGAAGGGGTTAGCGCCCTGGAAAGCCGGCGAGAGCAGCGCATAGGCCACGGCAAAATCACGGCTGTTGAGGTTAGCATAAAACTGCTCGACCGTGGCGACCTGCATCCCCGGAATGCCTTCGGTGGTGCTGCTGACCAGGGTCAACACATCGCCGGCCAGGCGGTAGGTGTCATGGCTAAAGCCGCTGGGGCAGCAGTTCGGCTCCCAACCGGCATAGAGCGCGTTGGTGACAATCAACCGGTTGCCGCTGACGTTCAAGGAGAGCTTATAGCCGTCACCCGACGCAATCAGCCGGGGCTGAGGCGTGCCGGCGCGGTAGACCAGATAGCCGACCGTCCCCGCCGTGCCGCCGGAGTTGAGCGGGAAGGCGGCTTCTTCGACACAGTTCTCATCCCAGTCGCCATAGACCACCATGTCAGTCAACGGGAAGCCGCCGACGCCAGTGGGCGAACCGATAACGGTGACGTAGGTTTTGCCCTCGATCACTTCACGGGTCAAGGCCGGGTCGCCGGCGATGACGCTGTTCCAGTCGGTGCTGCGGATGGCGGTGTTAGGGGTGGGGCAACCGGCGCCCAGGGGCGGAATCGTCACCGTGAGCGCGTAGGTGACTGGGCCGCTAGGTGTGGCGACACAGGCAATATAGTCGCCATTCACCGGCAGCAACTGGGAAAAGGTGCGATCTTCGTTGACCAGTCGTTTAAACGGCACGCCGCCATTCACCGCCAAATCCGCTGGGGCAAAGTCAAAGTTCGCCACATTGCCGGGCGAGGTGATCTGCAGCGTAGCGGTTTGACCGGCGGACGCATAAAAGAGATAGCAAGCACGATCCCCGACATTGACCGTTCCCGTCACCGTGGCGCTCGTACCGCCGGCGGGGAAACGAATGCGCATAGGCGCCGGGCCAACGCCACCGCTGCCGGGGACAAGCAAACTTTGCCCAACCCGGATATTGTTGGGGTTGGTGATGCCATTGAGCCACATCAAAACACCGATTGTGGTATTGTAGCGCCGCGCCAATGCGGACAAGGTGTCCCGCCGTTGGACGACATAGGTGGTGGTGCTGCCCCGGTCTTCCGTCGCCGCGGGCACAAGAATGATTTGCCCGACGCGAATCTGGTTAGCATTGGTCAGGCGATTGAGGGCAACCAGCGCGGGAACGGTCGCACCGGTGCGGCGGGCGATGGCGGACAGCGTGTCACCCCGTTGCACGGTGTAAACAGCGTAGACAGTCACGGCAACCGGACGTTGAGTTGGCGCAGCCAAGAGGGCGGACGCCGGCAGCATGGGGGTTGTCAGCACCACAAGCAGTAGCGCCACGACCAAGCGCAGCAGCCACGGATGAAGGGTTATTTTTCGCATCAATGACATGGTAGCTCTCCTTTTTGCAGTTGTGGGAATAACGACAGTAACTTCACTCTACAATAGTGACGTTGAAGCAACAGCAAAGTTTCGTTGAATGAGTCACGGCGAAGGTGTGTTGCCGTTCACTTGGGCGCATTCTTGGCACTTCTCCACCTCTTGAGTATAATTTCCCGTAAGCTTTAGCGCCCCTGCCTATTGAACCAAAACCGACTTTTACGCAACGACACAGAAAGTGAGAACAATCTATGGCAAAGCGTCTTCGCGTCTTCTTCCCCGTGTTCCTAATTTTGGCCTTGCTCGTGGCCTGTAGCACGGCGCCGGCAGCACCAGCCGGTGGCGCCGCTGCGCCGGCCGAATCGGCCAGTGCAGGCGACCAATCAGCCGCGCCGCCGGCGCAACCAGCGGAATCCGCGGCCGAACCGGCGAGCACTCTGCCGGAAGGCGTCACCTATACCGAACCCTGTACGCCCGAAAAGGCGACCGGCGCCCTGCCCGACGGCAAGTTGCGCCTGGTCATCGGCACCGGCGGCACCGGCGGCGTCTTCTTCCCTTACGGCGGCGGCCTGGCGCGCATCTTCACTGAAAAGCTGGAAAATGCCGAAGCCACGGCCGAAGTCACGGGCGGCTCGGTGGACAACATGAAGCTGATCCAGGTGGGCGACGCCGATCTGGGCATGTCCACCGTCGATTCGGCCTACGACGCCCTCACCGGCGAGGGGGCCTACAAAGAGACGGGCGCCGTGGAAGCGTGTGCGCTGGCCGTCCTTTACACCAGCTATGTCCATGTGGTAGCGTTGCAAGAGTCCGGTATTGCTACGGTGGCCGACATGAAAGGCAAGCGCGTCTCGGTCGGTTCCGCCGGCAGCAGCACCGAAGGCGCGGCGGATCGCATTCTGGCCGCGGCCGGTCTCGATCCCCAGGCCGACGTCACCCGCGACAACCTGAGCGTGGCCGAGTCGGTGGCGGCGATGAAGGACAAGAAGATCGACGCCTTCTTCTGGATCGGCGGTCTGCCCACCTCCGCCGTAACTGATCTGGTCTCGACGCCGAATCTGCCCGTCACCTTTATTGACACCAGCGGCGTTGTCGATCAACTACGGGAAGAGTATGGCCCGGTCTACACCGCCTTCACCCTACCCCAGGCGACTTATGCCGGCTTGACGGCAGATGTGCCGGGCATTGGCATTGGCAACATCCTCTTTGTCAACGCGTCGATGCCGGTCGATCTGGCCTACAAACTGCTGGATACCATTTTTGCCAATCTGGCCGAAGTCCAAGCCGTCCACCCCGAAGCGGAAAAGCTGAGCCTGGAAGGCGCCGTCAGCGGTTCCTCTATCCCCTTCCACCCCGGTGCGATTAAGTTCTATGCCGAAAAGGGTGTGTGGTCAGAGTCAAAGTAAATTCATGAGCGACTGTCCCTTAGGGACACTTGAGTTTAGGGAAGGGTAAAATGTTCGCTCCTCTAAACTCAAGCGTCCCTACAGGACGGGGTGAGTACGCCTCCATTTTTATTCAACGATACTAACCATAGGGAGCCAGTAGAGCGACATGGCACAGGAGCAGCGCACGCAAGAGCAACCGGACGCCGTTAATGTTGAACAGCTTTTGGAGGAGTTTGAAGGGGAGTCGCCCACACGGAAACTGGCCGGCGGCTGGCGGTTGGCGACGGGCGTCCTGTCCGGTCTGCTGGCGCTCTATGCCCTCTACTGGACGCAATACACGATTACCACCCATGTCTACCGCGCTAGCTTCCTGTTAGTGGTTTTATTTCTGACCTTCTGTTTCTACCCGATCAGTCGGCGGGATCGCAGCCGGGTGCCGCTCTATGACATCCTCCTGGCGCTGGCGGCGGTTGGGTCGTTGGTCTATCTGCTGATCATCTACGAATCGGCGCTCCAACGGGTGACGCGCCCGACCACCATCGAAGTGATTATGGGCGGGCTGCTCATTCTGTTGATCCTAGAGGCGTCGCGGCGGACGACGGGCTGGGCCTTGCCGGTGATTGCGGGGCTGTTTCTGGTCTATGCCTACTTTGGCCCCTATATTCCTGAACCCTTTGACCATCGTGGCTATCGGATCGACCGCCTGGTCGGCCAGAACTATTTGACGCTGGAGGGCATCTTTGGCGTCGCGCTTGATGTGGCGGCAACCTTTATTGTCCTCTTTACCATCTATGGTGCGCTGCTCGAATATAGCGGGGCAGGCAAATTTTTTCTTGATTGGTCGTTTGCCGCGTTGGGGCGCTCCAAGAGCGGATCGGGGCCGGGGCGCACGGTGACGGCGGCGGGCTTTCTGCTGGGTACTGTGTCGGGCAGCGGCGTGGCGACAACGGTGACGTTGGGGGCGCTGGCCTGGCCCATGCTCAAGCGGTCGGGCTATGACGCCAACACGGCGGGCGGCATCTTGTCGGCGGCGGGGTTGGGGGCGATTTTGTCGCCGCCGACGCTGGGAGCCGCCGCCTTTCTGATTGCGGAATATCTCAAGATTTCCTACCTGGATGTGTTGGTGATGGCGACGCTGCCGACGATCCTCTATTACCTCTCCTGCCTACTCATGATCGAAGCGGACTCGCGCCGGATGCGAACGACGGCGGTCACGATTGAAACGCCCTCGCTGTGGGAGTTGACGCGCAAATATGGGTATCACTTCACCTCGCTGATCGCCGTCGCCGTGTTGATGGCAACCGGGATGACCGCCTTTATGGCCGTCTTCTGGTCGATTATCATCGCCTTTGCCCTGAGTTATCTCCGACCGGAGACACGGTTAACCTCATCGTGGGTTTTGGCGCTGACCCTGTTGACCGGTGCGGCGCTCTACGGGCTGGGGTGGCGACTCCCGGTAGCGGCCTTTTGGGCGCTCGTGGTAGCGACGGTGGGTGCAGCGGCTTCGCTTGTCTATGCGAAAGTCAACAGCCAGTCAGGAGATGACAGCAACTGGCGGATTTTACAGGCGCTGGAAACGGGTGGGCGCAGCGTTGTTTCGATTGCGGCGACCACTGCTTGCGCCGGCATCATTGTTTCCGTTGTCACCCTGACCGGGTTGGGATTGAAAATCTCCGGCTTGATTGTGAACTTGGGTGCGGGCAGTCTCTTTCTCACGGTGGTCTATGCCGCACTGGCGATCTGGGTGCTGGGGCTGGCGGTGCCGGTGACGGCTTCTTATATCATCGCCGCGGTGATGGTGATCCCGGCCTTGGTACAGGTGGGGGTGCCGGAGATGGCGGCGCACATGTTTGTCTTCTACTACGCCGTCCTGGCCGATGTCTCGCCGCCGACGGCGCTTTCGCCCTTTGCCGCCGCCGCCATTACCGGCGGTCGCCCCTACCCGACGATGATGCTGGCGTGGAAATATTGTCTGCCGGCCTTTTTGGTGCCTTTTATGTTTACCCTCAGTCCCGAAGGGTTGGGGCTGCTGCTCATCGGCGAACCGGTGACAATTGCCATCACCTTTGTGACAGCGTGTATTGCCGTTGGCGGCTTTGCCATTGCCTTTGGCGGCTGGATCTTTCAGTCCGCCAATCCGGTTGAGCGGATATTGGGCGGCGCGGCCGGGGTCTGTCTGCTCTATGCGAACTTTTGGGTGGATGTCACCGGTTTTGTCCTGCTGGCGCTGGCGATTGGGTTGCACTGGCTGCGGGTGCGTCACATACGTGTTGAAGCTTAAAAGCTCACTTCACCTCTCGCCACACAAGCCGTTCAAAGCCGATGGCAGTTACCGCATAGGTGCGCAAACGGAGGTCGGCGCCATACTTAGCCTGTAACTTGCGGCGGTAATCCTGTAACTGTTTTTCTGCCGCCGCCAATTGTTCTTTGACTTTGGGCAGCGCCGCCAACTCAGCCGCCGGCGCTTCTTGCAGGCGACGACCACGCAGGGTGACTTCAGTTAAGGCGACATACTTAAATTCAATGAGGATGTCCAGCAACTGATAGCGCCGCATCTCTGGACGCAGGATCATGATCAAATCGGCGTAGGTGCGTTGCAACGCCTTTTCCGAGTCCATGATGTAGAAGGCGTCATTATAGAGCAACGTCAGGAAGGCAGTTTTGATGGTCAGTTCGTTGGCGCCGTGATAGTCGCGGTTGTCGAAGACGCGGAAGTAGCTCCGCTCGACAAAGTCACAAACTGGTTGCATGGCGCCCTCTTGATAAAGCAAGCGCGCGGCTTCGACCCCAACATCCTGATCATGCGGATTGGGCAACGCCATTTCTAACAGCCGTTCGGCATAGAGTCGCCGGATAACCAAATTAGGGATTTTGAGAATGCTTTCGCCTTTGTGCGTCTTACCGGCTAAGGTAAGAACACCCAGGTAACAAAGCAAGGCGGCCAACCGTTCACGTCGTTTGGTTTCGGCCAACATTTCACGCATCCCAAAGCGTTCGCCAACTTCTTCAACGGCTAAGACGGTTTCGTCATTGATCGCGTCGAGCAGTAAGCGTTCGCCATCCGGGTGTTGCGAAATGTAGACCAGTTTTTGATAGTCAGGCGCCATATTACCGTCAAGCATTTTATCGGGGTAGCGACAACGCTGTTGGAAATACTTCAAAAAGTAGAAGACCTGCGTTGGGTTATAGACAAGCGGTTCATCTTCCGCAGCAAAGCGCGAACCATCATAAAAAATGCGCATGAGTTCCAACGCTTCCTCGCCCTTTTCCGCCGGCAATTGACAATGTTCGACGACGCGTGTCACCAGGGTCTTTACTTCGTCTTCGCGGAAGCCGCAAAGGTCATTGAACTCTGGGAACCAGTAGATGTTTTCTGAGACATTGTGACCACTGGTGACATCGCTCAAGACAATGGGAGAAACACCAGTAATGAAGAGGCGCGCCAGCCCTTCACCAGCTCCGGCGCCTTTAATATTTTTGAAAACCGTCTTGAGCAGCCCTTCACCAGAGACCAAGGCGTCATAACGCTCCTGGCTTTCATTGCCATAGGCCATCATCACTTCATTGGCAAAGTTATCATATTCATCAATGAAGAGATAGAGTTGATAGGGCGTCTGCTGGACAGCCGTCAAGAGCGACTGAAACGAGGCCATGGCATCCGTCGGGTTGAGCAAGATCTCCACCGGCAACAGATGACGATGATTGATGGCGAAATTGCGAATGCGTTCATTCAGGTAGTTGTAAAACGCTTGCTCAATGATCTGCACCGAACCTTGGGAGCGAATCGCCGAGAAGTCCCACTTCATCACCAGATATTGATTGTGCAGCGGCGTTGGGTTGCGCCCAATCGCCAGGCCGCCAAAGAGCCGTTCAAAGTCAGCGGCTTTGGTGACGCTATAATAATTTTCTAACATGGAGAGCAACAAACTTTTCCCAAAACGGCGCGGGCGGAGGAAAATTACCTCTTTGCCGGCCTGTTCCAGCAAGGGAATGCGGTCAGTCCGGTCAAGATAGAGGTAATCTTCCATGCGCAAGGCATAAAAGTCGCGCATGCCATAGGGGAACTTGATTGGGAATGTCATACTGCCTCCTTGCCGTTTACGCTCTGCACTGCGCCATCAAGCGCGCTGACTCATTATATCACTGAGCGCATGAGATAAGCTAGCAAGGTGGTGAAATTGTGTTATTTGGCGCCTACCACAAGCGGCAAATAGAGCGCTGTTCGTGGCGTCCCGGTCGGGTCGGGCGGAACAGCCAGCCCGGCATGGATCGCCCCCACCAACTCCCCGTCCGCCGTGTCGCCGTCCAGCGACCAGATCATGACGCCGCCGAGTTGTTGCTGCTTGACATAACTGAGCTTGGTCGCGATGGTGATGGGGTCATCATAGCTCCAGAAGGTGTTGCCGTTGTACTTCCAGACGGCGCCGGCGGCTTCGTCGCGATAGACCGGGTAGGCGAGCGCTTTGATCACTTTGTAGTCGTCAATGCCGCTTTCCCAGGCGCCGGGTGCGCCGCCGGTTGCACTCTGCCAGAGGCCATTGTTGGTGTTGCCGACGCCCGTCCAACCGCGGCCATAGAAGGGAATGCCCAGCACAAGCTTCGCCGCCGGCACGCCGGCCTGGCGGTAGCCCTGCACCGCATTAGCAGCCGCATAGGTGCTGGCCGGATGGCTATAGGGCGCACCAGGCGAAGTATACAGGGGAGCAGCAAAACCGGTGATGTTCTCCCACGCGCCATGAAAGTCGTAGGTCATGATGTTGATATAGTTGAGAAGCGGATGGATCTGATCCAGTTCCAAGAGGCTGTATTTGTCAACACCGGCGCCGGTGGCAATGGTCAGCATCAACTTGGGATCAATGGCATCCAACTGCTGGCGGAACTCTTGTAACAAGAGGGTGAAATTGTGCGTATCCTCCGGGCCATAGGGGTTGCCGATGCCGGGCGCGCCGGGGTATTCCCAGTCGATGTCAATGCCGTCAAAGAGACCGGCCGCAACCCCTTGTCCACCCGCGTTATCGACCACCGGCAGGTTGCCGCGAATGTAGATGTCGATACAAGAGGCGACCACCTTCTGCCGTGACGCCGCCGTCTTGGCCGCTTCATGGAAACCGCCCGACCAGGTCCAGCCGCCGAGCGAAATGAGCAGCTTGAGATGCGGGTATTGCTGCTTCAGCTTTTTCAGTTGGTTGAAATTGCCGCGCAAGGGCTGGTTCCACTGATCGGCCTGCCCATCCACACTTTCTGCCGCCGTGTAGCTCTTCTGGTAATCAGCAAAGGCATCCATCACACCGGCTTGCGTGGTCATGATACATTCGCCGTTGACGATGTTGCCAAAGGCGTAGTTGATCGTCGTGATTTTGCTCGCCGCGCCGCTGGTCACAATATTTTTGACATGATAGTTGCGACCATAAATGCCCCACTGGGTAAAGTAGGCAACCACTTGTTTGTTGCCACCGCCGGGCGGCGCCGGTGTGGCAGAGGGCATCGGCGTTGGCGTCGCCGCGGTGGCGGTTGTCGATGGCGTTGCGGTCGGGGTTGGCGCAACGCCGCCCGTGGCGCAGGTCATGCCATTGAGTAGGAAGGTAGCCGGCTGCGGGTTGGCGCCCTGGAAGGTGGCTGCAAAGCCAATGGTGGCCGTGCCGTCATGGGCGGCCAGCGTGCCATTCCAGCTTTCATTGGTCACAATCACCCCTGAGCCGCTCTGTGTCACCTTGCCGTTCCAGAGGCTGCTGATCTGTTGATTGCCCGGAAAGCTCCAGGTCAAGGTCCAACCGTTGAGGGCGCTGTGGCTCTGGTTGGTGATGGTGACATCGGCATTAAAACCGTTGCTCCAGGCGTTGGTAATGGTGTAATCGACGCGACAACTTGCTGTCGTTGCCGGTGGGGTCGGTGTGGTGGCTGGGGTTGGCGTGGCGGTGGCCGGCGTGCCGGTGGGGGTGGCGTTGCCGCTGGTAAATTCGACATCCAGACAACTGTAGAACGCTTCGGCGCTATCATCCCGCTGCCAGATATTGTAAATGACATGTTTGCCACTTTTCCCTTTGGGCAGGGGACAACGCATCCGATAGCGCCCATCGGTCAGGGTCACGCTGGTGATATGACAGAAAGGCGTAGCTTCAAGATCCGACCATTTGAGCGGCTGGGTGGGGTCATAGCCATCTTTGGTGATATAGAAGTCGAAATATTTGGTCGAGTGCGGGGCCGTGGCGCGGAAGACAAATTCGTAATTGCCATTGGCATCGGGGGCAAGCGACTTGGCGCGCCAGTCGGCACGGGCGAGATCCAACCCTTGGTGGCTTGCCTTGCCCGCGCTGCACAATTTACCATCCGGGATCAAGGCGCGGTGTTGATCAGCAGCCAACAAGTTTACCCCGGTCCAGTCGTAAAACTGTTGCGTGCCGCCGGCAGCAACCGCCGCCTGGCACGCGGCCGATTGCGGATTCTCCGGCCCTTCCTGGTAACACTGGTAGACACGGCTAACTGGGTCTTCCATCGAGCCGTGCGCAGAGGCCAATTCAGATGTACTTACAAAGACCAGCAGTAGAAAGAACAGACCAACAAATAGGTGGCGCGCCGTGCTTCTTTTCATCTTTAGGATTATCCTCTCATACGACCACCCGGTGCGAAAACGGGGCAAGTGATAAACAATGACGGCGCGACGCTTGCCGCTTCGCGTTTGGGCGCTCCGGTCGAAATCGTTGCGATGATTGTATGGCGTTTCTTATTATGGGACTGGACGGCGATCACACAAGGGGCAAACGTTCGGTCGCTTGTCAACATACGACTGAGTTGCGGACGTAAGGCGGTTTCACAAAATAGAATACCCACTCCTACGGGATATTTATTTGAGCGCCACCGCCATTCACGCCATTTGTGCAAGTGTGCGAGACAGGGTAAACTTTTAGTAAGTAGCGGTCCGCACCTCCCACGCGTTTTTGGAGACCAACAATGGTCACATTCACACAGCTTTTACAGAATGAGTACGGGTTGCCCATGCTGACCAATGGCCTGCTGGCGCTGTTGGCAGTCATTACCCTGGGCTACTGGTTGTTGCTCTGGTTTCGCCCTGGCCCCGGCCTGCCCAAGATCGGTACGCGCATTGCCTTTCTCTGGGTGGTGTTGATCGTCTTTCTGTTGGCGATTCTTTACAGCCCCAAAGTTCTCATTCTCTATATCTGGTTTATCGCCTTTCTGGCGCTCAAGGAATTTTTCTCCATGACGCCAACGCGGCGCGCCGACCGGCGCGTTTTGTTTTGGGCCTATCTGTCACTGCCAATTCAATTTATCTTGATTCTGCTCGAACGGCGCACCGCCTTTATTCTCTTTGCGCCGATTCATGTCTTTCTGATCTTACCAATGGTCATGGTCATGGTCAGTGATCCGCGGGGGTTTTTACGGGCATGGAGCACCATTGGTTGGGGCATTATTACCACGGTCTACAGTCTGGGCCATTTGGCCTATCTATTGGTCTTACCGGCTGACAACCTGCCACCAACGACCGGCGCCGGTCTCTTTATTTTTCTCGTGGGGCTGGCGCAACTCAGCTATTTCACTCAATTTCTCTTTAGCAGGCTGTTCCCTGATCCGCGCCTGAGCTTAAAGGTCAGCCAGACGCGCAACTGGGCTAGTCTGGCCGGGAGCGTGGTTGTCACCGCGCTGATTGCCTGGCCGGTTGCGCCCCTAATCACGCCCTTTACACCGGTGCAAGCGCTGCTCATGGGCGCGATTATTGCGGCCAGTTCCTTTGTCGGCTATATTGTCCTTTCAGCGATCAAGATGGATCTCCAGATCAAAGATCGCGGCACGATGACCCCCGGTCACGGCGGCGTCCTCAACCGCATCGACAACTTGATCTACACGGCGCCACTCTTTTTCTATCTGGTCTTGGCGTGGCACTATTGATTTTAGTTGGTTGGTTCGGTGGTTGAGACTTCGGCGTGAGCTCAGTCGAACGCTTGTCGAAACCAACGAACCAACTAACTAACGAACGACTCCCTGAGGGTTGGCTTATGCGTCTTTTACAAGCACTCTTCTTTTTATTGATTGTACGGCCATTAGTGGCAGTGGTGCTGGGGGTGAAGATTCGCTCTGAGGAGCACTTGCCGATGGATGGGCCGGCGATTATTGCGGCCAACCATAACAGCCACCTGGATACACTGACGTTGATGTCGCTCTGGCCGTTGGCCAGGGTTTTTCAGGTGCGACCGGTAGCGGCGGCGGATTATTTTCTGACCAATGCCAAGCTGGCCTGGTTTAGCCTGAATATCATGCACATCATTCCCATTGATCGCAATCGCAAGGATAAGGAGAGCGATCCGCTGGCTGAGCCGTCCGATATGTTGGCGCAAAAGCAGATCGTGTTGCTCTTCCCCGAAGGGTCGCGCGGGGAGCCGGAACGGTTGAGCCGTTTCAAAAGTGGTGTCGCGCGCTTATTAGAACGCCATCCGGAGACGCCCTTGATTCCAGTCTTTATGCACGGGCTGGGCAAGGCGCTGCCGCGCGGCGACTTTCTGCTGGTGCCCTTCTTTGTCGATATGGTGATCGGCGAGCCGATCTACTGGCGCGGTTCAGTTAACGAAACGATGCAAGCTTATGAACGAGCCATGCACGAACTGGCCCAACAGGTTGAAATGCCGGCGTGGGAGTAGCTTTAGCGTGTTATGAACATCCAAAACAAAACAGCCTGGATTACAGGCGCTTCATCGGGGATTGGCGAGGCGTTGGCCTATGCGCTGAGTGCGCGCGGGGCGCGTCTGATTCTCTCGGCGCGGCGGTTGGACGAATTGGAACGGGTGCGCAGCCGCTGTACCAATGCCGACAACCACCTCTCCTTGCCGCTGGATCTAGCAGCTTTTGACGCTGCGGCAGTAACACAACAGGCATTAGCGGAAGTCGGCGCCATTGACTTGCTAATCCACTCCGGCGGCGTCAGCCAGCGCTCGACAGTGGCCGAAACTGACATGGCAGTGCAGCGGCGGATCATGGAGATCAACTACTTTGGCGCCATCGCCCTCACCCACGCCGTCTTGCCCGGCATGATTGCCCGCAAGAGCGGCCATTTCGTCGTCATCAGCAGCCTCTCCGGCAAGATCAGCACGCCGCGTCGGTCGGCCTACGCCGCCTCCAAACATGCGTTACATGGCTTTTTTGACGCGCTGCGCGCCGAGGTCTATCAAGATGGCCTGCGGGTGACCATCGTTTGCCCTGGCTACACGAAGACAAATCTATCGCTTCATGCCCTCACCGGTGACGGCGGCGCGCATGGACAGATGGACCCGACGCAAGCCAAAGGAATGACGCCGGAAGCGCTGGCAAATCGCATCTGTCAAGCCATTGAACGGGAAGAAGAAGAGATCGTGGTTGGCGGCAAAGAGGTGTTGGCCGTCTACCTAAAACGCTTGTGGCCTGGTCTCTATCATCGCATGATACGCCGCACGAAAATTACGTAGCATACTTCGTGTTGCGTGATTCGTGATAACGTGATTCGTGACCTGCTTGTCACAAGCAACTTGATATTGAGCCAGATCCGCAGCGATGCGGTACGGAAATATGCGCACAAAACTGCCGTACATCTGCTGTTGAAATCCTTGCCGTTGGGGTAGGTGGCGATCATGTTGCCCCATCTGCCGCAGAGTGTGGTGGCTTTTTTCGGGATTCGCAAGATCGGCGCCATTGTGATGAATACCGACCCGATCGATACGCCATGAATTGCTCAAGAGGCAGGCCGGTAAGATTTTGCGGCGTGTGTTGGTCGGAGAAGAGCAAAAACAGAGCTAGGTGAGTTCATGAGTTTACCCGTTGTTGGCGAAGCCTTACCCAAACGCAATCTACCAATCCTGCAAGCACTCGCCCGCTTTGCCTTGGCCCGCTTCGGCTGGCGTGTGGAAGGCACGCTCCCCAATCTGGCGCAATTTGTCGCCGTGGGCGCGCCCCATGCTTCATCCTGGGATTTCTATCTGGGCATGATGTTGATCATTGGTCTAGGCGTGCGCGTCAGTTGGATGGGCAAAGCTGCGCTCTTCCGCTGGCCGCTGGGTGGCATTATGCGCTGGCTGGGGGGCATCGCCATCGACCGCAAAAGCCGCCACAATGTGGTTGAGCAGACCGTGCAACACTTTGCCACCCACCCGCAATTGATCGTCGGCTTGATGCCCGAAGGTACACGCAAACGGGCCGGCGTCCCGGTGAAAGAGTGGAAGACCGGCTTCTATTACATCGCCACGGGCGCGCATGTGCCGATTCTACCCATCTACATCGACAATCCCGGCAAGCGGGTCATCTTTGGCCGCTTGCTCATGCCCACCGGCGATCTGGCAGCCGACCTGGCAACGTTACAACAGTTTTATCGCGAGAAGAGTCTTTAGGTTGGTTGGTTTCGACAGGCTCAACCAACCAACTAACTAACAAACCACCATGACCTCACCCAACCGCGTTCAGGAGTGGAACCAATCGCTTGCCGTCGGGCAACAGGCGGTACAGGCCGTCACCGCGTTTCTGCAAAGCCCTGTGGTCAAAAACACCTGGTTTGCCACGCAGATCGTCCACAGTGTTGAGGATGACCCGCGCTATCAACCGCTAGGCATTGACCTGCTCTGGGTTGTCCCCGAACGCAGCTTTCTGCGCAGCATGACGGTGGAGGTCAAGGGCGACCGTTATGACCAGACCGGTAACTTTTTCTTTGAAACGGTCAGCAATATTCAATATAGCACCACCGGCGGCTTTGTCATCACCCGCGCCGAATGGCTCTTCTACTACTTTGTCAACAGCGGCAAGCTCTACTGTCTGCCGATGGAGTTTGTCAAACCCTGGTTTGTCGAGAACATGAACCGCTTCCGCGAGCGCATCGCCCAAAGCCAACGGGATGGCAGCTACTGGCGCACCGCCGGTCGCCTTGTGCCGATTGCCGTGGCCTTGCGCGAAGTGCCGGCGATCAAAGCGTTTCAACAGCAGGGTGGCGAGTGGCGAATGATAAGTCAACCCCGCTCCTAGCCGGTCCATGACCGGCGTTGCCCAACCGATCCTAGTCTGACCGCTCCTAGCCGGTCCATGACCGGCGCTGTCCAACCGATCCTAGTCTGACCGCTCCTAGCCGGTCCGTGACCGGCGCTGTCCAACCGCTCCTAGTCTGACCGCTCCTAGCCGGTCCGTGACCGGCGCTGTCCAACCGATCCTAGCCGGTCCATGACCGGCGCTGTTGATAGCTTGCCACTTGTTGCCGCCCCCATGTACAATACACGCTATGACCACACCACTCTTAGAAATCCGCAATCTCTATTTATATTACGCTGACCGCAAGGGCGCCGTGCGGGCCGTTGACGGCATTTCGTTGACCCTGGCCGGGAAAGGGGAAGCGATTGGCGTTGTCGGCGAGTCGGGCAGCGGCAAGTCGAGCCTGGCGGCGGCGTTGATGCGGCTGCTGCCGACCAACGTGGCGCGCTATGAAGGCGAAATCTATTTACAGGGCGCCGATATTGCCCGGTTGCCCGAACACCAGTTTCGCCACGAAGTACGCTGGCGGCAGATCGCGTGGGTGCCACAGGGAGCGCTCAATGGTTTTAACCCGGTGGTACGTGTGGGGGAACAGATCATTGAACCGGCGGTGGTCAATGGCACGATGAGCCATCGTGCGGCGCGCACACGAGCCGAAGAGTTGCTCACCCTGGTCGGTTTGCCGGCCGAGGTTTACACCCGCTACGCCCATGAGTTGAGCGGCGGCATGAAGCAACGCGCCATGATCGCCGCTGCGCTCATTCTCCAACCACCGCTGATTATTATGGATGAGCCGACCTCGGCGCTCGATGTCAGTGTGCAAGCACAGATCATGAACCTGCTCAAGCGGCTCAAGCGCGAGTTGGGGCTGTCGATCATCTTTATCACCCATGACATTGCCCTGGCCAGTGATGTTTGCGACCGGCTGGCGGTGGTCTATGCCGGCGAGTTGGTTGAACAGGGCAGCGCCGAACAGATGCTGCTGGCGCCGACCCATCCCTATAGCCAGAAATTGCTCGCCAGCATCCCACGCCTACATGATACCCACATGCCCGATTTCATCCCCGGCGCACCGCCGGATCTGCGGACACCGCCCGCCGGTTGTCGCTTCCACCTGCGTTGTCCACACGTTTTTGATCGCTGTAAGACAACAGCGCCCTCACTCTTTACACCGGAGTCGGGCCGACAGTCGCGCTGCTGGCTGGTGGAACAAGCAACACAACAGCGGATTTAGGCAGCAGCGGATTTGTCACGGGTTGAGCAAGTAGTCGGTTTAACCAATCAGTTGATCGACCGGGGCGTAAATCCGTTACTTCCCAAATCCGCTGTTGTGTTTGGCAGCATAACGACCAGACAACTATTTACCCGAAAGGAACTCCTCATGTCAGCCTTTTTTGACCACGGCTATGCCCTGTTGATTAGCGTTGACGACAATTCTCACTTTCACCTTCACCCAACCCGCCCTTGCCCCCGCCATCGGGCCGGCCACCCAGTATGTGCTGGGCAAGTTAGCCGAATGATCCAGATAGAGCGTGCGTGGCACTGACCAAGCGCGTTTCTGCGATCCTACCAGTCGCTGGTCAGTGCCGCGCACGCGGGTTTGCCGTACCCATCGCATCGCCGAATCCGCGTGCGCGGCACTGACCAATCGCCGAATCCGCGTGCGCGGCACTGACCAGTTGATCGACGTGTAAAGCGAGACATCGTGGTCAGTGCCACGCACGCTCCCGGCCGCACCCGCTCTGCGCGAGTCCGTGACTCGCCCCGGCTCCCCGCCACACTAACCCACTCCCCGCTCCCCGCGCGCCTAAAAGGCAACCGGTGACTCGCCCCGGCTTCATCAATCACAACCAACAAGAAGGATCCCAATGCAAAGCTATCGCAACCTCTACCCCACCATCGCCGCCTTCGCCAACCTCCACACCGCCTTTCGCAAAGCGCGTAAAGGCAAACGGGACCACGCCGAAGTCGCCGCCTTTGAAGTTGACCTGGAAGCCAACCTCTTCCAACTCCAGAGCGACTTACAAGTGCGCAGCTACCGCCCCGGTTCCTACCGCAATTTCTACATCCGCGAACGCAAACTGCGCCTGATCAGCGCCGCCCCCTTTCCCGATCGCGTCGTCCACCACGCCCTCTGCGCCGTGATCAACCCCATCTGAAGTGTCGCGCCTACTTGCGCTATGCCGATGACTTTCTGCTCTTTCACCACGACAAAGCGCAGTTGCACGCCTGGAAAGCAGCCGTGCAGGATCACCTGGCCGGCCTGCGCCTCTGCCTCAACTGGCGGCGATCCGTCGTCTACCCCACGCACACCGGCATCCCCTTTCTGGGCTTTCGCCTCTTCCCCACCCATCGCCGGCTGCGTAGCGACAATGTGCGGCTGGCGCGCCAACGGCTGCAACGCTACCGCAAAGCCTACCAGGCCGGGCAGATGAGCGCGGCCCGTTTTCGCCAGGCCCTCGTCGCCTGGATTGCGCACGCCAGCCACGGCGACACCTATCAATTGCGCCGCCGCTTGTTACAGGAGATTGTCTTATGACCACCCAACCGATGACCGAAGCGCCGGTCTTTGCCCGGCTCTATGACTTCACCGCCTGGCTGATCCCCTGTGTCGAAAAGTTTCCGCGCGCCCAACGCTTTCTACTGGGCAGCCGGCTGTTGGATAGCGCCTTCCTCTGCCACAGCCAGTTGATCCGCGCCCGCAAAGTAACCGGCCCCGCCCGCGCCGAAACATTGCTCCAAGCCGACGTAACGCTGGATACGCTGCGTCTCCAACTGCGCCTGGCCCATGAGTTGCGCTGTTTGAACACTAAGCAATATGAACAGGGCGCCAATCTGCTCAACCAGGTAGGCAAACTGTTGGGGGCCTGGCGCAAAGGGTAAGCGCACTATACCCGCTCCCGGCAAGTCCGTGACTCGCCCCCAGCCCGCTCCCGGCGAGTCCGTGACTCGCTATGAGCGGGATTGGAGTTTGGGAAGTCAGGGCGAGTCACGGACTCGCCGGGAGCGGGATTGGAGTTTGGGAAGTCAGGGCGAGTCACGGACTCGCCGGGAGCGGGATTGAGGGTTAAGGAAGCGGGGCGAGTCACGGACTCGCCGGGAGCGGAGTGGCCTTGTAAAAAAATGGGCGACGCCCCTTCGGGGCGAGGCGGGTGACGCCGCGCAGGATGATCAGGGTCAGGGGACAGGGGACAAAGGACAGCGGACAACGGCTACGAAGGAGGGAGCCTGGCGAGGCGATACCCGACGATGATGCTCCTGTCCCTGGGACCGCTCCTGCCGCGGCACGCACCACGCACCATCTGTTGACTGGAATCCCGTGCTCCGCCACGATTTATGCGAAGGCCGGTGGCATCGGCGTTGTCGCGCTCGCGGTTTGGCTGGTAAGGGTAGGCACTATTCAGCGAAACGGTCCACTCCCAGACATTACCGCTCAGGTCAAAGAGACCATCGGGCGTGGCGCCGTGGGGGTAGGCGCCGACGGGCGTAGTGCGCATAACGCGCTCTTCCAGGCTGTTGCACTTGGTTGCATCCCAGAAACTGCCCCACGGATAGAGCCGTCGCCCCCGCCGTGCGCCCCACTCCCATTCGGCTTCGCTGGGCAAGCGGTAAGGGTTGCCAGTCAGGGTTGCCAGCCAGGCGGCATAGGCCATCGCCTCATACCAGCAGACACCGACGACCGGCTGGCTAGGGTTGTTAAAGGCATCATCGTGCCAGTAACGTGGCTCACGGTATTTCTGGCCGGTTGGATAGATGTTGCGAAATGCAGCTACTGCTTCTTCTTCCGGCCATGTAATCAAATCGCGCCAAACTTCGGCATCACGTTCAGTAAACCAAGCCTTTTTGACCCGATCATTAATTTCTGTTGGTTTCTCTTTAAGTCGTTGCCAGGTGCGCACCCACCAATCGACCGGGTCTTCTTCCCCCGGCACCGGTTCGCCACGGAGCCAATATTGACCGCCAGCCGTCCAGTAGCGTTCCTCTTCATAGCCGCCGGCGGCCATAAAGCAGGCATATTCGGCATTGGTCACCGGGTAGCGCCCCAGGGCATAGGCAGCCAGGTTGACGGTGTGACGCGGCTTTTCATCGCTGTTCGCCTGGCGGTCCCACCAGCCGCTGCCAATGGTGGCGGTGGCCGCCGGAAGGTTGACCATCGGCGGCAGGATCACCTGGACGCCGTTGATCGTTTCGAGCGGGAAGCGCGGGTCGCCCACCTTGCCCAGCAACAACCCCGCCTCAATCCGGCTGCGCAGGTGGATGGCGACGTTGCCCAGGCGGGCCAGCAAGGCTTGTTGGGTGCTAAGGCCAACCCCTCCCCCGCCCTCCCCAGTTTGGGGAGGGAGCCGTGATCCTCCCGGTGAGTTCGCGGCTCCTCCCCCGCCCTCCCCAGTTTGGGGAGGGCGCCGTAAGCTCGTCGGCGGGACCACGGCTCCTCCCCCAATCTGGGGGAGGCTGGGTGGGGGTGTCCCAAGCGCCAGCAGACACCGCGCCGCCAACGCCGGGTTGACCGGCAGCACGCTGTCGATTAAGGCCGGGTAGAGACCGGCAGCCAGGATGGTTGTCTGTTCCCAGCCGCTGGTGGGTGGGCCGGGCAGCGGGTCCCATTGGCCCCGTTCCGCCGGCGGCATGGCGCGCACGCTGCTGGGGACGCGCCAGTTGCCGCTCAGATCCGCGCCCTGTTGATGCCGCCGCAAGAGCGCTTCGGCGGCAAAATATTCCTGGAGCAGATGGTGGGCAAATTTGAAGCCGCCGCTGGGCGTCTCGCTCAGCAGGGTGGCGGCGCAACCCAGGCGCAAGAGCGTTGCCGCCGGGGTGGGGATAGGCGGGCCTTTGGGTAGCGTCACCGTGGTCGGCAGTGTGTTGACCACCCAATCGCGGCTCACTTCGGTGCCTTCGCCCAGCGCCTGCATGGCAAAGGCCAGGTCACCCAGCAGCCAATGTTGCGCCGCCGGTTCGATCCAGTCGGCATGGCGGCGCTCGGCTTCCCGTTGGAGCAGGCGCAGGGCAAATTGCTCAAAGAGGCGGGCGCGTTGGGTCGGCAAGGCGCCGTCGGCGCCATAAACTTCGACGATCATCAGCAGGTAGTAGGGAATGGCGGCCAGCGGCAGGAGCGCGGCGTGGTCACTTTGCAACGTTTGCCAGAGCTGCGCCCCGCGCGCCTCATCCAGGTAGCGGCGGCAGAAGTCGGCAATCTGTTCCGGCGCAAGCGGGTCGATCTCCACCTGTTGCACGGCCAATTCGCCATAATAATCCTGGCTGCGACAGGTAAAGAGCAGCCGGTTGCCGGCGGGCAGGTCGCGGGCAAAGTCGCGCCAGTCGGCCATGCGCTCGGCGTAGCGGTCGCGCCGCGCCTCGTTGAGGGCGTCGCAGAGCAGACAGAGTTCACCCCGCTGGAGCGCCTGGGTCAACTCGACAGCGGCATCGCTATGGGCGCCGGGCAGGGCGGCTTGCCAGGCGCGGGTCAAAAAGGCGAGCGGAGTTTCGTCGGGCAGTTGCGCGGCCAACCGCACGAAGAAGGGCAGGCGCGCCGGTTTGGCAGCGGCGCTGGGCGGTTGGCTTTGCAGCCGTTGGAGGGCGAGATCGAGCAGCAGGCGTTGTAAGACGGTCGTCTTGCCCGCGCCCGGTTGGGCCAGGAGGACGGCGGCGGCGTGGCGGTCCAGAGCATCGCGAATGTCGGGCAGGTGGATGCGTTCGATCTGCCGTTGTGGGCCGTCGCCGCGCACGAGGATCTCGCTAAAGCGCGGGTCGAGTTGGGGCGCAGGGCGATAGCCGCCGGCAAGGGGCGTATAGCGCCGCTGCCACTGCTGGTAGGTTGGGTCGATGCAGAGGCGGGCCAGGTAGTGCAGTTCCCGTTCGCTGTGGTCGCGCTGACGGTTGGTAAGCAAATATTGGCCCAGGGCTTCGGCTTGCGCCGCGGTCACCGTCAGGCTTTGCCCCTGCGCGCTGACAACCCCATCAGCCACACGGCCATCGACGCTGCGTAACAGGGGCAGCAGTTGACCGAACAGCGACTCCAACTCAGCGCCGCTAAAATGCACCTCCAGGTGATTGTAATCGCGCCCGATAAAATGCCCATCACGCAGATTGACATTGCCGCCGATGGTGGTTGGCGGTTGGGTCGGGGGCTGGGGGGAGTCGCTCATGAGATCTTCCTATCGTATCGACTTGCCGCTCGTAGCCGCAGCTACGAGCGGCAGAGTATGGTGTTTGTTAGCCAAAGCAGCCCGTCCGCCGATGGTCGCCCAACGGTTACTGAAAGGCGAACGGACCTTTCTTCTTTGGCCTGGCGGCCTGCGCAACCAGACCGGGACAGCGTCCTGGACCTCTCTTCGTTTGATCGCGGCCGGCGGGCCGTAACGCGCCGACATTTCTGACCTGGCGAGTTCCGCTCGTAGCATGATTTCCTGTTGGGAGAGGTGCTGGCGAGGCGATACCCGACGTTGTTGTTCCTGTTCCTGGGGTTGTTCCTGTTGCGGTACGCACAACGCACCTGCTGGTCGCCACCCACGTCCATTATACCGAAGCCCGCACAATTTCACCAACTCCACCAATCCCTCACGACCCCGCGCCCGGCGAGTCCGTGACTCGCCCCAATCCCGCTCCCGGCGAGTCCATGACTCGCCACCACTCCCGCTCTCCGCGAGTCCATGACTCGCCACCACTCCCGCTCCCCGCGAGTCCATGACTCGCCACCACTCCCGCTCCCGGCGAGTCCATGACTCGCCACCACTCCCGCTCCCCGCGAGTCCATGACTCGCCCTGGTTCCCACTAGCCAGTGTTCATCTTGATAGGATCTACATCTCAATGGCTTACTATTTACTTAATATTTTACAATTTCGTCCTAATACGCTACACTCTGTGATACTGTTAGTCTGGTAACAGAAATACCAAACACAAACAAACTGCATATTTGCGGGGTGAGTAAGGCGAGTCACGGACTCGCGGGGAGCCGATTACGCCGAGCGTTGGTAGTGTCGGGCTAGCAGGGCGAGTCACGGACTCGCGGGGAGCCGATTACGCCGAGCGTTGGTAGTGTCGAGCAACCAGGGCGAGTCACGGACTTGCGGGGAGCCGGTTGTGCCGAACGTTGGTAGTGTCGAGCAACCAGGGCGAGTCACGGACTCGCACAGAGCAAACAAGCGAGCAGGGATCTGCTAAATCGAAAGGAAAAGCGTTATGGCCTCCGCCACATGGCCGGTCCATATTGACCCCACCCATCTTTACTTTTTTACAACCAGCGCCATCAAACGGGTACATCTGTTCCAGCGGGATGTGATCAAGCGGATCTTGGTTGATTGTTTGAACAATGGTCGCATTTTGGGGCAGTATGAACTGTACGCCTTTGTGATTATGCCCAACCATATCCATTTTATTGTGCGCTGCTGTACCGGGCATACGCCGATTACGGTGATTCGTGAGTATAAGAAGGCGACGGCGAATTTGATCATTCGTCATTATGAGGCGGAAGAGAACACGGCAGCATTGGCGTTTCTGGCAGCGGCGGCGCCGGACGATCAACAACATTCGGTGTGGGAGACGGAGTATGAGGCAGTGAATGTCTTCACGCCGTGGTTTCTGCGGCAGAAGATCGAGTATATCCATCACAATCCGCTGCAACCACGCTGGAAGTTGGCGGAGCGGGCCGAGCAGTATATGTGGTCAAGTGCGCGGTATTATTTGGCGAATAAGCGGACGGTGATTCCGATTAGCGATGCGCGGAAGTTGATGTGAGTGTGGGGAGCAGGGCGAGTCACGGACTCGCGAGGAGCGGGATGGGGCGACGCGGGGACAGGGCGAGTCACGGACTCGCGGGGAGCGCACGGGGGAGGGGCAAAGGCGAGTCACGGACTCGCGAAGAGCAGGCAAGGCAGGCAGGGCGAGTCACGGACTCGCCAGGAGCGGACGGTTTTGCTCTTGGCGAGTCCGCGACTCGCTATTCGGGCGGGGAGAGGTATTGGCCGCTGATCACTTGGCGGTCGCTGCCGGGAATCTGCCAGGCGACGCTGAGGTTGTCTTTTTGGTCGCCCTGTTTGTGCAGCACTTCGATATAATAGCGCTGACCGGCTTGCAGGCGGATCACCTCGGATTGCTGCAACGGGTGGCGATCCCATTGTTGGGCGGGCGTCCACTCGTTGACGCCGGCGATCTGCCGTTTGTTGGCGGGGTTGGCGTCGTTGCTCAACCAGAGCTGGCTGGCGTCGTCGCTGGCGATCCAGAAGCGGTAGTCGCCGGTGACGGGTGGGATCAGGTAGCCACGGATGCGGGCGCCGTAATCGTTGCCGGCGCCGCGGGGTGCGTCGAGGCTGGTGAGCATTTCCTGGCCGTCGGGCTTCTCTTTGAAATCTTTGCTGTTGGTGAGATCGGCCACGCTCTTGCCGCCGATGCCGGTCCACCATTCACGCAAAATTTTGCCGGCGCCGGCGCCACTAGGCGCGGCTGGCGCGGGGGCAGTTGTTGGGGCCGCGGCGGGCGTTTTGTTACCGGTTGAGGTTGAACCGGGGGCAGGGGTCGCGACAGCGGTGGCCGGTGGCGGCGGCGGCTCACTACCGACACGAATGCGGTAGAGGCTGCCGGTGGTGACCGAGAGAACATACATGGCGCCGTCGGGGCCACTGCTGATTTGTACAATGCCGGGGATGCCGGTGGCAAAGTCGGTAAAGTTGACGGCATTGGCCGGCGTCACCTGGATCGTGCCTTTGTTAAAATCGCCATAGAAATAGGCGTTGCGCATCCAAGCCGGGAAAGCGTTGCCGGTGTAGAAGTCGCCGCCAATGACGGCGCCCCAGCCATCTTCGTGGGGATAGACGTGGAAACCATGCACAACCGGCTGTTGTCCGTTGAGCAACGGCTGACAGACCGGGTCAAAGGCGTTGGGATTCTTCCCCTCAAAACAGGGCCAACCTAAGTTGGCGCCGGCGCCGGCGCGGGAAACCTCTTCCCATTTCAAATTGCCCACGTCACCGATAAAGAGTTCACCGGTGGTGGGATGTACGGCAAAGCGGTAGGGGTGCTTCATGCCATAAACATAGACCTTGGCGCGGTTGCTCTGCGGGTTGCCGTCGTAGAAGGGGTTGTTGGCATAGCCGGCGCCGGTGATCGGGTCAATGCGCAGGATCTTGCCGGCCAGGCTGTCGAGGGCCTGGGCGCGCAGGCTGCCGACGCCGTAGTTCAACCCGTCACCATTGGCAACATAGAGTGCGCCATCGCGGCCAAAGACCAGGTCGGCCACGGCGTGAACCTGGCCGTCATTGGGCAGACAGTCATTGACAAAGCCGCCCTGCCCGTTATCACAAGCAAAAGGTTGTTTTTCAGACGCATTGGGATTGGGAATATAGGTAAAATTGCTGTTGTTCCCCAGGATCACCACACCGCTACCCGGCTGATGGACATTCAAATTTGCGGGGTTGGCGGAAATGCGCAATACACGCGAGCCACGGGCGCCATTGGGATCATAGCTTTTGGCTTCGGGCGGGTCATAGACATAACCAAGATAGAGATAGGGGGTGGCGGGGAAGCGGGGATGGGCCGCAATGGCTAACAAACCCCGTTGCCCCACGGCGTTGACCTCGGCGCGCAGATCGATAAAGGGTTCGCTCTGGAGAACGCCATTCTGGGCGACGCGCACCAGCCCCTCTTTTTCAGTGATGTAGAGACGACCATCGGGGCCAAACGCAAAGGCCGTGGGCATCTTCAGTTTGGTGACGACCACTTCGGCTACGAAACCGTTGGCAACTTTAAAACCGGGCGACTGGGCGTGGAGAGTGGGCGCCAGGGGAAGAAACGCAGTGACCAGCAGCAACAAAAAAATGAAGCGTCGTCCAGTGGCCGGCGACACAAAGCGTGCTTGATGATTCATTCAAATTCCTTCTTTGACTATTTTTCACCCGCTCGTCGCCGGTCCGTGACCGGCTATGAGCGGAGTCATGATCTTCAACTTTACTAGAGTTTACGAATTCGCCTTAATCATAACAGCCGTTGGCCGGCTAGGCAACCCACAATCGTCAAACGTAGCAGAGCCGTTCAAAAAGCGCCACTGTTTCGACATGATGGGTCTGGGGGAACATATCAAAGGGCTGGGCATAGCACAGGCGATAGCCGTTGGCGCTGAGGAGCTGGGCGTCGCGGGCCAGGGTGGCCGGGTCACAGGAGATATAGACAATTTTGGGGGCGCCAAAGGTCAACAATGTGGTCAACGCCGACGGAGTGACGCCGGCGCGCGGCGGGTCCAGCACAATGGCATCCCACGAGCGTTCCTGCACAGCAGGTTGTGTTAATGCCTCTTCAACGGGCGCGGCTAACAACGCCACCCGTTCATGCACACCGGCGTGCACAGCATTCACCTGGGCATCGGCAAGCGCGGCGCCATTTGCTTCAACGCCGAAGACAGAAGCGCCGGCGTCTGCTATCGGAATGGTAAAGAGGCCGCCGCCACAATAGAGTTCCAACACCTGTTCATTGCCCCGGAGCGTTAATGCCTGTAGCACCGCTGTCACCAACTGGGCGGCAATGGCTGTGTTGGCTTGAAAAAAGGCGTCAGGGCCAAAGTGGTACGTGTAGGCGCCAATCGGCAACGGCATGGCGACGCGCAACTGGATTTCCGCTGGCGCAGTGGTCGGCGGCGCCAGCGCCAGGCGCTGCACAGCTTTATCCAATTCCGGTTCCAAAATGGGACAGGTGCTGATCGCCACTACTTCATGTGAACGCGCCGCACGATAACCAATGGCGCCGGCTGGGGTGCATTGCAGGCGGGCATGGTTGCGATAGCCATATGGTTGCGGGCTGGGCAGACAGGGCAGAACTGTCGGCTCCACCAGTTTGCCAATGCGAGTCAAGTGCGACCGCACATGCTCGGTTTTCAGCCGCACCTGTTCTGCATAGGGCAGATGTTGCCACTCACAACCGCCGCAAACCGTGAAATAAGGACAAAGCGGCGTTACCCGTTGGGGCGCGGCCGCCAGTAAACGCAGCAACCGCCCGCGGGCAAAGGTGCGTTTCCGTTCGGTGATCAACACCTCGGCCTGATCCCCCGGCGCACCAAAGGGAACAAAGAGAACCACCCCATCTACCCGCCCAATCGCCTCGCCCGTCGGCGCCATATCCGTCAACTCGACTGTCACCACCGTGTCGGCGCGCTGTACTTCTTGTCTTCTCGTCTTCTTGTCTTCTTGTCTTCTTGTCTTCATCTTCTTCACGATCTACGCTTACCAGAGCAGCGCACGCAACACCCCCGGCGCAAACTGGATCGCCACTTCGGCGCCACTACGGATCAAAGGCTGACCAAGCGCCTGGTCAGGCAGATAAGAGAGTGCGCGCCGTAGCAACAGTTCCTCGCCGTTAATCGTCACAGGATACGGTTGTCGCCACTCATCCGTGCCGCACATAAAGTTATAGGCATGACGGACCGACCACTGGCGCTCCAGCCGAAAAGCTGCGGCGGTCGGCCAGCTTTGTTGACTGCCGCCTGCCGCTTGTGGCTGCTGAGGGCGGTGTCCCGCTTCCAGTTGACGGATGACAGCGAGCAATAGACCGGCGCCGGTCATGGCGTGCAAGCGATCTAGATCCGCACTGGTGGCGCCGTCGGGAAAGGGAATGGCGGTCTGAGCGGCAATGGGGCCGGTGTCAAAGGTTGTATCCATCCAGTGGACTGTCACCCCACCGTGCGACAACCCGCCGCGCAATTGCCAAAAGAGCGGCGTCGGGCCGCGATAAGCCGGCAGCAACGAAGGGTGGACGTTTAAAAAGCCATAGGTGGGTAAGGTCAGTACCGTCGCCGGAATACGCCAGGGGAAGCAGGCCACACAGACGAGATCCAACGCCTGCGCCGTCAACCACTCGGCCACCAGTGGGGAGCGTAGCTGCTGTAGCTGATAGGTTGCAATCTGCTTTTGCCAGGTGGTTTGGACAATTGGCGAGGCAACGCGATTGTTGACAATGACAAGCTCCTCAGCGGCCGGCGTTGGCGGCGGCGACCATAGGGCAACCGGCAGCGACTCCGCTTCCCCTGCCGGCAGTGCAACCAAGGTGACGGCATAGCGTTCGAGAAGGGTTGTCAACACCACTTGCGAGAAGAGGCTATGGGTTCCCCAGAAGCCAACCCGCAACCCTTGTCCCCGACCTTGGTCTACCTGGCCTGACGCTGTTTTCGTCACTCTTCGTTTCTTTGGATTGTCACTGTTCGATAGTGCCATCATAATTGACATTCTTTTACGGCAAGCCCTATAATAACACCATAGTATAACACAGGTCGTTTAAAGGCTCATGCTGGCGCGGTGTAAAAACCCACCAATCCTAGCCGGGTGTGAGTACGGCAAGAAAGGAATTCCACGATGGCGCGTATGGTGCAATGTGTAAAACTGGGTCGCGAGTTACCGGGGCTGGAACGCCCGCCCTATCCCGGCGAATTGGGGCAACGCATTTTCGACAATGTTTCACAGGAAGCATGGGAAATGTGGAAGCGCCAGGCCGTTATTTTGATCAATCACTATGGCCTGAGCTTGATGGACGCACAAGCGCAGAAATTCTTACGCGAGCAGATGGAAGATTTCTTCTTTGGCGCGGAGGCCGCCATGCCCGAAGGCTGGACGCCGGCCGGAACGCCAACCAAAGGAGCGCCGCGTAAATAGTTTCCACCCACCTTACAAAAATATTCGCTTGACTTCCGGCTCAATTGGATGTATAGTTACATTTGATGCTGCTTGGTTTTAGCCTGAAAAGGAAGAAGTTTGCTACCCAGTCCGATCATTGTTCTGGGTTGTTTGCTTTGCATCAGACAAAACCGCTCCCAAGCAGTCACGAGCAGCATCGAATAGGAACAGCAATTGTGGTACAAGGAGGAGTTTGACAATGAGCGAACGACAAACCGGAACAGTCAAGTGGTTCAATGATGCCAAGGGGTATGGCTTTATCGCCCGCGATGGTCAAAGCGGCGATATTTTTGTCCATCATACCTCGATCGCCATGCAAGGCTACCGGAGCCTGAGTGAAGGACAACGCGTCGAATTCACCATTGAACAAGGGGACAAGGGTCTTCACGCCGTCAACGTTATCAAAATCTAGCGTTGTCAAGATCTCATTTGCCTCGTCATTAATTGTCGAGAGCCAACGTGAGGGTCCCCAATTGACTGGGTGATCAAAAGAGGGTAAGCGCTTGGCGCTTACCCTCTTTTTGCTTCAAAGGCAAAACAACTATTCGTCTTTTTTCTTCGAAGCCTTGCGTGGCGCCTTGGCCGGTTTTTCCGGTTCGGGAGCCTTGCGCTTGAGCACCGGCAACCCATTCTTGCTCTCGGAAACTTCGTAACCCTTCGGAATGGCATCCAAAGCGCCATCTTTGGCTTCAGAGGCAAAGAAATAGATCGTCTGCTTGGTGCCATTCTTCAGCGTCGTGTCGCGCGAATGCAGAATGTAGCTGCGACCCTTGGAGTTGGTGTACTTGTACGCCATACTTCTTCTCCTTTTTGAAACAACGAATCCAAATTCGACTAACCACACAGTAGAAGCGTCTTTTTCAACGATATACAGGAGGAGCACGTGTATTTCACTCCTGTACACCACTGGACGCTGGGGGAGCATTCTACATCAAGCATGAAAATATGCAAAATACGATTCTCTCTGGATCGCATTTTATACCAGAGAAAGGCAAAAATCGTCCGAAAATTACTCATCAGGTGTGGATTTTGTAAGGATTGGAAGGGGAACTAATCGTTGTTCGGACGCTGCAAGATAAATTGCACGAATGATTTCTACAGATCGGCGCGCTTCGGCGCCCTGAATCGCCGGCGGACGTTTTTGGCGAATCGCTTCGACGAGATCAAGGAGCTGCCGGCGGTGCATTTCGTAGCCAATCGCGGTCGGATTGGCGGCCCCGCTCCCCTGCGCCTGCTCCAAGGTCAACATCGCTTCTTCCTCACCAGGAGCAGCATCGGCCAGTTTCCACTGGACAATACGCCCCTCTTCCAGCGCGATCGTGCCCCGGTCACCATGCAGTTCGACACGGGCGCGGTCGCCCGGCCAACAACTGGTGGCGCCCTGAATCACGCCCAATGCGCCATTTTTGAAGGTGAGGAGAGCACTGGCGGTGTCCTCGGTTTGCATTTCATGCGCCAGTGTGGCTGTCCGCGCCATGACACTCGCCACCGGGCCAGCCAAGTATTGCAGCAGATCGATGCTGTGGATGGACTGATTCATGAGCGCGCCGCCGCCATCGAGTTGCCAGGTGCCGCGCCAGTTACCAGCATAATAACTTTGCGGGCGATACCATTTCACAAAGACATCGGCCAACGCTAACCGACCCAAACGACCGGCATCGAGCGCAGCCTTGGCTTTGTGGACGCCTTGGGCAAAGCGATAGGGAAAGACACAGGCCAGAACCACGCCGGCTTTTTCTACTGCGCTGAGGATCTGATCAATCCGCGGCAGGGTAATGTCAATCGGCTTTTCCACCAGGAGATGCTTGCCCGCTTCCGCGGCGGCAACTGCAATTTCCATATGCGTGCCGCTTGGTGTACAGACCGTGACGACATCGACATCGTCACGAGTAACAGCATCTTGGAAATCGGCGACCCAAATGGCGCCATGGTTTTCCGCCAGGGCGCGCCCCGCCGCTTCGCCTCGATTACAAACCACCGTCACCCGCGCCTCGGGGATGTGGCGAATGGCCTCAGCCTGGATTTTACCAATGTTGCCGGCGCCGATCACGGCAAAGTTGAGTGGTTGCATGAAAGATCCTTTCGCACTTAGTAACCTACCGCTCCAAGCCAGTCCGTGACTGGCGGCCCTAACGCCAGTCACGGACTGACTCGGAGCGGTGAGTGAGGTCTTTATGGTCTGATTAGGTCGTCACTGTGGAGCGACGGACACCAGAATTTTTCAATATATTCGACCACCAGGCGCGTCCCCTCGTCGTGGCTGACGTAGGGGGGCATAGCCGGGTTGTACATCGTGTCGGTCAGGTCGCGCACCAGGGCGATGTTGACACCCCACTTGACCATCTGTTTGATGGCAAAGGAGCGGTTGAGTACGCACATGTTGGTGTGGACGCCCATGATCAGCACCTGTTCGATAGCGTTGGCGTGAAGATAGCTGTAAATCTCGGCGCCCTTATCCGAGATGAGATCACGGTCAGGGTCGATCACCACTGCTGGGTGTTGACGACTCCACGCTTTATAGGTTTGGGTCTCCCCGGTATCCGAGCCTTGATCCGAAGCGTCCACCGGCAGCGGCGGAGTAGCGTGGTCGCGGTCTGATGGTGGCGTTACAGCGGGGAAGGTCAAGATCCGTTGGCGGGCCGAGTGATCGGCATAGAACGCCATTGTTTCGGAAGGGGCATGGATGATGGTCGCGCCCTTGGCCCGCGCTGCGGCAAGAACGGCATTCATGTGCGGGATCATGGCCGCTTCTCGTTCCACCGCGCCGCGCGACCAGTGCTTGTCCCACATGTCACAGATGATGATGGCGAGTTTGTCAGCAACGATGGTACGTTGCACAGTCTCGACTTGCCAGTAATTGTGGCCGCCACTATCTTGCGTCAAGTGCTGACTGCGCATTTGCAAGGTAAACTTATTACTTTGCATAATCACCTTCTCTTCTAAACTCAGGCGTCCCTCCGGGACGGGTATTTGGTTATGACAACAGCGCCGCCGAATCCTGATCCAGATACAACTGGGCATGACTGACAGTCCGCAAAATCGAACCGGGGCGATCTTCGCTGATCGGTTCAGTGAGACAGGCGCGCACGGCTTGGGCTTTGCGCGCTTCCGGCACGATGCAGAGAATGCGTTTCGGGGCCAGGAGCGCCGGCACGGTCAGGGTAATGGCATGGGTCGGCACCTCGGCCAGGGAACGGAAATGGCCTTCGCCCACCTGCTGGCGACGACTGGCTTCGGCCAGGGCGATCACCTTGACCCAAACCGGATCGTCAAAGTCGGCGTAGGGGGGATCGTTGAAGGCAATGTGACCATTTTCACCCCACCCCATCGCCACCAGATCGGCCGGATGGGCGCGCAGGAGCGCTTCGTAGTCGCGACAGGCTTGTTCCGTATCAGCCGGTTGGCCGGGGACCGGATAGAACTTACCCGGTTTCACCGCGTCAATAATATGTTGATGGAGGAAAAGGGGAAAGCTGGCGGGGTGCTTTGGGTCAATGCCCACATATTCATCCATGTGAAAGACGGTTACTTTGCCCCAATCAATACCGGGCAGGTCGCGCAAGGCGTGCAAAAAGGTGAGTTGCGAGTTGCCGGTGGCGATGATGATGTTGGCGGCGCCCCGGTCGGCAATGGCAGCCTGGATGATGCGTCGCGCATCCAGCGCCGCGGCCAGGCCCAACGCCTGATTGCTTGGGTAGATGGCAACGGGGAGTGAGCCATAAGTACAGGTCGTTAGTGGTTGCGATTCTTGCATTATATGTTATCCTTTTCAACCATTCCGTGTTCCTTCTATCCGTGTTTAGTCGGTTGAAATGACTAAACACGGATAGAAGGAACACGGAAGTTACTCATCGGTTAAATTCGTTGTTAAATCCGCTGACAAGGCGGCCACCAATCAGGACACCCCAGGTTGTAAAGTCATCGTTAAAAATGGCAATATCAGCGTCTTTGCCCACGGCCAAACTACCCTTGCGATCCGCTACACCGATCACGCGCGCCGGCGTGAGGCTGACCATGCGGATCGCTTCAACCAGCGGAATGCCCACCTGTTCGGTCAGGATGGGAATCATGGCGTTGAGCAGCGTTGTGCTGCCGGCAAAGGAGGTGCGATCTAGGAGCATCCCCACGCCGTCGCATACATCATATTCCATGCCACCCATGCGGAAGCGGGAACCATCGGGCAGACCGGCGCCGCTGGTGGCATCCGAAATGGCGCAGAGGCGATCTGGGCCAAGACATTTGTAGGCCAGCTTCATCAGGGTCGGCGGCAGATGTTTGGCGTCGGCGATGATCTCACCGGTCAAGCGGTCGTCGGTGAGCGACACTTCGAGCAGCCCCGGTTTGCGCCACGGGCCTTCGCGAATGGTGGTCGATTGCGAACTCCACAGGTGAATGCAATGACGCAGACCGGCGTCGATGGCTGGCTTCACATCCTCTTCACGCGTCGAGCTATGGCCGGCGGCGGCGACAATGCCCAGTTCGACCAACCGCTTGGTCAAGGCCAGCGCACCCGGTAGTTCCGGGGCATAGGTCATGATGCGGATGCTGTCACGATATTCCAACAACTGTTCGACGCTGCCGTCATCGGGGTTGCGAATGTGGGCCGGGTCTTGCGCACCCCGTTGCGCCATGCTAAAGTAGGGGCCTTCGACATGGACGCCCAGCAGTTGCGACCCCGCTTGTGGCGCGGCCATCCACTGTTCCGCCAATTCCAGCGCGGTTAGCAGGTTTTCCATGCTGTCGGTGGCCGTGGTCGCCAGTAGACTGGTAATGCCCCGGCGCGCCGTTTCCTGGGTGATGGCGGCAAATGCTGCCGGGGTGCCGTCGTTAAAACTGTGATTGACCGCGCCGTGAATGTGAATATCAATCAAGCCAGGGCTGATCAAGCGCCCGCCAACATCAATCGTGGGCAGATCGGCAGGCAGATCGACTGTCGCCACGATGCCGGCAATCCGCCCGGCGTCGATGACGAGCGCGTGATTGGTCACAAGCGCGGTCGGCAAGACAAGGCGTCCACCGGTTAAGGCAAATCGGGTAGGAGCAACGGCGCTCACTTTTGTCCTCGCTCCTTGATGACTTGCTCCGCGGCCCACAGTTCCATATCATGCAACTTCTGGACGCGGCGGCGAAAATCAGGGTCGGTGCTAAATTCGGCTTTGAGGTACGCCTGGAGAATCTCCTCGGCCAGTTTGATGCCCACAATCCAGGCGCCGATACAGAGCAGGTTGACATCATCATGCTCAACACACTGGTGCGCCGAGTAGACATCATGACAGAGCGCAGCACGCACCCCTGGCGTCTTATTGCCGGCAATCGACGCGCCGACGCCGGTGCCACAGACCAAGATGCCCCGCTCCACGGTTCCTGCCCGAATTTGCGCGCAGACACGCGCCGCAATATCAGGAAAGTCAACGGGGTCGGTGCTATAGGTGCCATAGTCCGTCACCTCATGCCCCCAGGCGCGCAGCCGTTCAATGATGGGGCCTTTCAAAGGAAAACCGGCGTGATCGCCGCCGATGGCTAGTTTCATAGGAATACTCCACTGGTTCTTGATGGTTGCAATTGTGGGTGCTTCGGTGATTGAGCTTGTCGAAATCACCGAAGCAGCCAATTATTCATTATGCCATTGTTGCCAACATCTCGCCAGTCACGCGATAGCGCAGCCCTTCGTCGGTGATGAAGCGGCGAATCTCGTCAACAATGGTCTGGCCCTGGCGATAGCGCGCCTGTACGGATGCGCCGGCGACATGGGGGGTGGTAATGACATTCGCTAAGCGCAGGAAGGGGCTGTCAGTAGGGAGTGGCTCTTGGTCATAGACATCGAGCGCGCCGCTGATTCGCCCGCTCTGGAATTCGGCTAGCATCGCATCTTGATCAACCGTGAGGGAGCGCGCCGTGTTGATAAAGATCGCGCCGTCGCGCAAGAGCTTAAAATGGCGCGCCCCCACCATGCGCTCTGTCTCGGCAGTCGGCGGCGCTTGCATGGTGACAATTGGGCAATCGCGGAAGATCGTGTCAAGGTCGGGCGCTTTGTGGACGCCCAGTCCCGCTGCCTGTTCCGGCGACAAATAAGGATCATAGACCCAGACTTCCGCCCGCAAGCCCTTGAGTCGCCAGATCACCTCGCGCCCGGTGTAGCCCGCTCCGACGACACCAACGCGATTGCCCGCCAGTTCCTGCCCCATGCCGATGCTTTTGGTCGCGGCCCAACCACCACCTTCTTTGAGAATCCGGTCAAGGCGGTGTACTTGACGCAAAGAAAGCAGGATGAGCAGGATCGTCATTTCCGCAACGGCAGGGGCAATAGCGACGGCGGCATGGGTGACTTGAATGCCCTGGGCAAAGACAGCGGGGGGCAACATCTTTTTGATACTGCCCGCCGAGTGGGCAATCAGCTTGAGATCAGGTGCGGCAGCCAATACTTCCGGCGTGAACGTGGGCGTTCCCCATCCGGTGATAACCAGATCGTGGCCGGGCAGACGACGCGCTAACTCCGCCCCATCCCACGGCCGGTCGTCGGGATTGAAGGTGATTTCAACCAGGGTGCGCAACGCTTCGTCGGCGGCCTGGTCAAATAATTGATGATAGAGTTGTGGTGGAATTGCCACCAACGCATGGGAAGCTGTAGACATAATTCCCTTTCCAGGTAAACCGAACATTGTTCGGGGTTATAAATTGGTTGTAAATTGGGGGTTGACAACACCGCAGAACCGTGATACTATGGATTTATCCGGTGGATGTATTTACAGTGCGGCTAATAACCGCTTCGGGGGAACTGTAAATATGTTCACTGGATTTTTTTTGTCCTAAATCAGGCCAGCCAAAAGCCATCACCGATTAGCCTTGTTTACGCATGGCGACCACCACCGCCAGCCCGCTCGTTCCCCAAAGGGTGCGCAAATTAGAAAAGACCTCGGCGGCAACAGCAATCACCTGCGCCAAATCCGCTTTCGTGTGGCTATAGGTCAAAAAGTTTAGTCCGCCCCGTCGCAAAAGGACGCCACGCACCGCCATTTCCTGGAGCAGGTATTCCCACAAGAGCGCTTCCGGCTGACCATCGGTTGCGGTAAAGGCCATCGTTGTCATTGGGGCGAGACCGCCACACTGGAAGGGAATGCCCGTCTCCTGAGCTGCGTCGGTCAGTCCCTGTTGCAGAAACGTACCCAATTCCCACAAATGGGCGTTGACCCGTTTGTCGCGCACTTCTTGAATGGTAGCGATGGCCGCCGCCAACGAAAGCGCTTCGCCGCCATAGGTGAGCGAGATTGAACGTTCCTGCATGGAAGCCATGACCTCAGCGCGACCGGCGACACAAGCCAACGGCATCCCATTGGCCAGCGCTTTGGCAAAACAGGCCACGTCCGGCGTGACGCCACAATACGCCTGCATCCCACCCAACGCCAGCCGAAAGCCAGTGACGATCTCATCATAGACCAAGAGCGCGCCATGTTCATGACAGAGCGCTTTGACCGCAGCCAGATAACCCGGCGGCGGGGCGGTACGCTGGATGTCGAGGAAAACCGCTGCCACCTGATTGCGATGCTGATGGAACAGGCGCTGTAACGCGGCCAGGTCAAACTCGCCAAATGGCACAACGCTCCCCTGCAAAGCAGTCGGCACACCGGGGTCGTCTGTTGTGATGGCCCAGACATCAGGCCAACCACGATAGCCGCAGTTCAGGATCACTGGCCGTTTGGTATAGCCGCGCACGAGACGGGCCGCGGCGGCGGTCGCTTCGCCACCCCCTTTGAAGAAGCGCACCATCTCGGCGCAGGGAACCACCGTTCCGATCAACTCAGCACATTCCACCTCCAGCGGCGACAGCAACCCATAGATAATGCCCCGTTCCAGTTGGGCGGCAATGGCGGCATCCACCGCCGGGTAACAATACCCCAGAATCACCGGGCCAAGCGCTTGCACCAGGTCAATATATTCGTTGCCATCCACATCGATAATCCGCCCACCGACACCCCGTTCCGCATAGATGGGATAGCCGCCAAAGGCAAATTGCACAGGCCGTTTGCTATTGGTCTGTGAACCGCCAGGGATGCGCCGTTGCGCCCGTGCAAAGAGGTCGAGCGAACGTTGTAGGGGCAAGTTGTTTCTTGTTGACAAAGGGTACGCTCCTGTTGGTGCGTGATTCGTAATTCGTGATTCGTGTTGCGTGAACTGTTGAAAGCTGTCGTATGGTTCATATTGTCTTATACGTTGGCGGTTGCCAGTGCGCTCACTCGTTCAGTCGCGTCATAAAAACCGGCCGGCGGTGATGGCGGGACGACCAGGCTGGGATCGACCAGCGGGCCGTAGGCGTCGGGTCGGCGGTCAGCCAGGATCGAGGTGCGTGCGTCATTATCACCAGGGAAAGAAAAATCATGGGCTATACGCGGGCGATCCAGGTCGATGGTGCAGAGCGACATGCCGACATAGCGCCCGGCATTCGAGAGAATTTGCCCATCCGGCCCGATGACGCCGCTACGGCCCAGGATCATCCCCGGTCGCCACGCTTTGTGACTCTCAATACCAAAGGTGGTGTTGACCAGCCAGGCGGCGTTGTCAACCGCGCGGCTTTTGATCACGGCATAGCAGAGATCGTCGCCCCAGCCGCTCCAATAGGTGGGCCAGACAATGATCTCAGCGCCGCGCACGCCCAGGACACGGGTGCTTTCGGGAAAGCTCAGGTCATGACAGATACAGACGCCGAGTCGCCCAAAGGCTAGGTCAAAGACGGGAAAATCGCTGCCGGGGATCACCCCATCGCGCAGTTCGCGGCGGGTGGGATGCACTTTGTCATAACGCCCAATCAGTTGGCCGCGATCGTCGATGATCAGCGCCGTGTTGCGCAGGAGGCCATTCACCCTGGCATGGAGCGGCAGGACGATGTGCATCTTGTAGTGACTGGCGAGTTTTTGCACCATGCGGGTCGTGGGGCCGGTAAGGGCATCTTCGACCTCGATCTCGCCGGTGCAGGTCTCGCCCAGACAGGCAAGATCGGCTTTGGCTTTGCCCGCCTCTTCCAACCAGTGCATAATCGCTTCCACACGAAAGCGTTTGCGCTGGACGTTTGTCTCGCCCTCACTCCACACGGGTAATTGAATCGCAGCAATGGTCACATTTCGGGTCATAGCGCCTCCTTTGGTAGCGTATTCAGCCTTGAAATAAATTTCAGGCTGATAGCAGAAGTCCACTCAAGTGGACTGGTGATAACGTCGCAGTTGGCTTGAGCCAACTTATGCTTTTAGCCTGAAATTTATTTCAAGGCGAGCCTCAAGTACACCTCAATTGTGCCGCAAAACACGTTCACCCGCAACTAGCCGTTTTTGCAGCTCATCGCTGGACCCCAGTTCATCAGCGGCATGATAGCCCAGGGTCATCGACATGCGCGATGCGTTGGACCGATTCGCACCGGCACTGTGCAGCACCAACCCGTGCATGAGCAACACATCCCCGGCTTGGGCCAAGATGGGAAGGGCCTGTTGCCCCAAGCGTCCCAGCGTCTCCAATCGACCGTGACCGCTTAACGTGCCGTGGTACGCCAACATGTGCTGGCTGCCGGGGATGACATAGGTGCAGCCGCTTTCCACGGTGGAAGCTTCCAAATAGAAGATGGCGGTAATAATGGGGCGGCTCCAGTTGGCGACATCGCGATGCCATTCCAGTTGCGCCGCGCCCGGTGGACGGAGCGTGGCGTGATTATGTCGGTTTAGTACCAATTCCACATTCGGCTCCAGGAGTTGGGTCAATGCCGCTACGAGCTTTGGCGCGCTGGCTGCCGTCCAGAAGATCGGAGCGCGCCCGATCACTTTGGAGAGACGCAGGACGCGCGCGCCGGGAACGTCGCCTTTGATGGGCTGGCCGGAGCGGGCGGGGTCTTCGCAGACAATGGGAGCAATGCGCGCTTCGGCATGATGCAAAATGGTCGCGCGGAGATCCGTAACAACAGCCGGTTCAAGCGCCTGCGGCAGGAGTAAATAGCCATTGTGCTGAAAGAGAAACAGTTCTTCCGGGGTGAGGGTTTGGTCGTTTGACATAAACTTATCGTCCTGGGTTACTTCTAGAATCCCGTCCGCAAAACTCGTCTTGGGGCCGCAAGCGTGCCGGGGAAGGGCCAGGAAACGCTTAGTCAGCGAAGTCAGCAGTTGGCCCTTCCCCGGCACGCTTGCTACCATCCTCCTTCAAACCGCTTTTAACAGGTGCATCAGTGAGCCGCTGTAAACTCGCTGGCGCTGTTCGGCGCTCACCGGCCAATGCTCGACTTTGCCGATAGCCGCTTCCGGGTAGAAGAAGGGCGTGTGCGTGCTAAAGAGCAGGCGATCCACGGCGACCCCTTCCGTCAGCCGCTGCATGGTGTTCATGGTTTCAGCAAAGGCGATGTCAAAGTAAAGCTGAGAGCCGGCGGCGGCCAACTCCTTGATCTCAGCCAGATACGCTGATAGGATGACCAGCGGGTGGGGATAGCGCTGTGCTAGCGCCACGATTTCGCTGTTTTCAACGCCCGGCACTTTCATCAGAAGATGGTGCATCCGCTCATCTTCCAACCGTTTGACGATGACAACCACAAGGCGGCGATGGTGGACTTCCGCCAGAAAATCGGTCACAAAGCCATCCGCCAGGCGGTACATGTGGTAATTGGGTAGCAAGCGCACCAACCGGCAACCATACCCCTCCACACAACGCGCCAACGTATCCCGCCAATTGTGGAGCGACGGGTTGATCACCCCGACCGGCAGAAAGAAATCATCACCAACAACCTGGGGCAGCACTTCGGCATTGCCTTGTTGCGGATCAGTGTAAAAAGCGGCATGAAGCGAAGACAAACAGGCCCGCTGGATGCCGCGCCCCTGCAAATACTCTTTGATCTGGTGCGGGTTCTGGCTGGGATGGGGGAAGGGACGAAAGGGGTAGTGACCGGCCAACACATCGGCGTCGATCATGGGTGCCTCCCTCAGAGCTTGAGTAACCTGACGGCGTTTTGGCCAAGAATTTGTTGACGGGCGGCGTCGCTGATCTTCGCGCCGGTGACTTTGGTCAACTGCACAGCAAAATCGCGAATTGGCGCATCGGAGCCAAAGAGGATGCGTTCAGCGCCCAATTGTTCGACGGCAAATTCGGTAAACCCAGCGTCGGGCTGCGAACCGGAGGTGTCGATATAGACATTGGGCAGATCTCTGATGTCCAGCACGCCGCGCACGCCACAGCCGTTGAGGTGCGCCATGATGATCGGCACATCGGGAAAACGCAACGCTAGGTCGCGCACATCCGCCGGGGTCGATTCGTTGTAGATGTAGCTGGTGGCTTTGTACCAGGCGTGATGTAACACCGGCAAATTATGGCGGCGCGCCCCTGCCATCACCACGTCCAGGCGGGCATCGCGGGCGTTGACGGCAATCCACAACTTGATGCCCTTCATGCCAAAGTCACCGACACAACGATCCAATTCGGCTTGAATAAAGGCCGGATCATGGGCAGGGTTGAGATAGCAGAACGAGTATGCCAGATCGGGGTAGCGCTCGACAATGCGAGCGGCGTGGGTGTTGCAGTCGCGAATCCCTTCCGGCGTGGGATCGTAACCGTGAAAGCTGTAGGTACCTAACAGCCCAACTTTGGCAATGCCACATTGGGCAGCCAGGGCAAAGGTCTCCTCGATCAGCGGCCAGGGTGGCTCGGTTGGGTTGGCCCAGGTGTGGTGGACATGCATGTCGATAATGGTCATGGGTTGCTCACTTAATACCGCTCATCTGCACGCCTTGGGTAAAGTAGCGCTGGAAAAAGAGAAAGGTGAGAAAGGTCGGGAAAAAGGCCAGCGTCGCCGCCGCCATCTGGATGCCAAAGTTGCCCTGCAACGAGTAGAGCGCCGCCAGCCCCACCGAGAGTGGAAACATCCGCTCAGAAAGCATAAAGATCAGCGGACGAAAGAGATCATTCCAGTTCCAGATAAAGCGAAAGGTAGCGATGGTGGCAATCGCCGGCGCAGCCAGCGGCATGATCAGGCGAAAGAAGATCTGCCAGTCATTCGCCCCATCCATGCTGGCCGCCTCGTCGATCTCACGCGGGATGGTCTGCATATATTGACGGGCAAAGAAGACGCCGATCACTGCCCAAAGGTCGGGTACCAGAATAGCCCAATATTGGTCGATCCAGTTCAGGCGGTCAAACAAAATGTATTGGGGAATCACCATCAACTGCGTCGGGATCATGACCATCGCCAGCATGACCATAAAGAAGACATTTTTGCCAAAGAAGTCGCGCCGTGCCAGCACATAGCCGATCAGCGTGCAGAAGATCGATTGGGCGATCACCGGGATCACGGCAAAGATCACCGAGTTCAAAAACCAGCGCGGAAACTGGTTGCGGCTGATAATGTACTCAAAATTGGCAAACGACAGCTCCGACAGCATGTACTTCAGGTCGGGAATAAAGGCAATCGATTCGCGCAGCGACCCCAACGCCATCAATGTGAAGGGCGTCAGGTAAGCCAATCCCAACCCAATCATCAACAGGATGAGCAGCGTCTTGGCGATCAACGGTAGCCGGTTGGGCATGGCCGGTGTATCATCATTCATCGGTACTCCCTCCAATCATGACTTAGGTAAAGGACAGGCTTGCCCATGCCGCCGCGCTTTGCACCGCTGCCTCCGGGTGACGCCGGCTGCGGGCCAGGTGACCGTTCTCTTTGCGCAGGGTGGACTGGGTCGCGTCTTGATAGCGCCAGTCTGCGCTCCAACGAATTTCCGGGCGGTGGTTGGGCAGGCCCCGGTGAAAGAGCAGGTTATGAAAGAGAACAAGATCACCCGGGTCGAGTTCAATGTTGACCGCCCGCTCTCGGTGCGCATCCAGCACAGACGCGGCAATTTCCAGATAGTATTGACGACGTTCATGCGGCACAGGGCCAAGTTTATGGGTGCCGGGGATGAATTGCATACAGCCATTCGCCACCCGCGCCGGCACAAAGGGCGTCCAGACATTGACCATGCGTAACTCGGCCACATTGCCCTCGGTGTAGCCGCCATCCTGGTGCCAGAGGACTTCGGTCGCGGCCAAGTCGGGATATTTGGGGCGCACCGAATAGTTGGGATAGAGCCGGATCTCACCGCCCAGGACGCTTTCGACTAGATCCAACAACCCGGCATGGAAAAAGAGCGGGAAGAGGCCGGGCAGGTGCAGTTGCGGGCGGAAGATCACCGGCGCTTCGTCCAGGTTGTATTCATAGAGTTTGAGCAAGCGCAGGGGAAAAGGTGCGTCCGCGAGGCGGTCGGTGCGTTTGCCGGCGGCCACCAAACGGTCGGCATGTTGACTCACCAATTCGTTGATCGCGGCCTGCGCCTCGGCCAAGACCGTCGGCGCGAAGAAGCCGCGCAGAATCAGATACCCCTCTTCCGCAAACCGGGCGCGTTCGGCGTCAGCAAGCCCATTGTTACCAGTGGTTGTTTGCATCAGTAGTAGCTCACTTCCTTGCCCAGATACCAGCGTTGAATTAGCGAAAGCACAAAGATCACCACAAAGAGAATAAAGGCGACGACCGTGGCATAGCCCAGCCGCAACATGTTAAACCCCATCTGGTATAGATAATAGACAATCGTCGTCGTGCCAAAAGCCGGGCCGCCCTTGGTGATGACAAACATCTGTTCAAAGACCTGAAAGGCGCTAATCGTCGTGATGATCGCGACAAAGAAATGGATCGGCTTGAGCAGGGGGATGGTAATATACCAGGTCTTCTTCCAGGCGGTCGCGCCGTCGATGTCAGCCGCTTCATAGAGATACGTGGGAATTGATTGGAGACCGGCCAGATAATAGATCATCAGATAACCGGAGACGCGAAAGACGCTCAACGCCGCCAGCACCAACATTGCCAGTTGCGGGTCGGAAAAGTAAATCTGCGGCGGGATGCTGAACCAGCCCAACAGCACATTAAAGAGACCGCTATCGGACCCCTTGAAGATATGTTGCCAGATGCCGGCGATAATCACGCCGGAGGTGACAAAGGGCATTAGCACCAGCGTTTTAAACACTTTAGCGCCGCGCACCCCGGTGTTGATGATCAGCGCCATAAAGAAGGCCAGCACAATCGTCGGCACCACATAGTAGAGGGCAAAGAGTGTCGTATTGCGCAGCGCCTGCCAGACCAGCGGGTCTTGAAACGAGTCGCGCCAGTTCGCCAGCCCGACAAATTGGGGCGTCCCCACCAGCTTCCAATTCATAAAGGTCAAGACAAAGCTAAAGACAAACGGCCCAAACTCAAAGAGCAGAAAGTGGATCAGCAGCGGAAGCATGATCGTATAGGCAAAGTGGTTACGCTTCACCTCACGCCAGACGCGCGCCGACCAGGAGAGTTTCCGCCCCTGTTTCTCCTTGATTGCACCTTTTGCATTACTCAAGGTTGTCGTCGAATTCATGCCAAATACCACCTTCCTTTGGCAGAGCGGCAAGGGGGAGATTAAGAGATTGAGAGATTTGGTGTTACTCAATCTCTTAATCTCTCAATCTCTACTGATCCTACAACGCGCTACTGTGCGACCTCGGCTTTGGCCTTTTCGATGCGTTCTTGCATGGCCGCCACGCCATCTTCCGGCGTTTTGGAACCCGTCATGATCGCCTGGGCTTCTTCGGCCAGGATCAGATAAGCCTGACTGGACGAGGGGAAGATCGGATCGACCTGGACATGGGAAGCGCGTTCAAGGAGGGTTTGGAAGCCTTCTTCACCCTCATACGCGCTGGCGGCATCTTTCAGCGGCGGCAGGTAGCCTACCGTCTTGTTGAGCGTGACCGAGTTGGCGCTGTCGGTGACATGCTTGATCCACGCCACCACCAGTTCCGGGTTTTCTGCATTGGCGCTGACGGCATAGGAGCCGACGGTGCCGCTGGTCACCTGGCGTTTGCCGCTCAGGATCGGCCCAAAGGCCCACTTGAAATTGTCAATGTAGGTCTCTTGCGAACCGTAGAAGCGGTTGCCGTCGGTGAGGACGGCCAACACCTTTTGCGAACGGAACAACTCGGTGCCGACTTCATCACCGCCGGTGACGGAATCGGGCGGAATCCAGCCTTCGTCATACATCTTCTTGAGGAAGGTCATGGCCGCGACGGTTTCGGGGCTGTTGATAATGACATTGCCCTCTTCATCATAGACTTCGCCGCCAAATTGCCAGATCAGCGCCGTCAACCCGGAGGTGGCGGTGTTGCCGGCCCAGGTGCTGATAAAGAGATCATGTTCTTTGGCGGTGGTGGCCCATTGTTCAAACTCTTCGAGGGTGGTCGGCAGTTTGGCCGGGTCGAGGCCAATCGAGGCGACCAGATCGGTGTTGTAGATGTGGACAATCGAATTTTGCAGAATGGGCAGGGCGTAGAGCTTGCCTTCCCACGGGATCAAGGTACCGGGGTTGTACTTGGCCAGTTCTTCTTCGCTGACAAAATCCGAGATCGGCACAATGGCGCTGCTATTGGCAAAGAGTGAAATCATATCGGGGTTGATATAGAAGACATCCGGCCCGCGCCCGCTGCCGATGGCCGAGAGCAACTTCTGGCGGCGATCATCCCACGGCTGGGTCTCAATCGTAATATTGACATCAGGGTGGCTTTCTTTGAACGAGGCAATCAGGCCATCCCAGGTTTTGGTCTCCTGCTCCTGGTCATCCATGAGCGGGAAACGCCACATGACGATTTCCCCGCCACCCCCTGTGCTTTGCGCGGCCTCACCGGCGGGCGCGCTACCGGGTGCGACCGGCGCAGCACAGCTCATCAACAAAACCAGCATACTCACCTAACAAAACAACGACAAGAAAACTTTCTTACTGCGTACCATGTACCGCTCCTTTCAAACCGTGCAATGAATCGCGTTGACAGAAATGCGTATACAAAACAGTAACGGGTGGAAACCCGTTGTCTGGTGGTTAGCGTGTTTTAGATTAGTCTATCCGCATAATATTCAGGGGACGCTAAATCACCTCCGTGTTCCTTCTATCCGTGTTTAGGCGTTTTAAGGTTGCCCAAAGCCTAAACACGGATAGAAGGAACACAGAGATAATTCATTAGTTCGTCGCGAAGCTGCGCTAGATCGTTGTCAATTTGCCCGATCCACAAAATCAGCACTCAGTAAAAGTCAGTACAGGCCCAAAGGTGCATGAACAGGCAGGTGTAACGCACCGTCACGCACCTGAAAATAGGCCGGATACGCGGCCTGCTCTGCCGGACAAGCCGTCGGCGTATATTGACGACTGTTGGTTTCAAAGTAGCCCACCGACAGGGCCAGGTGTGCGCCCAAGTTGGCGCTATGCACCAACGCCAGCCCCGGATTAGTCAAGTCTTGCAGGGTGATGAAAAAATTATGTTGCCTGGCCCAACAGTAGGCCAGCAGCGTATGCGTTTGGCCTTTACAGCTTTTCAGCGCCAACCCCGACCAGCCCAACGGTTGCAACAGCGCCAGGTTTTCCAGGCGATCCAGGCTTTCGTCGATAATGATCGGTTTGTGTTGCGCCGCGGCATGTAGCGTGAACGTATAGCTGCTCAGGTCGCGGGCGGTTGGCTGTTCGATATAGTCGAGGGCCGCGAACGCCGTTGGCGACTCCTTCACCAAGCGCGCAAACAACTCCAGCAAAAAGTCTGGACCAGGACAAACCTCATTCGGGTCGAGCGACAGGTGAATCTGCTCCGGTTTCATACCGGCCTGCACCGCTGTGGTATAGACAGCGGCCAGCCGTTGCGCATCCACCGCCGGATCTTGGCCGCGTGACTTGAGTTTGAAACAGGTCAAGCCATCACGCTTGATCCAACTGGTCAAATCGGTGGGGAGCGTACCGACGGGTTGGGTCGGTTCAACGGGCGTCAGGGCGTCGCTGACCCCAACGACATGTTGGACGCGCAAGGTTGACCGAGGGCGGTGCAGAAAAGCAGCCGGATAAAGCCCCTGAAAGGCTGGCCCAAGATAAGCCCCCAGGTCAGCATTGAGCCAGTCAGCATCATAAAACGCATAGGTGGAGCCACCCAGCGCCCGCCCCCAAGCATCATGAATCGCGGCATCAAAGGGCGACAGACAGTTGAGCGCCGCCAGATAGGGCATGACGCCTGGTTGGAGAAACGGTAGATCGGCTTCCACCTCAGCGATCAACCCTGGCAACGCCGCTTCCAGGTGATGCCCTTTCTCCAACGGATCGCCATAGTCATCATCGGCTTGCAGATGGGCAGCGATCATCTGGCAGAGGATGCGCATAACCTCATCTTTCTGGGCGTGATCATACACCGGATCGGGAAAGGCCCAGAGATCAGAGAGAAAGATTGCACCGCTCCCTTGTTGAGTTTGACCAGCGCGCGTGCGCACGTCGATCACCACCTTGGCATAGGTGACTTCTGTAATCAGGCCGCGACTCAAGCGCAAGGGCGTCGCCAGCCGTTCGTTGCTAAAGGTCACGTCCGCTCTTTCAACGCGTACATCCGACGGTTTGATCATACGCTCCTCATGACAACAAGGACAAGATCGGCTGGGGTTGCTCGGTTTCAATGGACTTGAAGGCTTGTAGGATCATCAGCGTCGCCAGCAGGCCATCGCGGTGATCAATGGGCATAGGGCGGTTTTCTTGCAGGGCGCGGATGAAATCGCGATTTTCTTCGAGAAAGCCGGTTTCGGTACCCTGGTAGATGACCGGATCTTTGCCCTTTTCCTGATAGGTCAAGGTGGTCAGCCGACTGGAGAGGGTAGCCGACTGGTTTTCGGCAAAGACCTGCAGGTAAAATTTGCTCACATGGGACGGGCAATGGGCATCGCCCTGCACCAGATTGCCGGTGACACCGTTGGCAAAGCGGTAGACGGCGGCCATGTTGTCGATCACGCCGGTCTGTTGGTAATAATTGCGCCCGACGGCATAGACCGAAACCGGGTCGCTGCCGGCCACATAGCGCAGGATGTCGCATGAGTGGACGCCCTGGCTGAGGACATTGCCGCCGCCTTTGATCGGGTCGTTGGCCCACATCTCATTCGGCCAGCGGTTGTCCATCATCTGCATCGTCACCATGAGGGGATTGGGGATCAGTTCCTTGACCTTTTGGATCATGTCAAAGTAGCGCATCTTGAAGGCGGTCATCAGTTTGACGCCGGTCGTCGCCACGGCTTGGCCAATGGCGACGCAGGCTTCACTGGTCAGGGCCAACGGTTTTTCGACCAGAATGTGTTTACCGGCATGAGCGGCGCGGATGCAAAATTCGGCGTGCGTGTCGTGATGGGTGCAGATGTAGACCACATTGATCCTGGGATCGTCAAAGATTTTCTGCGGGTCACTGGTGGCATAGTCACCGCCAAAGTCTTGACAAAACTGTTGGGCGCGCGCCCCATCGACATCACAGAAGGCGACCATCTTCATGCCGCCCACCTGTTGCACCATCTGGGCATGAACTTTGCCCAAGCCGCCACAGCCGATTAATGCTGCTCGTAATTCCATGTTCTTCGTCCTCGTTGCGTTGTTACTTTGGTGGTTGAGGGATTAAGAGATTGAGAGATTGAGAGATTGAGTTGTGGCAAATCTCTGAATCTCTCAATCTCCCTCCCTTACGTTAAGGGTATTTTGCTTTTCGGTAGCCTTCGGCAAATGTTTTGCCATCGTATCCCGCGTCGTCCAACGGTAGATCCGTCAGGGTCACTTCTTGATCGCCATACAGCCAGGAATGACGCGCGGCTAAGGCGCATAATTCGGGTTCCAGCCATTCATCAAGGGTAAGCGGTGGCGTAGCGGTTTCACCGGCCAGGTAGGGTAACGTGGCTTCGAGTAGGGCGCGATAGAGCTTGCTGTTGTCCGCTCGCAGATGGGTGACGCTGCGTTCGGTGACAATGGTGGCATAGAAGGGCATCCACTTGGCCGTTGCACCGATCACGAGAAGGCCACTGCGCCCATCCTGCCACTGGACGAAAATCCGCCGCTGGACGCCTTCGCCCAGGTGACGCACCGTGCGAATGCCGCCGCCCAAAATGCCGCTCAACATGGCGTAAGCGTGAATGCCATAGTTGAACTCGTCGACGGCGCAGCCACAGAGGACGGTATGGGGCGTCCCCCGTTCGGCGACCGGTTGCGCCAGCCATTCCTGCGTTTCCACCGCAAAGCGCAAGGAGGAACCGCCGGTAATGCGCGCTCCTTCTTGCACCCACTGGCGCAGTTGTTGCAAATCGCGTAAATTGCCCGCCAGCGGTTTATCGATCAAGACCGCTTTGCCGGCTTCGACAAAGGGGCGCGCTTTGGCAATGTGGGTGTCCCAATCGCAACCGTGAATGATGGCGCAATCGACGGCATTGGCGAGCGCGGACAGTGATGGATAAACCTGTGGAATAGCATGATCGGCGGCGAACTTTTGAACATAGGCCGGTGGGTGGACGGAGCCGCCATCCCACACCCCGACCACTTCATGACCGAGTTGATGGAGAATGGGGATCCAGTTTTGGGGATGGGAGGTGTCTACATCAACGATCCCGATACGCATGATCGGTAGCCTCAAGTTTCCAGGGAGGGTTCGGTCCCTCCAGTTCAATGAGTTCTTGATAGGTCTCCGGGCGCCGCATGCCCAGGTAACAATCTTTGAGCGTGGGATAGCGCTGCTTCAGCTCGCCATTATACCAGGTCTCGAAACCGGCGTCCAGGTCAAGATCAGCAAAGGCCAGCCCCGGCCGGTGGGAAGTGTCAGCCAGCGTGCGGCCATAGGGATCGACAATGCGGGAGTGGCCCATGGAGCGCCCCGACAAAAAGGGATACTGGATAAAATGGGACGAAACCAAATAGACCTGATTATCGATGGCGCGGGCGTTGACAATCGACTCAATGTGGTCGCCGGTGTAATCCAGACACATAGTGGGGAAGAGCAGCACATCCGCCCCTTTCAGGGCATAGATGCGCCACATCTCCGGGTAGTGGATGTCCATACAGATGCCGATGGCGACGCGGCCAAAATCACAGGTAAAGACCGGATAACCCATGTCACCGGGCAACACATCCTCCTCTTCGCCGGGGGCCAGGTGCATTTTGCGATATTTGCCCACCAGTTCTCCCTGGCGGCCAATCAGGACACCAGTGTTGAAGATGCGATTGCCGTCACATTCACGCTGGCTGTAGGCCACGTAGAGGTTATTGGCGCGCGCCCGCGCGGCAAACTGCTTGAAGAGCGCGCCTCCAGGCAATGGTTCGGGCAATTCCCGCTGTTTATCGGGCAGGCAGCCGACCACATCCGGCTCTTCGGGCAAGAGAACGAGATCGGCGTTGACAGCGCCGGCCTTGTCGATCATATCGAGTGAACGCGCGATACAACGGCTGGGATACGCGGGGGTGGGGTCGATTAAAATACTGGCTGTCGCCAGACGTACCGGTCTCATTGACTACTCCCTTCCAGGGCTAAGGTGACGGGCTGTGACAGATCCAGGGTCACACGGGCGGTACTGAGCGAAACTAAGAGCGCCGGCTGCGGTTGACCGTTGACAATCAGCAAGGGATTGCGGCGCAATTCCGGCGGCAGTGTAATGTCAAAGGTGACTTGCCGGCTCGCCACCGGCGCAGGCAGATCAACCAGCACCAGGCGAACGGCGGCCCGACCATCGCCATTGTTGATTGGCGCTATCTGCGTCTGCCGCCGACAGAGGATGTAATCGACAATCTCTTCAGCCGTGGCCGGCCACACTTCATTGCCGCCGGTGGCTAAGACGGTCTCTAAGCGGGCGCGGTGTTCGTCGATATAGACATCTTTGCTTTCGTGCGGAATTTGGGGGGCGGGGCAGTGACAATAGTCGATCACCCAGCCCTGTTGCTGGCGCGCCTGGTGCAGCCGGTGATGGGGGTCAAAGGCGGAAAAGAGGGGCGTCCACGCCCGGTGCAGATTGCTGGCGCGGTTCAAAAACCAGAGATCGCCGTCGGGCCGATTGATGTCATCGGTGACGGACATGGCACAGAGATAACCGGCGTCTTGCAGCGCGGCGGTGATGGTGGGGGTCATGTTGTCGTTGCTGCCGGGCGCACAGTAGCTGGTGACGCGCCGGCCAATCGCCTCTTCGAGAACCCGTTTGGCCTGGTAGATTTCCAGGTCAATGTTCTCTTCGACGACGCCGTGAGTCCAGGAGTGGTTGCCCACGCCCCAGCCGCGGTCGATCAACTGGCGCAGTTGGGCCGGCGGCATGTGGTGATAGCCATTGTAGCTTGAATTGCCAATGGCGCGCACTTGGCCCATGTGGCCGACCACCACTTCCAGATGGCCGGGGATGCCCAACTCCTCGTGCAGTGGGACAACATGGTCAAAGAGTTCGGACATGGCCTCGTCATAGGTGACGGTATAGGCCCAGCGTTTGCCATGTTTCCAGGTGCATGGTTGAAGCTGAATGCTCATGCTTGTCTCCTAAAACAATCGTGGGTTGAAACCCACGGCTACCCTCAGCCGTCGCTTCGCGACTGGCAGGCTTTAGCGACGGTTGTGATCGGCGACGGTGCGTACAATGTCGGCGGCCAGTTCACAGTGTGCAGGTTCATATTTTTCACAGAAGGTGGACCAGCGGATGAAATTCTCCAGAAAAGCTTGGGCATTCGGACAATTGTCACCAGCGTAACGATAGGTGCGCGAGGCCGGCGGCATGGTGAAGGGGTAGGTCTGGGTGGCGGCCCGTTCTTGTAAGAAGGTGCAGGCGGCGGGCATCAGATAATATTTGCCCTGACCGGCGCCCGGTATGCCGGCGGCGGCCACCTGGTCGGCAAATTGTGTCGGTGAACAGCGAAATTGCGCCGGATCGATGCTAAAGCCGACCATCCAACAGGAATAGCAATCCACATCGTCGGGAATCGGCAGCGGGGTGATGCCGGGGATCGCAGCCAGCAGGTCGGTCAACAGGCGCACCATGCGGTCACGATGTAACACCTGTTCGCGAATAATCTCAAGTTGACCTAGACAGATTGCCGCTGTGCATTGGGGCATCCGGTAGGCGTACCCCAACTCGGCATGAACGCGGCCAAAATCGGGGACATTGGCTGCCCCGCGGCTATGACCGATGAAGCGCATCCGTTCGGCCAGCGCATCGTCATTGGTCACAATGCAGCCGCCGGTGTCGGCGCCCAGGGTCTTTTCTGGGTCAAAAGAGAAGGCTGCGGCCGCCGCTAACGTCCCGGCCAGGCGTCCTTTATAGCTGCCAAAGACAGCCTGACAGCAATCCTCATAGACAAAGAGGCCATGCCGCGCGGCCAGGGCATTGATGGCGTCCATATCGCAGATCAGACCGGTTTTGTGAACAACCAGGATCGCCCGCGTGCGGTCGGTGATACATGGCTCGATGGTGGCCGCGCTCACGTTGACCGTCCCTGGCGCGGTGTCGGCAAAGACCGGGATATAATTTTCCAAACATAACCCCTGGATCGTGCCGAAATCGGTGATGGGGCTGACGATGATCTCGTCGCCGGGGTCAAAGGGGAAAGCGGCGGCCAAGACGCCAAGCGCCGGTGTGCAACCGGGGGTAGCGATGCAATGTTTCACCCCCAGTTCGACGGCGAAAGCTTTTTCAAAACGGCCCATCATATCAATGGTCAAGCCGCTGGCGATGACCTCTTGGAGGTAGCGCTCGCAATTCGGCCCCATGATGCGCGGGAAAGGCATAGGCAGAACGCCATGCTGACCAGCGGAGGCAGCGGCGCCATAGAGCGCGCGTTCAGCTTTGGGTGGCGCCAAAGTTGGTTGCATCAAGTAAGTCCTTTCTTTAATCACGTAGGTACAGCCTGGGCACCCAGCGGGTTCCCGCGGCATCCTTGCCGGACTGCCGCCAGAGATGGCGGCGTTCCCAGGCGTTTAAGCAGTTCCGTTCGTTGGTCTTCACCGGCCAGATAACCCTGTCAGCAAAATGCCCTCCATAAAGTAGCGTTGGGCCACGGCAAAGAGGATCAACACCGGAATTAGCGTCAAGGTGGAGGCGGCCATCAGATAGCCCCACTGGGTCACAAATTGGTCGCGAAAGAATTGCAGGCCCAACGCCAGCGTGCGCATGTGGGGTTTGTTCATGTAGATGAGCGGCCCCATAAAGTCATTCCAGGCGCCCAGGATGGTAAAGACGGTGATGACGGCCAGCGGCGCTTTGGAAAAAGGCACAATAATCTCCCACCAGACCCGCAGACTGGAGGCGCCGTCGATATAGGCGGCTTCATCGTAATCATAGGGCAGGGTGCGATAGAACTGGCGCAGCAAAAAGATATTAAAGGCGCCCCCGCCAAAGAAGGCCGGCGCCGTTAACGGCAAAAAGGTGTTGACCCAGCCCAGTTGGGTAAAGAGGACAAAGGTTGGGATGAGGGTGACAATGCCCGGCAGCATCATGGTCGAGAGCAGCACGCCAAAGAGCAGCTCCCGTTCGGGGAAACGACGCCGGGCAAAGCCAAAGGCGACCAGGCTGGCGGAAAGCACTGTCCCCAATGTCGCCAGACTCGTCACAATCACCGAGTTGCGCAGATAGAGCAGAAAGGGAAATTTCTGGATCGCTTCCGGGTAGTTGCTCCAGGTGATGTTCCTGGGAATCAAACGCGGAGGATAGAGGAAGACCTCCTCCGGCGGCTTGAGCGATGTGCTGAGCATCCAAAAGCTGGGCAGGAGAAAGACCAGCGCAATCGCTGTCAAAAGCGCATAGAGCAATAATTTGGGCAGCCATTGTCCGATAGCAAGTGTCCGCGGGCGCGCCAATCCTGTCATCTGCGGCTGATTACGGCGGGGTAGCGATCCCGCCAACGGTTGTTCGCTCATCGTTCCGCCTCGTAGAAAACCCAAAGCCGGGCCATGCGCAGTTGGAGGATGGTAAAGGCCAGGATCAGGAGAAAGAGCAGCCAGGCCAACGCCGACGCATAACCCATCTTGAAAAACTTGAACGCGTTGTTGTAGAGATAGAGTACATAAAAGAGCGTCGAGTTGGCCGGGCCGCCGGCGGTGATGATGTAGGCGCCGGTAAAGACTTGAAAGGTGCCGATGATCCCCAGCACCAGGTTGAAGAAGATGAGCGGCGTCATCATGGGGATGGTAATGTGGCGAAAGCGCTGCCAGAGATTGGCGCCGTCGATGGCCGCCGCTTCATAGAGGACGCTTGGCACATTTTGCAACCCCGCCAGAAAGATGATGACGCTGCCGCCAATTCCCCACAGCCCCATGATCACAAAGATGAGCTTGGTGATCTGCGGGTCAAAGAGCCAGTTGAAGACGGGCAGTCCCAGTGAACGCAGCACGGCGTTGACCAGCCCGAACTCCCCCGAAAAGAGTAGACTCCAGGTGAGTGAACTGGCAACCGCCGGTGTGATGACGGGCAGATAGTAGAGCGTGCGAAAGAGGTTGATCCCCGGCAGCTTGATCGTCAAGAGCAGCGCCACCAGAAAGGAAGCCAGCAGGTTGAGCGGCACAGAGAGCGCCACAAAATAGACCGTGTTGTAGAGGCTCAACCAAAAGAGGTGATCGTTGCGCAGAATTTTGGCGTAATTATCCACGCCAAGCCACGTTGCCCCCGCCAGCACCGAATACTCAGTAAAAGAAAAGTAAACCGAAGCCCACATCGGCCCAATGGTGAAGATCAGGAAGCCCAACACCCAGGGTAACACATAGAGCCGCCCTTCCCAGGCTTCCCGGCGCGCCAATACACCGCGTCTGGTTTTGACAATAGCAGTCATTACAGTTCGCCACTCCCTCTGGTTGTGCCAATACGCTCAGTCAACGCCGTTCAGCCAGCCCAAAGACTAAAGAACGTTACGAAAATAAAGCGGTAACTGTAGGTCATCGCCGCCGGCGTGACAAGTTCCAAGGATTACCGAAACCATTAGCTACCCTGCATTAGTCTTTACTACCTATTTCTCGTAACCATGCTCCGCGTGGTTATATCGCGCCCAAGGGGCTCCCGACGCTCCACGTCCCTGAGGGACGCGGAGCGTCCAAGCGGCATTCCGCCGGAGACCGGCGGAACGAGCATAGGACTTACGCAAGACGAATCTTTCCTGGGAACGCCGCCATCCTGGCGGCACATCTCTTGCCGCCAGGATGGCGCGGGAACCCTCTGGGTGCCCGGCGTCTTGCGTAAGTCCTGGAGCATTACCTATCAACACTTATTTCGCAAAGCACAGCGCAGCGCCGTTCCCTTTCAGGCTGGAACGATCTGAAAGGGAACGTGATTGCTGATTATCCCTGCACAAGCGCGGTGGCATTTTCCGCAAGTTGACCAAGAATCTCTTCGACCGGACGCGTCGCCAAAATCATTTCATCATAGGCCGCCTGATAGAGCGCTGTCCACTCTGCTTCTTTGGGGCTGGTGCGATAGGTGCGCAAAATGGGGCGGATGGCCTCATAGACCTCGGTGTCCTCCCAGTCAAAGAGCTTTTGCGGCGCCACGCTCTTGCGCGAGGGGAAGCGCCCGCCCCCAATCTGGGCATAGATTTTGGCCGCCATTTCGGAGAAAGAACGCTCTTTGTACCAGGTCCAGGCCGCTTCCGGCGCTTGCGGTTCGCGGGCAAAGTAGAAGGAGTTGAGCGCAGCCACCGAATATTGGCCTTCTGGCCCCTTGGGGAAACGCACCATGCCAATGTCAAAGAGGTCGGTCGTCTTTTCCTGGACAATGTTGCGGGTGTACCATTGACCGGCCATGGTGGCGACAGCGCGGCCGTTGGTAAAGCCAGGCGCCTGCTCTTGGGCGCCGGCGCCGGGCGTTGGCGTCAAGCCTTCGCTGTAGAACTGTTGGAGCCACTGCCAGAGTTTGACATTTTCTTCGGAGTTGATGATGTTTTGCGTAAAGTCTTCATTCCAAAACTCGGTGCCCCACGCCCAGGCTAACATGGTGTAGACGGTGACGCTGCGCGTGGCGCCCATATCATAGCCATAGAGCGGTGCGCCATCTTTTTCACTGGTGAAGGTTTTGGCGAAGTTATACCAGGCGTCGTAATCCCACTTGCCCTCGTTATCCAGCGCTTTTAGATCAGCGTGACCAGCCTCTTGCACAGCGTTCTTGTTATACCAATGCAGCCAGCCGCTGATAAACCAGGCCAGCCCATAGGTCTGCCCGTCAACGGTCTCTTTGGCGTAGTCATAGAAATCATCGGCGGAGAGTTCGCTGTCGCCGGCGATCAGGTCATCCAAGGGGCCGACGACATCGTTGTCACGGAAGAGGGGCAGCCATTCCCAATAGCCGTAGATCACATCATATTGGGAGCCGCCGGCAATCGAGGTTAACAACTTTTCGGTGAAGCCCGTCCACGGCGCCTGCTCGCGGATAACTTCAATGTTGGGATATTTGCCGGTAAAATACTCGACAAATTCGGCGTCAGCAGCCACCCAGGTATCAGTACCGGTCGGGTCATAGTCGAAGACATGGGTGGTGGCTTTGGCGGCAGCCGGCGCTTGTCCGCCGCTTGCCCCTGGTGCAATGGGTGCGCAAGCGGCCAATGCAACACCCACAGTTCCTACGCCAAGCGTTTGCAAAAACCCACGACGGCTTACGGTGTGTCTCATAGTCGCATCTTCTCCTTCTTTGGCAGTGAACGTATCAATGATCGCGACAGTGAACAATCAAGGAAAAATGATTGTTCACTGTCGCGGTACGCAACTAGGCGGAGCTACTCCAACGACAACACAGGTGATACCATCAAATTAATTCTGCTGTAGGCAGTCTATCATGGTGTCTATTACCCGTCAACTGCTGTTTTTGCATCACCCCCTTGACAACCCTGTCTCTACTGGGCCTTCCTTGATCTACCAAGCAAACGACTTGCTCCTATCAACCACAACACCAGCGGGCTGTAGCGCCGGCAGCCAAATCGGTTTGCACCGCATAGAAATCAAAACCCCACCGGCGCACCAGCGTCACCGGCTGTACGTCGCCATCAAGCGTAATGGTCTGTTCCGGGCGACAGCGCCAGAGGATCGTCGCTTCCGGCAGGGCGACTGGCGTATGCAGCGCCACTGCCGCGCCGCTGGTGGACACTTGCCACTGCCACGCGACCTGGCGCCGGGCGCGCTCCCAACGGTTGAGTTGGCCGGCGCTCCACCAGGCCACCCCATGCGCTTGGGCCGTCGCCACCGCCGTCAGCAGTGCGTCGGCGACACCGGGTTTGGCAATGTGCGCCGGGTGAAAGAGCAGATGCAGGATGCCATGACAACGCACCACGGCGTCCAGCAGCGGCGTCAACAAGGCCGGGGGCGCAAAGATTTCCAGATCCTGGGTGGGCGTGGCTAATTCAAGGACATCAAGTGGCGTCCCGTCAAAGGCGACCGGGAAGAAGAGATGACAAGTGCCAAAGTTATAACCCGCCTCGCCCGTCTTGGACGCCCCCTTGGATTGATCCAACTGGATGCCATGCTCTTCACACCAGCGGAAAAACTCGACATCCCCTTCCCAACGCAGGTAGTGATTCTTATTGCTAACCGGTTCAGCGTCAAAGAGGGCGACCAGGGTTTCCCACTGTTGGTGAAAAAGAGTATGGCTCCAGGGGCAGTCAGCGCTCATGGCGTCGTAGTGCATGGCTAGTTCATGACCGGCGGCTTTGATACGCGCCATCAGATCCGGCGGGTAGCCAGGGACAATCACACACCAGGTCGAGGGGATGCCGGCTTCGGCCACCACCTCCAATAAACGCTGCCCCAGCGCCGGGTCATTCTCATCAGTGTCATGGGAGAGGTGGGCCAACGCCGGCAGGTTACGTGGGTAGAGCCAGAGCAGCGGCAACGTGGCATCAGCGCTTTCCAGGGCCGCCAAGAGGGTGCGCAAGAGCAGTTCCCGCCAGAGGTCGGCAATCGGTTGTAAGAAGGCTTGCAGTCCTGAGATGCCGGGAACCGGTTGGCGATCAAAGATCCAGTCGAGAACAGCGCCGTCGCCCGTTTTGAGGACATTGTCACCGATGGGGGCGCTGCCGTCGGGCGCCGAAACGCCGTCGCGGGTCACACTCACCCCCTGTTGGATGCGCACCACTGTGCCGGTGAGATCGGGGGCCAGCAGGGTGCAACAGCCCGCCGCCACCTGTTTTTGGGTCAACGCCGCACGGGTGGTGGGCCGCTGGTGGGCATCCAGCACAGCCGCCAACACGGTGGCGTCCGTCACCTGTACGGGGAGACCGTTGAAAAAGTGTAACGGCAGGGGCAGATGTTCCAGCAGGCGACTGGCGACCGCCGGCTGCAGATAGCCCTCGCCCAAATTGTTCGCCCCGCCGCCGCCAAAGCCGCGATAGGCCACCGGTTCGAGCGCCACGCCAAAGAGATCCGCCGCGCCGCCGACGCCGCCCACCGCCACCCATTGCCCACCAGCCGCCACCCAAGCCCGCAATTGCGCAAGCAAGTCAGCCGGTAGCGGATAGTCGCCCACGGTCAGTAGAACGGCTACTGATGGCAAGGCCGCAGCCAGTTCAGTCACTGCGACAGTGCTATAGCAGAGACCAGCATGACGCAGGATCTCATGGATGTAGCCGGGGTAACTCACCGTGCGCGAGGCATTGAGGCGCGCTTCGGGCAGAACGCAAACGGCAAAGGGGATGAGTGCTTCGCTAGTCAATGGGTCGGCTCCTTTTTCACTTTTGCGATAAACTCATGGAGGTCAAAGACAAAGCCGAAGGCCAGCGCTACCCGCCAGAGCGCTTCTTCCTTGTGCGCCTCGCTGCGCGCCGACTCCTTGTTCTCCACCGCTGTGACGGCCTGCCGCAAGGTCGAACAGAGCAGCCCCCGCCGCCGCATATCGACCATGCCGCCCGGGGACATCAGCAGACACCAGTTGATGGCAAAGCCGGTGTAGATCAGGTGGTTGACCCCGGCGTCCAGACAGAGCGCCGTCAGTTGGTGGGCGTTTTCCGCAATACCCTCATCGCCCACCGGGAGTGCTGCGGGCGGAAAGGCCAGTTGCCGAAAACCGGCGTCCACATCGGCCTGGTTATGTGCGCCGACAGAGACGTGGCGGCTGCGAAAGCGGCGCAGTTCAGCCAGGGTTGGATCGCTGGGAACGGTGGGCAGCGCTGGTTCAGGGCCGGCCAACGCCACGGCGCGTTGATAGCCGGCATACGCCCGATAATAGTCACCGCCATCAACCACATGGAAGAGGGTGATGCCCGCCCCGCGCACCGTCGCCAACAGCCGCGGAAAGTGTTCAGTCAGAATTTGCTGGGCGCGTGGAATGTATTCGACCGCCCGATACCAGCCCGGAAATTGCATTGGCGTCCCCATCGCCCAGGCGTGCATCACCACCACCGCCGTATGATCCAGGTCAATGGTGAGATCCGCCTGTTGCCAGCCGCCATAGCCCTCCCCAGGGATCGCCAGGGTCAAGTCGGCGTCAAATTGTTGATAGTAGTCAGCGCGTAAAGTGATTGGTCGCATGGTAAGTTACTTCTGACAGGGTGACAAGGTGACAAGGTGACAAGATGAAGCGCACCCCTGCACCTTGTCACCTTGTCACCTTGTCACCTTGTCATCTTGTCATGAACGACGATGATTGCCGCTACAACCCAACCAAGCTCAACTCTTCAGCCCGTAGACAGGCGACGCGGTGATCGGCGCTGGCCGGGCGCAGGGGGGGCGCTTCTTCGCGACAGCGCGCTTCGGCATAGGCGCAGCGCGGGTGAAAGGGGCAACCCGCCGGCAACTGCGCCGGGTCAGGCACTTCGCCGCTCAGGATAATCTCGGCGTCGCGATAGCGCGGATCGGGGCGCGGCACAGAAGAGAGCAAGGCTTCCGTGTAGGGATGGCGCGGGTGGGCGTAGAGTTCATCGGTGGGAGCCTCTTCGACGATCTTCCCGGCATACATCACCGCGACGCGATCACAGGTGTGTTTGACCACGCCCAAATCGTGTGAGATAAAGAGAAAAGCAATGCCCAACCGCTCTTGCAGATCTTTGAGCAGATTGATGATCTGCGCCTGCACGGAAACGTCAAGCGCCGACACCGGCTCATCGGCCACAATTAACTTGGGGTTGAGCGCCAGCGCCCGTGCAATGCCAATGCGTTGGCGTTGGCCGCCGCTAAAGGCATGGGGGTAGCGCCGCAAGTAATTGGGGGCCAGTCCCACCAGCGTCATCAATTCCAAGGCGCGCGTCTCCAGGTCGCTGCGCTGGGTGACGCCATGCGCTTTGAGCGGCTCGGTAATGCTGTCGTAGACCGTCATGCGCGGGTTGAGCGAAGAATAGGGGTCTTGAAAGATCATCTGGGCGTGACGGCGAAAGGTGCGCAACTCTTCCTTGTTCAGCTTCATCAGATCGACCGGTGCGCCCGCGACTTGCATCTGAATCGCGCCGGCGGTTGGCTCCAGCCCGCGCAAGACACAAAGGCCGGTGGTGGTCTTGCCGCAGCCGCTCTCCCCCACCAGCCCCAGGATCTCGCCCTGGCGGACGACAAAGTTGATGTCATCGACAGCCTTGCGCACCTGTAGCCGTCGGCGCAACAAGCCGCTGCGCAGGGTAAAATATTTCTTTAGACCGTTCACCACCAGCACCGGCGCATTGGCGACCGGATCGGCGATTGGGAGGGGATTAACGGACAAGGTTGACATGGCTCAAGCCCTCCTCGCTCTCCAACACACAGGCCACCTGTTGACCGGCCCCTAGCGTGACCAGGCGCGGCGGGTCGCCCCGGTTGCAGAGACCATCTACCGCCACCTCACAGCGCGGGTGAAAGGGACAGCCCGGCACCATTGCGAAAGGCTCCGGCACCGTCCCGCGGATCGAGCGCAGGCGCGCTGTGCGCGGGGCGTCCACCTTGGGGATCGAGCGCAGCAGCGCCTTGGTGTAGGGATGTTTGGGGTCGTGAAAGATGGTCTGCACATCGGCAAACTCGACAATCCGCCCGCGGTACATCACCGCCACCGCATTGGCCATACGGGCAATAACGCCCAGATCATGGGTGATAATCATCACCGACATGGCGTATTCAGCCTGTAACTCTTTGATCAGCCGCAGAATTTGCGCCTGAATGGTCACATCCAGCGCCGTGGTCGGTTCATCGGCGATTAACAAGACTGGGCGGTTGCAGAGGGCAATGGCGATCATGGCGCGCTGGCGCAGACCGCCGCTGAGTTGATAGGAATAGTCATCAATGCGCTGTTCGGCGCGCGGGATGCCGACCTTGCGCAGCATTTCGATGCCCAGGTCGCGGGCAGCGCGCTTGGACAAATTTTGATGCAACAGGATCGCCTCGATCAACTGTTCGCCGATGGTGTGAACAGGGCTGAGCGCAGTCATCGGCTCTTGAAAGATCATGCCGATCTTGCCGCCGCGGATGGCGAGCATGGTCGCGCTCTCCTCGTCGAGTTTGGCGAGATCGACAATTTCTGTCTGGTGTTGGGCGGTGGCGTATTGAAAGCGGATTTCGCCCGCCACAATCGTCGCACTGCGCGGCAGTAGCCGCATGATCGACTGGGCCGTTACACTTTTGCCGCAACCGCTCTCTCCCACAATGCCGAGGGTCTGCTGGGGCTTGATGTGAAAGTCAACCCCATCGACAGCGCGCACCACCCCTTCATCCAGGGTAAAGTAGGTTTTCAGCCCTTTGACTTCAAGCACATTTTCCATGAAAGTTTCTCTACGGACTAGGCTATGCCAAAAATGAATTACGCCACCCGTGATTCGTGATTCGTGATGCGTGATACGTGATTCGTGATTCGTTCTGTGCGTCGAGCGCTTTCACGCAACACGTATCACGTATCACGAATCACGAATTGCTATAAGGATCAGCCGCGTCGCGCAGGCCGTCGCCGAAAAAGTTGAAGGCCAGTACGGTGATCACCACAAAGAGAATGGGGATCAGCAGCCAGGGGTAGCTGGCAATCGTGCGCACATTTTGCGCGTCCTGGAGCAAGACGCCCCAACTGGAGACCGGGTGGCGCAGCCCCAACCCCAGAAAGCTCAAGACCGTCTCGCCCAGAATCATGGCCGGGATGCTGAGGGTGATGACCACGATCAGATGGCTGGTAAACGAGGGCAGCAGGTGGTGAGTGATGATGCGCCGTTCGCGCACACCGGCCAAGCGCGCCGCCATTGCGAAATCTTGCTCACGGAGCGAGAGAATCTTACCGCGCACCACCCGCGCCACTTCGGTCCAGCCCAAAAGGGCCAGAATGATGGAAATGGCGAAGTAGACGCGCAAGATCGGCCAGTTGGGGGGCAGCGCCGCCGCGATCCCCATCCAGAGCGGGATGTCGGGAAAGGCGCGCAAGATTTCAATGGCGCGCTGGATCAGTAAGTCAGCAACGCCGCCATAGAAACCCGAGATGCCGCCCAACATAATGCCCAGAAAGAGACTCAGGATCACGCCAACCAGGCCAATGGACAGGGAGATGCGGGTGCCAAAGAGAATGCGCGAGAGCAGATCGCGGCCCAGGCTGTCGGTGCCGAATACAAAGAGGGTGCCGCCTTCCTCGACGCCAAAGAGCCGATGGCGCAGATCGATGATCCCCCATAATTTGTACGGCTCGACTTCCGGCAGAAAGGTGAGATAGTAGGGTTGACTGGTATCCTGGGCATAGATTTCCAGCAGGGTTTTCGGATCGCGCGTCATGGTGTAGCCATAGACAAAGGGGCGCAAGCGAAATTCCCCCGCATGGACAAAGTGGAGCGTCTGCGGTGGCGCATAGAGAAATTCGGCGTAGCGCGCCGTATAGTCATAGGGGCTGAGAAACTCGCTAAAGATCGCCGTGAGATAGAGCGCCACCACCACAAAGAAAGAGAGGACGGCCAGCCGATGTTTGCGCAGCCGCCAGAAGATCAGTTGGGCTTGCGAAGCGGTATAGTATGCTTCGGCCTTGCGGCTGATCTGCACCGTCCCCGGCAGGGGCGTAGCTTCTTCATCAGCGCCGGTTGCGCTTGTGGAGAGTATCGTTGATTGCACTTTGGTCACAACGCCGGGTCCTCCAATCGTTACTTTTGGTTGCCAAAGCGGATGCGCGGGTCGGCCCAAGCCAGGAGCAGATCCGAGAGCAGGGTGCCGATCACGGTCAGCGTACTGAGCAGCAAAATAAACGCGCCGGCCACATACATGTCCTGACTTTGTAGCGCGCGCAGATAGATCGGTCCGGTGGTGGGCAGATTCAGCACAATGGCGGTGATGGTGGCGCCGGAGACCACCGCCGGCAGGATAAAGGCGGCGCTGCTGATCACAGGGTTCATCGCCACCCGCACCGGATATTTCCAGAGCAGCTTGCGCCGGGGCATCCCGCGCGCCCGCGCCGCCACCACATATTGTTTGTCCAATTCATCGAGTAGATTGGCGCGTGTCACCCGGATCAGCCCGGCGGTGCCTGAGGCGCCGACCACAACCACCGGCACCCATAGATGAGCAAGCAGATCGAGAAATTTCCCTACGCTCCACGGTGCATTTTCGTAGACCGGCGAAAAGAGCCCGCCGACATTAAGATTCAGGTATTCAAAGCTCAAGTAGAGGACAATCAAAGCCAGGCTGAAATTCGGGATCGACAGCCCCAGAAAGCCAACAAGGGTGAGGAGATAATCCCAGAGCGAGTATTTATGCAGCGCCGAAAAGATGCCAATCGGAATCGAGACCAGATAGACAAAAAGCACCGTCGCCAGCGAAATGGCTATCGTGCGCCACATACGGTCACCAACCAGTTCGACCACTGGTCGACGCCACTCAAAGGAGTGACCAAAGTCCCCACGCAAAGCGCGCGTAATCCACTTATAATATTGGATATGCAGCGGCTGGTTGACGCCATAGAGCGCCTCCATCTGCTGGCGCGTTTCGATGTCGGGGATCTGTCCCTGGCCGGCCATCTGCGCCATAAAGGCGTCAACATAATTCCCCGGCGGCAGGTTGATGACCCAAAAGGAGATCACTGAGATCAGCGCCAGGGTCGGAATCATTAAGAGCAGGCGTCTGAGGACGTAAGTGAACATTCATCTACTCCCGAGTGGAGATGGCAAGATGACCGGATGACCGGATGACAAAATGACCGGATGACAAGATGACCGGGTGACCGCGCCCAGTGGGCACCCGCCGGATGACATAATCGTCGAGTTCACCCATCCCTTCATCTTGTCATCTTGTCATCTTGTCATCTTGTCATCTTGTCATCCGGTCATCCTGTCTACACGCTACTCCTGCGCCAGCCACCACTGTTCCGGCTGCATATAGCGGGGGAAGTAGAGGCGGAAATCTTCCAGGCCGTATTCGTGGGGGATGTTGTGGAAGCGGCTGTCGGCCAAGACGGGTTGGAAGCCCTGGACATAGCCGACGCGGAAGAGATTTTCGGCGTTGATGCGTACAATCTCCTGGCCCAGGCGCTTCTGTTCCTCCGGGTCGGTGGCCGCTTTCATTTCGTCGAAGAGTTGCTGTAGCTTCAACAATTCGCCTTGCGGTTCAACGCCCTCGGCGCCATTGGTGGCATAGTACAAGCCGGTCAGCGGGGCATAGTAGGCGGTGTCGGCGGTGGGGACAAACCAGATGGGATCGACCACCCAGTGAATGGTGGCGGAGAGGTAGCCAGCGACGATATGCTCACCGGCCCGCACCATCGCCACCCAGTTTTGCGAAGGCATAAAGTTGACGGCGACTTCGATGCCCAGTTTGCGCCAATATTCAGCCAGAATTTCATACGCGCGGTCGGCCACGCCTTGCCCACCCAAGACCGGCATGGTAAAGCTCAAGCGTTGCCCATCGGCAGTTAAGCGGAAGCCTTCGCCATCCCGCTTGTCCAGCCCCATTTCATCCAACAGACGATTGGCTTCGTCGGCGTTAAATTCAGTGTTGCTGGTGCGCAATTCCGGCAGCGCATAGGGGTCAATCGCCGGCGGCAGCGCCTGGGTGATTTCGCCTAAGCCGAGAAAAGCGCTCTGATTGATGTCATTGCGATCCACGCCAATCGAAAGCGCAATGCGGAAGCGCTTATCCTTGACGATGGGACCCCACACCGGGTCGCTGCTATCCATGTTAAAGAAGACGACCATGGGCACCGGGCGCGCATAGCGGTGCATGGTGTAGCCGCCCCGCTCCTCGTTTTCACTCAAGACCGGGAAGTCGGTGGGGGCAATCACTTGCGCTTCGTAGTTGATCTCCCCGTTCATGGCCCCTAGCACCATAACTTCGCGATCTTGATAGATCTTAATCTCCATGCTATCCATATAGGGCAACTGGCGCCCTTCGGTATCGACCTTCCAGTAGTAGGGGTTGCGCATAAAGAGCGCCGAGGTTTCCGGTTTGGGGGTTGTATTCACCCAGGCGCTCAGGCGGGGCAGATCGGGGTTGGCGGTAAAGGCCAGGTCGAGCAGGGCGGTGTTCCACGTTTCGTAGCCCAGTTCTTTAATCTTGGCGGCTAATTCGTCGGCGTCCACATAGGCCGGGTGGAACTGCGAAATATAATGCTTGGGGAAATCAAACATGGCAACGCCGCGGAAGGCCAAATTGTGCAGGAAGAGTGAATAGGGGTGGGGGAAGGTAAAGATCACCGTGTAATCATCGGGTGCGCTCACCGTCGCCAGTTCGCCTTTGATCTTGAGCCAATCGGGCGGGGCGGGCGTGTATTCGGTATTGAGGATAATGTCATTGAACCAGAAGAGAATATCGGCGGAGGTAAAGGGCTGGCCATCCGACCATTTCATCCCCTCGCGCAGATGAAAGGTGTAGGTGGTGCCGTCGTCGGAGATCTCCCAACTTTCGGCAATATCCGGCACTGGTTGCGACCCCGTGCGATCCCACATGGCTAAACTTTCGGTCACCGTGCGGGCATTCATATAGGCCGCCCGTGGCGACAGAACGCCGATCTGCCAGCTTCCGCCATATTGACCGGGGCTTTCAAATGGCTCAACCACCAGCGGGTTGACCGGCAGCCGCTCTTCCAACGGCGGCAATTCGCCGGCGGCAACCTTTTCGGCCAACATGGGCGCTTCGCGCTGGGAAAGATCGGCGGCGGGGACAGCGGCGGCGGGGGCAGCCGGCTCGGCAGCGCCTTCGTTGGGAGCTGGGGCGGCTGGCACGTTACAGGCGGCCACCAAGGTGACCAATAGGATGATGAGCAGCGGATGCAAAGTGCGGTGAAGAGGCGCCTTCGATTGAAACATGCTGTTTCCTCCTTGCGAAATAGTGAATGGGTAAACGTTGAACGCAATGAACGGATCATCAGCAGGAATGGCAATTGCCAAAGGTGAGAAAATAGCCGTCGCCGACGCAAGGGTAGCGTGCGCAATCGCTAGAGTAAGGTCTCACTGGCGTGCCTGTTGGTTCGGGTATGAAACAAAAAGTTGTGGTGGGTAGTCTAGCATAGCATTTTCTAGCCGTCAACTCGCTTTTTTTGCCAACCAGCGCGTGCGTTGCACGGGTCAGATGTGACCCGTGCAACGCACGCGCTTTGCAACTTTGGCGCGCCAATGCTATAGTGGCTCATCGACACGCTTGTCTATGATTTCGTTCACGAACTAACTTACCCCTGTGTCGATCAACCCTTTTCAGGATGTACTACATATGTTAAACACTTTATCCACCCCCCCTGTGATAACGACAGAAACTGAATTGGAAGCAGCGCTGGCGGAGCCTTCGCCGCACGCCCTGGCTGCCCTGCAAACGCTGGAGAGCGATCTCCTGATTCTGGGCGTGGGCGGCAAGATGGGGCCGACGCTGGCGCGCATGGCGGCACAAGCGTTGCGGACCCTCAACTCGCCTTATAAAGCCATTGCCGTAGCGCGCTTTAGCCAGCCGGCGCTACGCACCAAACTCGAAAGTTGGGGCGTCCAGACCATCGCTTGTGATCTGCTGGATCGCACCGCGTTGGCGGCGTTGCCGAACAGTCGTAATGTGATCTTTATGGCTGGCCAGAAGTTTGGCACCACCGGCGCGCCCTCGCAAACGTGGGCGATGAACAGCTATATGCCGGCGCTGGTGGCCGAACGCTTTACCGATGCCCGCGTTGTCGTCTTTTCCACCGGCAATGTCTATCCGTTGACGCCAGTTGTGCAAGGCGGTTCGGTGGAAAGTGACCCGCCAGAGCCAGTAGGTGAATATGCGAACTCTTGCCTGGGGCGCGAGCGGATCTTTGAACACTTTTCGCTAACCCGCGGGCTGCGCTGTGCGATCATGCGGCTCAACTATGCGATTGATTTACGCTATGGGGTGCTGTTGGATCTGGCGTTAAAGGTGAAGCAGGGCAGAGCGATTGATTTGAGCATGGGCGCCGCCAATGTCATCTGGCAGGGGGATGCCAATGCTCAAGCGTTGGCGTTGTTAGCGCACTGTGCGTCGCCGCCTTTTGTCCTCAATGTCACCGGGCCGGAGACGGTTTCGGTGCGACGGGTGGCGGAACGCTTTGGGACAATTTTTGGCGTGCAACCGCAATTTACCGGTGCGGAAGCGCCCACCGCGTTATTGAACAACGCAGCCAAGGCGCAACAGCTCTTCGGCTACCCACGGGTTACGCTCGACCAGTTGATTGAATGGACAGCAGCCTGGGTCGATCAGGGTGGTGCGATGTTGAACAAACCCACCCACTTTGAAGCACGCGACGGGAGGTTCTAATGAGCAGCTTGCCAAAGGATATTGCCAAACAACTCCAAACTGGGGCTGTCATTCCGGCCCACCCATTGGCCGTTACGGCTGATCGCCAGTTGGATGAACGCCATCAACAGGCGCTCACCCGCTACTATTGCGCCGCCGGTGTTGGTGGTCTGGCGGTGGGCGTCCACACCACGCAATTTGAAATTCACGATCCCAAGGTCGGCTTGCTCGCGCCGGTGCTGGAACTGGCCAGCGAGACGATTGACAACATGCTGCTCACCGATCCGCGCCCCTTTGTCAAAGTAGCGGGTGTCATCGGGCGGACAGAGCAGGCGCTACGCGAGGCGGAATTGGCGCTACGTTTTGGCTATCATGCCGGACTACTCAGTGTCGCCGCGCTGAAAACCGCCACCGACGACGAACTGCTCGACCACTGCCGCCGCGTCGCTGAGGTGATTCCCCTCTTTGGCTTCTACTTACAACCAGCCGTCGGCGGGCGCGTCCTCAGTTATAACTTCTGGCGGCGCTTTGCCGAAATTCCCAACGTGGTGGCGATCAAGGTGGCCCCTTTTGACCGCTACAAAACCCTCGACGTTGTGCGCGCCATCGCCGATGCCGGTCGGGCCAACGAGATTGCGCTTTACACCGGTAATGATGACAACATTGTGGCGGATCTCATCACCGATTTCCATGTCCAGCCAACCGAAGGGCCGTTACGCTTTGTCGGTGGCTTGCTGGGACACTGGGCAGTCTGGACAAAGCCGGCAGTTGCGATGCTGGCGGCGATCCATCATCAACGGGAAACGGCTACGCTTGACTACGCGCAATGGTTGTCTTATAACGTGCAAGTCACCGACGCCAACGCCGCGTTTTTTGACCCGGCCCACGCCTTTCACGGCTGTATTGCCGGTATTCACGAGGTGTTGCGCCGCCAGGGGTTGATGCGCGGGAATTGGTGCCTCAATCCAAACGAAGGGTTGTCGCCAGGGCAAATGGAAGAGATCGACCGCGTTTATCGCGCCTATCCGCATCTCCATGATGATACGTTTGTGGCGGAACATTTGGCTGAATGGTTGGGGTGAACAGACGCGGATTCAGGTAGCGCGGATTTTTTCAATCCAACAAGACGATCCGCGTCACCTAAATCCGCGTCTGTCTACTGCTCCTTCGCCGTAAGCTCCACCCGAATCGTAAAATCATTGGCAACCGTCAGGGTGTTGGCAAAATCCGGGGGATCAAAGCCGAAATCGGTGATCTGCATAGGCGCCGTCGCCACGCCTGTGATGGTGTCGCCGGTGAGGGTGGCCGTCACAGCAAAGGTGACAGGCTGGGTGATCTCCCGCACGGTGAGATCACCGACGAGTTGGAACGTGACCTCTGTCCCCTCGGTATAGGTGGCCGGCGCATTCTGAATCTCCGTGGCGACGAATTTGGCGACGGGAAATCGGTTTGATTCCAGGGCGTTCTCGCGAATCCAGCCATCGCGCTGGTTACGGTCAGAGGTCAACGAAGGCAAATTCACGGTGAACTCGCCAAAAGCCAGTGCGTTTTGGGGATCGTCCAGCCGCAGATGGAGTTCACCCGCAACTTCGTTGGTGCGGCCGGTTACTTCACCGATGCCGGCCTCAATGCCATATTTGGCCAACGCTCCGCCAAAAAACTCTTCAGTTACGACGTAAGACGCAGACGATTCCGCCGGCACAACGACAAAGCGGCGCGCGCCTTCAGCCACGGGCTGTTGGGGTTGGGCGGCGGGTGCGCTGGCTGGCGTCGGGGTTGCCACGGGCGCCGTGGCGGCAGCACAAGCCGTTAAGAGACAGAAGGTCAGCACGCAGCCAACCAGAACCATTGACACTTTCCGGTACATCCAATTACCTCCTTTGATTGTCAATTCCCTGCTGCGGTTGGGGTTGCTACAAAGCCAGCGGGCAAATAGACCGGCAGGGTTGTGTGATCGCCATCGCCGTAATTATACAAGAGAGTGCGCACTAACAGGGAGTACAGCCCTTCATGTTTCATGGTTGGCGTCAGGTCCGTCACCTGTAGACCGGGGGTGAAGCCGTATTCTTGCAAGGACGCAATCAACCGTTGATCGCGGCTGACCATATGCACCGGTGTGGCAAAGCCATCGTCCCGCCGCGAGACGCGCGGGGGTTGGTGGTCGCCGATGAAGATAAAGAGATCATTTTCATCACCGGCGGTTAAGACAAATTCAGTCAACATCGACAATTCATAGCGGATCGCCTCGGCATAGTTGCGCCGCCGTTGATCATGCGGGATGCCTTCCGGGTCGATGCCAGGGGGGGAAGGCTCGTCGTTTTTGAGCGTACGCCAATCCGCTGCCAGTGTTGGGATCGGGGCAAAGGGATAGTGCGAATTTTGGGTGATAAAAAAGAGGGCGAAGGGCTTATTGCTCTCGGCAGTCAGCCGATCATGGGCGTAATGCAGGGCATACTGATCGGGCGGCGCGGGTCCCCAGCCGTACATCGGCCCCGTAAATTGCAACTCTTCAAAGCGAAACCAATGATCCACACCGAAAAAGCGCTCCTGTTTCAACCAATCGCCTTCGGATAATTCAGAGGAAAGAGAGGAGAGGTGATAGTAATTGTACCCCTGCGTCTTCAGGTAACGGCCCAGGTTAGGGTAGCTTTGTGCTTGATATTTGTTGAGCAAGGCGAGAAATTGGGGGTGGGTCTCCATACGCAAGCCAAAGAACGCGCTGCTGTAGGCTAACCAGGAACCGCCCCCCCACGTCGGCGACTCGCTCAGGGTAGAAGCAGTATACCAGCCGCCATCCGTCAGTTGCTTCTGTAACTTTTGCAAGAGCAACTCATACCCGACTTTGTAATCCGGGCGCTGATAGAGAACGCTGCCGTAGGATTCGACAAAGATCAGATAAATGTTTGGTTTATGGTGCAACTCCATGCCCCGGTAGTCATATGTCTGATGGATCGCCGTGTCATCAAAATTCGCCACATCGTGATAGACCTGAAGCGATTTCTCCACATTCTTCGCCACCTTGTAATAGAGGCTGCTCACCACCATCACCGGCGACGCCAGCACCTGGCGATAGGCGAAGATCGGCAACAGCATGATCAGCGCCAACACACCCAAACTTATGCGCAGCCAGGGACTCAGGTGAGCCGTCAGCGAAATGCTGTAGAGCGATCGTACCAGGGCATAGACTGTGATGAGCGCCAACGCCACCAACAGTAGCGCCCCTAGATAGCTGGTCAACGAGAGATGAAGATGGCTCAATAAAAACTGCAATCCATCCAAGACCAGGTAATAGTGATGATAAAAGATCGGGTCTACCTGGTAGATGGAGAGGGTAATCGCCTCATAGGCATAATACAGGAACGTCAAAAAATAGCAGAGGATAAAGAACGGTCGCAGCGAGCGGCGGCGCAGATGGCTGATGTTGACCCACAAGCCGACAAGCATGATCAGTTCGATATTCCAGCGAAAGGGGTCGATATTTTTACGCCAGATCAACAGGGCTTGCAGATCAGTGCGCCAATCCCGCCCAAAGAGTTCGGCAACAGGAAAGAGGGTCGCATCCGCACGATTGAGGAGGTAGAACGGCAAGAAGAGCAGAAGGTTAAGGAGAAGAAAACAAAGTAAAAAAACGCGGTTGGCGCGTTTTTTCAGCCAGTGTTGCCATCGCGGGCTAGGTTTCATAGAGATCACCTCCGAGAAATAAATATCCAGCCGCTGAGGCGGCTTCTCGCTGTCAGCAACGGATTGCATCCGAGAAAATGGATAGGTAAATCTTTGAACACGCCTTAGAGAGAGTTAACGCTTTGGATTGGCGACCTGCTGCCGTAGCGGCAAGTTTACCAGTTCCCCGTACTCCTTATAGCAGAAAACCGTTGTTGAGATGCCACGCAAGGTTTCGGAAATATCGGCGCCGTTTTGGGCAATGGTAACGACTGGGATGCCATTGGCATAGGCGTAGCCGGCCTCAATGCCCAGGCCGACCCCCTTTTCCGTGAGATCAACCAGCACCACATCCGCCAGAGCGATGATTTTAAACGTGTATTCCATCAACTTGTCAGGGGGAAAAGCGACGACGCCCCAGTGTTCTAAATCGCGGGCAATGCAGAAAAGATCATGCCCCTGTGCCGTCAGCGTTGCGGCAATGCGTTCAATGGCCGGTCGATTACGGTAATCAGCATGATATTTAATGGCAAGATAGATTTTCATGCGTTATTGAGGAGCGTCTGCGCAAAGGCCAGATCCTGCTGGATGAGGCGATCGACAGCATCATGATCGCTATATTCCGCAGTCAAGCAAATGGGGCCGGTGTAGTTGATCGCTTGCAATTTCGCCACCACCCGCGGCCACGACGCACGCCCCTGGCGACCGGAAGTCCAGTAGACCTTCCACTCGGCCACTTCCGCTTCGGGGCCGTTCACCCGTTGCCAGAAGGCGTTCTTCAAATTGACACAGCAGAGGTACTTTTCCACAATATCAATGGCTAACTCCGGCTCCATCCCTTCCAGCGCGTTGTGGGCCGCGTCCCAAATGATGCCGATATATTTTGCCGGGTAATCTTTCACAAGGTGATATAAGCCCATCTCATTGACGCCGACAAACTTAGCGCAATGGTTTTGGATGCCAATTTGCACGTTGTACTGTTCGCAAAAGGGCAAGGCAGCGTCCAGTTGACGGCGGGTGGCGGCTTCCGCTTCCCAGTAACGCCGGCCATCGACGCCAAACATGACGCGATTCATGCCAATGCCGGCGGCGGCGCAGGCGGCGTACAGCCGTTCATCATCTAGCGGCAGCGCGGCGGTGACGTTGAGAATGCGCACCCCTTGATCGCCCAGAATTTTGACCGCTTCCAACAGGTCACGTTCAATCGTCGCCGGCTGGCAGGGAAAACCTGGGCGCACGGGCAATTCAATCCATTGGAAACCCAGCTTGCGAACATGTGCGCCCAGTTCAGCAAGGGTCAGGGCTTTCCAGGGTTTGACAAAGACAGCGAGTTGATTGGACATCGCCATTGTTGGCTCCTCCAAGTGATTAGTGAAGTAGATGATGATTTGTTACGCGAAGAGCGTAGCAACTGGCACAGTAAAACCAGCCAGATGGACAGATGAAGCAACTGTGCCTGGTTTGAATTCACCATGCAACTGATATTGACCGCCTTGTAAAACCAGGACTGTAACCAGTTTTTTCAGTGGATCCACAATCCAATATTCAGGAATGCCGGCTTGCGCATATTCCTTGCGCTTCTTCTTGTAATCCCGACCAGGATCGTCGGGGCCGACGACTTCCACAACCAAATCAACATTGCGGAGATAGGTGACCGTGCGAGGAGGCACTTTTGCCGCCGCAATAAAAATAATATCCGGTTCACGGAATTTTTTCGACCATAATTCAACCGGTAATGGCGCTCCCCAAACCTTGCCCAGACCGCGTTCGGTGACAAACTCCCAGAGCAAGTGTTGCAAGAGAAAGACCAACTCCTGGTGCCAGAGCGAGGGCATAGGCAAAACCTCCACATAGCCATCGGCGTATTCAATTAAATGATTAGTATCCAGGGTTAGATAATCCTCCACCGTCCACTCGCCCTGAGCCGGGAAGAGGTGCGCCATCTCCCAAACCGGTTCCCCTTGGGCTTCATGTAAGCGTTCAAGTGCTGGCATCAGTCACTCCTTATATCAAATGGATAACCCTAGCATCACCAACAGTATACCACAACGCACCATGAAAACACACACAGCCACTACCGCTTGAGCAATGCCTGCGCTAAAATTGTTTCTGCCACTTCCATGGTTTTGATGGCATCGGCAAAGCAGGAAGAGGGTTGCGTTCCGGTTTTAACGGCGTCAATAAATTCGCGGTTCTTAGCCTGAAAACCGCCGTAGATATGCACTTCATCGCTGCCGGCCATCTGGCGTGTATCAAATTCGATGCCTTTGGTATCGCCATCGGCATACAGATAGCCCTTGTCTTCATGTTCAGCTTCGGCGCAGATGCCGGGAGCGTGCATTTCCACCTTGAAGATGCGCCGGCCGCTCGTCCAACTGTTGAGCATAACGCCGGTAGCGCCGTTGTCAAAATGCAGGAACGCCGCGATAAAGTTGATGTCCGGCGTGCCGATGCGCTTGCAGTGACTTTCCACGGCCACCACCTCGCCGCCGCAGAGCCAGCGCAGGGTGTCAATGGCGTGGACGCCATCATCCATCATGTGGTCGCGGGCTTGCAGATAGGGCTGCGGTTCGCATTTGTAAAAGGCGCATTCGGCATGGACGATTGGCCCCCGTTTCAAACATTCGTTGCGCAGGTGAACCACCATCGGGCAGGCACGGCGTTGAAAGCTCACCTGGGTGATGCACCCTTTCTGCTCGGCCAGGTGATGTAACAAGCGCGCCTGATGGAGCGTAATGCCCATCGGTTTCTCAATGTACAGATTCAACCCCTGACTGAGACACCAGAGCCAGATGTCGATCATAAAATGGGGCTGGCCGATGGCATAGACGGCGTTGGGGGCGACCTCTTCAATCATTTTGCGGTAGTCGGTGTAGCGCTGTTCCACCTCATAGCGGTTGGCGGTGGTCTGTAAGCGTTGGGTGTCTAAGTCACAGATGGCAGCAATTTCAACATCAGCGAACGACGCCAGGGATGGATAGTGGACCCGGTTAGCCATGCCCCCAGCGCCAATCATCGCAACACGTACTTTGTCGAGCATAGGCTCTTCCTTTTCTTTGGTGATGGAAAACTATTTTTTGTAGCTTGCTACGCTTGTGCTACAGGGATTGATCAACCTTCATCCCTATTGCTGCGCTCACATAGTGCTGAAGCTTACTATCCAATTCTGTTTGGGTCACAAACGAATCAAGAATGACCCGACCGACCTTCGCGTTGTTTGTTCTTAGATGAGGCAGAAGCTGCTCAACCTGTGTTTGAAGATAGTCCATTCGCCCTTGATACTCAGATTGGCGAATCAGATTATCAACATGGGCCAAGACCATCAAGGTTGTCCATGGCCCGATTACCCAGTGCATTTGTGAGCCGATCGCAATTCCGCTGCCTAGTAGCGTAGCAAGCAGATCTCCAAGCAAGGTTTTCGGATTATCCGTTGTATCTTCAATTTCGATCAAGGCAGTAACCTGTGAACTCTGACGGTGGATCAGAGCCATATCAAGATGGGCCAATTGTTTAGGGCGCAAAGGTTGCGTATACAGGTCGCCATGCCAGACCACAATCGCAGTCGCACCGGGAGCATCGCTGTGGTCGTAAAATAACTGAAACTCGGATTGTTCAACAATGCGGGTCAACGCTTTGGCGGCAGGGATTGTATACAAATAGCCATTTCCCATAGCGTAGTTCACCTGTACTTTGCCTGGCGCAGCAGATTGTGCTCGTTAAAGATTGCGTGTGACGGCAACGGTCTTTCCCTTCCCTATCTTACTCGATTTGTTCTCATTCGCCAATCAAATTTTTTGTCAGTATCGAACCTTTTATTGTTAGTCGAAAAAGAGCCTATTCCGCCTGGGACAGTGCCAAACTACTGGAGTGTTGTTGGCAACAACGGTGTGGCCGGCGAATTGTGGCAAAACGGCACACGCTTGCTCTATGGCGATCCCCAGTGGCGCGATGTCGAATTCTCGCTGCTGGTGACGCCCCTGGCCGGCGGCAATGCCCAGATCCTCTTTCGGGTCGATGAACAGGGCAGGGGCTTTTACCTGTGCGATCTGCTCATGGGCTGGTAGGCGGTAGCGGTAAGTCGCGTCGATCTGGACAAGCAGGGGCAGGGCAAATTAACAAAGTTGAGCGTGGTCAACTACCCGCTGGCGCATCAACGCGAATACGCCCTCACCATCGCCGCCCGCGACCACTCGATCACCACCTACATCGATGGCGCGCTGGTCAACCAAGTCACTGATAGCGCCTGGGTACAAGGGCAGATCGGGCTAAACATCTGGGAAGCCAAGACCCTCTTCCGTGATCTGAAGATGCGGGTGTTGGATTAGCGTAGAACACAACAACGGATTTAGGTAGCAACGGATTTTTCCTCATGCCGGATGAAATCCGTTACATCCTAAATCCGTTGTTGTGTTCTGCGCCACCCGCAATTTCGCCACAAAGCGCGCCAGGGCCGGATCCGTGCGCGTGAGAGGCAATTCATCTAGCGGGAACCAGGCGACGCCATAAAACTCGCGTTCATCGTAGGTAAGCGGCGCAGTACAATCACCCACCAGGACGTACCACAGGGACACATCCGTATGCTGCACACCGCGCACGGTTTCCGTCACTGTCAGAAAAAGGGGTCGGGCCAGAGAAAGTGCGCGTCCAGCCCCAGTTCTTCCCCCAGTTCGCGCACAACAGTCGTGTGGGGATGCTCATCCACTTCGACATGGCCGCCGTTGGGTAGCCAGAGATCGGCATTCCTGTGATCAGTCAGGAGCAACTTCTGTTGGACTGGATCAAAGAGCGCAAAATAGGCAACCAGATGTTGCGGTGGGGTGGCTGGTTTCGCCGTGCGACACAGGGGTGTGCCCGAAGCAATCCAAACCAGTGTCTGCTGAAGGTGAGCGGCCTCTAGCGGATCGCATGGCTGTATAGCACGGACAAGGTCAGCAATGATCGTGTGCAACTACCACCTCACCCGTTCTGTTCAATGAACTCAACCAGCGCCTGCATTTTGTCCACTTGCAGCCCCAGCCCCGTTCCCCGCAGGGTTGCCGTGCTGGCGACCCCATTGCGTACGTTGTACAGCCCCGGATGCACAGCCGCCGCCAGTTCATTCGCCGCCGGGAAAAACTGACGGGAGTTGGCCTCCACGCCCAAAATCGTATGGCAGCGCGCCGCCAGCCCCACCGACTCGATCAACGCCAGCGAGGGGTTGGTCAAATCTTGCACGGCGTAGGGAATCCGATTCATCTCCGCCAGCGGGATGAAGAGCAGGTCAGCGGACAAACATTTGCAACTCTTGAGCGCAATACCCGACCAGCCTAATTCCATTGCCAGTTTGAAATCTTCCACGGTGGACAAACTCTCATCGATTAGCACTGGTTTGTACTTGGCCAGCGTCCGCATGTCCCAGCGGTGGGCGGTCAGGTCACGTTCGGTTGGCTGTTCGATGTAGAGAATTTCGTCGTAGACCTGGGACGCTTGTTCCCGCACTTTGTGCAGATATTCAATCATGTATTCGGGTGATTCGCATTGCTCGTTGGTATCGGCGGTGAGATAGGGGCGGGCCGGCAGATCGGGCCGAACCGTGGCGCGCACTTCGTGGTAGATGCGGGAAACTTCCAGGGTGCGGTTGAGATCCCACTCCAGATTGCGCCCCTGCAATTTCACCTTGAGACAGAAAACGCCATCGCGCGCAATCCACGCATCCAACGAATTGGGAATGCCATCTTGCGGGAAAGCGGCGGTGACTTCGCTCTTGCGCAGGAGATCCAGTCCACCCACCAGATGAAAAACCGGCACGGTTGGCGCATAATCCTGGCGCAGGAACTGGGAAGGGTAAACGCCACGGTACTCACTGCCTAGATAGCGGGAAAGGTCAAAACCCATGTGTTCCGACCCATAGCCGCGATAGGAATCAATGCCGTTGACCTGCCCAAAGGCGTCATGGAGCGCATGGTCAATCGGGCTGGCACAGATAAGCGCACCCAGAAAAGGCATGGTTTCGCCCGGCGTAAGCTGGGCACAGCTGGCCTCGTTCAACCGTTGCAGGTCGGCTTTGGTCTCCATAAAAATCTCAAGGGGATGACCAAAATAGTGATAACTGCCGATCAAGCGGGCATAGGCGTCAAAGAGGTCACACATCACTTGATTCTTCACCGTATGGGACGCTTGTGAAACCGGCCAGGCCCACAAATCCATGAGAAACATCGCGCCCCAGCCAGTCGCCAGCCGGCCATGCCGATTTTCCACCGTAACACGGATGTAGCCGATGGGCAGTTCATCCACGACGACCGCACCAAACTTAAGCGGTGTGCGGCAGCGGGTCATCACTTTGAAGGTTTCAACGCTGCGCACGCGAATGTCACTTTGCATTGTGATCCTCTTTCAAAAGCTTTGCTGCGTCGATTTCTGCATACGCTTCCTCCATAGTTTCAGGGCCTAAGTGCAACGGGATGGTGCGTTCGGACAAAATCTCTTTCATCCGATCTAGCGAAACACCAGCTATCGCAGCAGCTTTGGCCACAGAAAGCTCCTCAATTCGACAACGATAGACAGCAACATTGACGCGCAACATAGTTTTTACAATCCTTTACGCTTAGATCCTTTAGCTGATTATAGTCTATACCTTGATCGCCAACAATGCAATTGACGGTCAGAAATACATCTCAACCAGCGGCGCTTTTGACAAAAATTCTCGTTTTATAAAATCAGCCCGTAAAACCCAACGCCTTTAGGCTTGGAATATAAGGGCTTACTCGAAGGGCAGCGCTTCCCAGGGAACCCAGATGTGACCTTTAGGTCGAAACGATTCCAAGCAAAAGTGAACATCTGATATTGCCTTTTCTCTGGAATTGTGATACAATTACACCTGTAGGTATGACTTCGATAACCAAGATGTCCTATCTACAATCTGAAAAACGCACCTTCCAAACCTAATATTGCCGGTTAACCGGGGAAATCGTCCCGGTTGTAAAATATTCGACGTGTTAAGGTCGAAGATAAGCCTTCAACTACCCGCGGAGCGCGGGAAAGTTACGCGGTGGGAGAAATGAGCAGCGCAGTAAGGCACTCAGCCCCCGAAAAGTTCCAAAGTTTGCCCTTGTAAGGGTCACTGGCTTGGAAGCCCAAGTGCTTTAGCCTTGGGTAGCTCACACAGAATAGGGGTAACCAGACAAAATCATCGGACAACCGTATCACCAGACAACCAATCAGCTATGTTTAAACGCACACCCTCCTTAACCGAGCAGATCAAAGCCCATCTCAAACAGCGCATTCTCAATGCCGAGTTTGAGGACGGCCGCATTCCACCGGAGATGGAGTTAGCCAACGAACTCAATGTCAGCCGCAGCACCATTCGCGATGCGTTGAGCCGCCTGGAAACCGAAGGGGTCATCTTTCGTAAGCAGGGGGCCGGCACCTTTGTCAACACCACGGGGCTGCAAGTCAAGGTGCGACTCGATGAAATCTGGGGCTATGAAGCCATGTTAAAAGCGCACGGCTACGACCCTTCCGCCGAGGTGGTGCGGGTGGAAACCCAAACGCCCACCGCCAGCATGATAAGTGAACTCAATCTAAGCGCCGCCGATGAAGTTGTTCTGGTTGAAAAGCGCTTTTTTGCCAATGACGAACCAGTGATCCTCACCTGCAACTATCTGCCCGCCAAAATTTTTACCGCTCCCTACACCAAAGAGGATTTCCGCCTGCCGCTTTATGAATTTCTCCCCCGCTTTTGTCGCCAGGATCTCGCCTATTTTTTTAGCGAAATTGTTCCCTATATCGCCCCCGATCATGTGGCGACACAACTGCAACTGCCGCCGGAAAAAACTGCCCTGCTTGCCTTTGAGGAAATCGGCTTCAACCAGCAAAATGACCCGTTGCTCAAATCCTATTCCTACTTTCGCGACGATGTCTTTCGCTTACGGCTAATTCGACGTCAATTATCATGATACATGTTGCGTGTTGCGTGTTCCGTGACCTGAGCCTGTCGAAGGTCACGGAACACGCAACACGCAACACGCAGCACACACCGAATGATAAACGATTCCTGTCAAAGTTGACAATCGCCTTTTTTCTCTGCTAAAATAGCTTTGCCGGAATTGGTCGGACAACCAGACAATCCGGCAACCTGCTGACTTAATCACCCGTAGATAAAAATTGTATCACTTTCAACAATTCGTCCAGCAAAGGAAATCGCCGATGATTTCAGCAGAATTGTTACAAGCGCTCCATGAAGCAGTCGAAAACCGGCGGGATGCGATCATCCAGTTTCTGCGCGACATCTGCGCCATCCCCAGCGTGGAAAGCCAACTACAGGCCGTCGGCACGCGCATTGCCGCCGAGATGACCGCGCTGGGCTTTGACGAAGTGCGCTTTGATGTTATGGGCAACATTTTGGGTCGCGTCGGGCATGGCCCCACCGTGCTGGTCTACGATAGCCATGTGGACACCGTGGGCGTCGGCGACCCGGCGGCTTGGCAGTGGGACCCCTTTGTCGGCAAGGTGGCAGATGGCGTCTTCTACGCCCGTGGCGCTTGTGACGAAAAAGGCTCGACGCCGGGCATGGTCTATGGCATCGCCCTTGCCCGCGATCTGGGCCTGATTGCCCCGGACGAATACACCCTCTACTATTTTGGCAACATGGAAGAATGGTGCGACGGCATCGCCCCCAACAGCTTTGTTGAAGTCGATCCTAAGGTGCGCCCCGACTATGTGGTGATTGGCGAGCCGACCAAAATGCAAGTCTACCGCGGCCACAAGGGGCGGCTGGAACTCAAAATCACCGCCAAGGGCAAGAGCGCCCATGCCGCCTCCAACCATGTCGGTGACAACGCCATCTACAAGATGCTGCCGATCATCGCCGCCATCAGCCAACTGGAGCCACACCTGGGCGACCATGAATTTCTGGGCCACGGCAAGATCACTGTCAGCGACATGCAGGTGAAAACGCCGTCGATCAACGCCGTCCCCGATGAATGCACCATCTTTATCGACCGGCGCATCACCTTTGGCGAGAGCAAAGAGGCCGTCAAAGCGCAATTGGCCGCCTTGATTCCCCCCGACCAGCGCGACAAAATCACCCTGGAAGAACTCTTTTATGACGAGCCGAGCTACACCGGCTTTGTCTTTCCCGTCGATAAATATTTCCCGGCCTGGGCTTACCCGGCTGACCATCCGATTGTCGTAGCCGGGCAAGCCACCCGTGAAGCCATTGGTTTTCCCGCCGCCCCCAGCGGTAAGTGGAATTTTAGCACCAACGGCACCTACTGGGCCGGCAAAGCAGGCATCCCCGCCATCGGCTTTGGCCCCGGCGATGAAGTCACCGCCCACACCACCGAAGACAGCGTCCCGCTGGCTGATGTGGTGAAGGCGACGGAATTTTATGCGCTCTTTCCGTACTTGTTGAAACGTGATGCGTGATACGTGTTACGTGAACCGCTCATGTAATACAATCACGCAGTTACCTTGGCGTGCTCTGTCAACGAAGTCCTAATCGGTGGGCGCGGCCCGGGCATATCACCGCGAATGATGGGGATTAGCGAATCTTTTCTCCTGACGTAATTCGCTAATCCTCTTGATTCGCGGTGATATTGGGCGAGCGACACAACGCATCATTCCTTCGTTAACAGACCAGGAGTAAGGTCAAAGATCACAATGACTATTGCCATTAATGCGTCACGGCTCCATACGACGATAGCCGAGTTGGCGCAATTTACAGAAGCTGACACGCCCGGTTGGACACGCCGGTTTCCTTCGCCAGCGTATCAACAAAGTAGAGAGTGGTTACGCCGACAGATGGAAGCAGCCGGTCTAGCGACTGAGTTAGATGCGGTCGGCAACCTTTTTGGCCGTTCCCCTGGGGTCGAAGCGTTGCCGGCGCTCCATATTGGTTCACATACCGATACCGTCATGGGCGGCGGGCGCTTTGATGGCGTCTTGGGGGTCATCGGCGGGTTGGAGGTTGTGCGCACGCTGCGTGATGCCAACTACCAGTTGCGCCATCCGCTCATCTTGGCCGATTATCTTTCGGAAGAAGCGACCGACTATGCGATTGCCTGTATGGGCAGCCTGGCGCGCTACACCGATCACTTCAAAGCGGCCTGGCTCGAACGGACAGTCAACGGGATTACTCTGCGTCAGGCGATCACGGATATGGGCGGGCAACCGGACCAACTGGGCCGCTGTCTGACGCAACCAGGGGAAATTGCCGCCGCGCTCGAATTACATATCGAACAAGGGCCGGTGCTGGAAGCCCGTGGCGCACGCTTGGCCGCGGTCAGCGGCATTGTCGGCATTCGCCGTGCTGTGCTTGAGTTGCGTGGCAAAGCGAATCATGCCGGAGCCACGCCAATGGATTTGCGCCAGGATGCCATGGCCGCCGCCGCCCGCATTATCTGCGCCGTCGAGGATATTGCCCGCGCCCACCCCGGCACGGTCGGCACCATCGGCAAGGTGGAGGTGCGCCCCAACCAGGGCAATGTCATCGCCGAACAGGTGACGATGATGCCCGAAATGCGCAGCCTGAATATGAACGAAGTCGATGAGATGTGGGCGCAGTTGCTGACGGTGGTCGCCGCCGCGTGCAGTGAACGCGGCGTCACCTATCAACTCTTTAACGACACCCGCATGGATTCGGTCATCCCGCCGGCCTGGCTGCATGAGACGGTCTTGCGCATCTGCCGGCAACACGACCCCAAGGCAATTGTCACCCCCAGCGGCGCCGGTCATGACACCAACTATGTGGCGTTGATGGCGCCGGCGGCCATGATCTTTGTGCCAAGCATCGATGGTCGCAGCCACGCCCCGGAAGAGCTGACCCAGCCGGAAGACCTGGCGCTGGGCGTTCAGGTGCTGGCGGAGACCATTGTTGCGCTGGATCAACAACTGTAAGAGAAAGGTAACCCCCTCCCAGCCTCCCCCAGTTTGGGGGAGGAGCAACGGTTCCCTCCCCAGGTTGGGGAGGACTAGGGTGGGGTTAGTAGGCAGAAAACGCTTATGTCAACAATTGCGCCGATTGAGTGGTTTGTCAATCAACATGCCAGAGGCATCAGCCGCAGCGCGGCGGTGGAAAAGCTGTTCCCCAGCGGCATTGCCCAGCGCGCCCGCGCCTTTCACCGGCAGATCCCCAGCTATCAGATGAGTCCGCTCAAAAGCCTCTCCCATCTGGCCGAGATGATCGGCGTCGGCGGTATCTGGGTCAAGGATGAATCGGCGCGGCTCAATTTGAACTCGTTTAAAGGCTTGGGCGGCTCCTTTGCCATCTACCGTTTTATCCGCACCTACCTGGGGTTGAGCGATGAGGAAGAGCTTTCCTTCGCCGATTTGCTCTCGCCCGCCGTTCACGCTAAGATCCAAAATATTACCTTTGCCACCGCCACTGACGGCAATCATGGGCGTGGGGTGGCGTGGGCGGCGCGTCAACTGGGTTGCCGCGCCATCATCTATGTTCACAAAGAGACTTCCCAGGCGCGCATTCAGGCCATTGCCAACAACGGCGCCGAAGTCCGCGTCGTCAACGGCAACTACGATGATGCCGTGCGCCAGGTCAAAACAGATGCCGACCAACAAGGCTGGCAAGTGATTTCCGACACCTCGTGGGATGGCTATGAGGAGATCCCGGCCTGGGTGATGCAGGGCTATGCTACGCTGCTGGCCGAAGCGCAGGAACAGTTAGCCGCTCAAGGCATTGTCAAACCGACCCATTTGTTTGTCCAGGCCGGCGTCGGCGCCTTGGCCGCAGCGACCATCGGCTACTACCAAAAGCTCTTTGGCCCAGAGCGCCCGCGCACGGTGGTAGTGGAACCAAGCAACGCTGCCTGTCTGCTGGCCTCGGCCAAAGCGGGCGATGGTCGCCCCCACAGCGTCGGCGGCGATCTCCAGACGATCATGGCCGGGCTGGCTTGTGGCGAACCCAGCCCCATCGCCTGGGATGTGCTGTATGATTGTGCCGATCTCTTTCTGGCTTGTCCCGACTATGTGGCGGCCAAAGGGATGCGCGTCTATGCTGTCCCCCTGGCCGGCGACCCCTTTGTCGTCTCCGGCGAATCGGGTGCGGTGACGTTGGGCGCGCTCATGTATCTCACCGAATTTCCCCACTTTGCCGAGGTGAAAGCCTTGCTTGGCTTAAATCGGGAGTCGCAGGTGCTGTTGATCAACTCCGAAGGCAATACCGACCCCGAATATTTCCGCCGGGTGGTCTGGGAAGGCGTCGAAGCGGTGCCGGAAGCGTATCATTGGTCGCCAGCGTATAAGGTGATTGGATGATTCGGTGATTGAGCTTGTCGAAATCACCGAATCATCCAATCACCTAACCAGGAACAGGAGTAGGATATGGCAAGAGTAAAAGAGTATCATCGGCCTGATAGTGTCACTGCGGCGCTGACATTGCTGGGGCGACCAGGGGTGACTAGTGTCGTATTGGCCGGCGGGACACAGATAACGCCACAACTGGTTGCCAGTGACTATGCCGCTGATACGGAAGTTGATGCGGTTGTCGATTTGCAAGCTGTCGGGCTAACCCAGGTGGAGTGCCACGGCGACCGCCTGACCTTGGGCGCGATGGTAAGGGTACAAACCTTGGTAGAGACGGCAGACGCACCGGCCTTAGTACGCGAGATGGCCCAGCGCGAAGGCCCCAATACCTTGCGCCATGTTGCGACGATCGGCGGTCTCGTCGTCAACGGCAATCCTGAAAGCGAATGCCTAGCGGCGCTGTTGCTCTTTGATGCCGAGGTGCAGATCCAGAGCCGCAGCGGGGAAAAGCGCATGGGTCTAGCCGACTTGCTGGCGCACGGTCGCGCGTCCCTGGATGGCGGCTTGGTGACAGCCATCACCATCACCACCACCGGCAAGACGGCAAGCGACCGCGTCGCACGCACCCCCGCCGATGCGCCGATTGTGGCCGCGCTGGCGCGTCAAACCGACGACGGCAACGTGCGCCTGGCGCTTTGCGGTGTCGCCGCCACCCCCTGCCTGGTCAACCCGGACGCGGTAGCCGCCCTCACACCGCCCGCTGATTTTCGCGGTTCCAGCGCCTATCGGCGGCAGATGGCCGTCACCCTGAGCCGGCGGGTGATTGCGCAAATAACAGGCGCGTAGAAAACGGAGTCAACCCATGCAAATTAACCTTACCATCAACGGCGTCGCCAAGAGCCTCACCTGCGCCCCGGATGAAACATTACTGCGCCTCTTGCGGCGGGAAGGCTATGCCAGCGTCCGCTTTGGCAGCGCTTCGGGCGAGACAGGGGCCGCCGCCATTCTCCTCGACGGGCAACTGGTTAGCAGCGATATTTTGTTAGCCGCCCAAGCCGATGGCCATGCTATTGAAACCGTGGAAGCGTTAGCCCGCGGCGCTGACCTCCACCCGATCCAGCGCGCTTTTATTCGCACTGGGGCCATTCAATCCGGTTATTCCGCCCCGGCGATGATTCTAGCCGCCAAAGCCCTGCTGGCGAAGAACCCGAACCCCACCGAAGCCGAAGTACGCGACGCCCTCTCCGGCATTCTCGACCGCGAGACCGGCTATATCAAACCGGTGCAGGCTGTACTGGAAGCCGCCGCCCTGTTACGCGGCGAAGAACCGACATCGGTCGAACCGAATGTCCTCACGCCGATTGACCTGCCCGGCGGCAGTGATTATGGCGACCTCTTCCAACCGCCAGGGGATCGAGGGCGTTCCGGCGGCGATCCCACGCCCGAACTGCCCGGCGACGGCCCTGCCCCCGGTCAAGGCGGCATCGAGACCAAGCGCATTACCATGCCCAAATTTGTCGTTGCGCCGGAAACGCCGGAGATGCGGGTGGTCGGCAAGCCGGAGACGAAGGTGGATGCACTGAAGCTGGCCAAGGGCAACCCGGCCTTTGTCGATGATATTGAGATGCGCGGGATGCTCTATGCGAAGTTATTGACCAGTCCCCACGCCCATGCCCGCATCCTCGACATTGATGACAGTGCCGCACGCGCCTTGCCCGGCGTCCATGCCGTGATCCACTACAAAAATGTGGCGCGTGTCCACTATGCCTCCGGCGGCCAATCCTACCCCAACCCGCCGCCTTATGACCAGGTGAGCTTTGACAACAAAGTGCGCCATGTCGGCGACCGCGTGGCGGCGGTGGCGGCGGAATCGCTCGAACTTGCCGAAGAAGCGATCAAGCGCATCAAGGTAAGCTACGAAGTATTGCCGGCGGTCTTTGATGAAAACGAAGCCATCAAAGCGGGTGCGCCGGTCATCCATGATGAGCCGGATGTGGAAAAGATTCATGACGCCGCCCACAACATCAGCCACCACATCCAGGCCGAAAACGGCAATGTGGCGCAGGGTTTTGCCCAGGCGGCTCATGTTTTTGAACACCGCTACTACGTGCATCAGGTGCAACAATGTCCGATTGAACCGCACATCGCCATCAGCTATTGGGACGCCGACGAACGGCTGGTCATTCGCACCTCGACCCAAGTGCCGTTCCATGTGCGGCGCATGGTCGCCCCACTGCTGGGCTTGCCGGTCAAGCGCATCCGGGTGATCAAGCCGCGCATTGGCGGCGGTTTCGGTGTCAAACAGGAGATGTTGATCGAAGACATTGTCGGCCATCTCACCATTGCCACCGGCAAACCAGTACGTTTGGAATTTACTCGCGCCGAAGAATTTATCTCCAGCCGCAGTCGCCACCCGCAAACGATTATCTTTAAGAGCGGCGTGGATAACAATGGCATGTTGGTCGCCCAGGAGATGACGGTTCTTGGTAACACCGGCGCCTATGCCACCCACGGCTTGACCGTGCAAACGGTCACCGGGTTGCGTGGTCTCAGCACCTACAACTGCCCGAACAAACGCTTTGACTGCAAAGTTGTCTACACGAATATTCCCATCCCCGGCGCCTATCGGGGCTATGGCGGCCCCCAGGCGCACTTTGCCCTCGAATCGCACATGGATGAGATTGCCGACGCGTTGGGGCTGGATCGCATCGAATTTCGCCGCAAAAACTGGGTCAAGGTGGGCGACCCGCTCGACATTGCCCCCCACCTGGGTGAGGGCGAAAAAGAGACCGTCACCGAAGTGCCGCTGATCCGTTCCAGTGGCTTGAGCGAGTGTATCGCCCAGGGCATGGCGGCGATTGGCTGGGAGCGCAGCCATGATGAGCAGTGGAAAGCAGTTCCCGGCAAACCCCACCTGCGCCGCGGCTTGGGCATGGCTGTCTGTATGCACGGCACCGCCATCCCCGGTCTCGACATGGGGGGCGCCAGCCTGAAGATCAACGACGACGGCTCGTTCAATCTCTTGATGGGCGCCACCGATCTGGGCACCGGTTCCGACACCGTGCTGGCGCAGATCGCCGCCGAGGTCTTGGGCGTGCGTCTGGAAGATATTATCGTCTACTCCAGCGACACCGACATGACCCCCTTTGACACCGGCGCTTATGCCTCTAGCACCACCTATATCTCCGGCATGGCGGTCAAAAAAGCCGCTGAACAGGTAAGCGAACAGATTAAGGAACGCACTGGCTTGATGCTGGGGCTGGCCGATTGGCAGGATGTCACCCTGCGCGACTGTCGCGCCTACGCGCCCGATGGCCGCTCGGTGAGCATGGCCGACTTGGCGCTCCACTCCCTCCACCAGGATCAGCAGCGGCAGATCATGGCGACGGCCTCCTATGTCTCACACGAATCGCCGCCCCCCTTTGCCGGTCAATTTGCCGAAGTGGAAGTGGACACCGAGACCGGCCAGGTGACGGTGAAAAAGCTGGTCATGGCCGTCGATTGCGGCGTGGCGATCAACCCGATCACGGCCAGCGGGCAGGTGGAAGGGGGCATGACCCAGGCGCTCGGCTATGCCCACTGCGAAGAGATGGTCTACGACGCCCAGGGCCGGATGGTCAACCCTGCCTTTGGCCCCTACAAAATCTATCGCGCCGACGAGATGCCGGAGCTTGAATCGATCCTGGTGCAAACCTTCGAGCCAAGCGGCCCCTTTGGCGCCAAAGCCGTCGCCGAAATTCCCAAAGATGGCGTCGCCCCCGCGCTGGCCAATGCCATTTTCAACGCCACCGGCGTCCGTATTCGGCGCATCCCCTTTACGCCGGAGCGGGTGTGGGCGGCGCTTCAGGAGATGACAGGGTGACAAGGTGACAGGGTGACAAGGTAAAAATTCCCGTTACCTTGTTATCCAATCACCTTGTCACCCCTTCACCTTGTCACCCTGTCATCCTGTCACCTTGTCATCTGCATGGAGGAGAAAACATGAGTCAAGATCGGGTTGCCTTGTACTTACAGGATGCGCATGAACTGCGCGAGGGGATGAAGATTGTCCAGTATGCGGAGAAGCATGGCTTCGAGGCGGTCTGGCAGGCAGAGAGTCGGTTGGTGCGCGATGCGATTGTGCCGATGGCGGCCTTTGCCGCGGTCACGGAGCGCATTAAGGTGGGGTCGGGGGTCATCAACAACTGGACGCGCAATATTGGCTTGCTGGCCTCGACCTTTTTGACGCTGGATGATCTGGCGCCTAATCGGATTATTTGTGGCATTGGCGCCTGGTGGGATCCGCTGGCGGCGAATGTGGGGATTGAACGGCGTAAGCCGCTGCTGGCGATGCGCGAGACCATTGAGGTGATGCGCCGTCTGCTGCGCATGGAAAATGTCACCTATGACGGCGAGTTCCACAAGGTCAAGGGCATTGAGTTGGATGTGGTGCATGGCCGCCGCGAGCCGCGCAACATCCCGATGATGATCGGCGCGACCGGCGGCAAGATGATGGAACTGACCGGTGAGATCGCCGACGGCGCGGTTTTGAACTATTGCGTGCCGCCTGAGTATAATGATGAAGCGATAAAGCAACTGCAAATTGGCGCAGCGCGGGCCGGTCGCACCCTGGATGACATTGACCGCCCGCAGTTGATTGTCTGTTCGGTGGATATGGATAAAGCCAAAGCGTTGGATGGCGCCCGCTGGTTGCTCACCCAATATATTGCGCAACAACCCCATATCACCAAAGCCAGCAACACCCCCCCGGAGACCGTCGCCAAGATTCAATCAATTCTCGGTTGGCCCGCCACCAAAGAGCAGATCAAAGAAGCGATGAAGCTGGTGCCCGATGACCTGGTGCAACGGATTACCGCCAGCGGCACGCCCGAAGAGGTGAAGGCCAAGGTGCGCGAATATGTCAACCGCGGCTGCACCTGCCCGATCTTGTACCCGCTGGGCGACCCGTATTTGATGATTGAGGTCTTCTCGGAAGGTTATAGTGCGTAGTAGGACAGTAAGTCAGTAGGACAGTAAATCAGTAGGTCAGTGGGTCAGTGGCCAGTAGCACGGCTCTGTCTTACTGACTTACTGTCCTACTGACTTACTGTCCCACTGGCTCACTGTCTTACTATGCAAGAGGAAATCACCCTTTGGCCGAACGCTTCACACCCAACCCCCTTTTTCAGAAGCATCTGATTGTGATTAAAGGCGCTGGTGATCTGGCGAGCGGGGTGGCCTATCGTCTCAAGCGGGCGGGCTTTCCGTTGCTGATGACGGAACTGCCGACGCCTTTGTTTGTCCGGCGCACGGTTTCCTTTGGCGAAGCAGTGTACAGCGGTGAAATTACAATTGAAGGCTTGACGGCGCGTCGGGTCAATAGCAGTGGCGAAGCGCAGCAGATGGCTTACAGCGCCGCCGTTCCCGTGTTGGTCGACCCGGCGGCGACGGTGGTGACGCAAGTCCGGCCAACCATTCTTGTCGATGCCATCATCGCCAAACGCAATATCGGCACCCAGATCAACGATGCCCTGCTTGTGATCGCGTTGGGGCCGGGCTTCACCGCCGGCGTCGATTGCCATGTGGTCATCGAGACCAAGCGCGGCCATCGCTTGGGCCGCCCCATCGAGCAAGGGGCAGCCGAGGCCGATACGGGCATCCCCGATTTGGTCAACGGTATTGGCGCTGATCGGGTTCTGCGGGCGCCGACCAGTGGACAGGTAACGCCATTGGTCAAGATCGGCGACCAAGTAAGCAGCGGACAGGCCGTGGCGCAAGTTGGCGGCCTGACCATGCACGCCCCCTTTGCCGGCACCGTGCGCGGGCTGATCCATCCGTCCGTCACTGTCACGCCTGGCATGAAGATTGGCGACCTTGACCCGCGCGGCATTGTTGCGCATTGCTTTACCATTAGCGACAAAGCCCTGGCGATTGGCGGCGGCGTTTTAGAAGCGATTTTGGGCAGCGTCGTTATGCGGTAATAGCACCTTTTGGTGGTACAATGTAAGTCATCTATCAAAGGTTGCAGCACTGATATAGATTCATTACGCAATGTTCATCTGCATGTTGCTTACTCAGGGCGAGCCGAAACCGTTCACAGCCGTTAACACGGATAGGAAAAAACACGGATAGTTTCAGTAGTCCTTCCTATCTGTGTGAGTTAAAATACTTGAACAGTAAACAAGAATTTAGTTTACACTACACCCACAACAAAAAGGAGAAAGCGTTTTATGAACCGTATCCGTTTGTATGCCTTGCTGCTGCTGGCATTGATCCTGGTCGCCTGTGCGCCACCGCCGGCGGCCCCCGCAACCGGTGGCGATCAAGCCGCAGCGGCGGAAAAACCGGCGGCGGTCGAAGGCGTCTTGAAGGTTGCCTTTGTCTACGTGGCGCCGATTGGCGACTTGGGCTGGACCTGGGCGCACGATCAGGGGCGGCTGGCGTTGGAAGAGAAGTTTGGCGACAAGATCGAAACCGCCTATGTTGAAAACATTCCCGAAGGGCCGGAAGCCGAACGCGTCATCCGCGATTTCGCCCAGAAGGGGTACAAGCTGATCATTACCACCTCTTTCGGCTTTATGGACCCGACGATCACCGTCGCCAGCGAATTCCCGGATACCTGGTTTGTCCATGTCTCCGGCTATAAGACCGCCGCCAACGTTTCGACCGTCTTCGGTCGCATGGAACAGGCGCGCTATCTCTCCGGTCTCGTCGCCGGCGCGGCCACTACCAGCAACATTGTCGGTTATGTTGCCGCCTTCCCGATCCCGGAAGTGGTACGCGGCATCAACGCCTTTACCCTGGGCGTGCGCGAAGTCAACCCGGCAGCCGAGGTGCGCGTCGTCTGGACCAACACCTGGTTTGACCCGCCCAAAGAGAAGGAAGCCGCTGACGCCCTCTTGGCCGCCGGCGCCGATGTGATCGCCCAGCACCAAGACACCACCGAACCGCAAAAAGCCGCCGCTGATGCCGGCAAATTCTCCATCGGCTACAATTCGGACATGAGCAAGATTGTCGGCGACACGGTCTTGACCAGCCCGGTTTGGAACTGGGGCCACAAGTACAGCGCCATTGTCCAGCAGATCATGGATGGCGCCTATGCCAGCGAATCCTACTATGGCGGCATGGATGAAGGCATTGTCGATCTGGCGCCCCTCTCGGCCAAAGTCGCCGACGAGACCAAAACCCTGGTCGAAGCCAAGAAGCAAGAATTTGTCGAAGGCAAAGGCACACTCTTCTGCGGTCCGGTCAACGGCGCCAACGGCAAACTGATCGTCGCCGAAGGCAAATGTCTGACCGACGCCGAACTCCTGAGCATGGACTACTTCGTTGAAGGCGTCGTCGGCGAAGCCCCGAAGGAAGCGCCGGAGGGGTTGGGGCAGTAGGTAGACAGGTAGACAGGTACACAGGTACACAGGTAAATAGGTCTTATTCCCTGTCTACCTGTCTACCTGTCCCCTGTCTACCTGTCTCCTGTCTACCTTACCACAAAGAGGAACTATGGCCGAGAAAGCAGCGCCGGTTGCGGTGCAGATGCGCGGGATTACGAAGCGGTTTCCCGGGGTGATTGCCAACGAACAGGTGGATCTGACTGTGCGCGCGGGGGAAATCCATGCCTTGCTGGGCGAAAATGGGGCAGGGAAGAGTACGCTGATGAGCGTTCTCTGCGGCCTCTATCGCCCGGATGAGGGGGAGATTCTGCTGGGCGCCAAGGGGCAAGCGAAGCCGCAGCCGGTCGATCTCCATTCGCCCAGCGCAGCCTTTGCGCATGGCATTGGCATGGTGCATCAACACTTTAAGCTGGTGCCAACCCAGACTGTGGCCGAAAATATGATTCTGGGGTTGAAGGATGTGCCTTTCAACCTGAACATGACGGCCGTCGAAGAGAAAATTCGCGCCCTGGCCAAGCAATATCGGCTGCCGGTTGACCCCAAAGCGTATATCTGGCAATTATCCGTGGGCGAGCAGCAGCGGGTCGAGATTCTCAAGTTGCTCTATCGCGGCGCCGATGTCTTGATTCTTGATGAACCGACGGCCGTGTTGACGCCACAAGAAGCCGACGAATTGGGACATACCTTGCGTCGCATGGCCGGCGAGGGCAAGGCGATCATCTTTATCAGCCACAAGTTGGATGAAGTGATGGCTTTTGCCGATCGGGTCACGGTCTTGCGCGGCGGCAAGCAGGTCGCCACCCTGGACACCGCCGACACCAGCAAGGTCGAATTGGCGAAACTCATGGTCGGGCGCGAGGTTCTCTTCCGCACTGAAAAGCGCAAGGTGGCGCTTGGCCCGGTCGTCTTGACCCTGCGCGATATTGAAGCACGTAATGACAAAGGGTTGCCGGCGCTGCATGGCGTCTCGCTGGAAGTGCATGGCGGCGAGATTGTGGGGTTGGCCGGTGTCGCCGGCAACGGGCAACGCACGCTGACCGAAGTGGTCACCGGGCTGCGCCCCAGCACGGCCGGTCAGGTGTTGGTCAACGGCGTCGATCTAACCCATCAGCCGCCGCGGCGCTTTATTGAAGCCGGCGTTTCCCACGTTCCCAGCGACCGCTTGGGCATGGGGCTGGCCGGCAACTTGCCGATTAGTGACAATCTGGTCATGAAAGCCTATCGTCAGGCGCCGATTGCCAACGGCCCCTTTTTGGCCCAGCGCGTCATCGCCAATTTTGCCCAACAGTTGATTCAAAGCTTTCAAATCCTGACGCCGAACACAGCAACGCCGGCGCGGATGCTCTCCGGCGGCAACCAGCAGAAGGCAATTCTGGCGCGCGAAATCCAGGCCGGTCAACAGAAGCGACAGATGCAGCCCAGTCTGCTGGTCGCCGCCTATCCGACGCGCGGGCTGGATGTGGGCGCGATTGAAACGGTGCGCCGTCATCTGCTGGAACAGCGCAGCCAGGGCGTCGCCATCTTCCTGCTCTCGGAAGATTTGGACGAGTTGTTAAACCTGAGCGACCGCATCGCCGTCATCTGCGGCGGGCGCATCATGGGCATTGTCGATGCCGCCCAAGCCACCATTGCCCAGTTGGGGTTGATGATGGCGGGGGAGGGAGGTAGGTAAATAGGTAGATAGGTAAACAGGTAGACAGGTAAACAGGTAGATACGTCCTATTCCCTGTGTACCTGTCTACCTATCTACCTGTCTACCTATCTACCTATCCACCTACACACAAGGAGATTGAGGGGATGGAAGGTAGCAACAGGGTAGTATTGAAGAAGGCACTGTATACGTCACCTGGGGTGAAGGGAACGCGCGGGTTTGAAGACTTGGAGTGTTACCAGTTAGCGCTGGATGTGATGGTGAATGCCCATGAAATGGCGAAATTGCTGCCGGCTGAGGAAAAGTATGATTTGGTGAGTCAAGTGCGCAAGTCGTCCAAAAGTTCGCCAGCGAATATTGCCGAAGGGTATGGCAGATACCATTATCTGGATAGCCTGAAATTTTATTCCAACGCACGGGGTTCGCTGAATGAAACCTTGTCCCATTTCATCACTGCTCAATTGTTTGGTTATATTGAACAGCCATACTTTGAAGCCTTATATCATTTAACCAAGCGCGCCGAAAAAGCCTTAAATGGCTACATGAACTACGTTCGCACACAACGCGCCGGCCATGAACTCTACGGCGTCACCCTACGCGAAAACCCGGTTGAGTATGAGGTGGATAGGTAGATAGGTAAACAGGTAAACAGGTACACAGGTACACAGGGAATAGGACGTATCTACCTGTCTACCTATCTAACCTGTCTACCTATCTACCTGTCTACTTGTCTACCTGTTTACCTATCTACCTGTCTACCTATCTACCTAAAGAGGTGCAAATGCTGCCTTTTTCCTTGAAGTTTGAGAAGCGTCTGGCGATTTCACGGACGGCTTATTATTTGACGCCGGTGCTTTCGGTTGGGTTGGCGCTCTGTTTTGGGGCGATCTTGCTGGCGCTGGTGGGGGCGAATCCGTGGCAGACCTATCGCGCCATGTTTGAAGGCGCTTTTGGCACGCCGGCCCAGTGGCAACATGGCCAGTTTTTTGGCTTGACGGAGACGTTGGTCAAGGCCATCCCGCTGATGCTGACCGGCTTGTCGGTGGCCATTGCCTTTCGGATGCTCTTTTGGAACATTGGGGCCGAAGGGCAACTGGTGATGGGGGGCGTGGGCGCGGCGGCGGTGGCGCTCTGGTTCCCGGCGACGCTGCCCTTTTTGCCGCAAAGCCCCTGGGTCTATCTGCCGCTGATGATCATCGCCGGCATGATTGCCGGGGCGCTCTGGGGGTTGATCCCGGCGCTGCTCAAATCTTATCTAAAGGTCAATGAAATTATCACCACCTTGATGCTCAATTATATTGCCATTTTGTGGTATCAATATCTCTTCCAGATTGCCTGGAAAGATCCGCAGGGCATGGGCTTTCCGGGGACGGCCATGTTACCCGATTACACCTGGTTGCCCCGCTTTACCGGGCGGCTGCACTGGGGGTTAGTGATCGCGGTGGTGGTTGCCATCCTGATCTGGGTGGTGTTGGATCGCACCCGCTGGGGGTACGAGATCCGGCTGATCGGCGAGAATCCGAACGCCGCCCGCTATGCCGGCATCAGCATCATTGCCAACATCATTTTGGTGATGGCCCTCTCCGGCGGACTGGCCGGGCTGGCCGGCGTAACTGAGGTATCGGGCATTTCGCACCGTCTACAGCGTGGGCTGGACGTGGGCAACGGCTTTACCGGCATCATCGTCGCCTGGCTGGGCAAACTCAGCCCGTGGGGGATTTTATTGGTCGCCGTGCTGCTGGCCGCGCTCCTTGTCGGCGGCGAACAGATCCAGATCAGCATGAGCCTCCCCGCCGCCGTCGCCCTGGTGTTGCAAGGGGCCATCCTCTTCTGCGTCCTCGGCGGTGACATTTTCACCCGCTACCGCTTGCGCGTGGTGTGGACGGGTGAGGGGAAGAAGAAGGCAGTGGTGACAGTGGGACAGTAAATCAGTAGGTCAGTAAATCAGTAGGTCAGTAAATCAGTAGGTCAGTAAATCAGTAGATGGTGAAAACTGTCTTACTGTCTTACTGTCTTACTGTCTTACTGTCTTACTGTCTTACTGTCCCACTGTCCCACTGTCTACCTGTCATGACACACGGAGACAAACATGGACACAGCACTATTTGTTTCGCTCTTAAGCATTACGATTGCCGCCGGGACTTCGCTGGTCTTTGCCACGATTGGGGAGATTATTACCGAGCGGGCGGGCATCCTCAACCTGGGGGTGGAGGGGATGATGATCATGGGCGCGGTGACGGCTTTTGCCGCGGCCTTCCACTCGGGGAACGCCTGGGTTGGGGTCTTTACGGCGGTGCTGGTGGGGGGGGTGCTGGCGTCGATCCATGCGTTGCTCACCATCACCTTGCGCGCCGATCAGGTCGTCTCCGGGTTGGCGTTGACCCTCTTTGGTTCAGGGTTGGCGAGCTTTCTGGGGCAACGGTTGGGGCCGGATGGTGCGCCGTTGGTGGGGTTGACCGGACCGCGCTTTAACGAAGTCCTGTTGCCAGGGTTGAGTCAACTGCCGGTGGTCGGTCCGGCGCTCTTTCACCGGGATCTGCTGGTCTATCTCATGTATCTGGCCCTGGTGGTGAGCTGGTATTTCCTTTACAAGACACGGGCCGGTCTCCATCTGCGCGCCGTGGGCGAAAACCCACAGACAGTCGACGCGATGGGAGTGGATGTGGCCGGCTTGCGCTATCTCTACACGATCATCGGCGGGATGTTGGTCGGGTTGGGGGGCGCGCATCTGTCGCTGGCCTACATCCCCGGCTGGACCGAGAATATGACCGGCGGGCGCGGCTGGATCGCCATTGCGCTGGTGATCTTTGCCACCTGGAACCCGGCGCGGGCGATTGTCGGGGCGCTGCTCTTTGGCGGCGTCAATGCCGTGCAATTTCGCCTGCAAGCTGCCGGCACCACCATCCCAGCCTCGCTGCTCAACATGTTGCCCTATCTGCTGACGATTATTGTCTTAATTCTGATCACCTGGTGGGAGACCTTTGGGCGCCGCGTGGGTGCGCCGGCGGCGTTGGGGTTGCCCTATATGCGTGAGGAGCGGACGTAGCGGGGGTAGGTAGACAGGTAGACAGGTAGACAGGTAGACAGGTAGACAGGTAGACAGGTAGACAGGTAGACAGGTAGATAGGTTCGGGAGCATGGCGTCATTGTTTGCACAGGCGGCGGAAGTGGAGAAGGCGGGGGCGGCGGCGGCGCTTTGTACGATTATTCGGGCGCGGGGGAGTGTGCCGCGGCATGTGGGTAGCAAGATGCTGGTCTATGCTGATGGTCGCTTTGACGGCACCGTTGGTGGCGGCGAGATGGAGAGTCGCGTGCTGGCGGCGGCGCAAGAGGTGATCCGCAGCGGTGAGCCGCGCACGGTGGCCTATACGCTGGTGAATCCCGGCGCGGGCGACCCCGGCGTCTGTGGCGGGGAAGTGGAGATTTTTGTGGAAGCGCTGCTGCCGCCGGCCACTTTACTGATTATCGGCGCCGGCCATGTGGGCAAGGCGTTGCTCCAATTGGGGAAATGGCTGGGCTTTCGCGTGATCTTTTGTGATGACCGCGCCGAGTTTTGCAACCCGCAGGCGGCGCCGGGCGCTGATGAATATTTGCCTGTCCCGTTGGTGGAGTTGCCCAATCACTTTGCCTTTAACGCCCAAACCTACATCGTCATGCCCACACGCGGGATGCGGGTCGATGTGGAAGCGTTGCCAACCTTGCTCGCCCAGCCCCACGCCTATCTGGGGGTGATCGGTTCACAGCGGCGCTGGTTGACGGCGCGCAAACAACTGGCAGAGAAGGGCATTCCGTTGGAAAAGTTACAGGCTGTCCACGCACCCATGGGGCTGGAACTCAACGCCGAAACGCCGGAAGAGATCGCCCTGAGCATCCTGGCTGAGATCGTTATGTTGCGCCGCGGCGGCACCGGCGCGCCGATGAAAGTCACGGATGACCCTGCTTGAAGCCCTCGCCCCCCTGATGATCACTCCCACACCGGTGGTCGCCTTTGTCGGCGGCGGCGGCAAAAGCAGCGCGCTCTTTTCTCTGGCGGCTGATCTTGTCGCTGCCGGTCGGCGTGTCATTAGCACCACCACCACCCACCTTGCCGCCGAACAACTCGCCTTAGCGCCCGCGCATCTGTTCCTGACCGCGGCAACCCCGGAACGGCTGGCGGCGACGCTGACCCAACACCGCCATCTCCTGATTACTGACAACCTTGTGCCTGATACCGGCAAGGTGCGCGGCGTCCCCGTGGCCTTTGTCAGCACCTTGACGCAGATGGGGCTGGCCGACGCCATTTTGGTCGAGGCCGATGGCGCGCGCAAGCTCCCCTTCAAGGCGCCGGCGCCCTATGAACCGGTGATCCCGCCGGAGAGTACGCTGGTGGTGATTGTGGTCGGCGTCGATGTCTTTGGTCGCCCGCTGGATGAACACAATGTCCATCGACCGGCGTTGGTCAGCGCGTTGAGCGGCTGCCCCCACGGCGCGCCGGTCACGCCGGAAGTGGTGGCGCGGGTGGTGGCTCACCCGGCAGGGGGCCGCAAGGAGGCGCCGAAGGGGGCGCGGGTGGCGGTGCTGCTCAACAAGACCGATCTGCTCGATGATTGGGCGCCGGTTCACGCCACGGCGGCGCTATTGCGCACCGAACCGGGGATCGCTTGCGTGGTTGCCGGTGCGCTGCGTTCACCGGTAGCGCCTGTGTTTTGCCAAAGCCTGCTTGCGCGGTCATAAAGGCGGCGCTGGGCTGGCAGCAACAACTACAGACGCATCTGGCGGCGCTCGTCACCTATCTGGATGAACAAGTAACAGCCGGCTTACAAGCGTTGCCCGCCCCGTGGGATCGGTCACGCCTCGAAGCGCTGCGCCAGGAGCTGATTCGTCATGACACGGTCAATCGGCAGGCTGGGATGCAGGCATTGACGGCGCTCCTCCAACGCACCGCTGCCGAGGCGTGGGTCGATGGCGCGGTGGCAGCCATTGGCGAGAGCCTGGTCGAACAATTTGCCACGGCGTTTACCGCGTTACAGGAGTGGTCGGTCGAAACCTGGTTACGGGCAACCTTTCCCCCGCCAAGCCAATCCACCAGCGCACCAGAAACAGGGCGTTGGCCCAGGCCACGCAATGGCCCGCCGCTACCGGCGCCGACAGCGCTTCCCCAGTGGCTTGATCACCTGTTTCAGCAAGCCGCCCCGCTTTGGTCGCCGATCACCCAAGCGGCCGATCAACCGGTTGAGCAATGGCTGATCTTCCCAACAGACCCCCGGAACACCCATGCCCCGGACCCCCATCCCGACCTAAAAAGCTGGCTTGACGCCCGCCCCGACCGTCATTCCCAATCGGTCGCCCTGCGCGAAATCGTTGCTGTCCAACGGGTGAGTCTTCTGTAGGTTACGCACTGCTCCGGGCGCGTCCGTGACGCGCCCGGAGCGACACCTGTTGTCCATCGGGTGAGCATCCTACAGGTGGTGACACTGCTCCGGGCGCGTCCGTGACGCGCAACCAACCCGGCGCGTCACGGACGCGGCTAGAGCGGCAAGTATGAGTGGAGGAACTATGACCCAACCAACCAAAAGCCATGCGCCGGCAGAACGCCATTCGCGTTCACCGACCATCGGCCCCATTCCGGCGACACCCCCCGCCCAGCTTTTCCCCACCGCGGCGTTGCGCCGGGCCTGGCTGGCCGTCAAGCGCACCGGCGGCGGCGCCGGTGTCGATGGCATGACGATTCAGAAGTTTGAGGCCGATCTCGATGCTGAGTTGACCCAACTCCGCCAACAATTGATCAGCGGCGACTATGCGCCCCGCCCGATCCGGCGCATTCTGGTGCCAAAGCCCAGTGGCGGCTTGCGACCATTGGCGCTCTGGGCGCTGCGCGACCGTCTGGCCCAACGGGTCATCTACGACATCATTGCCCCCAGCTTTGAAGCGATCTTTCTGCCCTGTAGCCTGGGCTTTCGGCCAGGGCTGGGGGTGGCGGACGCCATTGCTCGTGTGCAAGCGCTGCGCAACGAAAATCGCCGCTGGGTGGTCGATGCCGACATTAAAGAGTGCTTTGACAGCATCGAGCGGACGCGCCTGCTGGCGCTGGTGGCTCAACGGGTCGAAGATCCCTTGGTACTGCGCTATATCGAGCGCTGGCTGGCGGCGGACATCTTTAACACGGCGGATGGTCTGCCGCAAAAGGCCGGCGCCAGTCAGGGCAGCGTCCTCTCCCCGCTGCTGGCGAACATCTATCTGCATCAGATCGATCTCACCTTGACCGCCCAGGCGTTGGCCGTGGTGCGCTATGCCGACGATCTCATCGTCTGTTGTCAGCGCAAGGCGGAGGCGCAACATGCGCTGGTGGCCGTCCATGACGCGTTGCACCAGTGGGGGTTGCAACTCAACCAGGCGAAAAGCTGCCTGCGCCACTTCGACACCGGCTTTTCCTGGCTGGGCTATTTCTTTGTGCGTGATGAATGTTACCAGCTTTCGTAGTCGCGTGGTCGCGTAGTCGTGTGGTCGCGTGGTCGCTTCGTCTGGATGACACGACCGTGCGACCACACGCGACCACACGACCACACGACTACACGACCACACGACCACACGACCACACGACCACGCGACCACACGACCACACGACCACACGACTGCATTTCGTCATTATCAGTATAGTGTAGGCCGGAAACGCAAAGGAGGGATCGGATGACCGTTTTGCATGTACGCGAACAAGGCGCCGTGGTGCGCCGGGCGATGGAACAGATCCGGGTGACACAGCAGGAGAAAGCAACCGGGAAACAGCAACTGTTGGCCCATGCCCCCGTGCGCGATCTGACGCAGATCGTCGTCTATGGTAATGTCCAGGTGACGACGCAGGCGGCTGTCCTCTTGATAACCGAGGGGGTCGATCTGGTCTTTATGACCCTCTACGGCAAATTTGTGGCGCGCCTGAGTGGGAGTGAAGATCAATTTGCCCAACTCCATCAGGCGCAGATGCGCCTTGTCGGCAATGAGCAGGCCGCCCTGGCCGTGGCAAAAAAGATCGTCCAGGCCAAGTTGCAAAACCAACGCAACACCTTGCAAACGCTGGCCGCCCAATTGACCGGACAAGCGCCCGCCCCCGGCGCTATGAACCCCGCGGCCATCGATAGTCTACCCAAAGCCGTCGCCGCGATCGAGGAGATGCGCCGCGCCAGCAGTCGCGCAACCGATAGCGATGGGTTACGCGGCTATGAAGGGCGGGCCGGCGCTTCCTATTTCGGTGCCATCCGCGCCCTGTTTGACGCCCGCTGGGGCTTTGCCGGGCGCCAATATCATCCCGCGCCCGATCCCTTCAATGCGCTGTTGAGCTTTGGCTATGCGCTCTTGCAAAAGGATATGACCGCCGTCGTGCGCATGGTGGGGCTAAATCCGCACCTGGGCTGTTTTCACGCCCTGGCAGCGGGGCGCCCTTCGTTGACGCTCGATCTCATGGAGGAATTTCGCCCCTTGGCGGTGGATCGACTGCTGCTCGATCTCGTGCGCACCGGCGCACTGACGCCGACCGACTTTACCTTCACCGGTAACGAAGCGCGCCCCGTGGAACTGGGAACGGCGTTGCTGCCCAAGGTGATCGCGGCCTATGAAAAGGGCATGGCCACTACGCTGCGCCACCGTCCGAGCGGCCAGGAAAATACCCTGCGCCGTTGTCTGGAATTACAAGCGCGTCTCTTTGCGCGCGTAGTTACAGGGGAACGGAAAGAGTATGAGGGGTTGGTGGCGTAGGCGCGTGGTCGGGTAGTCGCGTAGTCATGTGGTCGCGTAGTCGCGTAGGCGCGTGGTCGGGTAGTCGCGTAGTCACGTAGTCGCGTGGTCGCGTAGTCGCGTAGTCGCGTGGTCGGGTAGTCGCGTAGGCGCGTGGTCGGGTAGTCGCGTAGTCGCGTAGGCGCGTGGTCGGGTTAGGAGGAGGTAGTGATGCAACAAATGATGAAACAATTGTGGGTTTTTTGTGACGGTGGGGCCGGCGGCGCAGCACAAACGGTTGACGATCAGCCGACGCGGGCGGCCTGGCGCAAATATTTTCGCGAGGAGCCGGTCTGCACGGCGGCGGCGGTGGCGCGCAATGTCCGCGGGCAGATCATCGACTGGCGCTGGCAACGGTTGGCGGCCGGATCGAGCAGCGAAGCCGAATATGCCGGTCTCCTGCTGGGTTTGGAAATTGGGGTGACGCACAGGGCCACCGAATTGACTTGCATCCTCGACAGCGAAGTGGTGGTCGGGCAGATGCGCGGCTACTTCAACGTCAACAGCGCCGAATTGCGCCCCTGGCACTGGCGCGCCTGCGCCCTGGCCCGTCGCCTGCCCCAGGTGCGCTACTGTCTGGCCCCGCGCGAATGGAACCGCCTGGCCGATGGGCTGGCCGGCCAAGCGATGATGCCCTGGCGCGACCTGGCCCTGGCGATTGAAGCGTTTAACGCGGAAATCTTTACGTAGTTACGAGTTACGAGTTACGAATTACGGATAGGGCAAGCCTATTGCAACCCGTAACTCGTAACTCGTAACTCGTAACTCGCAACTCGTAACTCGTAACTCGCAATTCCTTTATTGAAAGAGACCCAACGATGGACCCAATCGCCCGCGCGCCACGTAACCGGCGCCATTGGGTGGTGGTCAGCTATGACATCCCTGATGATAAACGGCGCACCAAGGTGATGAAAACGCTGGAAGGCTATGGCCGGCGCGCCCAATATAGCGTCTTTGAATGTGAGTTGCGCCCGGCGGATTTGGATCGGCTCAAGGCGCGCCTGCGCGATCTCATTGACAACCAACAGGATGACGTGCGCTTCTACCCGCTCTGTGAAAGCTGTCTGCGCAAAACCACCCTGTTGGGCAAAGCGGAACTCCTGCGCCACGAACCCTATGTCATTGTGTAGTCGCGTGGTCGCGTAGTCGTGGAGTCGTGGAGTCGTGGAGTCGTGGAGTCGTGGAGTCGTGTAATGTGGTTTTTAGACATGGCGACCACGCGACCACGCGACTACACGACCACACGACGATACGACTACGCGACCACACGACGATACGACTACGCGACATCTGCATTAGGACTACTAGACGCTGGACTTAGGGCTAACGCCTCGATCCGATCCAGGCGAAAGGTGAGAACGGCGCCGGCGCTGTGGCAATAGGCGCGCAGATAGGGAATGCCGTGCGCTTCTTCAATCCAATAGGGATCAATCAGGCGGTCGGTCGTCAAATTGCGGCCGGCGCTGAAATAGCGCATCTGTAAGGGGGTTTTGGCGGCAATGGCCGCGGCGACCAGGGGCCGCCACTGTTCCGGATCAGTGGGTGTAGGCGGCGGCGTGAAGGGCAGGTGATCGAGGAGTTGGCGCAGGCGATCTTCCAGTTGGGCCAGGTGCGCCGTTACGGCGGCTTGTTGCCCAGGAGACAAAGATTGCGTCAGGAGGCGCACCTGGTCGTCAGGCAGAGCAACGGGGAGCGGCAAAAACTGACCTAGCCATTGATAAATGCGCGCTGCCAGCCAGAGCGCACCGGCATCGCGCACCAACGCCGGTGCGGCCCCTTCCCCTGTTGCTCCAGTCTCCCCTGCCGGCGGCGTCCCTTCTTGCGACCAGGCGGCGGCATCCGGGTAGAACCCTTGTTGACGGAGCGCCGCCACGAAGGCGGCGCCATCCCCGTGCCAGATGGCCGTTGTCGGGCTTAGCACTTCCCCCAGCCAAGGCTGGAGCCGCCGGTTTTGTTGCAGACGCGCCATCAGGGCGGCATCAGTGGTGCGCACCAGCGGCAAGAGCAGAAGCTGCAACTGTTGCCCGGCGGCATACCAGTTGTGCAGGTGCGCCAGTTGATCCGGCGTCAGGGTCAGGCCGAGAGTGGTCAACGCGTCCAGCAACGTGGGCAGCCCCAGGTGCGCCGCCGCGGCTTGACCAACGGTGGTCGCCTGCAAGCGGTAGGTATGCACGCCGGTCGCCGCGACCGTGCCGGTGGGGTCGTCGCCCGTTTCCACCTGGGCAAAGGGGGCCAGGTGCGCTTGGGCCAGCGGTGCGGCGTCCACCGGTAGGGTGAGGAGCCAGTGATCGGGGGTGACGGTGAGCCGGGCCGGCTTGGGGCGCCGCCGCCAACGTGTCTGGGGTGACCTGGCGCCGGGCAGGGCCAGCAGCCAGCGGCCCAACGTCGTCAACTGGTAGCCAATCTGGACGTAGGGCCATTGGTCATAGGGCGCAAGCGGGCCACTGTCGGGCAGGGCGCCGGCGAGGCGCGTCGCTTCGGCCAGGCCAAGGCCGCCCGGCAGGGGCGGCCATTGGCGATCGTCAATGGCATGGGCCGGCGCAATGGCATCAAAATGGTGCAAGAGGACAGCCAGCACGCCTGCCATTGCCTCATCCAACGCGCGCAGGGAGGGCAAGTGGGCGACAAAGTAAGGCCGCCAATCGCTCTCCATGGCGAGAACCACATCCGTCAACCAGGCCGGGGCAAAGGTCTCTTCGAGGTAAGGAAAGAGCAACTGGGGCCACGGGGCCGGCAACCAGGCCGCCGGTTGGTGATAGGCCGACCGCAAGCTGGGCGGGGCGTCACACCAGGCGCGCCACAAGAGACGGAGTTGCTGCGCCGGGTCGGCGGCCAGCCATTGCCAGCCGGCAGCGCTGATCCCCTGGGGCGTGGTTAGCTCGGCGGCCGCAGCCAGAAAGCTCAGAAAGGCGGGCCAATGGGCCTGTTTGTGCGAAGCGGGGCGCGCGCTTTGGGTGCTGTGCGGGGCCGGCTGCAAAAGCCGTGCCTGGAAGGCGCGCAGGTGGCGCGGCGGCAACCACCGGCCCTGCAACAAAACCAGGTCGCGCTGTTGCTGACGATAGATGAGCCATTGGGCCAGGTCGTGGAGCAACACCGGGGGCTGCGCCGGCAGTGGCTCGGGCGGGAGACGATGCAACGGGAGCAAGCCCAAGCGCGCGGCCAGCAGCCGCTCCAGCGGTTGGCGCAACGCCCAGGGCAAGACAAGCCAGGGCGCGTCCGGCAGCGGCTGATCCGTCCCCGGAAGCAACAAGCCGCGATAGAAAAGTTCTTCACTCACGCTTTGGGGTTGCCGCCAGGGCGGCAGCGTTGGGGCCGTCTCCGGCCACGCCACGAGGGCCGCCCATTCGTCTGGCGACGGCGGGGGCGCCCCCGCGTCTTGGGGCCGGGTAGGGCGGGCGGGCGAATCGGCCGGCAAGCGCAGCGGGCCATACTCGGCCAGAAAGAGCGAGGTAGGCAGCTCGCCCCCCTGGAGCAAGCGCCAAAGGGCCGCCTGGGCCGCCGGCGAGAGCCGATCCAGCAGATGGGGCTGTTGGGCCGGGTCCAGCCAAGCCGCGGCAATGGCGGCAATCCACGCCGCCTTTTGGTTTTCGCTGGCGCGCCGTCCCAACCCCAGCGCCACGAGAATGGCGCGCACCTCGTGATAGCGCAGTCGATCCAGGGCAGCCGACAAAGTGACAGCCGTTTCATGATTCATCAAAAATACCCCTTGACAGCCAACGCAATTCTTTGTATAATCAGTGACAAGGACAGCTTATGGTCATTCACGCTTGCCAGTGGTAGTATAGCAGATGATGAAAAGTGGTGCGAATATTATGCGAAACAAGATCAATCCACAACCCGCCCATGATCCCGCGCTACCGGTGAGAATTGATGCTCGCCAAGTCAAAGTGGTGCGATTAGCTGTCAGGAGTAGATGAATCCTCGTCAGAGGTCGGAAACATAGCATTCTTCATCTGCCATTGCCGGCAGAGATGAAGGTCAGGAGTAGATGAATCCTCGTCAGAGGTCGGAAACTTTG
>QWII01000169.1 GCA_021405325.1 Caldilinea sp. CFX5 | reverse complement strand
GATTACCGCCGAGCAAAACCGGAGCGAACTTCCTGTCGCCTTGCGTTCGGTCTTGGAACTGAGCCTGCCCGGTCATCCCGTTGTGACGACCTGGCAGGAATTTGTCAAGCTTTTTGCGCGCGAAGGCGGCCTGTGGGATCGCCCGTTGATTTTGCTGATCGATGAGGCAGATACAGCCCCGCCAGTGTTGCTTGACGCAATTGTCGGGCGCTTCCGTGAAATGTACCTCTACCGTGAAAGCAATTGGTTGCATGGGCTGGCGTTGATTGGTGTGCGCGCCGTCATGGGGATTGAGAGCAAACAGGGGTCCCCCTTTAATGTACAGCGCTCGTTGCATATCCCTAATCTTACCCCCGATGAGGTTAAAGCCCTCTTTCAACAATATCAGGAAGAAAGCGGGCAACCTATCGACCCTGCCGTCGTGCAAGAAGTTTATCAGGGTACAAACGGGCAGCCTGGGCTAGTTGGCTGGTTTGGCGAGTTGCTCACCGAACAGTATAACCCGGGGCCTGGGCAACCTATCGACGCGGAGACCTGGGAACTGGTCTGGCATAAGGCGCGTTTTGTGGAGCCGAACAATACGGTTCTCAACCTGGTGGCCAAGGCGAGACAGCCGGAGTATCAAGGCTTTCTGTTGCGCCTCTTTGCCCAGTCAAACCTACCCTTTGCCTTTCATGACCCGCTGTTGAGCTATCTCTATATGCACGGGCTGATTACGTCAACGACGGTGCGCCAACTGAATGGTAAGTTGGGGGAAGTCTGTCGTTTTAGTTCACCCTTTATTCAAGACATCCTCTACCATGCGTTCAGCACCGATCTGGTCGGTTATACATTGCCAACGCTGCCTTTGCATCCCCTTGATGATTTGACTGATGTTTTTGCTGTACCGGGCCAACTCGATCTAGCGGCGCTGCTGTGGCGTCACAAAGAATATTTGGCGCGCCTCAAGGCCAAGGGCCTTACCCTATGGAAAGAGCAACCGCGCTGGCAGACAGATCTGCACCCGGTCGAAGTGATAGGCTACTTCCATCTTTTTGTATGGCTACAAGATGCGTTCGGTCGGCAGTGCGCCGTTAAACCAAGGTTTTCGACGGGTAGCGGGTGCGTTGATTTGCATGTTAGTTGTGGCGACCAACGTGGCATTATCGAAGTTAAAAGTTTTGTCGATCAATACCAGGCCGAGGAGGACCGCAAACAGGTGGCACACTATGCTAAACGTTTGAACTTTCCGCGTGTCACGATGGCTGTCTTTGTTCCGGTTGAAGATGAAGTTGTCTTAGAAAAGCTGTCGGTGACAGAAACGATTGATGAGGTAACTGTACAGGTTGTCGCGATTGGCTGGATTTAAGAAGTTGTTTGAAAAGGTCACGATAAGGGGCCGCAAGAGTGCCGGGGACTGGCCAGGAATCGTTCACAATGACTAGATCGCTCCTGGCCAGTCCCCGGCACTCTTGCTCGTTGACCAGGCTTCAAACAGCTTCTCAGCAAAAAATCAGGAACATTCAAGGAGCCTTTATGCAGAATCCAACCACCAAAAGCGAACTGCTGGCGACGATCCACGCCGACTATAGCGCGCTGCTTGGCCAGGTGCAGCGCTTTTCCCCCGCTGAACAACAAACACCAGGCGTCAATGGCGAATGGACAATCAAAGATCTATTAACCCACCTGACCGCTTGGGAACAGCTCTTTCTGGGCTGGTATCAGAGCGGCGCCCGTGGTGAAACGCCTATTACCCCAGCCCCAGGTTACACTTGGGGGTGGAAGAGTCTGGGTGAGTTGAATCAGCGCATCTTTCTGCAACATAAGGACGAATCACCGGCAGAAGCCACCCAAGCTTTTGCCGCTTCCCATGATCAAGTCGTGGCCTTGATCCAAACTCTCAGTGAAGACGAACTGTTCACCCCTGGTCGCTACGGCTGGCTAGACAAAGCGACATTGGCAGCCTCGATCCGTGCCAACACCTACAATCACTACCGCTGGGCCAGCAAATTAATCCGCCAGTGGGAAAAAGAGACAATGAAACGCAAAGTAAGCTAGAAACGCTCAATCGCATCAACCACCTTCCCGGAAGGTTACGGTTGCACCTGCGCCGTAGTGGTTTGGGTTTCCCTCATTCCGTAGGGTATACTACGCCAAGCGCACCGTCAGCCGATCATACCAGTTGTAACCAAACCCAATCCTATGTCCACCTATCTACTACGCCGTACTATCCAAGCGATCCCCCTCTTTTTCATTTTGAGCGTTCTGCTCTTTGGCCTGGTACGCATGGCTCCCGGCGGGCCGTTGGCACAGGCGGCGCGCAACCCGAATGTGACCCAAGAACAACTAGAACGCATCCGCCGTGAACTGGGGCTGGATCAGCCGCTCTACATCCAGTATGCGCGCTGGTTTGGTGATGTACTGCAAGGCGATCTTGGCAAGTCGATCAAGAGCAATCGCCCCGTCGCCACGATGATCAGCGAACGTGTTCCCAATACCTTACTCCTGGTAGCGACAGCCTTTCTGCTGACCCTGGCGCTGGCAATTCCAATTGGCGCGTGGTCGGCGCGCCATCAATATTCGCCACTCGACTATGTCATCACCGCGTTCACCTTTGCTGGTCAATCAGCGCCGGTCTTCTGGCTGGGGCTGCTCTTGATTTTGGTCTTTTATGTCTGGCTCGATAACCCCTGGACGGGTCAGCCGCTCTTTCCGGTGGGCGGGATGTATTCAGTGGGTGGGCAGAAGACGCTGCTCGATCTGCTCTGGCATCTGGTGTTGCCGGTCACGACCCTGTGCGCGGTCTGGGTGGCCTGGTATTCGCGCTTTTTCCGTGCCAGCATGTTGGAAGTGTTGAACGCCGACTATATTCGCACGGCGCGCAGCAAAGGCTTGCGCGAAGGAACGGTCACCTATGTCCACGCCCTACGTAACGGCATCATGCCGCTGGTGACGATGATCGCGCTCGACTTTCCCAGCCTGTTTGCCGGTGCGCTCTTTGTCGAGACGATCTTTTCCTGGCCGGGGATGGGACGCCTCTTTTGGGATGCCGCCCGCGGTCGCGACTATCCGGTACTCCTCGGCGTGATTCTGATCAACGCCGCCTTGATTGTGCTATGCAACATCATCGCCGATCTGGTTCATGGCTGGCTCGATCCGCGTGTACGCTATGAGTGACGTGATGCGTGATTCGTGATTCGTGTTGCGTGAGCTGCGTGGATGGTTGCTAACGGTTCACGCATCACGCAACACGAATCACGAATCACGCAAATAGAATCAATATTTCATGAGTGAATTAACGTTATCACCATCAACGCTTGGACAGACGAAAGAGCGCACCACTACGGTGGTCAGCCCGACGCAACTGGTCTTGCGCCGTTTTTGGCGTCATCGGTTGGCTTTCTGGTCGATCACATTGTTGGCGCTGGTGATTCTGAGCGCGGCCTTCGCCTTTCTTAGCCCCTATGAGCCGACGGCACAGACACCCAAAGATCGCCTGCTGCCGCCATCAGTTACCAACTGGTTTGGCACTGATGATCTGGGGCGCGATGTGTTGACGCGCACCCTCTACGGCGGACGCATTTCGTTGGTGGTGGGGCTGCTTTCCACGGCGCTGGCTTTGTTAATCGGCGTCACCGTCGGCGCGCTGGCTGGCTATGTGGGGGGCTGGCTCGATAATTTGCTGATGCGTATCACCGACGCCTTTTTGACCTTGCCAACGCTCTTTGTCTTGATCCTGATCAGCACCATCTTGCGTGACCAGCCGGCGCTCAACCTGCGTAACAGTGTCGCCATTGTGATCATTGTCATTGCCGTCTTGCAATGGATGTGGCCGGCCAGACTCTTGCGCGCCGAATTTTTGAGCTTGAAGGCACGCGATTTTGTCCTGGCGGCCCGGGCCACTGGTGTACCGGCTGGTCGCATTATGTGGCGACACATTTTGCCCAATACGGTCGGCTTGATCATCGTGCAGGGGACGTTGCTGGTCGCCTTTGCCATTATCACCGAGTCGGGCTTGAGCTATCTCGGCTTTGGCGTCCAGCCGCCAACCCCCAGTTGGGGCAATCTGCTGGCCAATGCCCAAACCCACGCCCTGCGCGCCCCCTGGCTGATGATCTTCCCCGGCTTGATGATCTTTCTCACCAGCATGGCAGTTAACTTTATTGGCGATGGGCTGCGGGATGCGTTTGATCCGTTCTCGAAACAGTAGCATTGGGTGATTGGGTGATTTCGACAAGCTCAATCACCCAATCACCCATACCCAATCACACCCAAAAGGAGTATTTCATGAAAATTTCCAAAGTTCTGTTACCCCTCTTGCTTGTGCTGAGTTTGTTGGTTGGCTGTGGTGCGCCGCAAGATACCGCGTCCGCACCGGCGGCAGGCGAAGCGGCGGCGACTGGCGGCGGGCAGGTCGTCTTGATCATCCCCGAAGAGCCGGCGACGCTCAACCCTTACCTGGCTGATGCGGCGATTGTGCGTCAGGTTTCCGATGCGACCGTCGTCGGCCTGGTGACGGTCGATGTCGATGGCAACTTTGTGCCAAAGCTGGCGGCGGAACTGCCCACCGTCGAGAATGGCGGCGTTTCCGCAGATTTCCTCACCGTCACCTGGAAGCTCAAGCCGGATCTCAAGTGGTCGGATGGTGAGCCGATCACCGCTGATGATGTGAAGTTCACCTGGGAAGCGGTGAGCAACCCGGATAGCGGCGTCCTGTTGGAGACGGGCGCTGAATTGGTGGCAAGCATCGACACGCCGGATGATCTAACGGTGGTGGTCAACTATACGGCGGTCAACCAGGCGTATTTGAACCAATTCCGCTTTGGCATCTTCCCACGCCACGCCATCCCCGCTGACCAACCGATGAAAGAGTGGGAGTACAACCGCAACCCCGTCAGCGCCGGCCCCTTTACTGTGAGCGAATGGACAGCGGGCGACAGCATTGTCATGAGCAAGAACGCCAACTACTATGAAGCCGGCTTGCCCCACCTGGATACGCTGATCTTCAAAGTGGTTCCCGATATTTCGGCGCAGACGGCCATGATGATCCAGGGCGAAGCGCAGGTTCACCTCTGGCCGGGCGTAACCAAGGAGGAGTATGACCAATCGGTGGAAGGCGTCGCCAGCCAGGCGATGGTGCCGGGACAATGGAATCTGGCGCTCCGCTTCAACCTGAGCCGCCCCTTTGATGACGACCCCGGCGCAACGCCGCCCCACCCCATCCTGGGCGATCTGCGCGTGCGTCAGGCGTTGGCCCATGCCATCGACTATGACACCATCATCAATGACATTGTCAAAGATGCCTGGCCCACCACTAGCCCCTTCGCCTACGGCTGGTTCCAGTGTGATATTGCCCGCAAATATACCTATGATGTCGCCAAAGCCAATGCACTGTTAGACGAAGCCGGTTGGCCGCTCGGCCCCGATGGCGTGCGGGTTGCCAAGGGTGCGATGTATGCCGGCGATGGCACCCGTCTGGCGCTCCAGATGGAAGGCTACACCAACTTCCCGCCGCTGCAACAGACACAGGAAGCGCTGGTCGAACAGTTCAAGGCGGTTGGCATTGAATCGACCATTCAGAATGACGATTTTTCGATCATCTTTGGCTCCTACGAAGACCAATCGCCGCGCAAAGTCGGCAACTTTGACATGTTGATCTACGACGACAGCCTGGGCATTGAACCGCACGCCACCGTGGTCAACCTCTTCTCCTCAGCCCAGATCCCCACCGCCGAGAACCCCTCCGGCGGCAACTACTGGCGCTGGGTCAATGCCGACGCCGACGCCGCCATTGAGGCCGCCGGCAGCACGGTCGATATTGCCAAACGCAAAGCAGCCTACTGTCAACTGGGCGAGTTGATCGCCACCGACCTACCGCAAATTCATATCCTGCAATTCACCGAAGGCTACGGCGCCGCCAACAACCTGACCGGCTATCAGGTCAACCTGTGGGGCAGCCTGACGTGGGATGTGCAGAACTGGCAATTGCAATAAAGTAAATTGGTGATTGGGTGATTGGGTGATGTGGTGATTGAGCTTGTCGAAATCACCACATCACCCAATCGCCCAATCATCCAATCACTAATCACCATGACTCAACATGCAACACTCATTATCACCAACGCCCGCGTCTACACGGTTGACGACACCAATCCCCACGCCGAAGCAGTGGCGGTGCGGGGCAACCGCATTGTCTTTGTCGGCAAGGCCGATGATGCCAAGGCATGGCGCGGGCCGAACACCACTGTCATCGATGGCGCAGGGCGCACGTTGCTGCCGGGGCTAAATGATAGTCATTTTCACCTGCTCTGGGGATCGCTCAAGCTGGATGATCTCCAACTCTGGGAGGCGACCAACCGCCAGTTGTTGGCCGAAGCGATTCGGCATTATGCCCAGGCCAACCCACAGCGGGAATGGCTGATCGGCTCACAGGTGCGCTATAGCGCCTTTGAAGGCATTCCGCTGGATCGTCACTTTCTCGATGCGCTCGTGCCGGATCGGCCGCTCTATTTGGTGGCCTTTGACGGCCATACCGTCTGGGTCAACAGCGAGGCATTGCGCCGTGCCGATCTGTTGCAAGGACGACCAACGCCACCAGGCCACGAAATTGTCATGGACCCAGCTACTGGTCTTGCCACCGGCGAATTGCGCGAGCCGGAGGCATTCAAACCAGTGCGCGACCTGATCCCGCTCAAGACCGACGCCGAAAAGCGTGCCCTGCTGCACAAAGGGCTGGCCCTCGCCGCCCAGTCGGGTCTTACCAGCGTCCAGAACATGGATGGTTGGGATCAGAGCATCAACCTCTATGCTGCGCTGGAAGCCGACAACGAAATGACCCTGCGCGTCTACGTCCCCTACGATGTCAAGCCGGAGACGCCGGTCGAAGCGTTGCAAGAGGCTGTCGAACAGCGGCGGAAATTCCAGGGTAACTTTGTGCGCGGCAGCGGCATCAAGCTCTTTATGGATGGCGTGCTGGAATCCTACACCGCCCTGATGTTGGCCGACTATGCAGATCAGCCCAACAACCAGGGTAGCGCCCTCTTTACCGCTGAGATGTTTAACCGTATTGCTGTGGAGGCCGATCGCTTAGGTCTACAAATTGCGGTCCACTGCTGTGGCGACGGCGCGGTGCAACGCACCCTCAACGGCATCGAATTGGCGCAGCGTCAAAACGGGACACGCAACCGCCGCCATCGGGTCGAACATATCGAAACCATCGACCCAACCGACATCCCCCGCTTTGCCCAACTGGGGGTCATCGCGTCCATGCAGCCCTATCACTGTCCGCCGAGCCTTCATGCCGGCGATGTCTGGCCGGCGCGGGCGGGGGAACAACGCTGGCCCTACAGCTTTGCCTGGCAGACCCTGCGCAACGCCGGCGCCCATCTCGCCTTTGGCAGCGACTGGCCGGTGGTGAGCATGAATCCCATGCTGGGCTTTCATGCGGCGCTCAATCGCCAACCGTGGCGGGAGCCCGTTGGGCGCGGCGACCCCGACCAACGGCAGACGCTGGCGCAACTCATCCGGGGCTATACCCGCGACGCCGCCTATGTCGAATTCCAGGAAGACGAAAAAGGCATGATCCGCCCCGGCATGTTGGCCGATCTGGTACTCTTCTCGACTGATCTCTTCGCCGCCCCACCGGAAAGCTTTGACCAAATTCACCCCGTGCTGACCATCTGTGATGGACGAGTCGTATATCAACAGTAAAATAATCACTAGAAGAAAATTGATTATGAACGCTTCCAAACAATTGAAATTGGCTTTAGTTGGCTGTGGCGGGATTGCCCAAGCCCACTGGCGCGGCATTCAGGCGCACAGCGACCAACTGCGGGTCACCGTCGTCGTGGACACTGATCCGGCCCGCGCCACAGCAATGGCGGAGCAGACCGGCGGCCAAGCCTTTACCTCGCTGGAAAGTGCGTTGGCGCAGGGTGATTTTGACGCGGTCGATATTATGCTGCCCCACAATCAACATGAAGCTGCGGCAGTAGCCGCCTTTGCCGCCGGCAAACATGTGGTGCTAGAAAAGCCCATGTCCACCAACATCGCCAGTTGCGACCGCATTCTGACCGCCGCCAAAGGAGCGGGTACAGTCTTTATGGTGGCCGAGCAGGCCCAGTATTGGCCCGACGCTTGCCAGGTGCAACAACTGATCCAGCAGGGTGCGATTGGTGAGATTATCACGGCGCGCGCCTTTTTCGGCAACCCAGCGCCGGCGCCGCTCAACGGCCCCAAGCCCTGGCGCTATGAACTGGCCCAGGCCGGCGGCGGCGTCACCATTGACGGTGGCGCGCACTGGCTGCGTCCGCTGCGCATGTGGTTGGGCGAAGTGGACGCAGTGGTGGCCGTCACCGGTCGTCCACTGGCGGCGATGGAAGGGGAATCGTTTATGCGGTCGCTGCTGCGCTTTCAATCAGGCGTGGTAGCGGTTTTTGATACGCTTTATGGTGGTGCGGTGATCGGGAGCAGCGAAGAGTTTCGCGTCACCGGCACACTGGGCGAAGTGGTCATCGAACGCGGGTTACAGGGGCGTTTACTTCTCTTCACCAAAGAACAGCCTGATGGGCAAGTGTTGTTGACCAACAAGTGGGATGGTCGCCACGCCGCGTTTGGCTATGAACTGGCTGACTTTGCCAGCGCCGTCATGCACGGCACACCTTTGGCCGCCAGCCCCGAATACTCCCTGGGCGAGTTACGCACCGCACTGGCGATCTACCGCTCGGCAGAAAGCCGACAGTGGGAGAAGGTCTGGGCGTGAGATAAAAAGGGGACGCGGATCCACGCGGATTGACGCGGATTCTTATGCTTATCCGCGTAAATCCGCGTGGATCCGCGTCCCCAAATTTGGAAGGCGAGATGACGATGGCTTTATCATTTGACTTGCCCAGCTTTGGCCTGGGGTGCGCACCGTTGGGTGGCAATGGCGGCGTCTTTGGCATGGCGACGGAAGATGCGGCTGACGCAGTTGTCCAACATTGCTTGGCTCGCGGGGTTACTTTCTTTGATACCGCACCGGCCTATGGTGCGGGCCTGAGCGAGATCCGACTTGGACGCGCTTTGCGGGGTGTCCCTCGTGCGCATTTTCAGATTGGCACCAAGATCGGCGTGGTGGTCAACGCCGATGGCAGCACCGAGCGCAGCTATCGCCGTGACGCGGTAAAGCGCAGCATTGCCGATAGCCTCCAGCGGCTGGGGGTCGATTTTGTCGAGATTGCTCATATTCACGACGCTGACGCCGATGAAAATTTTCGCATGGCGCTGGATGAAGCGTACCCCGTCCTGGCCGATCTCAAAGCGCAAGGGGTGATCCGGGCGATTGGTGCGGGGATGAACCAGTGGCAACGCGAAGCCGAGTTTGCCCGCAACGCCGACTTTGATTGTTTCCTACTGGCCGGGCGCTATACCCTTTTGGAGCAGGAGCCGATCCACGAATATCTGCCGTTGTGTCTAGCGAAAGGCATCAGCGTCTTTCTCGGTGGCGTCTTCAACACCGGCATTCTGGCGACGGGGAGCATTCCCGCGGCGCAGTATCAGTATCGCCCAGCAACGCCGGAAATCATGGCAAAGACGCGGCGGATCGAAGCTGTCTGTGCCCAATACGATGTACCGCTCAAGGCCGCGGCGCTGCAATTTCCGCTAGCCCACCCGGCTGTGCGAAGTCTAGTGGTGGGGATGATTGCGCCGACAGAGGTGGATCAAAACCTGGCAGCGTTACACGCTCCGATTCCCGCTGATTTCTGGACTGCATTACGGGAGCAAGGGTTGATTGAGGCGGCAGCACCGATGCCTAAGTAACCTGATAATTCTTCTGCTTAATCGGTTTTTACCTTGAAAAATATTTGCTCACTCGATATTTTTCAAGGTAAAATACCGCCATGATCGAACGAACTGCCTTAAAAGCCGAAATTGAACTTGCGCTAACCCGCTTTCGCGTGGTCGAATTGGTTGGGCCGCGACAGAGTGGCAAGACGACATTGGCGCGCGAATTTGTCCCGTTTGATTCCCTCAACTACTTCGATTTAGAGAATCCATTGCATCTGGCCCGGCTCGACCAGCCGATGACAGCGCTGCAAGATTTGCGCGGGTTGGTGGTCATTGACGAAGTGCAACGCCGCCCCGATCTCTTTCCTATTTTGCGCGTGTTGGCGGATCGAACACCATTGCCGGCGCGCTTTCTGGTCTTGGGTAGTGCCGCCCCGGAGTGGTTGCAACAATCGTCACAGTCGCTGGCCGGGCGATTGCAGATCCTGCCGGTGAGCGGCTTTAGTCTGGCGGAAGTGGGTAACGATCATTTGTTCCGCCACTGGTTGCGCGGCGCTTTTCCGCTGGCCTATCTGGCTGACGATGACAATAGCAGCTTTACCTGGCGTCAAGCCTTTACCCAAGCCGTCATTGAACGCGACCTGCCGCTCTTGGGTGCGAACACCGCTGCGCCGCTGATGCAACGTTTTTGGATGATGTTGGCCCACTATCATGGCGGCGTCTGGAATGCAGCTGAGATTGGACGGGGTCTCCAGATCAAGGATGCCGTAGCGCGCCGCTATTTGGACACGCTGGAAGGAGTCTTTATGGTGCGCCAGTTGCAACCCTGGTTTGAGAATATCAGCAAACGCCAGATCAAGTCGCCCAAGGTTTACATTCGTGACAGCGGCCTGTTGCACACGCTGCTTGGCATTCGGCGCGATGTGGAGTTGGCGACCCACCCCAAAGTCGGCGCTTCCTGGGAAGGTTATGTGATCGAAGAGGTGTTGCGCGCGGTGCGCCCCGATCAAGCCTACTTCTGGGCCACGCATGGCGGCGCCGAACTCGATCTGCTCCTCTTCAAAGAGGGCAAACGCATTGGCGTGGAATGCAAGCGCGTCGACGCTCCGCGCCTGACCCCTTCCATGCAGAGCGCGCTGGCCGATTTGCACCTGGATCACCTCTTTGTCATCTATCCCGGCGCCTTACGTTTTCCCCTGGCCGACCGGGTTGAAGCTTTTCCGTTGCGGGATCTCACCATGCCTGGGGCGCTGCTAAGTCAGTAGCACGTTTTTGGTTGTAATTGTCCTGACCTACACGCTGCCCCGCTTGTCCAGCACGAACACTCGTGCTAGAATGATGGGCCGAAGGAGCGCATCATTCATGACCGAACCAGTCATTTTTCTCGACCAATTGAGCAAAACCTATGTTGTTCCCGAACGGGATGCCGGCGTGATGGCGGCGGCCCGCAGCCTGGTAAAGCGACGCCAGCGGGAGATCAAGGCCGTCGACCAGGTCAGCTTTGCTGTCGGCGCTGGCGAAATTGTCGGCTTCCTGGGGCCAAATGGCGCCGGCAAGACGACCACCCTCAAGATGTTAGCCGGCCTCTTGCACCCCACCGGTGGCGTGGGGCGGGTGTTGGATTATGAACCGTGGCAGCGCAAGCGGGATTTCCTGCGCGTCATCACGCTGGTGATGGGGCAGCGCAACCAACTGAATTGGGACATTCCCGCCAGCGACTCGTTTGAATTGAACCGGGTCATCTATCGCGTGCCGCTCGACCAATTTCGCCAGACGCTGGGCGAGTTGACCGAACTGCTGGAACTCGGCCCCCTGGTGAGCAAACCGGTGCGCAACCTGTCGCTGGGCGAGCGCATGAAGTGTGAGATTGCCGCCGCCCTGTTGCACCGCCCCCGCGTCCTCTTTCTCGACGAGCCGACGATTGGGCTAGATGTCACTGCGCAACGGCGCATCCGCGAGTTTGTCCGCGAATACAACCAGCGTCACAACGCCACCATCCTCCTGACCAGCCACTACATGGCCGATGTCGAGGCGCTCTGCCAGCGGGTGGTGGTGATTCATCATGGGCGCATCCTCTTTGATGGTCTGCTGCCTGATCTGATCACCCGCTTTTCGCCCAACAAAACCATTAAAGGCATCAACTTTTGGCCTGGCAAAAACTATGAAGATTATTTACGTCTGAAATCAAGAGTTGAAAACCGAATGGCTTTGATGAGTGTGGTGGGAACAGAACTGGACGACAAAATGACTCCCGAATTTCAACGAATGGTGGAAGAAAATCCATTGTTACCAAAGCAAGCCCAAAAAATGTTGGAGCAGTTGCAAATCACTTGGGATGATGTAGAAGTAAGTGACGAAACGCTTGGATTGAACGACCTTTCATTGGAACAGTTCAGACAAGAATTATTTGAGTTCTTTAAAAAGAACGAAGAGTTTTTCAAGAAAATACCAAACGGAGTTTTCACAGGTTTCAAATTCAGACCAAACACTAAATGGAAAACAAT
>QWII01000049.1 GCA_021405325.1 Caldilinea sp. CFX5 | reverse complement strand
TTTATTCAATTCTGCCTGTTTATTCAATTCTGCCTGTTTATTCAATTCTGCCTGTTTATTCAATTCTGCCTGTTTATTCAATTCTGCCTGTTTATTCAAAAGTGTGCCTTTCTCTGTACCTTTTCTCTGTATCTCGACCATGCGAAAAATTTATAGCCTTTATAAGATATGATTAGGTTTACTGCGACTAGATTGCGTCCGAACGGCAGACAAACAGCACCATCATCATAAACAGAAACAGAGCAAGCAAAAGAGCGAGGAGAAGATCATGACACAAGAAGTGATGTACGAAACGGGCAAACGCAAGCCACGCGCTAACAAAGGTGGCAAAGCGGGTGAACAAGCAGGTCAACAGGCGCAGCCTACAACCGCCGATGAACAAAACAGCCCAGGCTGGGAAGAACAACTCTGGATGAACGAGGCGGAGACGGCCACCACGGGGCGGCCGGCCCAACACCCCGACAATGCGCCCAGTGTCGAGCTGTTGCAGGAACAGTGGGGGAATGTGCGCAATCGGCTGGAGGATGGTTTACAATCCCTGCTCAATCGCAATCAACTGAGTGGTTCGGCCGATGCCTTGCGCACCGGCTTGCACAACGCCATGAACGACGAACGCAGCCGTGAAGAACTCAAACGGTGGTCGGCGCTGGTTGGCGGCGGCTTTCTGGCGCTCTGGGGGGTGCGCCGCTCTTTGGGCAGCCTGACGCTGATGACGGTGGGCGCCGGTCTGGTCTACTATGCGTTGACCGGCCAATGGCTGATCCCCGGTAGGGGGCAGCCGCGCCGGCGCAGCAGTGCGTCCTACGCCGGTCGCATCGGGACAACCACCCTCGATAGCAACCGCCCGATGACGACCAAAAACATTATTGTCAAGGCGCCCATTGACGCGGTCTACCAGGCGTGGGCCAACTTTGAGAACTTCCCCAACTTCATGCAGCACATCTGCACCGTCACCAAAACCGGCGACCGCACCAGCCACTGGGTGATGGAAGGACCGCTCAACAGCCGCATTGAATGGGATGCCGAGACCACCCGCCTGGAAGAGAACAAACGGGTAGCCTGGAGCAGCACCAACGGCGACATCAAGACCAGCGGCCAGGTGACCTTTAACGAACTCCCCAACGATGAAGTGGAAGTCACGGTGATGTTGCGCTACATCCCACCGGGCGGCGTGGTGGGCGATCTGGTTGCCAGCCTCTTCGCCGACCCGGAAGGCAAGTTGCAAGAAGATCTCTATAACTTCAAACGCTACATTGAAAAACCGGAGAACGCCACCGAAACGGCCGGCACGCAATAAGATGGATGGTTCGGTGGTTTCGACAGGCTCAACCACCGAACCATCCACCGAACCAACGCCCACTTCCAAGCTATCATCTTCCTGTTTGTCAAATAGGGCAGTTTTGAGTATTCTATAGCTGTCGGGCGGTTCTCTGGCAGAAGGATGCTCAAATGGCGCGCAGTTGGTCAGGCGCAATGAAAGAACACTCAAACGGGCTTTGGCAGCGGCTCAAACGGGCCGATTTGTTTATTTTACTCGCCATTGCACTGGTAATCGGCGGCGTCTGGCTTTTCATTGAACTAGCCGACGAAGTGAACGAAGGCGCCACGGCCGCCATCGATCAACGAATCTTGCTGGCGCTCCGCAACCCGACTGATCCTACCGACCCGCTTGGCCCCCTTTGGGTGGAAGAGGCCATGCGCGATATTACGGCACTGGGGGGCGGCGCCATCTTGCTGCTGCTCACCATCAGCGTTGTCGGCTATCTGGTCATCCAGCGCCGCTACCGGGCTGCCGTGCTGGTCACATTGGCGGTTGTCGGCGGCGTGTTGTTGAGCCAATTGCTGAAAGAGAGCTTTGGCCGACCCCGCCCCGACCTTGTCCCCCACGGTATGCATGTCTACTCGACCAGTTTCCCCAGCGGCCACTCCATGTCGGCGGCGGCGACCTACCTCACCCTGGCCGCGCTCATGGCGCGTTTACAACGGCGGCGCCGTTTGCGGCTTTATATTATGACGCTGGCGTTGCTGATCACCGGCCTGGTAGGCGTCAGCCGGGTCTATTTGGGCGTCCACTGGCCGACCGATGTGCTGGCCGGCTGGACCGCCGGGGCGGTGTGGGCGGCGCTGTGCGGTCTGGTGATGTCATGGCTGCAATATCGCGGCGACGTTGAACAGCACGCTGCGGAAAATCATACAATAGGAGCAGAGGATGAAGATCACGATTCAGGGTGAAGCGGTGCCGGCCCTTGGCTTTGGCACTTGGGCGTTACGGGGCAACGCATGTGTCGAGAGTGTGGCCCATGCGCTGGCCGTCGGCTATCGCCATATTGACACCGCCGAGATGTACAATAACGAAGCGGAGGCCGGGCAGGGCATCAAACAATCGGGCGTTGCACGTGCGGAAATCTTTCTGGTCACCAAAGTCCAGCCCCACAATTTCGCCTACAAGCGCACCTTGTCCGCCGTGCGGGAGAGTTTTCGCAAGCTGGACGCCGGCTATATCGACCTCCTGCTCATGCACTGGCCCAACCCTGACATTCCGGTGAGCGAAACGCTCTCTGCCCTGAATGAGCTACAGGCCGAGGGGTTGATTCGCCATATCGGCGTGAGCAACTTTTCGCCGGCGTTAGTGGCAGAATCGATGCGCCACGCCACCATCTTCTCCAACCAGGTCGAGTATCACCCCTACAAAAATCAAGATGCCCTGATTCAGCAGGCCAAAACCGAGGATTATCTCTTTGTCGCCTACAGTCCGCTGGCCGAAGGGGCCGTGCGCAACGATGCGACACTCAAAGCCATCGGCGCGGCGCATGGCAAGTCGGCGGCGCAGGTGGCCTTGCGCTGGATCTTGCAACAGGGGCTTGCCGCTATTCCCAAAGCCGGCAGCAATGAACACCGGCAAGCCAACTGGGATGTCTTTGACTTTACCTTGAGCGAAGAGGAGATGAACGCTATCTTTGCCTTGCGTACAGCATAGACAAACCCGGTTTCTGACCGAAGCCGGGTTTGTCTATGCTGTCTAGATCACTGATGGGAAAATAACAGGGATTTCACCGATTATGCCGATTCACAAATAGAAAAATCGGTGAAATCGGTGAAATCCCTGTTGCATTTTCATCCTTTGTGGTGTCGCCAAGACATGTGGCCTGTTCACCGAATAAAGAAGCGCGATCCCGGCAATTTCAAGTAGGGCGCCTGGGCTTGTTGCAGAGCGGCCTGGGCCAGATCAAAGGCGCGCTGGCGCTCCATGAGGGTGGGATTTTGGGCCAAAGCGGCAAACCAGGCGGCTTCGTCCAGTTGCTTTACCTCTGGCTGCGTCCAGCCGGCGGAACCAATGGGCGTCTTGATGGCGGGTATCCCCCTGGCAGTCAACTCCTGTTCGGTTAGAGTCAGCGCTTCCTGCTTGATCGCCTCTAGTTGGCTGCTGACCCAGTTGCACAGTTTGTAGATGGCAATGGCAGTTTCGGCATCTTCTTGTGCGCTTAACTGCTGCTGTAACGACTGGATCAGTTCAGTGGCCACGATTTCGGGTTTGCGTTCCATATTACCATCCTTTCCGCTGGGCTGCTACCCAGTTATCGACACGGGTCAGCAACCAGGCGCCGACCGAACTACGAAAACGGTTGCGGTTTAATTGCCAGACGCGCAGGTTCAACAGGGCGGCAAAGGTCACCCAGAGTTGGTAGGGAACGAGGAGTAGACCGGCCAGCGGTTGAATGCGGTAGAAGCGGGTCAGCGTCACCAGCAGCATTGTCCAGAGCGCGACCACCTCGACCAGCGCCAGGTCGATGCGCCGCAGCCCAAAGAAGATGACCGACCAGAGACTGTTCAAGACCAGTTGCAGGCCATAAAAGGTCAAGGCGCCTTGCACTTCGGCATGGGTGGCATGGCGATCCTGCGCCGTCTCTTCTTCCACGCTCAATTCACCCCGGCGCCAGACCAGCCACGACGCAATGCCCATTACCAGATAGAGCGCTGTCCAGACCGGGCCAAAGACCCAAGCCGGCGGATTCCAAGTGGGCTTGCGCAACCGACGATACCAGCCAAAGAGGGAACGGTTGGTGGCGACGCCGCCGATGGTCGCCGCCGTGAAGGGGATGATAAGGGCCAGGAGTAAGGTGGGCCACTGCTTCCTCCGTTGAGCAGTGCGTACTGCGTTGCTCTGTTCTTGTGTTATCATCGCAATCCACTCTCTTTCTTGCGTGATCAGTACCAACTACAGCATAAGCGATTTGCCTGCCGGTTTCCTGTACATTGATATGGGCGCCGGGTATAAACCGCCAGTTGTGCCATCTTTCTGTATCGGAGTCTATGGGCAGCGGTGGTGGAAGACCGGTAGGCTACCAGTAGTCGTGATGTAATGGTAGGTGCGGTTTGCAACCGCACGAAGCCGCTGAGGAGTAGACGGTGTTTGATTGGCTTATCCCACTTTGGGCGCAAAGTGGGCCCGACTTGCTGAAACTGATGGTGGCCTTTCTTCTGGCCTTGCCCGTGGCGTGGGAGCGGGAGCAATCGACGCGCTTGATGGGGCTGCGTACCTTTTTTACCTCTCGCTAGCGGTTACGGCGCTTTTGCTGGCCGCTCTGCTCTTCTGGCAATTTCGCACCACCCCCAATCTCCAACGGTCAACCATTGCCCAGCGCGCCGCCAGTCAGGTGCAAACCGTGGTCAATGAAAGCGACCTGGCCTATCTGGTCGAAGCCAATCTCCGCTTTACCCGCGCCTCCATCCCCGATCAGAACAGTCTGCTGGGCATCGTCTATGTCCAACGCCGTCCCGAAGTCACCCTCACCGACGAAGCGATCCGCCAACAGCTCACCAGCGCCATCCAACAACGGTTGGTTGTCCAGATCGAAAACGTCACCCCCCTCGTCACTGTTACCGTCCTCGACCCGCTGGATGAGCCATGACACACATATCACCCTGTCACCCTGTCAACCCCGCCCCTCGTTCCGCAACTTTCTCAGCCGCCCGCCATAGCGTATAATAGCACCAACCCGCCCCGATTTCTACCCGTAACCAATTAGAAAGGCGTTTTTGTATGTCTGCTCGTTATCGCGTCACCATTATTGCCAGTGGCCGCATTGCCCGTGAACATGCGCGCGGTTGGCAAGCGTGTGAACACACCGAGATTGTCGCCATTGCCGACGCCCACCCTGAAGCATTGGAGGTCTTCGGCAATGATTTTAACGTTGCCAACCGCTATCTCGACTACCGGGAGATGATGGCGCAGGAGCGCCCCGATATTGTGAGCGTCTGCTCGTGGGACCCTATGCACGCCGAGATGACCGTGGCCGCCGCCACCTTCCGCCCCAAGGCGATCCTCTGTGAAAAGCCGATGGCCGTCTCGTTGGGTGAAGCCGACGCCATGATGATTGCTTGTGAACGCAATGGCGTCAAACTGGCGATTGGTCATCAGCGCCGCTTCTACTCCTCGTGGACGGAAGCGCAACGTATGGTGCAGGCCGGCGAGATCGGCAAGCCGGTGCGCCTCTGGTCCGCCGTGCGCGCCGGCATGATGAACACCGGCACCCACTGTCTCGACTTCCAACTCTATGTGCTGGGCAACCCGCAACCGCTCTGGGTGATGGGCGCCGTTGAACGGCAGACCGACCACTATATCTTCGGCCATCGCGTCGAAGACCGCTGTGTCGGCGTGATCGGCTACCCCAACGACGTGGAAGGGGTCATTGAAAATGAGTTGAACAACCGCTACGAAGTGGGCGCCACCCTCTATGGCACCGACGGCATTATTGAAGTCAACGACAACAGCCTGCGCTACATGACGGCCACCAGCGGCGGCTGGCAAACCTTCCAACCGACCGAAGAAGAGCGCGCCGGCTATGGTCGCGCTCATGTCGATCAGGCATATGGCATTGTCGATTGGATCGAAGGCAAGGTAGACGACTATCGCGGCTCTGCCAAGTATGGTCGCGCCGCGTTGGAGATCATGATGGCCGTCTATGAATCGGCGCGCTGTCACGAACGGGTGGTGCTACCACTGCTCACCCGCGCCAACCCGCTCGATGTCGCCGTCGAAACGGGCGTCATCCCCGTCACCCGCCCCGGCGCCTACGATGAACGCTCTTTCCTCGTGCGCGGCGAAAGCATGAGTTGGGTGAAGAAATAAAAGGATGAGGGATGAGGGATGAAGGATGAAGCTTGGTTTCATCCTTCATCCTTCTTGGTGAAAGCGAGGATCGATGACAACGCCTTACCTTTGGCAACGGTTAGAAACCGAATTGCAGCGCTTGCTTGCGAGTTTTCCTGGCGTGGCCGGGGTGGCGCTTCAGGAGTTGACGACGGGGTTGACACTGGGCATTAACGCCGATGAGATCTTTCCGACGGCGTCCACGATCAAGATTCATGTGTTGGTGCAGTTGTTGACACGGGCGGAGGCGGGGGAGCTGGATCTGCAACAGCGCATCGCCGTGTCGCCGGAGGGTCATGTGTTGGGCAGCGGCGTGCTGGCTTATCTGAACGGGCCGGTCGAGTTAACACTGCTCGACTTGGCGATCCTGATGATCATTGCCTCGGACAACACAGCGACCAATCTCTGTATCGACGCCGCCGGGCTGGCGGAAACCAACGCGCTGATCCAGCGGCTGGGGCTGCACCAAACCCGGCTCCAACGCAAGATGATGGATCACCTGGCTGCCGTGCGCGAGCAGGAGAACATCGCCACACCCAATGAGTTGGTGCGGCTCTTTGCTTTGTTGCAGGCGGGCAGCCCTCCCCCTGGGTGGCGCAACAGGCGCTTGCCATTCTGAAAAAGCCCAAACATGGCTTTATCGACCGCGCCCTGCCGCCGACCGTCGCCGTCGCCAACAAGCTGGGTTGGGTCGATGGCGTGATGTGTGACGCCGCCCTGGTCGAGCTGCCGCGGCGGCCCTATCTGGTCGCGCTGATGACCAAACATGGCATGGTCAGTGCGCTGGAACAAGAACAATTTCTCTTTATTCTGGCGCGGGCGATTCATACCCATCTGGTGAATCTGGATGGTAGTAATCGGTATGGGCGATTGGTCTATCCGGCGGGGTGATGCGGCGGCTATAGCGTACGCGTAACCTGCGCCAATCCATCACCCACCTGCACGCGATGAAAACGGCGCAACATAATCACCACCCCATCCTGATCCGCCGTCACTTCCTGGATCACCTGACCGAAGAGATCGCGCACCACCCCCAGCCGTTGCCCAGCCCCTACCGGATCGAGCAAATTGACTTCCGCCCGAAAGTAACCGGCCACCTGGGCGTCGATCACCTGATCCAGATTGCCGTCGCCAAAGAGGTGATGGGTCATCGGGCGCGGTTGCGGCGCGCCGTCGAGCATCCCCAGCCAGCGCATCACATTGATGACGCCCTGGACAAAACAGGCGACATCGTCCGGTCGCGCATAGCCGCCCCCCGGCGCTTCGGTATAGAGCCAGGGCACGCCAAAGTCCGTCGCCGCCGAGACCGTGCGCCCCGGCGCGGTCGGCAGGGGATGGCCCCAAAGCACCGGCGCGCCAAATGCCTGTGCGCCGGCCAAGGAACGCCGCCCGATCTCGCTCTCGTCGTGAACATAGCCAATCAGGGTGGGGATGTTATAAGTCGCGCCGCCACTGTGCAGATCGATGTAAAAATCGGCGTGCTTCAACAGCTTTTCGGTCATCCAGTAGGCGATGCGTTGGGTGATGGTGCCGTTAGCATCACCCGGAAAGACGCGCGCCAGGTTTAGCCCGTCAATCATGCTGCTACGGGTGGCGGTTTCATAGGCCGGCATGTTGCAGACAGGAACCATGACCAGTTTTCCCCGCAGATGCGCCGGTTCAATCTGCTGAAAGAGTTGCGGGATCGCCTCGACGCCTTCATACTCATCGCCATGCACGGCGGCGGTGACGACAAGCGTGGGGCCGGGTGTTGGCCCCGTCACGTAAAGCAGCGGCAAGCGCCAGATGCTGCCATCGGCGCGCCCGGCTACGTCAAGCCAGCCGGTGGCTTTCTCACCCATCGGTAGCCCAGGTAGATCAAACTCTGCAAAGTGCATATCGTTCGCTCCTTCATTGTAGTGCAATAGTTGATGTTACCGGCTGAGGACACGACCGTTGCGGTCGCCGGTCAGTTGTCCATCGCGCAACGCGACGACGCCATTGACCACCACATGCATCATGCCATCCGCCGGTTGGTTTGGTTCCAGCGTCGTGCCGCGTTCGCCAAAGGTATGGGGGTCAAAGAGCGCCAAGTCCGCCCAGGCGCCGGCTTTGAGGACGCCCCGATCCGTCAACCCCAGACGACCGGCGGGTAGTGAAGTCAGGCGGCGCACGGCTTCTTGCACCGTGATGATACCCCGTTCGCGCACAAAATGGCGGAAGAACCAGGCGGCCCAGGTGTAGGCGCCATGAAAGGCCGAGTTGGCTAGCGGCCCATCGGGCGCCAGCGCCGTCGCATCGGAGCCGACCATGCAGTCGGGGTGTTCAAAGGCGGCGCGCAGGTCTTCGGCGCGATAGGTGAAGGCCAGGATCATGAGGCTGTGCAGGTCATCCAGTTCGGCCAGCAATAGTTCGCAAATGGTCTGGTAGGGGTCCATCTGCCACTGGGCGCTCACTTCGGCCAGGCTGCGACCACGTAAGGTTGGGTGCGCTTTGCTGTTGAAGAGGACGATCTTGCCCCAGTCACCACGGGCCAGGGCGTTGATGATGCTGGGATATTGGCGGATTTCCCGCTGGGTGGCGGGGTCGCGCAGGCGGCGGGCAATAGTGGCTTGGCTGCCTTCGAGGAGCGCCGGGGGCAGGGCGGCGCTTAAATTGGTGGTGCCAAAGAGACGGGTGTGCATATCAAAGCGCACATCCAACCCGGCCTGACGCGCCGCCGCCACCTGGTCCAACGCTTGCGCCACCGCCCAACCGCTCTCTTCCACCAATCGCGCCACCACCGAAATATGGGAAATTTGCAAGGGAACATTGGCCTGGGCACTGGTGCGAATTGCTTCGGCGATGGTCTCATGTGCTTCGCCGGCGCGATTGCGCGTATGGGTGGCATAGAGACCGCCATGCTGCGCGCAAACCCGACACAATTCCACAATCTCCGCCTCGCTACACCCCTGTTCCGGCCCATATTCCAGCCCGGTAGAAAAGCCCCAAGCGCCTTCCTCCAGACTCTGGGTCAACAGCTTTTTCATCTGCCGTATTTCATCGGGCGCGGCGGGTCGATCCACCAGCCCGGTGACGGCCAGGCGCAAATTGCCATTTGGCACGAGCGTGATGACATTCACCGCTGGGCGACCAGCGTCCATGCGCGCTAGATATTCGCCCATGGTGCGCCAGTCTAAGGCATGGCCGGGTTGACAGCCGTAGATGTTCATGCGCACCAGTTCCGGGTTCACAATCGGCGCGCAACCATGCCCACAGTTGCCCACCACCTCTAACGTCACCCCTTGGGTAATCGAACTGACCGCCCGTGGATCCACCAGCAGCGTAAAATCGGAATGGCTATGAATATCAATAAACCCCGGCGCCGCTACCAGCCCAGTCGCGTCCAACACCGGTGTACCAGCCGCCGGCTCGATCACGCCAATCGCCGCAATCCGCCCATCGGCAATCGCTACATCTGCCCGCACCGGCGCCGCCCCTGTGCCATCCACCACCATGCCGCCCTGAATAGCTAAATCATAGCGTTGACTCATGACTGACCTCGCCTTTGCTGACGGAGCGCCGTCGTTGCCGCTTCATCGACTATAAGGGTCTTGGGATCTAACACAACGCCATAAGCTTCCTGCGCTGCCGCCAATGAAACTTTGCCGTTGCGCACATCATTCGCCACAACCAGCGGCGGACGTTCCAGTGGATTGCCCCAGCCGCCGGCGCCGGGTTGTTTGTGATAGATGCGCTCGCCGGCTTTCATCGAAGTAGAGATCATGGTCGGCAAGACGACACCCCGTTCGTTGATTTCGTCATCGGCGGCGTACAGCATGTTGGTGGATGGCGTACCGGGCTGGCCGCCATAGAGACCGTAGGGCAGATGATCGCGTCGATCCGAGCGGATGGCGAGATGGGCTTCGCCGGAGAGCAAGCGCCATTCGCGTTCAATGGCCAGGCCGCCGCGGAATTTGCCGGCCCCGCCGCTGTCATCGACCAAGCCATAGCGTTCGATGCGCACCGGGTATTCACATTCGGCCTGCTCCACCGGAATGTTGCTGGCGACATTGGCCGGGTTGCACAGGCCGTCGTTGCCATCGCGATCCGGACGCGCGCCCCAGGTGCCGGAGAGCAGTTCATAGTAGACATAGGGCGTCTTGTTGGGCCGTTGGCCGCCGATAATCACCAGCGTGTTGCCCCCTTCGCCCGCTGCCAGCACCCGCTCCGGCAGCAGACCGGCCAGCGCGCCCCAAACCGCATCAGCCATGCGAAAGCCGGTGACGCCGCGCATGGAGGACGCGCCCGGCATTTCGACATTGACCACCGTCCCAGGCGGGGCGATGATCTTGAGTGGTTTGAACATGCCAGCCGTGTTGGGAATTTCTTCGCGCAGCACGGCCCGGACACAGAGCGCCACCACCGACGCCGTAAAGGAAAGGGTGCTGTTGAGCGCGCCACGCACCTGGGGTGAACTGCCGGTAAAGTCAGCGGTGATACTGTCCCCTTCGACAGTCAGTGTCACCTGGATTTTGGTGGGCGGGCCGCCGACGCCATCACTGTCGAGGTAGTCGGTAAAGGTGTAACTGCCGTCGGGCCAGCCGGCGATCTCGGCGCGCATGAGCCGCTCGGTGTAGGCGATCAGGTCAGCGGCGCAGGCGGTGAAGGTCGCCACGCCATAGCGACGGATCAGGTCATGGATGGCGCGCTCGCCAATGTGACAGGCCGCGATCTGGGCGCGAATGTCGCCGATGGTCATCTCCGGCACGCGCACATTGGCGCGGATGAGAGCGAAGATCGCTTCGTCCGGTTCGCCGCGGCGGTAGAGCTTTAGCCAGGGAATGCGCAGGCCATCTTGAAAGATTTCGGTGTTGTCACAAGCCGAACTACCCGGTAGCCGCCCGCCCAAATCCAGATGGTGGGCCGTGCTGACGGCAAAGGCGACCCGTTCCCCTTCCCAGAAGATCGGCTTGACAATAAAGATGTCGGGGATGTGCATCCCGCCGTCAAAAGGGTCGTTCATGATGAAAAGATCGCCCGGCTCCATCTTCCCATCAAATTTTTGGAAGAGCGCTGCTAACGCATACGGCACCGATCCCAGGTGAAAGGGAATGGTGACGCCCTGCGCAATCATCTCGCCGTTGGCGTCACAGAGCGAGGTAGAGTAGTCGAGACAGTCGCGCACAATGGTCGAGTAGGCCGTGCGGTAGAGGCCCAGCGACATTTCGTCAGCGGCGGCTGAGAGCGCCGTTTGAATGATTTCACGGGTGATGGGGTTGATGCTCATAGGAACGTCCTTAGTCATGATCTTTGTGAGGCGTCGGCTCTTCGGCCAACCATTCGGTGATTGCTTGTTCGCTCATTTCAACAACTTTGCTCTTTCCAGTGGCAAGACGGAGTTCAGCCAGCGCAGCTTCCCGTTCTGTCCACAACAAATCCATCTCCTCCACCAATGTATTCCACTGTTCAGGTGAAATGACGACGGCAGTTGGTTGCTGGCGGTTGGCGACCATTACTGGTCCTTGGTCGAGCATGGCAAAGACTTTCCGCTGATGCTTTTGAAGATCAGTGATAGAAACCATTTGTGTTACTTGATACATGACTTCTCCTGTTGAAACAGCGCCGCATCACATAAAGCTATAGCAACTGATAGAAGCTGCCGGGTAGGGACCGCAAGAGTGCCGGGGACTGGCCGGAAAAAGGTTGGTCACTGCGAACATCAACTGGCCAGTCCCCGGCACTCTTGCTCGTTTACCCACCGTCGCACTTCTTTAGGTCAAAACTCAGATTTGGGTGATTTCGATATTCCCTTGTGCGTCTAGCGCCGCTTGCATACCCGGCGGCACGACAATCGTCGAGTCATACTCATCAATGAGCAAGGGGCCGGCCACACTTTCAAGCAGGTTGCGCCGGGTGAGAACCGGGGTGTCAACCAGCCCCACGTCTGCGCCAAAATAGGCAGGCCGTGTTGTCACTTGCCCTGTGGTGTGGACGGCGATAGCTTTGCTTGTATCACCCAACCGGTGAATTTCCGGTGCGGCGGTCCGCCCTACGAGGCGCACCGCCACCACCTCGACCGGGTTGTCGGGGTCGGAGCGATGACCGTAGAGTTGTTCATGTTCCTGCTCAAAGGTGGCGATGAGAGTAGAGAGCGGCGTCGCCGGTTGGTAGGTAATCCGAATCTCCGAGGCTTGCCCGCGGAAGCGCATATCGACGCTGCTGCTAAAGTGGACATCCGCCGCTGTCACCCCCTCGGCGGCAAATTGCGCCAACATCGACGACCGCATCTCGTCCAGTAGCCCAGCCAGCGCCGCTGGTGTTAACGTTGCGCCGGTGAGCAGACAACTGCGGACATCATGATGCTCAATGCCCGAAAAGAGCAGCCCCAACGCGCTAAAGAGGCCGGGTAAAGGCGGGATGATCACCCGGTCAATCGCCAGTTCACGCGCCAGGCCGGCGGCATGAACCGGGCCGGAGCCGCCAAAAGCGATCAGGGCAAAGTCGCGTGGATCACGGCCTCGTTCAGTCGAGACGGCGCGCAGCGCACGCATCATCCGTGCGTTGGCGATCTGGTGGATGCCGTCAGCGGCGGGCAATAAGTCCAGGCCCAACGGTTTGGCGACCTGGTCAGCGACCGCACGTTGCGCGGCGGCCAGATCCACCGTCACTTCCCCATCGGCGAGCGGGCCGGGACGGATATACCCCAGGACAACGTTGGCGTCAGTGACCGTGGGTTGCGTGCCGCCGCGGCCATAGCAGGCCGGCCCCGGTCGTGCGCCGGCGCTCTGCGGACCGACGCGCAAACCACCAGCCCGATCCAGATAGGCCAGACTGCCGCCACCGGCGCCCACTTCGGCAATGTCAATCGTTGGGGCGCGGATCAATTCCCCGCCGCCCCCCACCAGCCGGTTACTTGACGAGAGCGACGCGCCCACTTCATACTCGGCGCTGTACGAGATCACGCCGCCTTCGATCATGGCCGCTTTGGCTGTGGTGCCGCCCATGTCAAAGGCGATGACATTGGGCAAGCCCAGCCGACGGGCGAGTGCATTCGCCGCCAGCACACCTGCCGCCGGCCCTGATTCCAGTACATAAACCGGGCGTTGGGCGGCTTCGGTCTCCGGCGCCAGTCCACCGGCGGATTGCATGATCAGCAAAGGTGAGTCAATGCCATGTTGATGCAACCCTGTGCGCAAATCGTGCAAATAGCGCCGCATCACTGGTTGAATGTAGGCATTGACCACGGTAGTGGCGGTGCGCTCGTACTCACGCCGTTCACGCAACACGTCAGAGGAAAGCGAAACTTGGAGATGCGGCAGATGTTCACGCAGGAAAGCGCCGATCTGCTGTTCGTGGGCCGGGTAGGCATACGCATGGAGCAAACAGACCGCTACCGCTTCCACTTCCTCCCCGACCAACTGTTCCGCAATCGTTTGCAATTCTGCTTCGACAATGGGCCGAAGAACCGCCCCATCCGCCGCCATCCGCTCCGAAACTTCAAAGCGCAGCCGCCGTTCGACCAAGGGTGCCGGTTTGTCAAAAAAGAGATCATAGAGTTGGGGCGCCCGAATGCGCCGCAGTTCCAACACATCGCGAAAGCCGCCGGTGGTGATGAGCGCGGTGCGGGCGCCGCGATGTTCCAGCACGGCGTTGGTGGCAACCGTGGTGCCATGTGCCACGGCAGCCACCGGCGCACCGCCAATGCCAGCCGCGCGCAAAAGCTGATCAATGCCCTGTAACACCGCTTCCTCAAAATGCGGCGGCGTCGAAGGCAATTTGTGGCTCCACAATTCGCCGGTGGCGCTGAGAAGGATGACATCAGTAAAGGTGCCGCCGACATCGGCGCCAATGCGAAAGGTCGGCTCGGTGGCTCTCATGGCGTCTACTCTTTTCGTCAAGTCCCGGTGGGACGGTGATTGGGTTGTTGGTTGTAGTATACCATTACCAGCCTTGATGCGTCTAAGCGCTTTTTCAAACGTCAAACAACACCATTGACGTAACAATGATCAGATTGTATACTAGCCTCAAAAGCTCATAGGATGTCAAGTTAATTGCGTATGGCAAGAATTTCTGTTCTGTAAATAACAGGGATTTCACCGATTACGCAGATTCACAAATAGAAAAATCTGTGAAATCGGTGAAATCCCTGTTGCATTTTCATCGTTTGTGGTGTCGCCAAGACATGTGGCCTGATGATGCATTAGTAGTACGTGGTGGGAATAACCGTCCTGAAGATATTCGACGAGGAATGGGAGTTTCAGTAGAATGTGGGATTAATGTTACCATCATGCAACTTGTGATGCTTATTCCACATGGACAGGTTGGCATTACGACAGTTAGTGAAATTCGTAAAGCGGGTGGCGATGTCATATGTACATCTGGGCGTAGCCCTTACCATGCAACGTTAACAGGACTTACACCAGAACAAGCTAGTCGCCTATTGACACCCACTGTTGCCAATCCTGCACGGGAGAAGAGATGATGAAAAAGCCCAAAATTTATATAGACTTTCAGAACGCTGATATACAGGGCCGATTACGTTTGAATTGTACCGGGACAATCGAAGATCTGGCGCGCCAACGCGTTGTATTGCGACCGGGGCAAACATTTTTGTTGTATAGTGAAGATTTAGAAGTTGAAGGGACTGTCATCTACTCAGTAGAGGAAAACCTTTGGGTTGCTGTCATCAACTGGGATGACATCCACGAAATAACACAAACCGACCAAATGCTAGCTGTTGCTGCGGACTAATAAGCATGTCTACCGAAAATCTTAGCATTAGCATGATCCGCCCCACTTTGGAAAATCTGCCGACCTTTGCTATCCCGGCCCCATATACATTGCGCTGGTATCAACCGGGGGATGAAAAAGCGTGGCTTGCCATCCACATCGCCGCCGATCCCTACATCACCTATACCGCTGAAACCTTTGACCAGGAGTTTGGCGCCGAACGGGCTTTGTTGCCGACCCGCCAAGCCTATTTGTGTGATGGTATGGGCGCACCGGTGGGTACATCTTCGGCCTGGTTCTACACTGATGAGGAAGGCGATCCCTATGGCCTGGTGCATTGGGTTGCCATCCACCCATCCGCACAAGGCCAGGGGCTGGCCAAACCCTTGCTTGGCCTGGTCTGCGCCCGACTGCGGGAACTGGGGCATGAACGGGCCTACCTCAACACAGCCAGCGCCCGCATCCCGGCCATCAGCCTCTATCTGCAATTTGGCTTTGTTCCCCAAATGCGCCGCGACCGTGAGACCACCCTGCGCGCCTGGCGCCAGGTCAGCGAATGGTTGACCCACCCGGCGATCACGGAATTTCTCAAAACCCATGCGTGATCCCCACCGCCAGTTTGTTAATCGACCAATCATTTGAATCTCCAACGAGGAGTTCGCACGTGGGCGTGCGAACTCCTCGTTGTGCAGGCTGATTCGGGTCAGAGCGCGGGGATGACCGGCAAGAGGATGTGCGATGGATACGTTTGTGTATGCAGCACGGTTTGGTGAGCAATCTGCATACGCGTGCCGGTGGCAATCGACTCGCCCGTGTTGAGATTGCGGTCAAAGCGCGGGAAATTGGAACTGGAAATTTCGACGCGCAGACAATGGCCGCGGCGAAACACATTGCTGGTGGGCGCTAACTGGATGTGGTATTCAGCCACTTCGCCCGGTTCCAGGAAGTCGGCTCGTTCCATACTCTGGCGGTGACGGGCGCGTACAATGCCCTCCGCCAAATGGATAGCGCGACCATCGGGATAAACATCAACCAACTTGGCCGTAAAATCAGTGTCGCGCGCCGAGGAGGCCGCATAGAGCACCACCGTCAACGGCCCCGTCACCTCTAGATCACCTTCCAGCACCGCGCTTGTATAGACCAGCACATCATCCCGTCGCTCAACCGGACGCTGGTCGATGGGGCCGGGGAAGAGCGGGTCGCGGGCAAACTTGACCCATGTCCAGGTCGAGTTATTACCGCCCAGCGAGGGAACGGGGTCGTTGGGATCATAGCTGTACTTGTCCGCTGGTTCATTGGTCGGCAATTCCGGGCTGAGGACGCCGTCGCCGTAGAAGGTGTTGGCGCGACCATTGCTGTGCAGATAATAGGGCGTCCAAACCGTGCGCGCCAGCGGCCATTCATTTTCGTTGCGCCAGACGTTGACGCCCATGACAAAGAGGCGCAACGGCGGTTCGCGCATGATGCCGGTGTCGATGCCCTTGAGCCAGTAGTCAAACCAGCGCAAATCCTCTTGTTTGAGATCTACCGCCCCTTGCGGCCCAAAGTCAAGATCGCCCAGCTTGGAGCCTTCGGGCAGATGGTGCGTCCAGGGGATGACGTAAAGTTTCTGGTTTTGCCGGGCCCGGGGGGAGAAGCCCCGTTCGCGCAGCCCGTTCCACATACGAAATTTGGACGCCGTATAGGGATCATACCAGGCCCCTTGCTGACAGACCGGCACGGCGATCTGGTCGAGTTTCTCTTCGGTGTTGATGGCGCGCCAGTAGTCATCGTAAAACTCATGTTCCAACCAGTCGCGGTAGAACTGAATCTTGCGCCCAATCGCCACCTCGTCGGCGGTGATAAGGGGTAAATGACGGTAGAATTGCTGGTTGCCAAAGATGTGAGTGGCCCCCTGTTGAATGAGTGAAACGTTGGTCGAGAAGATAATTGCCGCTCCCACTGTCAAGAGCCATTGCACAGCGCCGCCAATCCGGTGGCAATCGCCAAAGTAGTCGCCCATAATCACTTGGGGCGCCATTGCCGTCAGGTGAGGGCTGCGATAGGGCGCCAGTTGCCACTGGACAATGCCGCCATAGGAACGTCCGCTGGTGCCGATCTTACCGTTGCACCAGGGTTGGTCGGCAATCCACGCCAGCGTCTCATGACCGTCCTGCCCATCATCGTGATAAGGATAGAAAACGCCTTCCGACTCAAAGCGGCCACGGCAATCTTGAATCACCACGGCATAGCCCCGTTTGGCCCACCAGACCGCCCACTCAATGTGCATTTGGAGCAAGCTTTCATAGGGCGTGCGCAAGAAGATGGTAGGAAAGGCGCCGCCCCCCTGTGGCAGAAAAACATCTGCTGAAAGCTTGACGCCATCGCGCATGGGGGTTTTCAGGTCATAGAGAAAGCGAACATCATGAACCGGTTGGGATAGAGAAGCATGGTGTGACATAGGTTGCCTGTCCTATACAGAGTGGCATCACTGGTTTTGTCGTTGCCGAATGGCTTGCTTAATTGCCTCTGGTGTGTTTCGTCGCGACTTCATTCACTGTCCAAGTTTCTACGTCGATTACCACCCCATAGACGGCCTGCGCTCGTTCTAAGCTTACCTTGCCTTCGCGAACATCGCGTAGCACCAAAGCCGGCTCCCGTTCCAGGGGAGAACCATAGCCGCCACCGCCACAAGTGCGATAAGTGATAATGTCACCCGGCGCCAGTTGCACGGTGACTTTGGAGCCGAGTTCGGTCGTCTCATCACCGGCGTTAAGAAAATAGCTGGCTTTTTGCCCCGCTTCGCCGCCAAAGAGACCCCACGGCCCCCACCGTTCGCGATCGGCCAGAATCGTAAAAGAAACCTCATGGTCGGGGAAAAGATAGTCGCGGCGCAAACCCAGCCCACCGCGCTGGCGACCGGCCCCTTCTGAATCGTTCACCAGCTCATAGCGTACAATGCGCACCGGATAGTTGATCTCCGTCTCTTCCACCGGCGCGTTTTCGGTGTTCTGACCGTGGGTTTGCACGGCGTCGGGGCCATCGCTCTGCTGTCGGGCGCCATAGCCGCCGGCCAGCGTCTCCAGAAAACAGTAATACTCCTGGCGACGGGGATCGACCCCGCCAAAGCCAGCGTGACAGATCATTGCCTTCGTACCGGCGGGGATCAGGTGGGGTAAGGCTGGGGCCAGCGCTTTGAGCATCACATCAGTCAGGCGGGCGTTGATTTCCCAACCAGCCACCACCGGTGCTGGTGGCCGACAATTGACCACGCTCCCTTCCGGCGCTTCCACCTGCACCAGTCGATAAAAACCGGCGTTGACCGGAATATCCGGGTCGATCAGACATTTGAGAACGTAGGCACAGGCCGAGTAAGTCTGCGAATAAGTGGCGTTGACTGGGGCGCGGCGTTGCGGGTCGCAGCCGGTGAGATCAAAGCGGATCCCCTGGTCATCGATGATAACGGTTGACGCCAGGCGCACCGGTTGGTCGGTGTAGCCGTCGCTGTCCATGACCCCCTCGGCGCTGAAGGTTCCTTTGGGCAGGGTGGCAATGGCGGCACGGGTACGGCGTTCGGTGTAGTTGAGCAATTCGTCAATGTAAAAGTTGAGCGTCGCCAACCCCATGCGCTCGACCAACGCGGTGATGCGCCGAATACCAGTGTTGTTGGCGGCAATCTGGGCGCGCAGATCGCCGGCAGTTTCGCGCTTGGAACGAATCTGCGCCAGCACCAGCCGAAAGACATCGTCGACAATTTGCCCATTCTGCACCAGTTTCACCGGCGGAATGATAATTCCTTCCTGATAAACTTCGCGAAAAGCGCCAACGCTAGCCGGCGCGCCGCCGCCCACATCAACATGATGGGCCAGACTGGCGACATAGCCGACCAACGCATTGTTATGATAAATCGGCGAAATCAGGGTAATGTCGTTGAGGTGGACGCCGCGTAAGTAAGGATCGTTGGCGAGAATCGCATCACCTGGCCCCAACTTCTCCGGCCCATAGGACGCCAATACATGGGGCACCGAGCGGCCGAGCGACCCCAAGTGATTCGGCTGGGCAAACGCCTGGGCCACCGGTTGCATCCGGCGATCAAAGAGTGCGCAGGAAAAGTCGGCGCGCGTCTTGATGTTGGTCGAGTAGGCGCTGCGCCGCAAGGCAATTGCCATCTCTTCGGTGGCTTCCAGCAGGGCGTTGCGGATCACTTCAAATTTGATCGGATCAAAGCTTGATGCATTGGTCGTGGTTGACATCGGCTGGTTTCCCGCTTGTGGTATCATGGCGCAATGGGCCTCTAGCCTCATTCTTGTTGCGAAACGCAGGGATTAACCGCAAAAACGCAAAGAACGCGAAGGTGTTACACCGGCCCTCTTTGCGCCCTCTGCGCCTCTGCGGTTGATTTTGCGCTCTCGTAACAGGAAGTAGCCTACTCGAAAGAAGACAACTTGTCAAACCGGTTTTTCCGACCTTCCGATCTTATCTCGACATCATGCCCAAAACAAGCCGCTCACCTTTCATAAAAAACGCGGTTGACGCCAGAAATTATCTCTTTTATAATGGGGGCAGCAACATGCATGTTGCGAAATTTACCTGACAGTCAAGCCCAACGTTCAACCGAACCGCAACCCTGCGCCCATGCTTGCGTGAGGAATCTCGATCATGGCCTATCGCCTGGGTATCGATATTGGCGGCACCTTCACCGACGCCACGCTGATCAATGAAGCAACTGGTGAAATTCACCTGGCAAAGGTTTCCTCAACCCCGGCTGATCCGGCGGTTGGTTTTTTGGCTGTCACCCAGCGGATTCTGGCGACGCACCAAGTCGCGCCGGCGGCGGTCACGTTTGTGGTGCATGGCGCGACGGTTGCCACCAACGCCATCATCGAAGGCAAGATCGCGCGCACAGGGTTTGTCACAACAGATGGCTTTCGCGATCTGCTGGAAATCGCCCGGCAGATTCGCCCCAGTTTGTACGATCTGCAATTTGAAAAGCCCAAGCCGCTAGTGCCCCGTTACCTTTGCTTTGGCGTACCAGAACGATTGGACGCCCAGGGGAACACGCTGTTACCACTAGATGAAGCGGCTGTCCGCCAGGTTGGGGAAGCGTTGCGGCGCGAAGAAGTGGCAGCGGTGGCCGTTTGTTTGCTACACGCTTACCGGAATCCCGCCCATGAACAACGGGTAGCTGCACTGCTGCAACCACTCTTGCTAGAGATTCCTATCTCTTTATCATCCGATGTTGCACCAGAATTTCGGGAATATACGCGAGCCAGCACCACCGTCATTAACGCCGCGCTCCAACCGGTGGTGGCCCGTTACCTGGCCCGTATTGAGGAAGAGCTACGCGCTGCCGGCATCAAGGCTGAACTGCTCTTGATGCAGAGCAGCGGTGGCGTCTACACCTTTGTCGAGGCGCAACGCAAACCGGTCTTTATGGTCGAATCGGGGCCGGCGGCAGGGGTAATTGCGGCGGCGTACACCGGTGACTTGCTCGGCTATGCAGATATTATCTCCTTTGACATGGGCGGCACCACGGCCAAAGCCGGTCTAATTCAAGATGGCACGCCCAAAGTGACCAAAGAATACGAAGTGGGTGCGGCGGCGCGGGCCGGGGTTGGCGCCCAACGGGGCAAAGGTTACCCCATTCGCACCCCCGTGATCGATCTGGTGGAGATCGGCGCGGGCGGCGGCTCAATTGCCTGGGTCGATGCCGGCGGCATTTTGCGGGTCGGCCCCCAGAGCGCCGGCGCTGATCCGGGGCCGGCCTGTTATGGCAAAGGCGGGGTCGAGCCGACAGTGACGGACGCGAATCTGGTGTTGGGGCGATTGAATCCTGATTATTTCCTCGGCGGCGAGATCAAGCTGGATGTAGCGGCGGCGCGCCAGGCGATTGCCAAGCGCTGCGCCATCCCCCTGGGTATGGATGTGACAGCGGCGGCGCATGGGATTGTGGAGATTGCCAATGCCGCGATGGTCAATGCCTTGCGTCTAGTGTCGGTGCAGCGGGGCTACGATCCGCGCGACTTTGCGCTGGTCGGCTTTGGCGGGGCCGGCCCTGTTCATGCCAACCGGCTGGCCGCGGAATTAGAGATCCCGACCATCATCATTCCACCCGGCCCTGGCGTCACCTCCGCATTGGGCCTGCTTGTCACTGACTTGAAGCATGAATATACAACGACACTGATCAACCGGGCCAGTCAGCTTGATCTGGCGGGAGTGGAAGCGGCGTATCAAACCATGACGGCGCAGGGGCGGGCCACGTTGGTGCGGGAAGGGATTGCCGACAGCGCCATGCGCTTTACTCGTCAGGTCGATCTACGCTATGTGGGGCAGAGCTATGAATTGACCGTCAACCTACCCGATCAACCGCTTGATGAAAGCGCCCTAGCAACGGTCTTGACTGCCTTTCATCGCACCCATGACCGGGCTTACGGCTTTAGCGCCCCCGGCGAGCCGGTTGAATTTGTCAACTTGCGGCTGCTGGCCGTTGGTCAGATTGTCAAGCCGCAGTTGCGTCAATGGCCGGCGGTCAACGGTCCGGTTAATCAGGCGCAAAAGGCTACGCGCACGGTCTATTTTGCCGAACAAAGGGGCTATGTCGATTGCCCGATTTATGATCGCTATCGATTGGGCGCTGGTCAACAGGTAGTGGGGCCGGCCATTGTTGAGGAAACCGATGCCACCACCGTTCTGCTGCCGGAGTACCAAGCACAGGTGGGGCAATTTGGGCATTTGCTGATTAATAAGTTAATTGTCAATGGAAAATAATTAATGGTTAAGTCGTGTTACCTGCGCGTAACCATTAACCATTTTCCATTGACAATTAATTGTTTTTCCGATTGTGAGAATCCGCAATGAAAAGCCATTATGAGTATATCGTTCTTGGGTGTGGCGGGATTGGTGCGGCGGCGCTCTATTGGTTGGCGCGCCGTGCCGGCGCTGAAGTGCTGGGGCTGGAACAATTTGCGCTCTTCCACCACAATGGCGGCTCGCAGGATCATTCGCGGATCATTCGGCTGGCCTATCACCGGGACGACTATGCACGGCTGGCCGTTCATGCCTATGAAGCGTGGGGGACGGTGGAGGAAGAATCCGGCGTTGAGATTGTCACCAAGACGGGTGAAGTGTTGTTGGCTTATCAGGCGAGTGAATTTCATACCCTGTTTGACCAGCATGTCGAGGCAATGAATCGCGCCGGCACGCCCTATGAACGCTTTGACGGCGACGAGTTGTGTTATCGCTATCCGCAATTTACGCCCCACGGCGCAGTCGATGTGCTCTATCAGCCGCAAGGAGGGATTGCCTCGCCGGCCAGGGGCAACGCCTGTCACATTGCGTTGGCGCGCGGGCATGGCGCAACGGTTCTTGACCAGAATCCGGTGAAAGCGCTTGTGCCAACCGCTGACGGCGTCACGGTTGTCAGCGAGCAGGGTACCTTCACCTGTCGCCATCTGGTGGTGACGGCGGGGGCGTGGCTGAATAACTTGCTGGCGTCGATTGGCATGAGCTTGCCGCTGACCGTCTCACAGGAGCAGGTGACCTATTATGCCACGCCGCACATCAAAGAGTTTGCCATCGGTCGCTTCCCGATCTTTCGCTGGAAGGATGCTGTGAGCTATTACGGTTTTCCCGTCTATGGCGAAGTCGCGACCAAAGCGGCGATTGACGCCGTCGGCCAGACTGTCACCGCCGAGACACGCGCCTTTGACGCCAACCCGGCCATTGAGCAGCAGTTGGATGACTTTCTCAGCCGCCGCATCCCCCGCTTTGTTGGCCCCAAGCTCTACACCAAAACTTGTCTCTACACCATGACCCCCGACCGCGATTTTGTGCTTGACCGGTTGCCGGCCTATCCCCAAATTTCGGTGGTGGTGGGCGACGGTCACGCCTATAAGTTCGCCAGCATCATGGGCAAAATCCTGAGCGAACTCGCTATCGACGGCGCCACGCCCCATGACATCACCCCCTATTCCTTGCAACGCCCGGCCCTGGCGGCGCCCCCGCCCAGCACACGTAAGCGACTTTAGGTGATTAGGTGATTCGGTGGCTTCGACAAGCTCAGCCACCGAATGACCCAATCACCTAATACCCAATATTCATCATAGCAAAGGAGCAGTGTCCATGTCCGATCAACCAACGAATTCGAACGAGTTACAGACGTTGTTTACCCGTGGCGACATGAGTCGGCGGGCCTTTATGCGCAATGCAGCGGCCTTAGGGCTGTCGCTGAGTGCGGCGCAAGCGCTGTTGGCAGCCTGTGCCGCGCCGGCGCCCGCAGGGAATGCCCCGGCGGCGGAAGCGCCAGCCGCATCCAGCGAACCGAAGCCTGGCGGCGCGGTCACCTGGGCAATTGAATCGGATGTGGTCAATCTGATTCCCTTTGGCGGCGTTAGCGGCGCCAACCACTGGGGCAAGGAAGGGATCTACGATTCGCTGCTGGAATGGGATAAGGATCTCAAGGTGCAGCCGGCGTTGGCGGAAAGTTGGGAAGCGCCCGACGACAAAAGCTGGGTCTTCAATCTGCGCGAGGGGTTGAAGTTCCACAATGGCGACCCAGTGACTGTGGATGATGTGATCTACTCGATGACCTTGCAGAAGACGCCGCCGGAACCTGGTGTGCCGAACTCCTTCTACCCGGCGATTGAAAGCATTGAGGCCGTTGATGAGCGCACCATCAAGTTTAACATGACCGGCCCTGATCCGAGTGTTGAGGGCTATCTGGCCTGGTCGCGCTATAGCGCCATTATTCCCAAAGATGCGTACACCCGCTGGAATTTGTTGACCGAAGGCATCGGCACCGGCCCCTATAAGCTCATTCAATATGTCCCCAACGACCGGGTTGAATTTGAACGCAACCCCGATTTTTGGAAGCAGGGACTGCCCTACCTGGACAAATTGACGCTCAAGGTGCTGCCCGATGAGAGTGGTCGCGTGGCAGCCTTGCGCTCTGGTGAAATTCACGGCTGCACCGTTTCCGCCGATACGGCGCGCACCCTGGCAAATGATCCCGATATTGTCATCCTCAAAGGCTTGTTCTCAGCGCCGCGTGTCTTGCAATTTACCATTCTGGGCGATGACAAACCGTGGAACGATGTGCGGGTGCGTCAGGCGATCAGCAAGGCAATCAACCGCCAGCAGATCATCGACAATGTCTTTGGCGGCGAGGCGACGTTAAGCGCATGTGTGCCGCCCGGCTATGGCGACTGGTTTATTCCACCGGAAGAATTAGCCGAAAATTGGTTCAAACCCGATCTCGACGCCGCCAAACAACTGATGGCCGATGCCGGCTATGCCGACGGCTTTGACATTACCCTCTATGCCATTGCCAACCACGACGCCACCCAGACCGCCGAAGTGGTGCAACAGCAGTTAAAAGAACTCAAGATCAACGTCGAAGTCATCGCCGAGGAGATCGGCCCCTTTGCCAAGCGCGTCGGCGACGGCACTTTCGATTGGTGTTCCACCGGTCGCGGGATGCGCCCCGATGTCACCCGCTATGTCAACGACTTTGGCGCACCGGATGCTGGTGTCGCCGCCCGCTGGTTTAACAATGGCGATGGCTGGAAGAATGACGAGTTGGTTGAACTTTATAAGAAGGCGTTGGTCGAACTCAACAGCGAGGAGCGGCACAAACAGATCCGCCGCATCCAGGAGATCGTCCTGGAAGAAGCGCCCCATGTCTACATCTGCCAGCCGATGAAATTCCATGCTGTGCGCAAGAATCTGAAGGATATGTACGTCGGCTTTAATGACTTCCACCCCGGTCTGCGGACGGTTTGGTTGGAAAGTTAATTTATTCGTTGATAGCCAACCTGCGCCAGCGGAAAAACACAATTTAGTCGTGTCGAAACTCTGCTTTTCCGCTGGCGCAAAGTATAATGAATGGATGAGTGTAAAGAGGGTAACAGTGTAGCGAAGTCAGGGTAAGCTTGGTCGAGAGGTAAACGATGTACATCGATCAGATTCGATTACAAAATGTGAAGTGTTTTGAAGACGTCATGCTTTATTTCCAGACTGCGCATGGGGATAACCCCGACCGCCAACAAAACTGGAATGTGATTATTGGCAACAATGGCGATGGCAAAAGCACTTTGTTACAAGCGATTGCGGCTTGCCTGGTTGATGTGACGACGGCCGAAAAATTGCTCAATCTAGAAACGTGGGTGCGGCAGGGGCAGGCCAAGGCGCAAATGAACGCGCAATTGCAAGTCGATTTTCGTGATTTACCAGGTACACCCGTCGCAAAAGAATTGTATCTGCAACAAGCAACGCGCTCCTTATCTGTACAACACATTGTGGTTGGTGCAGACCAAACCGTGCCGCTAAGTTCAACTGGTGAGCGAAAACGATTTCCTACCGCGACGATGCTCGAACCGATCCCTGACTACCAAAATGAGTTTGAAAATTATGCACAGATTGCCAAGGATCTGCCGCTCTTCACCGGTGGCTATCGTACCTGGTTGATGTGCGGGTACGGCCCATACCGCCGCATTGCAGGCGGTCGACAGGAGCAAGCGGATCGCCTTGACCTCAAGCAGCAATTTCGCTCGTTGTTTGACGAAGGCGTTGCCCTGACAAATTGCGAAAGCTGGCTCAAAGAACTCCAACGCAAAGCGCTCTTAGCGCAAGCTGCAAATAGTAAAGAGATCAGTCCAGAGGTATTTCAAAAGGTTGTCAATTTTTTAACTGATTTATTGCCAGGCATTGATGAAATTTCGGTCAAACAGGAAATTCAATTCCGCTGGCGCGGGCAAGAAGTTCATCTGCGACAACTAAGTGATGGTTATCGTAGCATGTTTGCCCTTGTTGTCGATTTATTGCAATGGGTTGTGCATTCGGATCCAGACTACAAATGGCTGGATAATCCCTATTGTACCGCCAAGGGTGTTGTTTTGATCGACGAGATTGATGCCCATTTACACCCGAAATGGCAGCGCGAAATTGGCTTTGTGCTGACCAGAATTTTTCCTAATCTCCAGTTTATCGTTACCAGCCACAGCCCCTTTGTCGCCATGGCTGCCGGTAAGGGGGCGCTTACCGTATTAGAAAATGTAGATGGCGTAGTGGTTGCCGATCAACAGATGCCCTACGCCCAAGATTGGGCCGTGGATCGCGTGCTGACCGATCTATTTGATGTTAGTGACCGTAGTTTGAAAACCGAGCAAGATCTGGTTGCCTATGAACAATTACATTCACAACGCCGCAAAGGGCAACTGACCACCGAAGATCAACAGCGTTTAACCGCCTTAGAAATTGATCTGAACCGGCGCCTTGTTGGGGATCGAGTGGCGCCGGCACAACAGTCGCTCGACGCCGACTTAGCTTATCTCAAATCACTTCTTCATCAGAATTGATCTCAACCATGTTGCGTGTCAATCGACCCGATCTCCCCGCTGCGTTGCGCTCTGCCCTTGATCATTGGCAGCAGGCAGTCAACAATGGTGAGACCAATAGCGATCCCTGGCAACAGTTTCATGAGCAGGACAAGGAGACGAAAAACGCTATTCTGGCGCTGCTAAAGACCCTGTTTCATAGCAAATGCGCCTACTGTGAAACACCGGACGCAGACGAACTTGATCACTTTTGGCCAAAATCCCCTCATCACCAAAACGGTTTTCGTGGAACGCCACACTATATGTTTGCCTGGGATAATCTATTGTTGGCATGCCACAAATGCAATGGTTTTAGCTGCAAAGGTTCTCGCATGGCATGGGACGGCGAAAACCCACGCCTGTTAAATCCTTGTGTTGACGAACCGCTGCACTACTTTGCCCTGAATTTGTCATACGATTCTGACGTCACGGCAGGGCATGTTGCGCCACGGCAGGATTTATCGCCAACCAAACAAGTTCGTGCTGAGTACACCCTGCGTCTCCTGAAATTAAACGAGCGCCGCCTCTTGGTAGAAGGTCGGTTGACAACGCTTCGCCAATTTCTGGACTGGGTAGAGATGTTGGCAAGATTTGGCCCTGAATTTAAGCTGCCAAGTGGGTACACGATCCGCCAACGTTTTCTCGACATGCTGGATTGTCACAAACCATTTTTAGCACCCATCCGCCAGATCTTACATGAGAACCCAGACCTCTACACCGCGCTACTGGCGAAAATACCGGAATTGGCTGATGTGATTGTTGTATGGCACTTACCAGTGGCCGACACTGACGGATGAGAAACTATGAATAGATATTTACTACGCCGTCTACTTTTACTACTACCTACATTGGTGGGTATGTCCTTTCTGATCTTCGCCATGGTGCGCCTCCTACCCGGCGACATTGTGGACGCGCTGGTAGGCATGGACCCGACTATCACCGAGGAGCAGAAGTTTGAACTGCGCGAAAGCTATGGTCTCAATGATCCCTGGCCGGTGCAATATGTTAAGTGGGTTGGGGGTATTTTCCAAGGCGATCTGGGCCTCTCCTTCCGCAGCCGCGAACCGATTGCCGATCACCTGGTGCGCGCCCTGCCGATCACCATCCAATTGGCGCTCTTTTCCATTCTCCTTTCGCTGGTGGTGGCGGTGCCGCTGGGCATTCTCTCGGCGGTGCGCCAGAATGGCCCGGTTGATCTTTGGGCGCGGGTGGCCGGCTTGATCGGCTTGTCGATGCCCAGTTTCTGGCTGGCGACGCTCTTTCTGCTCTTCACCTCGCTCGTCTTCCGCTGGACGCCCTCGGTGATCTGGGTTTCGCCGCTGGAAGATCTACCGCGTAATCTGTTACAGATGTTGCTGCCGGCGCTGGCGCTCTCGGTGCAATTGATGGCAGTGGAGATGCGCATGGTGCGATCCTCGCTGCTGGAAGTGTTGCGCCAGGATTACATCCGCACGGCGCGCGCCAAAGGGCTGAATGAACGGATCATTCTCCTGCGGCATGGGTTGAAGAATGCCTTTATCCCCGTCATCACCATCATCGGCATTCAGTTGGGCGCGCTCATGGGCGGCTCGATTATCATTGAGCAGATCTTTGGCCTGCCCGGCATCGGCTGGACGATGATTCAGGCCATCTTTAACCGGGATTATCCGGTAGTGCAGGCGGCGAGTCTGTTCCTGGCCGTGATTTTCGTGTTGATCAATCTGGTGGTTGATCTGACCTATGCGTTTCTTGATCCAAGAATTAAGTATAGTTGACCAAGCCTATGAACTCATCACAAGCTATCGCAAGCCCGGTTGCCGGCGCGGCATCGCGTGCAAAATCTGGCCTTATCACCACCCTTGGCCGCACCATTCGTCGCCACCCGATTGGCGCGCTCGGCGCGGCGATTGTCATCTTTGTAATTCTGATGGCGATCTTTGCGCCCCAAGTCGCCACCCATGACCCGGCGGCGCAAGAGGCGAAACGATTACTTCCCCCCAGCGCCGACCATCTCATGGGTACCGACGAACTGGGGCGCGATGTTTTTTCGCGCGTTGTTTTTGCCGCCCGTACCTCGCTCTATGTTGGGGTCTTGTCGGTTAGCCTGGCGATTGTCCTGGGGGTGACGGCGGGGGTGCTGGCCGGTTATATCGGCGGGCGTTTTGATAGTATCATGGTGGGCTTCATGGACATTCTCTTTGCCTTTCCCACTCTGGTGCTGGCGATTGTCATCACCGGTCTGCTCGGCCCTAGCCTGACCAATGCTATGTTGGCGATTGGCGTGGTCTACTCGCCGACCTTTGCACGGGTGGCGCGCAGTGCGGTGTTGACGGTCAAAAATGAGGCTTACATTGAAGCGGCGCGGGTTGTCGGTGGGCAACAGCGCCATATCATCCTGCGCCATGTGTTGCCCAACATCCTGGCCCCGCTCATTGTGTTGGCAACGCTCTCGCTCTCGCTGGCGATTCTGGCCGAAGCCGGTCTCAGCTTTCTGGGGTTAGGCACCCAACCGCCCGACGCCGCTTGGGGCTTGATGCTCAGTCAAGGGCGCAAGTTTATGGAGCTATCCCCAGGGCTGGCAATCTTTCCGGGGCTGGCGATCATGGTGACAGTGTTGGCCTTTAACTTTTTGGGCGATGGGCTGCGAGATGCGCTCGATCCACGGCTGCGGGAATGACCAAGGCGGCAACCAAGCGTAACGCTGCTGGCGCTTCGTTCCTAAACTTCACGATTATATCCACTCAAATGACCATCATACGACCAAATAAAGACATGGCGACGTGGGTGCAATTCACATTGTCGCTCAAAGACTTTGATAATGGAAAGATCCGCAATGCCGGAGCCGGTCATGGCATGATCAGGAAAAGAGGATAACCAATGCGCAAACTCTTCATGCGTGTCAAAGGGGGTTGGCGTCCACGGTGCACTGCCGGCAAAAGCGGCTTGAACCTGTAGGACAAAGGTTTGCGCTCTTGCTCGCCGTACTCGTCCGTCACCATTTTGGGCAATATGATTGCCGGTCTCGTAAATGGTTGCCATCGGCAGTAAAAAGGTGTAGCGGCTCTTGATGTTCTGCTCGAATTGCTTTACCGTTTCGGCCCGCCTTTGCGCCTTGTCCGGCACATTCAAAAGGTTGCAAAAAACGCTGGTATCAAGAATACAAATGCTAGACATATTCCGCTTCAACCTGCTGGTGTAAGAGTTCGAGCCAATCGAGGGCGTCACGTTGCTTTTGGGTTGGGCTGCGCTGTTGTTTGACAAAACGGTCAATAACGCCGTCGGTGAGCAATTCACCCAATGGGCCGCGCGCCACCAGTTCCGGGTAATCGCCTAATTCCTCTAGACGCACTAAACAACTCTCGCCCGTATCAGGAACGCGGTAACAAAAAACGACATTGGGAATCGCGGCAGCGGGCAGTGCGTCCAACAGCGCGGGGTTGTGGCTGGTCAACAAAACTCGCAGTCCCCGTTGCAGGGCGACCCGTTGAATGTTTTGCAGAAGCAACCCGGCGCGCGAGGGATGCACACCATTATCAATCTCTTCGATGATCACCAGAGAACCTTTGGCAGCCGAGAGCAATGCTGCCGCCACGGCCAAGACGCGCAAGGTGCCGTCAGACAGGAGGGGGGCATCGCGCCGAGTCTTTTGCCCGCCAAAGGATTCGGTCAATTGCACCATAACTTCGCTGCGTGGGGTTTTAATAAAATCAATATCGACAATATCCTGTTCTGGCAGGGCGCGAATAAAGAGCAAAACATCGTCTTTTTGCCTTTTCGCCTTACAGAGATCATAAAGGACACTGGAAAGGTTAGCGCCGTCGCCCCGTAGCTCCCGATCAACCATAAAGCTGTATCCGCTCATTTGGCGTGGATTGGGATCAAGAAAAAGGATTTGTTGCAGCGAATTTTGGAACTTGCTGGTGACATCTGGGATGATTTTACGCGCTGGTCCCTCATTGAAGCGGGATGGAATCTCCAATTGAGTAAAAATGGCCTGGCGATCCGTACAAGGAATGGTCGGTTTTTTGCCGCCACGGGCAAAGTTATTGTAAGCAACCTGCACTTCCCGACTATGCGCTTCAGCAGAGTGTTTGATCTCATAAAGCGGAACAGTGCTGCTTATACTACGGATGCTTTCGGCAACGACACGCGGCTCCCCGTCGATGGTTACCTTAATCGCAATTTGGAGTTGCTGCCATTCGTCGGTATTGGTCAACGCACAGCCCAAGGTGATGATTGGTTCCGCGGCCTGGTCATAGGTCAAATCGCGCAAAGTTCCCCGAATGGCAATGTCAGTCTGCTGGACTTTCTCTAGAATATCGTCCAGGCGGCGACCATGAGCCAGCCACGAGAGAAAGCGAATCGCTTCAATGGCGTTGCTTTTTCCTGATGCATTCGCCCCCACCAACAAGGTCAAAGGCGCTAGCGGTAAGGTGGCTTGCCGATAACTTTTGAAGTTTGCAATCGTAATTTCACTGATCATCGCGCTATCTCATGAATAGTAGCTTACACCGTCATTCCCAATTGTACCATACCTAACCCGTTGTTCGTCCAACCGGTTGCTTGCACCGAAAACCGGTAAAATGTATATTGACAACGGCTGACATCGGCGGTACAATGGCGACAACAATTGAAAAGCGCCGCCTGCGGGTACCGATATACCCGGCAAGCGGCTGACCACCCAACTGAATCGAGCAGTATGGCTGGCTGTGCGCAATTATACTTCATCTATGCTGGTGAGACCAAGAGCGACAGCTTCCTTGCAAGGGCGGCGGTCGCTTTTTAATTGGGGCAACTGCACAGTGTTCCCGTCCCATCAGCAGAAAGGAAGTCTAGGTAATGGCGAATTCACACCCACACTCCGGGGCGCCCTCTGGTCCCCTCTCCACCTATCCGCTTGAGAAATTGATCCAGCTCTGGCGCAATGAGGAATTGACCAGCGAGCAGATGGTCGGTCAGCGTTCGGCTGAGCTCACGCCGAAGCCTGCTGCAACATGTGACCCGGCTGGATGCGCAAGGACAGGCGCTGCAAAAGGAGGTGCAACGCTTGCAGAAGAACGGTCAATAAGGGCTGGCTTGAGGATTGGCAAAGGCCGGTGATGTGCCGGCCTTTGCCAATCCCTAGTGTACGCTTTGTCAGTGAGGTAAGTCAGGGTAGCGCCTGGCGAGCGGCGGTTTAGTTGCTTGTCGCAGCGGGCGGTAGATAGGCAAGGAGCGCCTTGTCAAACTCGGCAACTGTTTCGAGCGTCAACACTTGGTCGACCAGTTGCACTAAGTGATCTAGGTTGCGAATTTTGGCTAACTGTTGGGCATAGTGCTGCTCCGCTTCCACCGATAGGGCGAAACGCCAACGGGCAAAGCGGAGCAAGGTCTGCCGTTGGGCCGCAACGCCCTTCTCGACGCCTTTCTCAATGCCTTTCTCGATGCCCTTCTCAATGCCTTCGTTCATCCATTTTTGCGCTAAACTTTCCATAATATCACTCCTCTGAGGTGTGACGGCGGCCATCACCCCACGATACAACTCAGCTTCCGTAACCGAACTCGCCTCTGTGATATAGAGTAAGACGGTATACAACATCTCCAAGCCACTTTCTTTTTGCATCAATGCTTGTAGCAAGCCGAGGATCTTCGGCAGTTGCTCGCCAAGATTATGGTCAAAGATGTGCTTGAAGAGTAACAGATTGACCCGTAACCAGATTTCGCCCTGGATCTGTTCATCGGAATAGGCGGACAGATCGATCAACAGGTGGCGGAAATGGGGCGTGTAGGGCTTGAACGCATCGGCCAAGGTCAGCAAGTCGGCAAACTCAGTCGAATAGCTCCACGCTTCCTGACCATGATAAAAGACGGTGGGGATGATCGGCGACAGCTTCCGTTGCTTCTTCCATTCCTTTTCCCAAATGCGCGTCATGTAGCGCAGCACTTGCAAGCGCACCCCTTTATCCGGTTGGCTTTTGTGTTCAAACAGCAGATATAGGTAGAGACGCGCCCCCGCCTGGTGGCGATCAACCTTTTTGCGTTGCCGTTTTCGTTTTGTTGGTTTTTCCACCGAGTCGACCACCGGTGGCGGCGCTGGCAGCACGTTTTCTTTCAAGGGGATGCTATAGAGCACATCCGAAAAGTGCTTGCGCAGACGGGCATCGACAAAGGTATCCTTTTCGATCCGCAGTTGGGACAAATCCAGCAACGGCAGCAGATCCGCCGGCAGGTAATTCTGCACAAAATCGACTGCAACGTTCGGTTCGGACAACAGTTGGCGGAAAAAGGTATCATGCGGGTCTACCACCTCGGTTGTCTTCAGCAATTCGGTCATTGGTCCCCCGTCAATCACATTGATCGATGATGCCTATTATAGCATCAACCGCCGTTTCTGATCAATACCCGAAATTAGGCATTCGCCAAGGTGCGTGGCACGGGTCACAGATGGTCTCTCTTATTACCAGCCGCGGTTGACCCGTGCCACGCACGCATTATTACTGGCGACGCTGTCGCTCTCGTTGGCGATTCTGGCCGAAGCCGGTCTCAGCTTTCTGGGGTTAGGCGCCCAACCGCCCGACGCCGCCTGGGGCTTGATGCTCAGTCAGGGGCGCAAGTTTATGGAGTTACCGCCGGTGCTGGCGATTATGGTGACGGTGTTGGCGTTTAATTTTCTTGGCGATGGCTTGCGGGATGCACTCGACCCGCGGCTACGGGAATAAAGATTCCATCCGTAATCCCGTTTCATCTTGCTCATTCACCTGAAATCCAGTACAATACCCAACGGGAGGGGATGTGGCCCGGTGGTTGCCCCGGTCTTCAAAATCGGTGGACGGCGGCGCAGAGTCGGCGTCGGTGGGTTCGACTCCCACGCCTTCCCGCTTGGCATGTAGTCGCGTAGTCCAGAGTCCAGAGTCGTGTGGTCGCGTGGTCTATAGTCACGACGACATGACTCTGGACTCTGGACTACGCGACGTTTGGACTACGCGACTATTGGACTACGCGACTATTGGACTTGCTATGGAAATTTCACTCTTTCAGGCCGATGAGCCGTTGCGGTTTGAGCGGATTGTGCTTTATCCCTATCCGGATTTGAAGCGGATTTGGACGCGGGCATGGTTGACGCCGGCGCAGGACGAAAAGCCGAACATTGAAATCGTCATCTTGAACCCCAACGGCACGGAGAACACCAGCGTCTTTCTGCTGGCCCACGCCGAGCAGAAACTGGATACAACGCTCCACCTACGCAACCCGCAACCCGGCGCCACCTACCATGTCATCGCCATGCTCTCGCTGGGCATGACCGAAAAGCCCACTGTCATTGATCGCCACGAATTTGACCTGCTTCTCGAATTTCGCAACCCGGATGCCCGCGAGCCGGGCTTTGGCATGGGCGTCGACTGGGATGAATTCCGCCAGGGCCGCAGCCAGGAGTAACCATCTGTGAGTCGTTGCCCCCGCTGTGGCGTCCCGTGCGCCCCACGGCTTTTGGCCTACACCGAAGATCTCCGCCCGCCCATTGCCCGGTTGATTGCCGCCGACAACCCCGGCTGGCAACCACAAGTGGGTCTCTGCCCCGATTGCGCGACCCACTATGCCGAACGCTTTGCCGGACAGCGGCACGCCCAGTCATATCACACGACAACCACCCCCCACACCACTTTCCCCTACTACCACTTCGCCGAAGAGACCGTCTTCAGTCAAGCCGAACGGTTGCCCGACTATGCCACCTTTACCGGGCGCGGTGTTACCGTCGCCTTTCTCGATAGCGGCTATTACCCCCACCCTGACCTCAGCCAGTCGTCAACCTGGCCGGGAACGCCGCCATCCTGGCGGCATCTGACACCGGCACAATGGCAGACGCATTTGGAACAGGTGGACATGCGGCTGGCCGACTATATTGATTTGACCGACGGCCAGGAGCGCATCGGTCTCCATCAACCTAGCCTCTGGGACGGCGCGGGTGATAGCTGGCATGGCCAGATGACCTCGACCATTGTGGCCGGCAACGGCTTGTTGAGCGGAGGGCGCTATCGTGGCTATGCCCCTGGCGCCACCCTCTTGCCAATTAAAATCGGCCGGGGTGGGGGGCGGATTCCCGAAGAAGATATTTTGCGCGGCTTAGAATGGCTACTGCGCGATGAGAACTGGGCGCGCTACAACGTGCGCGTCCTCAACGTCAGCGTGGGCGGCGACTTTGTGCAGGATTGGCAGGCCAACCCGGTCTGTCGGGCAGCGGCAGAGCTAGCCGAGCGTGGGGTGTTGATTGCGGCGGCGGCGGGCAACAGCGGCAAAGCCGAATTAAAAGCGCCGGCCCAAACGCCTTCGGTGGTGACGGTGGGCGGGGTAGATGATTACAACCGCTTGTGGACGGAAGCGACGCCGGCCATGCGTCTGGGCCTGGGCCTTTATCACCATAACTACGGCATTGTTTCCGATAAACGCCGAACGATCCGCAAGCCGGAGATCCTGGCCTTAGGCCGTTGGTTGCCGGCGCCGATCCTGCCGGTCAGCCCCATTTTTCGGGAAGTTGCGGCGCTGGGTGAGTTGCGTCGGGTGTTGCTGGGGTATGACGAGCAAACCATTGACCTGCGCGTCGGCGGGGAATCAACACAGGCAACCGATGAATACAGCCCACCCACCTGGATGCCGGAAGTCTGGCAAGCGGTGCGCCAACGAATGAATGCCCACAAGTGGATTCACCCCTATTATCAGCATGTCGATGGCACCAGCGTGGCGGTGGCGCAAGTGTCAGCCGTGGCGGCGCAGATGATTGAAGCCAATCCGGCACTGACGGTGGCGCAGATCCGCTCAATTCTCCAAGAAACCGCCCTTGCCTTACCCGGTCACTCGGCAGCATTGACCGGCGCCGGTTTGCTCCAACCCTATGCGGCCGTCGCTATGGCCCTGCGCACAGCCGGTGGCCCCTTGATCGGCTATCCCGCCAGTGGGACAATTTTGCGCGGCGCTGAATTGCAAAAATGGGTGACCCAGGGTAAAGTACCGCTATGGCAAATCCCGAATTTGGTCGGCGTCCCTGGCGCAACGGTTGTCTATCTGGGCCTTTATGCCCCAGGCGCCCAGCGCGTCAGCGTCGTCGGCGCCTGGAATGGGTGGCAGCCTGAACAGCAGCTATTACAACCAACAGCGCAGGGATGGTGGCATGGCTGCTTTCAATTGCCGGTGGGGCGTCATGCGTATCGCTTTTGGCTGACAACCGATGCCGACGCTCAAGGCCAATGGCTGCCCGATCCCGAAAATCCACGCCGCACCGAAAGCGGTTATCACACCAGCCATAGTCTGCTGGTGATCGAATAGTAGGATAGTAGAACAGTAATACAGTAATACAGTAACACAGTAACACAGTGATTGAAAAACTGTCTCACTGTTCCACTGACCTACTTATTACTGTCGCACTGCACAAATCACCCAATCACCCATCACGGAGCGCCTATGCACCGAGAACATCACCGCTGGTACAGTCCACGGTTACAACGCGATATGGAATTATTGGTTCATGGTCACGCCGGTGCGCCGGTCATCGTCTTCCCGACGAGCGGGGGCCGTTTCTATGAATATGAAGACCGGGGCATGGTCGCCAACCTGGGGGATTACATCGACCAGGGTTGGTTTCAGCTTTACTGTGTCGATAGCGTCGATATGGAGAGCTTCTACTGTGGCTGGGCGCACCCGCGGGGACGGATCGAACGCCATATGCAATTTGAAGCCTACCTCTTGAACGAGGTGTTGCCGCTGATCCAGCAGAAAAACAGCAACGGCTACCTGATCACCCACGGCTGTAGCTTTGGCGCCTACCATGCCCTCAACTTTGCCCTGCGCCATCCCCACCGCTTCAAACGGGTCGTCGCCCTGAGCGGCAAATATGACATGAGCAACTTCTTTAGTGGCTACTACGACAATGACATCTATTTTCACACCCCCAGCCACTATGTTCCCAACCTAAACGACGACAGCCAGATCGACGCCATCCGCCAGATCGATCTGATCATTGCCGTGGGCAAGGACGATCCGAACATCGAAAACAATCGCGCCCTTAGTACCGCCCTCTGGCGTAAAAACATCGGACACGCCTTCCGCGAATGGGACGGCTGGAGCCATGACTGGCCTTATTGGCAAAAGATGGCGCGGTTGTATATCCACGGGCATGACTAGTGTTACTTCTGCCGAATCGTATGATGGCATAGTTCATCACACCCACATTTGTACAAGGAGCTGGTATGAGCGACATTAAGAAGATTGGTCTCATCGTTGGCCGCGAATGGAGTTTCCCGCCGGCCTTTTTGGAAGAGGTCAACAAACGGAACGCCGGCGTCGTGGCCGAGTATGTCAAGCTGGGCGGCACGCGCATGAACGAGCCATGCGACTATGCCGTGCTGATCGATCGTATTAGCCACGAAATCCCCTACTACCGCACCTATATGAAAAACGCCATGTTACAGGGCGCCTACTGCATCAACAACCCCTTCTGGTGGAGCGCCGACGACAAATTCTTTGGCGCCAGCGTCTTGACCAAGATGGGCATTCCCTCGCCGCGCACCATCGTCCTGCCCATGAAGTCCTACCCGGAAGGGGTGGTGAGCGAGAGCCTGCGCAACCTCGTCTATCCGCTCGATTGGGACGGGATTGTCAGCTATATTGGTTTACCGGCCATTCTCAAGGACGCCTGGGGCGGCGGCTGGAAGAATGTCTACAAAGTCAACACCGTTGATGAACTCATCCGCGCCTACGATGACACCGGCACCCTCTGTATGGTCTTGCAACAGTACATTGAGTGGGATCAATTTGTGCGCTGTATCTGCATCGGCGGGACCAACATCATGCCGATCAAATACGACCCGCGCGAACGCCGCTACCATGTCACCCATGACCATCTCACACCGGAACTGGGCGAAAAGGTGGTCAACTATGCCAAACAGATCAACGCCGTCATGGGCTATGACATGAACAGTATCGAATTCACCATCAAAGACGGCATCCCCTATGCTATTGATTTCATGAACCCGGCCCCCGACATGGACATCAACAGCATCACCCCCCACTACTTCGCCTGGGCGGTCAAAACCATGGCCGACTTCTGCATCGAAATGGCCCACAATCCCAAGCCCCAGCGCGCCGAACAACGCTGGGCGCGCTTTGCCCCTCTGCCCACCGGCCAGTCATAAGACAAGAAGACAAGAAGACAGAAGACAGAACGAACACCTTGGATCTCTGACCTCTGTCTTCTTGTCTCCTCCTCTTCTTGTCTTCTTATCTTCTTATCTTCTGTCTTCTTGTCTCCCTGTCTCCCCCTCTTCCTGTCTTCCGTCTCCTCGCCAAAACACAATATCAAAACGTAGAAATTCAGTCACACTTTTGACAGGATCCTTACACGGAACCCGTGGTATTCTAGGATAAAAGGCCGACGTGCTACACACAATGGAAATAGAGAAGGCCGCAACAGTATCCAATCGAAACTGATTGAACTAACGATTTAAGAACTAACGATTTAAAGCGAGGAATACCATGAAAACCATTTTTGCCCGCACGCTGCTCCTGATTGCCGTAACGACCATGCTGCTGACAACTACGCCAATGAGCGTTTTTGCTTCCGACCCGATCTTTACGCTGGCGCCGAACATGATCACTGGGCGGGTTTGGGTGGATTTCAATGGTAGCGGCAACCCGGACGGGCAAGAATCACCGTTGGCGAACATTCCAGTCTACATTCAACGCATTGATGAACCGGATTTTGCCATGACCTTGGTCGTCTACACTGATGAAGTGGGCGGCTACAGCGCTGAAGGCTTACCGTCCGGCACCTATCAAGTTTGGACGGAACATGACACGGATGCAGTCTTTTTGTTGGTGGTGACGATTGACGATGATACACCAGTCGTGACGGCCAACCTGGCAATTGTCAGACATCAGGTTTTCATGCCGATGGCGCTGCGGTAAACGTGATTCGTGTTGCGTGATGCGTGACCTGTCAATAAGCATCTGGTGCCGCTATTAATGTCTTAGCAAATTAATCTATAAAAATTACAAAAGCTATATAGCGTAGATTTTCATGGTTGCCCAGTTGGTGCGCCAGGAAATCTACGCTATTATTATTGGCATGACGAATCAACAACCATTGACCGCAATGGTCGCCTGCGCGGGTTGAGCCTCCAAGCTCCCGCCGGGGACATTATCGCAGGTCGTGCGACAACTGGCCGGGTTATTCCCGGCAACTGAATATCCCAACGTGCTGGTGGGGCTGGGTGAACCGGACGACGCCGCCGTCTATCGGCTGGATGATGAGCGCGCGCTCATCAAAACGACTGATTTCTTTACCCCCATTGTCGATGACCCGTGGACCTATGGCGCGATTGCCGCCACCAACGCCATGAGCGATGTCTTTGCCATGGGCGGCGAGGTGATCTTTTGTCTCAACATTGCCGGCTTTCCCGAGGAGCTTGCGCCCGAAATCATCGCCCAGATTCTGGCCGGCGGCGCCGCGAAAGTGCGCGAAGCAGGTGCGGCAATTGCGGGTGGACATACGGTTACTAACCCCGAACCCTTTTATGGGTTAAGTGTCACGGGTCTCATCCATCCTGACCGGATTATGCGCAAGGGGGGCGCCCGCCCGGGTGATCGGCTTTTCCTCACCAAACCCCTCGGCACGGGCGTTGTCACGACCGCCGCCAAACTGACCGGCAGCGGCGAGACGCGGGCGCACCGCCTGACGCGTCGCGCCCAGGGTAAGCCGGATCTGAATGGGCAACATCTCGACGCCGCCATCCAATCGATGCTACGGCTCAATCGGGTAGCGGCCCAAGCGGCGCGAGCGGCCAAAGTACAGGCCGCCACCGATATTACCGGTTTTGGGCTGCTTGGACATGGCAGTGAGATGGCGCTGGCCAGTGGACGCGAGCATGGCGCCGGCTTCCGCATTCGGGCCGCGGATGTGCCGGTCTTGCCCGGTGTGTGGGATTATCTGGCCGCCGGCTACCTGACCCGTGGCAGCACCCGCAACCCGGCTCATTTTGGCGACGTTGTACGCTTTGCCGCTTCGGTCACGCCGGCCCAACGCACGCTCTTATGGGAAGCGGAGACCAGTGGCGGTTTATTGTTGGCTGTGCCGGCCGCCGAAGTCACAACTTTTCGCATCCATTGCGCGGATGGCAGACAGGCATGTTGGGAAATTGGTGAGGTAATTCAGGGGAGTGGGATTGAGGTTGTTTAATTGCCACCTCATTTATCACCTCCACCCTATCCCGCCACTACTTGACGACCATTGTATCACCGACACCAGAAAAAGAAAAGCATCAAATTACTACAGGTTGCTGCAATGCGGCTTGGCAGCACGCCCACTTGCCAGTATGACCAGACTGTCATCCTATGACAATCCTGACTCAACCGCTTCATCCATCCGTGCCACAGCATGGCTCACTTTGGTCAATTCGGCCAGCAAGGTTTGACGTTCCGCCGGTAGCAGTCCCTGGTATTTTTGCTCCAACTGTTGTAATAATCGTAATGCTTTCACTGTCACGGCCAATTCTTCGGGGATGGGCAGTTTGGCCTGGCGCAGGAGGGTGTAGGCGCGCTCCAGGTCACCGGCGGCTCTGGCGTTGGTGATGGCTAGTTCCAGTTCGCCTAACTCTTCCCATAGCAGAGATGCTTGCGCCGGGGTTTCGTTATAGGCGGCAATGAATGCTTGGAAACGCTTGATTTCGCGCTCCTCACTTGGCTGACGTTCCTGCGCCGCTTGCAGCGCCAGATAATTTTCCAGTTCCCACAGATGTTCATCTAGGCTCTGATAGTCACTGCGGGCGACCAACTCCTGGGCGAGGATGGCCCAGCGGTAGTAAAGCATGGGGTAGCGGGGCAGATGGCGAAAGGCTTCATCCAGCCAGCGCCGGACATAAATATAGGCGTCCGCATCCAATTGGAGGGGTTTGACCAGGGCTAGGTAGGCTTGGGTGCGCTGGAGCAGATCTTCGAGCTGGGGGCTGGTAAAACGTTCCTGGGGCGGCAATTCGCGGTAGCGGGTGGCCAGGAGCCGTAACACTTGCGCCCCAACCGGATCATCTTGCCGTAGCAACGCTTGCGCCGCTTCACCAAAGAGGGTGGACACCCGCTCGGCCACATCGGGCGCTGCGGGTTGATCCAGCAAATAGGCGGCCCACTGCCAGACGATCAACGTCACATGTTCATCGACCTGGGTGAGCAGGGGGTGATCATTGGTGAGCGCGGCCAGCGTGCGCACTTGCTGAATGGCTTGATAGGCCGCTTTGTACTGACGGATACTCAGCTGTTGCGGAATGGATTGTAGTTGACCGGCGACATAGGCGGCAATGGCGTGACCCAATTCAGCATATTGATCATCCACTTGATCCTGGAGGAGGGGATCGCCAAAAGCCTCGGTCAACCGGGCAGCCTGCCGAATGCGTTCGTGGGCGCTTTGCCATTGCTGCGCCGTTACCAAAGTTTCTGCTTCTTGCAAATGGCCCAGAATATATTGCTCTTGCGCTTCCCGTTGCAATGCGTAATCATCTAGTTGGACAGCCAGATCATAGGCGCGCCGGTTACGCCGGTAGCCCTGTTCCCACAGCCCGCGCTCCCAAAGGTCATCCACTTCGTCCAAATAGCCTTCGACCACTTCCAGCGCAGAGAGTTCTTCCGTTTGCAGCGTTTCCAATAGGTCGGGCCAGCGAATGGTGAGGATGCCGGGAATTTCTGCCACGTTGAGCGCGGCCAACACCGGTGCGTCAGACGCTTCCAGCAGGATTAAGCGTTCGGTGGAGCGGCTGAGCGCCACGCGAATCTCATCAAAGATGCGGCGCGCCTCAAAACGGGCGATGTTGTCGCTGCTCTCTTCGCAAAAGCGTAGGGCGCGCTCATAAAGTTCGTTTAAGCCATAGACCAAGACGGTGGTGCGCTCTAAGCCTTTGATCTCGCGCGGCAGAAAGATCACTTCATCGCTGTTGGTAAAACCCAGGTGCGTCGCCAGTGTGTCGCCCAGCGTTTCGGTGAGGTCGATGATGACCCGCCCTGGTTTGTCCACCAGTTCGTCGATCACCGCCTGCCACTCTTGCTGGGCGGCGCTTGTACCGGCGCCGGGCGCATGATTCGGCTCACAGAGAAAGACTTGACCGTTGCCTTCGTCGGTGGCGTCGTTACCCACCGTTTCATAGGCAAAGGCCTGGCGACGGGCGCTGGGGCGCAAGCCACGGGGCAGGTTGCTATAAAAGTTCCAAGTGCTATCAATCAACTGCGCCAGGTTGCGCGGTGAGCGGCGTTGATAGTAGAACTCAAACTCATCCGGCCAGATGCCCACTTGCTCGCCCAGCAGATCTTTGGTGATCCCCCAATCAAAACCGCTGGGCTGGACAATTTGCGACTCATCGCCGGCCACAACGAAAGCGAAGGGGGCATCGGGGCGACGACGCATCCGTTCGCGCACCAATTCGCCCAAGACAGCAATCTGGATCAGGGTGAGATCCTGCACTTCGTCAATCACCAGCGCATCCAGGTTGGCGACCCACCGGGGGCTTTTGCCCTTTTGCAAGCGCTGAATCGCAACGTGCGCCGCCTTCTGATCCTGAAAGAGCAGATTTTCCTGCGCCCGTTCCGCCAGCCGACAGGCGATCTCCGCCGACTGGAAATCCAGCCCACGGTTGGCAGCGTAGGTGCGTGGATCCAAGCCGGCATGGTACAGCACCAAATCATGCAAGCGCGCATCGGGCAACTGATAATCCGCCGGGAAGAGTTTACCCAACAAATGAGCGCGAATCTCGGTGAAGAGGGTCTGCGGATAGCGCCGCCAAGGGCCAAGGGTAGCCGCGCTCTGAAACTCTAAGAAGCGTAAAAAATTGGGTAGCTCACCAAAGGGTTCCTGTTGCGCCGGCAGATCGGTAAGTTGATGTTCGATCTCCCCCAACGTCGCCACCCGGATCTTCTGGAAGATGGGATCGCCTTGTCCTTGCAGGAATTCTTGGGCCGCCCGTTTGAGACGACGGGTGTAGGTGATGTAGAGAATGTGCTGTAGATCGGGGCGGGCCGCTAGGTCGCGCGCTAGGTAGAGCAAGGAAATGGTCTTGCCGCTGCCGGGCAAGCCTTTGATGGTGGCCAAGGAGATATGCTCTTGCTGCACCTGATCACTGACTTGGGTCTGCTCCTCGTAGCGGGGGTCGAGCGCTTCAATGGCAACCTCTTCGTAGTCGGTCAGTGCGCCGGGATAAATGGGGTCGTCCGTCTCATCGTGATGGCGAATCGAGTGAACGAGGATGGTGTGGTCATCCTGCCGTTCACTCGGGTCGTCGGCCAAGCCGCTTTCGCTGCCGGGGATCCACCACATGTAATAGTGGTTGCCCTGTACCGGCGTCCGGCGCCAGCGCGCGTTAAAACCGTTCGTGCCTTTGACACTAGGTGTACGGCCACGCGTGCCCAACAATACCTGCGCCCAAACAGCCTTGCGGCGGATGGCAGTGGGAAGGTTGGCAACGGTGCGCTCATAGTCTTTGTGTTTGAGTAACCGATAAGGCGCCATACAACGGTATACGAACTAATCAACAACGGACGTGATCTGATTATACCACAATTATCCACTAAAGCTGTAATTACTCTTTCCTTAAGAGAGCAATTAATCCACCCTAGGAATTGTTTGCTCATCCACAGGGAAAACTTGCCCCGTATGAACATGAAAAAGCTGCGCCTGCTGCCGAAATTCGGGCGCAAAATCGGCCCAGTCGGTGGTGGTGACAATGGCCTGCTCAACGCCGGCCAGCGCGTGTAGGAGTGTACTGCGCCGCTGGGCATCCAATTCACTCATGACATCATCCAGGAGGAGGAGGGGCGCGGCGCCGGTGACGCGTGTGCTGACTTGCAATTCGGCCAGTTTGAGCGCCAGGGCGGCGGTACGCTGTTGGCCGCGACTGCCAAAGGTGCGCAAATCGCGCTGGTTGGCAACGATGCGCAGATCATCCCGATGCGGGCCATAAAGCGTGTTGCCGGCATTGAGTTCGCGACCGCGCCGGCTGCGCAACTTCGCCAGATAGCAGTCGGCGACCGCCGTCGCCGTCAACGGGGTGCGGACGCTGGCGCTGAGACCATCCAAAAGTTGACTATCGCGCAGTTGTACAAATTCTAGTTCAGTCAGGTGGCCGGGGTTGAAGCTGGGGGTGTAGTAGAGCGCCAGTTGTTCACGCGTGGCGCTGAGGGCGGCGTGGCGCTCATGGGCGATGGTTTCCAGTTCCAGGGTGAAGTTATGGCGCCGCGTCATCACCAGGCTGCCATGGTCCACCAGCTTCTCATCCCAAAAGCTCAGTTGCGCCTCAATGCTGTCGGCGGCGGGGCGCACAGGTTGGTCGCGCAGATGGCGCAACAAGCTGTTGCGCTGATTTAACACCTTCTGAAATTCAGACAAGGCCCGGCAATATTCACGATCAATTTGGCAGAGGGCAATATCGTAATAGCGTCGCCGTTCGCCCGGCCCCCCATCGACCAGACGGATGTCCGCCGGCAAAAAGAGGACAGAGGGCATAATGCCCAGGAGATCCATGCTGCGCTTGCCCACACCATTGATTTTGATCTGCTTGGTAAAGTTGACGCCATCGCCACGAGCGGTCATAACAATTTCCAGATGGAGGGTGCGCCCCTGGCTCTGCACCTCGGCCGCGATGCGGCTGTAGGGGATTGGCTCGTCTTGCGCCTGCCAATCGACCACTTCGCGTTCATGTTGGGCGTGGACAGGTTTGGTGGTGGAGAGAAAGTAAATCGCTTCGAGCAGATTGGTTTTGCCCTGCGCGTTCTGCCCTTGCAAGAGCGCAATCGGCTGCGTGAAGTCCAACTCCAAGTGTTGATAATTGCGGTAGTGCGTCAGCGACAAATGCGATAAGTACATGGGAAACGGCCAGGCTCTTTACACGGTAGTCGGATCAACAGAGCAAAACAGCATGGTTCATCGCTGACTGGGTCATGCCGTGCCACTCTCGTGAATTGTAGCACAAAGCTGAGCGCAGGGCAAGCGGGTTCGTCACTGTAACAGGCCAGACGGACCGGCTCAGCGCAGGCTTAGGCTTGGTCGTTACGATTTGGGTAAGTGCTATTTTTTCTGGTTGTGTTACAATGACGAAAACCCTTTCATTTTCTCCAACAACCAGAAAACGAGGAATCATGTATAACTTACAAGGCAAAGTGGCGCTCGTCACCGGCGCCGGCGGCGAACGGGGGATCGGGCGCGCGATTGCCATGCGGCTGGCGCAAGAAGGCGCCGATCTGATCGTCAACGATATTCATGCCCAAACGACAAATCGTGGGAGTTGGCGCGGGATGGCGCAAGTCGTGAGTGAGATCGAGGCGCTGGGGCGGCGCGCCGTGGGGCTGGTCGCTGACGTGGGTGACGCCGCGCAGGTGCAGACGTTGGTCGACCAGGGGCTGGCGCACTTTGGTCAGATCGACATTCTGGTCAATAATGCCGGGGCGCGTGCCGGTCGTGATCGAGTGCCGGTGGTGGAACTGGAAGAGGAGGAGTGGGATCGTGTGCAACGCATTAACAGCAAGGGGACCTTTCTCTGCTGTCGCGCCGTCGCGCGCGCCATGATCGCCGCTGGGCGGGGTGGCAAGATTATCAATATCTCTTCCACAGCGGGCAAGGTCGGTTCCGCGCGCTATGCCGCCTACTGCGCTTCCAAGTTTGCCGTCATCGGTCTCACCCAAAGTCTGGCCCAGGAATTAGCCCCCTATGCCATCAATGTCAACGCCATCTGCCCCAGTCTGATTGCGACCGAGCGCATCAACGATCTGGCCGCCGCCCTGGCCCCTGCGCATGTCAGCCAGGAAGAACAGCGAGCCGAGATGGTGAGACGCGCCGCCCACCTCTCTCCCCTAGGTCGCATGGCTGCGGTCGCTGATATTGCCGCAATGGCGACGTTTCTCTCATCCAACGAAGCCGCTTACCTGACCGGCTTGTCGATTAGCGTGGCCGGCGGCGCGCAGATGCACTAATAATCAGGCAGAACGAAGCGGTCATCCAGTCATCTTACCAGGACACCATCATGAACAAACTGAAAGTTGCTTTTATCGGCGCCGGCAGTCGCTCCTTTGCCGGACGCACCTTAGCCGACATCTTGTTGAGCGAGCCGTTGCGCGCCTTTGATCTGGAGTTGGTCTTAATGGATGTGATTGCCGAACATATTACCCGCACCGAAGCCTTCTGTCGACGGGCGGCGGCGCAACTGGGGCGAACTGTCACCATTCGCACCACCACCGTGCTGGACGAAGCCGTTGATAGCGCCGACTTTGTGGTGACGGCCTTTGAGGTCAACCGCAATTTCTACTGGGCGCAGGATTTCCATGTGCCGCGGCTCTATGGCTCGGAACAGGTTTATGGCGAAAATGGCGGGCCGGGCGGCATCTTTCACGCCCTCCGCAACATGGGGCCGCTCCTCCAAGTGGCGGCAGCAATGGAACGGCTCTGCCCGAACGCCTGGCTGATCAACTTTTCCAACCCGGAGAGCAAATTGTGCGAGGCGCTGGATCGCCTGACCAAGATCAAGGCGGTGGGGCTGTGTCACGGCGTCTTTATGGGGCGCGAGAAGATTGCCCGTCTGTTGGAAATGCCGGAAGCCGATCTGCAAACAGTGGCGTGTGGTTTCAACCACTTCACCTGGTTTCAGGAGATCCGCCACCGCCAAACCGGCGAAGACCTCTACCCGCTATTGCGTCAGAAAGAAGCGCAAGCCGACCCGCTGGCCGAGTGGGATGAGTGGGCGATGGGGCGCATTCTCTTCCGCACTTTTGGTCTCTGGCCCTCACCGGGTGCCAACCACTATGGCGAGTATATCCGCTGGGCCGGTGATTTTCTGGCGTCGGCGTCATTGCAATATTACTACGACCCGGCGCAGGGTCATCCGTGGGAGACCGGTCAAGTGCCGGCCTTTGTCTATTCAATGGAGAGCAACCCGACCCAGCGCCCCTTATTTCCGGCCAAAACCGCACCGACAAAAACCGATGTTGCCGACAATGGCCCGCTCACATTGGTCCCTTCGAATGAGTTGATGACGCCAATTGTCGAGGGGATTGCCTGCGGACTGCGCCACGAACTGCCGGCCATTGTCTACCCCAATCGCGGCGCCATTCCCAACATCCAGGCCGGCATGACGGTCGAAATGCCCGCCACGGTGGACAAAGAGGGCATTCACCCCCACCAGATGGCGCCCCTGCCCGAAGGGATCGCGGCGATGATTCGGGTGCAGGGGAGCATTCAGCAGTTGATCGTGGAAGCCTACGCCGAACGGTCGCGCCACAAGTTGCTGCAAGCGCTCTTGTTGGACCCGACGGTCAAATCCTACCGCGGCGCCGTGGCGATGATGAATGAGTTATTACGGTTGCAACAGGATCTGCTGCCGGAATTCCAGTAGCGTGGGGCGACAGCCAGCTTCTATGCCCCGCTATTCTGTACTGCTGGATAAGACATAGAGCATACTGGACGGATTCTCCGGTCTGCTCTGGAGTTGAATGCGAATCAAATCGCGTGCTTCTTCGATCCGCACGGTGAAGATCTGTTGCCTGACCGGCAACGATAGGGTTGTCTGCGGATCTTGGAGATCAATTAGTTGGTTGCGTACTTCTTGGACAGCAAGTTCACCAATCAAACTACCGCCAATACAGGCATTATAAAAGCGCACATCAAGCTGCTGCTGGGCAATGGTTGATGCCGCTGTCAGGATCGACAATTTTAATGTTCCTGGACCGGGGATCGCGACATCGTACAAATCGGTTTCATTGGGATGAATTTCTTGACGAACCGGCTGATTTGGTTGCAGGAGATTGACCATATCGCAAGCGGTAAGAAGGGATGCCACTTCTTCTGTTATCATCGATGAAGGCCGTTCAACCGGTTGCGTTGCTGTAATCGGCTTACTCACAGGGTCGGAACTCTGGTCTTTGAAAAAATCCGTTGCGCCAAGATTAGCGCTCATGTTTTCGACAGTAGGACGATGGTAGATCAGGGATTGAAAAGTGTAACCGCCCAATACGATCAAGGCAATCATTGTGCTGCTAACCGCCATTCGTTGGTACGAGCTAAGAAGTTCTTGTCGTAGCAATTGCGAAACAGAACGTGGCGTGAATTGTGCAGCAACAACAAACCCTAGTCCAAAGATCGTCAATGTAAGCAGCGGCAAACCCCATTCCGGTCGATCTTGTTGCAATAAGCTAACTGCCGCACCGAGGCAGAGAATGCCGAGCAGCAGCAACCGCCCCAGTTCAACCAGCTTTCGCCGCCGTTGTTGTTGCTGTTCCAACTCGTCGTAGAGGGCAAGATAGCCTTGGGTTAATTCAACACTGCGCGCCAGTTGCTGTTGCACATCACGAAACTCGCTCAGATCGCCATCGCCGCTTAGCTGCGCTTGGATATAGGCGCGTAAGCGGGCCGGCCAATCAGGCAGCGGCGAGATCGCTTCTGCTTCAAGCCCGGCAGCCAACTCGCGCAAGGCGGTCTGAAATTGTGGACTATGGCGCAATACGTTGGCCGCTGTCTGCAACTCCGCCTGCGCAATTGTCGACTGCTCATTGGTGATCGCCTGCGCCAACAGTGAGCGGGCTGTACGTTCATTCATATGACTTCCTATCTGCGGGCCGCATAGGAACATTTCCCATAGACCTCTATCCGTTCAGCAGATCTGTGACCTGCGCCAATCACCAGGCGCTCGTTCGGGAGTAGGGGCAGGAGCGGGTGGCATGGTTACATATAGGGGAGCTATTATTTAAAGACAAGTGCATTGCACAAATCTTGCAACGAGTTTGAGGATGCGCTTGAATCACGGTAAAGCGAGAGCTTACCGGTTTTGGTAACGCCTACACTCGTAGCCAGTCACGGGCTGGCTACGAGCGTAGGCGTTACCGGTTTTGCAGCTTTACAATTTCCTGCAATACATCGCGCAGCCTAACGTTAATCGTATCGTTGGTGCGCAACGTCCGCAGATTATGTGACAAGGTGCTATGAATCTCCGGTACACGAACCACCTTCCCTTCCACGGCGCTCAACTGTTGGGCAATGGTTTTCGACTCCTGGATATCTTCAATATAGGTTGCCGCCACAATGTACCGCGAACGCTTGCTATAAGGTGCAATGCGCAACAAAAAGGTCAACTCCAGGAGCAAATCCTGGTAAAGCACGGCCTCTTCCGGCGTCTGCCCGCCGGCCTCTACCAACTCGGCAACATCATCCAGTGCTGTGCGCGGCTGCTTTTCAACCTGTGCTTTCATATTTTTGGCCCGGTTCTCGACCGCTTTTTGCACATATCCTTCAAAGGCATCGGCGCTCTTGATCGCTGCCGCATGGAGCCATGTAGTAAAGAGCGCTTGGTGAACACAATCCTGGGCAAGTTCTTGTGCATTGGCGAGCAGCGTGGATGGCGCCCATACCTTGAAACAGATTGCGGTGAGTTTTGGCAACAAGTATTCATACGCGGCGCGCGTCTCTTCGGCTGTACCGGCGCAAAAGGCTTGATATAACTCGCTGGCTACCCATTTTTTCATAATACGGTTGGCGCTTTGCTTTAGAGGGTTGGGAAGATTCATGGCCAATTATATCGTCTGGTATACCAAATTGGCAACTTCGTTGGCGTAACTTACGTCATAATATTCATTACAAGAATTGGGCAAGTGCTTTGTCTCTCTATAATAACAGCATTCTTTCATCAATCCTCGAAAGGAAGGAAATTCAATGCGCACCCACAAGCAGTACGCTTCCTTGGCACCCTATTGGCAGTTGCTCTTTGGCTTTATTTTCTTGTTGTTCATTTTTATCCCCCTGACGCCGCGCCTGATTGCCGCACCGCCTCGTCAGCACGATCCCGCCGCTCCGCCGGCGCCTACACAGCCCCAAGCAACGCCGGCGGGCCTGGCGACATCCATCGCGCCCCCGGCGAAAAAGCCGGCCACCGCTTCGACGCCGGTCTGCGTGGGTATGACACTACCGACTGTGACAACAACACAACCGGCGCCGCCTGCGCTTGATGACAGCGAGCCGGTATCGCTCCCCCTGCCGACAGCCACAGCGCGGAGCAGCACAGATATACAAGCAGCAGTTGCGGCATGTATCCCGCTCATGCGCGTCGCACCGGCCAACGCAAACGTGGGTTTGCCCGAAGTTTTTCCGCCCTTTGAAGTGGCGCCTGTGACGATAGTGCAAAAGGAGCCTTATACCTGGGTCGTTCATGTGATCACCAAGTTCAAGGATAATACGGATGAAGTTTATCACTGCACCGGCTTCCTCTTGGATTGGAAAACAGTGGGTACGGCTGCGCATTGCGTCTTTCGGACAGGGGAGCAAGCGGATCAGGAGGTCGAGTTTATTGCCGTTGTCGGCTTTGACACGACAAAGAAAGAGGTGTTAGCCAAAGTTAGACACACCTGGAAAGCGTGGACCGCTCATCAAAACTATAGCTGGGATTTTGCGCTCCTTGATCTTGGCAGTGGCAACGACAATGGGATTACAAAAAATGCCAAATTTTCATGGAAGGCCGAAAATTCCATTGATTTCTGGCGTAATAAAAAATTTCGGGTTGCCGGCTATCCCTGCACGACCAGTAAGGGATGCACAGCGCTTTATCACAGCTTGGGTGACTTTGACAACTTGGACGATTCGCACAACCGGGTATCAACCCTCTTGTATGCCCGCGGCACAGTGAGCGAGGGACAAAGCGGCAGTGGCGCTTTTTTGCCCAATAACACGGTTTATGCTGTGCTATCGCACCGTAACAAGGAGAACATTGGCTTTACGCGTCTCCATTGCGGTATGCAAACGCTGATCAATGGCGCCCTCAATGGGGGGACACAGGGTTCAGCGCAAGATATATCAACCATACCCAGCCAAACCAATTCGGGGACGCTTGGCAGGAACCTCTACCTGCCGCTCATTACGAGTGGTTGTGAACCGTAAAAATTCGTTGCAAGAATTGGCATACGGCTTTGTCTTTTAAATGCAGATAGCACAATGACTATCATTGACCGATTCCCAAAGGAGAAAGTTATGCTATGCAACAATCAACACACCGCAATCGGCAATCAATCAGCGCAGAAGCGACCCTTGAAGGTTTGGTTGTTGATTCTCTGCTTGATGAGTCTGATCGGCTTTCCGACCCAACAAAGCTGGGCGCAATCCAGCGAACCAACCGATGCCAACCAACCGGACATTATGGGCGGACGCGAGGCGACGCCCGGCGCCTGGCCCTGGCAAGCGGCGTTGGTCTCCGCCGACGTGACCAATGCGTATTTCGGGCAATTCTGCGGCGGCAGTCTCATTGCCGGCGATTGGGTGCTGACCGCTGCCCATTGTGTAGATGATGTGCGCGCCGATGACGTTGCCGTTGTTCTCGGTCGCCATACCCTCTCTTCAACAACCGGTGAACGCATTGCCGTTCAAGAAATTATCATTCATCCGGCGTACAAGGCTTGGTGGGCCGGCTCTGATCTGGCGCTCCTACGCCTGGCGCAAGCCTCGACGCAGACGACCATCACGCTTGATGCCCACGAGAACGCGCCGGCAGAAACACAGGCTGCCCGCGGTACGGTAACAGGGTGGGGCGCCACGGAAGATCAGTTTAGCGGCAGCGATGTGTTGCGTGAGGTGGCAATTCCGCTGGTCGCCCGTGACATTTGCAATGCACCGGAAGCGCACAATGGTCGCGTCACGGTTGATATGCTCTGCGCCGGTTATGCCAAAGGCGGCAAGGGCGCCTGTTATGGTGACAGCGGCGGCCCGCTCATGATCCCGAAGCCGCAAAGCAGCGAGTGGCTCCAAGTTGGCATTGTCAGTTGGGGGCCGGCCGGTTGTGATCGGCAAGACGGCTATAGCATCTTCACCCGTGTCGCCAGCTTTCAATCCTGGATTCAAGCATGTTTGCTCGACGCCCATTCCGCCGCTTGTAGTGGCGGCGATGAATACGAACCGGATAACACAGCGGCCCAGGCAACGTTGATTGCCACGGATGGCGTTCGCCAACTGCATACCTTTCACCGGGGGGATGATGTAGATTGGCTGAAATTTCAGGCGAAACGCGGCAGCACCTATGTGATCGAGACCCTCGATCTGGGCGCGACGAGTGACACGATCCTCTGGCTCTTAGAAAATGGCGGCGTTTCTGCCATTACCTACAGCGACGATACCAGTGACAATGAGCGCGCTTCACGCATCGTGTGGACCGCGCCCACCGACGACACTTTCATGCTGCAATTGGAAAACTATCGGAAAACGACCGGCAACCAGGCGCGCTATGCGCTTCAGGTGATTGAGCTTACCCAACATACCTATTTGCCGGTTGCCCAGCGTTAACTGGTTATGCCACCGCTGCGTCTGCTCTGTTTCCCTCTTCGGAGCAGGCGTAGCAGTGCTGTTCACCGGCACCCAGGTCCTCTGGCGCAGCCCGACCAGAACGCCATCCGGCAAAGCGAAGCGGCGCGACGGTCGCGATCGGTTGCCTATCGGCTTCGCCAATCGGTCGTTGGCGGGGTGATGCGCTTTGCGGCAGGGCTGGCGTTCGTCCGGGGTGGCCGCTTAGGCGACGGTGATGCCGTCCAGCGCCCGCGCCAGGCTGACGGTGGCGGTCGCCAGTTGTTGGAGACGCTCCTTGATGGTTGGGGAAGTAACGTGCATGGTGGGCTGGCGGTCATCACCAAAGTCGGCGCCCACAGCATAGATAAAGCGGGGGATGATGATACAGCGGAAGTCGAGCATCAAGCTGTTGGCCAAGCCCATTACCGACATATAGCTGTTGCGGCCACCGGCGGTACACAAAAAGCCGACCAGTTTGTGATTCCAGGCGTCGCCGGCCAGTTCCAACAGATTTTTGGCGGCGGCGTTCACGTCAAAGTTGTAAATCGGCACGGCCAATAGCACCGCCTGCGCGCCGGCAATGGCGGCGTTAATTTCTTTGGTATGTGGATGGTCATACGACGGGCCATCGTCGCAGAAGGGCAATTCATAGGTGCGCAAATCGTATAACGTCACCTCCGCCCCTACGACTTGTAAATTGGCGACCATATCGCGCGCCAGGACAAAGGAACGACTTTGGGGATGGAGTGAACAACTGATGACCGTGATCTTCACAACTTTTCTCGTTTCTCTGGTAGTGCAATCGGGATTGGGTTTGGTTGGTGGCATTTATCATATAATAGCAACCGGCATTTACCAAGTATCAGTAGACCATAACACCACCTGACCCGACGCTGGACTTTGGACTGATGACTGCGGACTACTGAGTATACTTTCCGCCACATTACCAAATGCAATGGTTTGAAATAATACTGTGGATTGGTGTATACTTTTCGCATAAATATCCCCTGCTAACTGATTTTGCTGCATACTGTAGCGAATAGTACGCTTACCCATTCTCTATGTACATTCTTCATGCCCACTGGCAATCACCATCGACCCCCAATGACGCCGGCGCCCTCTGCCTTTGGGCGGAGAACGCCCTGGCCGCCCAACCGGCCAAAGCGGCGAAGCTGCCCAAAGGCGGCGCTCACCCGTTTAGCGCGGAGCCGACCGTTGTCCATCGCTTACTGGATGAGTTGACCCGCGGCGGCGGCAAAGCCAACGCCGGTCAACTCGCCTTGCGCCTGCCCACCACCCGCACCGGCCCTCAGCCATCGCCCCAATTGTTGCATACCTGGGAGCTGGACACTCGAACTGCACCGACGCTGGTGTCATGGACGGTAGGCGTTGACCGGTTGTCGCCACTGGCAGCCTATCAACTGCTAACGCAATTACCGCCGCCATCCGAACTGCCGCCCAACATCCGCCTGGGCGATGACCTCCTCTTCTGGCAGACGGCGCTCCATCTGGCGCTAGAGGTGTTGGCGCAACAAAAGATCCTGCCGACGCTCACCCCAGCCAGCGCCGATGGCAAAGCCTATCATGCCCGTTGGTTGCGGGTGTTGGATGGGCCACGCGACGAAGTGCGGCTGCACTATCTAGTGGAGGCGATGCCGCCCCTCTGTCGCGCCGAAGCTGGGAGTGGGGACGTTGCCCCGCATCCACGCCACCTGCTCGATAGTTTTCTCAACACAATGACCGATACGTTGGCGCGCCAGTGGGGCCAGGGTCACTATAGCCACCCTGACTTCGCCGCCCAAGAGCCGGTCTACCAGTGGTTACGCGCGCTCTTCCAAAACGACCCCACGGTGAAAGGGCCGGTAGCGCCGTTACAGCGGCTCTACACCAGCTATCGCGCCTGGTTACGTAATCTCCAGGTGGCCGGCGACCGCTATTTCCGCGTGGCTTTCCGCCTGGAAGCGCCCATCCAACAAGCCGAACCCAAGAGCAAGAGTAAAAAGGCGACATCCGATTGGCTGCTTCATTTTCTCCTGCAAGCGCGTGATGATCCCAGCCTCTTAGCGCCGGCGGATCAGGTCTGGCAGACCCGTGGCAGCGTGTTGAAAGCGCTAGGTCGCCATTTTGAGCAACCGCAGGAGAAGTTGCTGGCCGGGTTGGGCTACGCTGCCCGCCTCTTTGACCCGTTGCGCCGCAGCTTGCAAAGCGCCAAACCGGAAACCGCCGCCCTCTCGACCCAGGAAGCCTACACCTTCTTGCGCGAAGCCGCGCCCCTGCTGGAAGAGAGCGGCTTTGGCGTCCTCGTCCCGCCCTGGTGGAATAAACCGGGGACGCGGCTTGGTGTGCGGCTCCACATGCGCAGCAATCGCCAGGTCGGCGCTGATGCTGTGACTTCCAATGGCATGAGCATGGAAAAGCTGGTCAACTACCGCTGGGAGTTGGCGCTAGGCGACACGGCGTTGACCAAAGAGGAATTTCAGGCGCTGGTGGCGCTCAAATCGCCGCTGGTGCAGATTCGTGGCCAGTGGGTGCAGCTTGACCCGGAGCAGATCGAAGCCGCTATCGAGTTTTGGCAGAAACACGATGTTGAAGCGGATCTCAACCTCCAGCAAGCAATGGGGTTGGCGTTGGGCGCACAAGGGGTCGATGGCTTGCCAATCGAGCATGTCCAGGTCGATGGCTGGCTGGCCGACTGGATGGCGCGCTTTACCGGCAACGAGAAGATGAATGTGCTGCCCCCGCCCCAGGGCTTGCACGCCACCTTGCGCCCCTACCAAGCCTATGGCTACTCGTGGCTGGAATTTCTGCGCCGCTGGGGCATGGGCGCTTGTCTGGCCGATGACATGGGGCTGGGCAAGACGATCCAGACTCTCTCGCTGCTGTTACGGCTCAAGGAAGAGGCGAAGACGTTGCCCGGCCCGGTCTTGCTGATTGCGCCCACCTCCGTAGTGACCAACTGGGCCAAGGAGACACAACGCTTTGCCCCCGATTTGCTGACCCATGTCCACCAGGGCGCACAACGGCTGCGTGACAAAGACTTAGTTGGTCAGGCCAAAGGGGTCGATCTGGTGTTGACCAGTTACCCGCTGGTGCGGCGCGATGCCGAAGCGCTCCACAAGGTCGATTGGTTCGGCGTCATCCTCGACGAGGCGCAGAACATTAAGAACCCCGAAGCGCGCCAGACCCGCACCATCCGCGATCTGCCCGCCGGCTTTCGCGTGGCGCTGACGGGGACGCCGGTGGAGAATCGGCTTTCCGAACTCTGGTCGATCATGAACTTTCTCAACCCCGGCTATCTTGGTTCGCGCTCTGCGTTCCGACAGCATTATTCCCTGCCCATTGAGCGTTACCAGGACAAAGAGGCGGCAGCCCAGTTGCGCAAACTGGTTTCACCTTTTATCCTGCGCCGCGTCAAGACCGACCCCACCGTCATCCAAGACCTGCCCGACAAGGTGGAAACCAAGGTCTACTGCCCGCTGACCGAGGAGCAGGCGACACTTTATGAGGCGGTGGTGCAAAAGGCGCTCAAGGAGATCAACGACGCCGAAAGCGATATGGCGCGGCGGGGGCAGGTGCTGAGTATGCTCATGCAGTTGAAGCAAATTTGCAATCATCCGGCTCAGTACCTGCATCAGGTCAGCGACGACTACAGCGCAGAAGGTGAAGACAAACGGAGCGGCAAGCTGTTGCGGCTGATCGAACTGCTGGAGGAGATCACCGCCGTCGGCGATCGCGCTTTGATCTTCACCCAGTTTGCCGAAATGGGCCACTTGCTGCGGAGCTATCTGCAACAGTGGCTGGGCGTGCCGACGCTCTTTCTGCATGGCGGCTCCTCGGCCAAACAGCGCAAGAGCATGGTCGAGCGCTTTCAAGATGACCCGGATGGGCCGCCGATTTTCATTTTGTCGATCAAGGCTGGCGGTGTAGGCTTAAACTTGACACGGGCCAATCACGTCTTCCACTTTGACCGCTGGTGGAATCCGGCGGTGGAGAACCAGGCGACGGATCGCGCTTTTCGCATTGGTCAACAACGCAATGTCCAGGTGCATAAATTTGTCTGCACCGGCACGCTGGAAGAGCGCATCGACGAGATGATCGAACGCAAAAAAGCGCTGGCCGAGAGCATTGTCGGCGCTGGGGAAAATTGGTTGACGGAGCTATCGACGAACGAATTGCGCGAGATGGTGACCTTGCGGCGGGAACTTGTGGAGTAGATTTCACTAATCAAGTCGGCCAGGGCAGGAAATGAATGCGACGATCAAGAGCGTATTCTATTCCCGAAGGGCGCACACGGATGACTTTACCCATGCGCGCCGCTTTGGTACGAAATTCGGGTAAGCGCAGCAAGTTACGCAGTGTTTCTGGCACTTGCATCGTTTCTTCAATCGTCAGTAGAATACTGACAATGCAATACCGTCGATGAGCAGGGAATTTCGGCCAGAAGTCGTCAACGTTCGTTGTTACAAACGTTGACTCACTCGCTTGGTGCAGGAGCATTGCAATTCCGTCATCTTTAATCAAGGTTTGAAGCCGCAACGCAGTGACAGAGATGACTTGCCCTGGGTACCAGGAAGCAATCGTTCTAATCACCAAGTCGTCTTGGATGTTTTCATCAACAACAATCACGGTAAGGCCAGTTCTGCTTCTTCGGGTTGAGATAATGCGGTACGATGGATTGCCATAAAGGCTTGATTTGCGAGCTTAATCGCTTCATAAACGCCTTCGACCGAAACCCTGCTAGGTTGATAGGCAGCAACCAATTCTTCAACCGTCCTGCCTAATGAAAGCTGGGCAAGAATGACACTTGGCTCCAGACGTGTGTACTTAAACGTTGGTCGTCCACCACAAACACCAGGAGCGCGGACGATATATTTGCCGAGCGGGTAATATTCATAGAGTTCACCACCGTACATTTCCCGCACCAGTTCGCCAGTCTGTTCTGTTGCGCCATTTTGGGCTGTTGTGCCGTTTTTATAGGTTGTAGTCATTGGATGATTTGTCCTTTCTCTCACAACGGTGTTACCGTTACACCTAGTCTACCGATAGATCGGGCGCTTGTCAACCGTCAAATTGAGGAAGAGCCATGAGCTTTCGTTATTACCAAACCTTTGAACGCACCACCCCGATCCAGACCGATGAGGGCATTAAAGCGCGCAGTAAGCGGGGCGACTTTGCCAAAAACTGGTGGGCCGACCGTTGGATCAAGGCGCTCGAACGGCTGGGGGACAGCGGTCGCCTGAGCCGCGGGCGCTCCTATGCGCGCAAAGGCCAGGTGTTGGAGATCAAAGAGACCAAAGAGGGCATTGCCGCCAAGGTGCAAGGCTCCCGCCCCACGCCCTACAAGATCACCATTGCGCTAAAACACCTGAGCGGCGCGGAGTGGGCCAAGGTGATCGACGCCCTGGCCGAGCGCGCCATTTTCACCGCGCAACTGCTGGCCGGCGAGATGCCCCAGGCGATCGAGGAAGCCTTTGCCGCCGCGGGGGTGAGTCTCTTCCCCAGTAAACGCGATGAACTGATCACCGATTGTTCCTGCCCGGACTATGCCAACCCCTGCAAACATGTCGCCGCCACCCATTACATCCTGGGCGAACAATTTGACGAAGACCCCTTTCTCCTCTTCCGCCTGCGCGGGCGTAGCCAGGAACAGATCATGGAAGCCTTGCGCGCCCGTCGCGCTGCCGATGCGCCCATGCTGGCCGAGGAACGGGAAGAATATGTGGTCGAGGAGCCAGCCAAACCACTGGAAGAGAGCATCGCCACCTTTTGGAATGCCGGCCAACCCTTGACCGGCTTCCCCACCAATATCCGCCCGGCGGCAACGCCGTTGCCGGTTCTCAAACGATTGGGCCAACCAGGCTTTCTGGAAGAGAATTTGACGCGCTTGCTCGGTTCGGCTTATGCAGCGATTACGGAGAAGGCCGTGGCGGCTGTGGAGACACCGGAAAAAGATCCCTCAGTTAAGGGGTAAGCATCAGGGCTGTGGATCAGATTCCTATTTTCCGTTTGATTTGTTTAGTCAAAGATAAGCGTGGTAAAATCGCTTGCAAGTGATATCGCTTTATTGCTATTGTAAATCAAAATTATTCTATGACAACGGTTGTAATTGACGTACCACCCGATCTATATCAACTTGCCCAACAAACGGCGCACTATTCCCGGCAACCCATTGAGCAGGTCTTGTTGGATTGGATTCAGCCGCCTGTGGAAGCAGAGCAGCAGCAGTGGGAAGATGAATTCATGGCCTTGGAACAGGCATCTAGCAGCAAATTAATTCAAGTAGCAAAATCTTCGATGGCGCGACAAGATGTCGAACGCCTACAAACTCTCCTCACCCTCCAACAGCAACGGACGTTGACACCAAAGGAACGGCGCGAAGCAGAACAACTTGTCAAACAAGAGGATTTACAAACCTTGCGTAAAGCCAAAGCGCTCTATTTACTTAAGCAGCGCAATGCCCTCCCTGCTGATCTAATCATTCCCGGCATATAATCGATCTATGGCTTATGTTTCCCCTGCGGTGCGTCAGGTAGTGGCAATACGCGCCGGCTATTGCTGCGAATATTGTCAAAGTGCTGAACGCGTTACCAGCGGCCCGATGCATGTTGAACATATTCTACCGACAGCGAAAGGGGGCGTAACCGATCCTGACAACCTTGCCTACCCTTGTGCGCGCTGCAATTTGCATAAGGGTATGCGCACTGCTTTTCACGACCCCGTCAGTGGTAGATCAACACCTCTTTTCAATCCGCGTTTCCAAGTCTGGTCAGATCATTTCCTATGGAGTGGTGATAAAACCCGTATTCTTGGCCTTACACCAAGCGGTCGTGCTACAATAGTTGCCCTGCAAATGAACGATCCAGTGATCGTCATGAGCCGTAGTCTCTGGGTCAGTTTAGGCATTCACCCGCCGCCAGATGAACTACGTTCGGCATGATGAACGATTCAATCCCACAAGGAGACCACACCATGACCACCGGCAAACTCGCAGCGATCTGGCTCAAGCGTGCCCGCCGTGGGGTAATGGACGCCAAAGAACGGGCGACGTTACAGGCCAACCGTGGCCTGGTCGGCAATGCTGATCAAGGGGGCAAGCGTCAGGTGACGATCATTGCCCAGGAGACGTGGGATCGCCTCATGGACGCGACCGGCGCGCAGCTAAATCCCAGCGTCCGCCGCGCCAACCTGATGGTCAGCGGCATCGATCTGGCCCAAAGCCGGGGCAAAATTTTGCAGATCGGGCCGGTGCGCATTAGCATCTATGGCGAAACCAAACCCTGTGAACGGATGGAGGAAGCGCACCCCGGTCTGCGTAAAGCGATGTACGACAACTGGGGCGGCGGCGCTTTTGGTCAAGTGCTGAATGATGGCGAGATCGCCGTCGGTGACGCTGTCCAGTGGGTTGAGAAGCAAGAAGAGAATGAAAAATAGAAACCGGAGAAATCAACAATGAAAGCGCTCTTAGACAAATTAGGGTTACAAGCTGTCAATGCCGGCGCGTGTACTGGCCCGGATGGCTGGCTACAAGACGCCAACGGCGAACGCTTAGTCTCCTACAACCCAACCACTGGCGAAGCCATCGGTAGCGTGGTGCAGGCGACCGCCGCCACCTATGACCAGGTGGTCGCCGCCGCGCAAAGAGCCTTTACCACCTGGCGCATGTTGCCGGCCCCCAAACGTGGCTTGCTGGTGCGCGATTTAGGCACAGCGCTACGCGAAGCCGTCGAACCGCTGGGCGAGATGGTGACTCTGGAGATGGGTAAGATCTGCGTGGAAGGCATTGGCGAAGTGCAGGAGATGATCGACATCTGCGACTTTGCCCTCGGTCTCTCCCGCCAGCTCTATGGCTTGACCATGCACTCGGAACGGCCAGGCCATCGCATGTATGAGCAGTGGCACCCGCTTGGCCCTATCGGCATCATCACCGCGTTTAATTTCCCCGTGGCGGTCTGGTCATGGAATGCCGCACTGGCTGCCGTTTGTGGCGACACGATGATCTGGAAGCCCTCACCGACGACGCCGTTGGTCTCGGTGGCGGTGCAGCACATTTGCAACCGTGTCATGGCCGATTACGGACTGAGCGGCATCTTCACCCTGGCGATTGGCAGCAATGAAGAAGTGGGTGAACGGATGATCAATGACCCCCGGTTGCCGCTCATCAGCTTCACCGGCTCGATTCGGGTGGGGCGACGGGTGGCAGCGGCGGTAGCGGGTCGTCTGGGGCGCACCATTCTGGAATTGGGCGGCAACAACGGCATTATTGTGACCGCAGATGCGAATCTGGATCTCGCCATGCGCGCCATTGTCTTTGGCGCGGTCGGCACAGCGGGCCAGCGCTGCACCAGCACCCGGCGCATTATTGCCCATAGCAGCATTGTTGATGAACTGACCGACCGCCTGGTGCGCGCCTACAAAACCGTACCGATTGGCGACCCGATGCAGAACGGCGTCCTCATGGGGCCGTTGGTCTCGGCGCGCTCGGTCGAGGCGATGATGGCAGCGGTGGAGCGGGCCAAGGCCGATGGCGGGACGGTTCTCACGGGTGGTGGTCTTCTACCAGCAAAGGGACCGCACTTTGTCGAACCGACGATTATTCGGATGCCCCAGCAGTCGCCACTGGTTTGTGAAGAGACCTTTGCGCCGATTCTCTACATTATGAGCTATGACAACCTGGATGAGGCCATCGCCATCCACAACGATGTGCCGCAGGGGTTGTCGAGCGCCATTTTCACGACAAATTTACTCACCTCTGAGCAATTCCTCTCCCATCGTGGCTCGGATTGCGGGATTGCCAATGTCAACATCGGCACCAGCGGCGCTGAGATCGGCGGGGCTTTTGGCGGTGAAAAAGAGACGGGCGGCGGTCGCGAGTCGGGGTCGGATGCGTGGAAGGGCTATATGCGCCGACAGACCAATACGATCAACTGGACGAGTGAACTGCCGCTGGCGCAAGGGATTCAGTTTGGCTAAGTGGGGCTTGATCTTTTTCTGAATTTCTGCTATACTGATAATCAGTATAGCAGAAATTCAGAAAGGAACAGCCATGAACATGAATGTTCAAGTAGCGCAGCGAGGTGTAATCACCCTACCGAAAAGTTTGCGCGAAGCGTATAACATTAAAACGGGTGATATTTTGAGTGTCATTGATTTAGGGGAAGGTAAATTTTTGTTAAGCCACACACCTTCCCGTATCGATGAATTGCTCGACACTCTACGCACCAACCTGGAAGCCGAAGGTGAAACACTGGAAACCATGCTGCAACGCCTGCGCGCCAAACGGGAGAAGAGCCGTGTCGAGCCGTCAACCCCCTAAAATTTTTCTAGATACGAATATTCTGATTGCGGCCATTTTCTCGGCCAAAGGTGGTTCCCGTGAAATTCTTCGGCTTGGCGAGATAGGAGTCATCCAGCTATTTGCCAGCCAGGACGTGTTGGCCGAGTTGGAGGAAAATGTACTAAAGAAACAGCCATCATCGCTGGTCGTTATTGCCACTGTCCTTGAAAATAGTGGGGTTGAGATCGTTAATCCGCCAACCATTGAAACAGTACAACGTTGTCAGCGTTTTCTCGCTTACGCTGACGACGCTGTTGTTCTCGCTGCGGCTATCGATGCTCAGGTCGATTATTTTGTCACCCTTGATCGACAACATTTTTTGAACAATTCATTAATCCCCACCTCCTTGCCGATATTGCTTGGCGCACCAAGTGATTTTCTTGCATGGTATCGAACCCACTTGGCGTAAGAGATGCCCATGATCCTCATTTACTGCGTTCTATGTTACACAGGTAATGGCGGGCTGCAAACAGGAGCAGGAAATGATGCGTGATTCATTTGATGTTCTAACAGCAGAAGAGTTTGCACACCTTATGAATGAGTTTATTGACCATGAAGATCCAGACGCAATCTCCTTGACGGCGTTAGATGAGGCTGCGCACGAACAGTTAGCACAGGTAGAGAAAGTGCGCATTGTCCTGACCGGCTGCATTCAGGATGGACAAATCGTCTTTGACCCTACGGCTAACGCACCGATTACGACCAATGGTAACGAAGTAATCATCGGGGGGCTTCACCTTGTGGTGGATTTGCGTGAAGAGGTGTTGGTCAATTAACCCTAGAGCGGTTCCCGGGAGAAATGCTTCGGGTAAAATGATTTAACGGAGACCGCTTAAGCGTTTGATATCCTCTTCAGTCAGTGACGCGAAATGTTCTATTAACAGCCGATGGATGAAGATGTAGCTACCGCTGACTTTGCGCAGCCATTCTTGCGTTCGTTGACGAATATGTTCGCTAAGCTGCGGCTTTTTCGGCTCGTTCATACAGAGGTTTCCCCGTTGCCAGAATTTCCAACACCAGATTCCATTCATCTTCGTTGTCCGCGCGCAATTGCTGAATTTCGGCTTCCGTCAACACAATCGCATCTAAGCTAAAGGAGCGATAGCGAAAGAGATCCAGCACAGTCCGTGCGCGGTTGCGGTGTTGTAGAGTGGCAAGTTGATGTTGATTATCTACAACCACCAGCAGATCAATGTCGCTTTCCTTTGTTGCACGACCATCGGCTTGAGAACCAAAAAGTAGCACTTGATCGGGTTGTAGATGCTGCACAATGCGATCCGTCACAGCATGAATGAGGGCTGGCGTAACCCGTTTGGTACGTTGGTCAATGGTATCGAAATTGAAAGAACGATCCATAGTCAATCCCCATCAGTAAGGCAACCTTCGTCCTATGACGCAGTCTCACAAAAGCACTTACCTCATTATACCGCACGCCAAGCCCTTCTTGTGAAACCGATCACCCATAACTTTCACCCGCGTTACCTATACTCGCTTAACGCCCCATTTTGCAAACCGGTCGCCTCATAAGTCGGCAACCGCAACGTCACCTGCGTATACTCCCCGGCGCTACTCGTCACGTCCAGCGTGCCGCCGACAACGGCCAACATGGTGCGATGCAACTCTAGCCCTTGTTGACTACCCTGCGGCTTTTCACCCATCTGCGCTACCCCAACGCCATCATCACGTACTTTGACGACCAGACCGCTTTCATCACAGATGCTAATTTGCAGATGCAGCGGTTGGTTGGCGCGACCCCCGCGACCATAGCGGGCTGCGTTGCGGATCGCCTCACGCGCCGCGTAAAAGAGGACTTCCACCGTTAGATGCGCCAACTGCTGTAACCGTTGCTCGGCTTTGCCTTCGACCACCCATTCTACCCCGTCAAACGCTTCGGGCAACTCGTCGGCGATCAGGTGGCGCAGGGCGGCGATCAAGCCCATGCGCGCCACGGCGGGGGTGCTGCGCGCCGGCATCTCGCGCAAGAGATCGGCAATCTGGCGATGGACATCCATCAACACGGTGGTGGCGTTGGGAATGGCCGAAGCGCCGTCGCCCCCCAGGGCAATCAGGGCGGTATGCACTTGGGGCAAAATATCATCGTGCAAGACGCGACGGGTACGGCGGTCGAGCAATTGGCTTTCGGCCAGCCGTTGGCGTTGTAGAAGCATTAAGCTGCGCGCCAATTCAGCACTGGCGCGCGTGTCGATCAGGCGTTCACCGCTGGCGCGGGCAATCTCGATCTCTTCCTGGGTGTACAGACCATCATTTTGTTTGGAGCCAAGCAGAAAGAGACCAATCAACCCTCGTTCGCTCCAAAGCGGCACGGCCCAGAGGAAACCGTCGGTTATTTCCGGATCAAGGGGCAGGCAGATGGTTTCTGGGTGGTTAAATTGCGCCGCTAATGGGCCAAAAGTGACGGCGGGAAACGCTTGCTCTTCCGGATAACACAAAGAAGGGCCAACCAGCGGCGCCAGCGGGCCAATGGCAACCAGATAGGCCCGGCGCACATTGAGTACATCACGACAGAGGGTGGCAAAGAGAGTCGAAACATCCACGGTCGACGGCGGTTGAGCCGGCCAACCGGTTTCAAGTTGATTGCTGACCTTGGTATCGCCATCGGGCAAGTAGAGCAGCCGCTCATAGAGATGTTGGCTGCCCAGAAATGGGCGCAGTTGACGGATGTACTCTTCCCGGCGAGCATAAGAGCGCCAGCCCAAGAGCGCATAGAAAAAGATCAGCAGCACCGTCGCCATCAGCAAGCTATAGATGGGGCGCAGTTGCAGGGCAAAGGCCAACCCGACCACGCTGCCAAAACCGATTGCTAGCAAGATCGCATTCAACCAGTGGCGGCGTAATTCCCCCCGCGGCAGCGTTTTGCCGGTAAAAATTTCATAGGCCACAATCGCCTGCCCCACCATGTAGACTGCGCCCAGAATGAGCAGCGCGATCACCAAATCCCAGAGCGCAACGGTATTGCTGACCGTCGCTACCACCTGATAATCCAGACTGCGTGTTTGGGCGGTGCGAATGGCCCAGCCAATCAAGCCGCCGACCAGCAAACTGACGATCAGCAAGAGGCTGGAAGCGGCGATCAACCAGGGACGGGCGCGGCGGCGGGCCAGATCGCCCATCATGCGCCCTGATGGCATGGGGGTGCGCAAGGCGCTTAGGGATAAACCGATACAAAGCAAAATGTAGAGCGGATAGGTGAGCAGAATCAGGGGCAGGCCGCCGATTTGGATCGAGGTGGAAAGGTTGAGTTGCGCCGCCTGGCTAAAGGTGGGCAAGGGGCTGGTGAAGAGCAACAAGGCTACCAGGGCAACACACAGCCCCAGCGTCACAAAAAACCAGAAGCGATGTTGACGGCGCTGGGCGAGAATGGCCGGTGTCGGCTCCTGAGCAACATCGAGAAAACCGGTGTACCAGGCGATGATCGCATACCAGGCGAAAGGCAACGCCACCAATGGCACCCACCCCGCGCGCCACCACCATTCCAGCCCGCGGCTGGCGAAATCCGGCCCCAACCCCAGGATGGCCGTATGGCTGACAAAAAAGGCGGCCCCCAAGAGCAAACCGCCCCCCGCCAGCCAGACGCCCCAGGCGCGCCGTTCGGCATTGAGCAAAACCGTCAATCCCAACCAACTGATCAGAATCACGTTGATCAGGGAGACGGCCATCAAGGCCCAATCGAGGAGAAAGATACCGGTCATAAATCAACAAGAGATTAGGAGATTGCGAGATTACATTAATTGCCTAATCTCTCAACCTCCTAGTCTCTCAATCTCCTAATCTCTCTATCTCCTGATTAGCTGGTGCCAGGGACATGATGGTCAATACCGACATAGCGCTGGATAAAGGTGCGAATGGCGTCCGCGTCCACTTCATCCATTTTGAGGATACGCGTCCAGGCGGTTAAAGCGATGCGCGCGCCCATGTCTTGGTGGAGGGGGGGGCCGCCGCTGATGCTCCAATTGGGATCGTTAGGCGTCAGCACAACATGGCGCCCCGCGCTGATAAAAGGTTGTACGATCTCCTTCAGTTGCTCGACGATTTCCGGGCAGCCTTCCGGGCATTGATAGTAGACGATCACGCCGCCGTCCTCCATATTATGCACCAAATGCTCATAGCGCTGCGGCTCGTCATAAACGCCCCACTCGACAAGGTTGCCATAGTGAGGACCAGAGGTTGGTGGAATACTGTTATAGGTGATGGGCGAGGGGCTGCCAAAATCAATGTGGCTATTGCCCTGCGAAACCAACACCTCTTCACCGGCCACCGGCTGCTCGCCGCGCACATTCAAATAGACCACAAAGCCGATCAAGATCACAAAGACGGCTGCGCCAGCGGCGAGAATTAGGTTTTGGTTGCGTCTGCGTTGCGCGGTCTGTTCACGGATTGACTGTTTCCCTGTTGCGCCCTTCATGACTTTTGGACTTGCCATCGTTCCTCCTGGGTAAGTGATAGGGTGACAGGGTGAAGGTGTGTTCTCCCTGCTCTGCTGCTCCCGCGAATTGTTCAAGGCGTAGCTTTTACGTTCCACGCCTGTAATAGATTGACCTGAATGAGTAGTGCATTATACTATAGAGCCGATAATCGTGTCATAAATGCAAGATGGCGGAAGAGGGAAGCGAACAAAGGATGACAACTGCACCTGTGAAACAATCGGTGGAACAATCGTATGGGGCAACCGCACAGACCACGCCGGGAAGCGGCCGTTATTGGGAAATTGATACGTTACGGGGCGTGGCAATCATCATGATGGTGATCTTTCACCTCATGTGGGATTTGGTCATCTTTCGTATCACGCCGGATGTGGTGCTGTACGCCGGCTTTTGGAAATATTTCCAGCGCACCACGGCGATCACCTTTCTGGTATTGGTGGGTGTTTCGCTCACGGTGAGCTACCGGCGGGCGAAGGCGCAGCAGAAGGATGGCGTATCGCTCTTCCCCAAGTTTTTCTGGCGCGGGCTGCGCATCTTTGGCGTCGGCATGGGCTTTACCCTCTTCGGCTGGCTCAGCGGCTTTGGCTATGTTCACTTTGGTGTGCTGCACTTGATCGGCACGGCGATCATCCTGGCCTACCCGTTGATTGAATTTCGCTGGCTCAACTTTCTGCTCTGGGCCGTCTTCTTTGTGGTCGGCGGCTTCATCCGTTACACCTATCTTTCCCACAACTGGCTGGACTGGCTTGGCTTTCACACACGCCTCTACGCCCCGCTCGACTATTTCCCGCTGATCCCCTGGTTCGGCGTGGTGCTACTGGGCGTTGCGATTGGGAACACCGTCTACACGCCACAGGGACGCATTCTGCCGCTGCCCGACCGCTCCGCCTGGCTGCCGGTGCGGCTGCTTCAGTGGCTGGGCAAACATTCGCTCGTTATCTATGTGATCCACCAGCCGATCCTCTTGGCGCTACTCTTTGGCATGGGACTGGCAAGGGTTTAAGCAACAAGCGCCCTATCAATTTCAGTCAATCACCTTTTGGAAATCGAGCCAGGCTGGTTGTGGCACAAAGCCCAAGGTGAGATTAATGGCAAGCATGGGATTGTTCTCTTCATTGCCGGTCTTGATGCTCTGATAGCCCCGTTGTTGGGCATAGGCGATCGCGTGCAACTTGAGCGCAGTGGCAATGCCGCGCCGGCGGTATGGGCGTAGAACCGCAGTAAAGCCGGTATTAATGTTCGTGGGTTGCCCAGGATTGTGAAAAAGGTTGGACAAGCCCACATACTCCCCTTTGTCGACGGCAATGAAACAACCTTCGGGAATAAAGTTCGGGCTTTCAAAGAAAAACTTGGTGTAATCCGCAAAGGAGGGCTTGGTCGGTGCGTCGGGCAGCGGCTCATCCAGCGTACATTGCCAATCCAGTTCATAGATTTTTTGTCGATGGTCAGGGTCGATCTTGGCCAGTTCAGTCATGGCATAAATCGCAATGCCTGATGCCTGCACCTTGGTCTTGACAGCAGCAAAGCGGCTGCCGTCAAAGCTTGCGAGGTCCAAGCGCGAGATGGGGGAGCGCATCACCTGTTGAAAGCCACGCTGTTGTAAAAAGTGGACGCTTTGCTTTTTATCTTCACGGACATTGCTAATCAACATCGTCGGCGGCAACTGTCGTTGGGCTAGTGCGTTGATGATGTAGTCATAAAGCATGGCGCCAATGCCACGCCGTTCATAGGCCGGATCCACCATCAAACCGATTGCATATTTGCCAGGGCGATAGGACCAGGGCGTCTCCATCATATGGCCAACGGCCACAACCTGCCCTTCTGCTTCAACCAGCAGTGATTGATAGAAATATTGCGGGTTGCGTATCTGATCGCGGTGTTGCCACCACGCCACCGTTTCCGGTTGATCCGGCCAAACCGCATTCTGGATGGCAACGGCGGCGGCGTAATCAGACTCAGTGTACTCAAAGGGACGAATTGTCAGCATAGCAAATTCCTTTCTAATAGTTAATGGAGAATGGAGAATGGTTAATTGTTATCCATTCTCCATTAATGATTCACTCACTCAACTGGAGTTACAGTGCGCGTTGCGAAGTCGCGCCCTGGCCGGATTTCTTTTTCATAGACCTTGAATTGACGGAAGGTCTGCATCCCCGCCTTTTCATAGAGGCGCACGGCCCCGGTGAGGCTGCTGGCATCGACGCCCAGGCCGACCTGTTTGATGCCCCGGCGGTAGAACTCGCCAAAGCAATGGTGCAAGAGCGCCAACGCCAACCCTTGTCGCCGCCAGGGGCGACGGACGCCCAGGCTGTCGATCCAGGCCATGTCGGGGAACTCGTCGTCCTGCGGCACACAAAGCGCCACCCCGGCGATCTCGTCACCGTGCAGCGCCAGGAAGAAGGTGTTGGGATCATGGCGCGGGTTGCTCGCCAGGTGGTGCGACCAGAGGGCAAAGGCTTCTTCAAAAGGCGTTTCAATATGCCCCCAATGATCGACAAAGGCGTCGTCTTTGGCGCGGAAGACGGCAGCCTCTTCACCAACGCGCATTGGCCGCACCGTAATGCCGGCAGGCCAGACGGGAGCCGGCGGGGGCGCTTCCATCTCGATCTTCATGCTGTAGAAGCTGCGGCTGTGTGGATAGCCCAGCCCGGTAAGCAGGTCAGATGCGGCGTGATCTTGCGCCAGGTTGCTACATTCGATGGTCAGGCGCGCATCATCCGGCGCGGCGGCCATTTTTGTCTCTACACAGGCTTCCGCCCACTGCGCCAATCGCGTTCCAAAGCCCAGGCCACAATAGTCAGGATGGGTGCGCGCCCAGACCATTGCCCGGACAAAGGGCGTGCGGCAGACTAAATCGACATGGGCAACAATCTGGCCGGCAGCGGTGGTGATCACCCGCGCCTCGGTTGCCAGATCAAAGCCGGGTTCCGACCAGTCGCCGCTCACCTCTTCAACGGTAAAGGGTTCGGTCCCCTGCAACTTCTGCCAATTGGCGTTCATCACAGCGACCACACCCGGCACATCGGCCATCGTTGGCGAACGCAAAATGAAGCCGTCCGGCAGGTCGATTTGTTCCTTGATTGGTTCTTTCAGTATCGGATTCACGACAACAACTCCTATTTCGTGATTGAATCATTTGGTAAGCGAAAACATATGTAACCAGAGTAAGCTTTACGAATTTCGTGTTCCTTCTATCCGTGTTTAGTCTTTTGTGATCGGCCACAGACTAAACACGGATAGAAGGAACACAGAAATAATTCAGCGGTTCCTGCGCTTCGCGAAGGATGAGGCAACGCTTTGTTGGCTGTTAGGCAATGTTGGTTCACGCAACACGCATCACGTCCTGGTAGCGCGTCCAGTCACCGAGAAAACGTGTTAAGCGACCGTCGCGCATCTCCCAAATTTCGTTGGCAAAGCGTTCGATAAAGCGGCGGTCGTGCGAGATCGCCACGACGGGGCCGGCAAAGTCGAGCAGCGCTTGTTCAAATTCCTCCAAGACATCCAGGCTGATATGGTTGGTCGGCTCGTCGAGGAGGAGCAGGTTGGCTTTTTGCGCCATCAGGGTGGCAATTTGCAACTTGCGTTTCTGCCCCACACTCAACGTTCCTGCCGGTTTCAGCAAGTCCGGCCAGGTGAAGAGACCGTAGCCCAGCAGTTCGGCCTTGAACTCTTCCCAGTCGCCAACGCGGCCATTGCGGTAGACATCAAAGAGCGTACCGTTAGTGACGAGCGTCTCTTGTTCTTGGTCAAGATGACCAAGCACCACACTGGGCGCAACATCGACCGTACCGCTATCCGGCAGCGCCACCCCGGCCATGATCTTGAGCAGCGTACTCTTGCCCGCGCCATTCGGGCCAATGATGACAATGCGGCTGTGCGGCTCGATGGTGCAACTCACATTATCCAGCACCAGATGATCGCCATACGCTTTGCTCACCCGATCCACCGTGATCGGCGTCTTGCTGGTCAGCACTTGCGGATCAAAGTCGGGATTGATCTTCAGTTCCGACGGCGGTTTGGGAATGGGGTCTTCCTCAATCCGCCGCAACTTCTCTTCGGCAGAACGAATATCGCGTGAGAGCGACACCTGCATCTTCTCCGCCTTGAAGGTATAGGCAAATTTGTCGTTGTCACGTGGCGCACGGGCAAAGGGATTGGTGTGCGCTTTGCGCTTCATAAGCTTGCGCAGTTCGCGAATCTCCTCCTGTTGCGCCCAATAGCTTTCGATCCATTTGGTGCGCGCCAACTCCTTCATTTGGGCATAGAAATCATAGTTACCGATCTCGACAATGGTTGTCACGGTCTGATTGAGAAAGTGGCGATCATGGGAGACAACCAAGACACCCCCCTTGTAGCTCTGCAAATAACTCTCCAACCAGCCCAGTGCGGCAAAATCGAGATGGTTGGTCGGCTCATCGAGCAGCAGCAGATCCGGCGCGGCCAGGAGCAACGCCGCCAGTCCTACCCGCGACTTCTCGCCACCGGAAAGGGTTGCCACCAGCCGATCACGAGCCAGGTGAGCAATGCCCAGCCCAGCCATCACCTGATCCAGCCGGTAGTCGAGATCATAGCCGCCCCGCCGCTCGAACTGTTCGGTCAGCGCGCTGTACTCGGCCAGCAAAGTGCCCAACTCGTCGCCCGGCTGTATCATGGCTGCTTCCAGGTGACGCAACTGCGCTTCCATCTGCCGGAGGTTGCCCAGCGTTATGTCGATCAACTGGTCGATGGTTTGACCTTCGGCTGTCGTGAGCGTTTGCGCCAAGTAGCCCAGTTCAGCACCGCCGGCTAATTGCACACAACCGTCATCTGGCTCAATTTCACCGGTGATAATTTTGATCAGCGTACTTTTGCCAACGCCGTTAGCCCCCACCAAGCCTAATTTCTGACCATAGGGTAGGGCAAAGGTAACGTGGTTAAGGACCAGGTTGTCGCCATACGCTTTGGAAATGTTGTCAATCGTTAGTAGCATTGCTTTGCTCACCGAAACCTTTAAAAACAAAACGGCCACAGAGATGATCTCTGTGGCCGTTACAACACAATCGGTAGAAAAAGAAAACGGCCACAGGCAGAATGCACCGTGGCCGCCATGAACGAGTAGATTAGGCTTATGGCTTGAGCAACAGGCGCACTCCGACAAGGAAGATGGAAACAGTTCCTGTGTTGCTCAGTCTCATCGGATACGCCTCAGATAAAATAAACCAATCGCAAACCAAATTCACTTGCGACGCAAGTCTATCACACGTTTTGGGCAAATGTCAAGAGGGAAATTTTTTGATTCTGTATGTGTTGTTCGTTTCAGGGTTCAGGGGGATCAATCCCCCCGCCAACAGCGAGAAGCCGCCTCAGCGGCTAAGATCCAGCCGTTGAGGCGGCTTCTCGCTGTTAGTAGCCAGTTTCAACTGTGCTACTGTGCTACCATGCGACCACCAGCCTGTTACCAGCCCAACCGCCGACAGAGCGCCTGTGCCTCGCCAATCTCTGGGAATGGGAATTGCCCTAACGCAATCGCTTCCAAGAGCGCATCCATACGCCGTAAAATTTGGTGAGCGGTTGCCGGCGAAATCAAGCCAAGTTCCAACACATGGCCCAAGTCCCCCAGGTCATGCACATGATACTGCCGGCCATCGGGGGTGAGGATCACGTCGCAAAAGAGGTCTTTGCTGATCCAGCAGTCGCGGTGAGCATCATAAAAGATGTCGGCCAGGTGAATATACCACGGCCATGCCTGCCACGGGTCGGGGAGGTGGATATTTTCAACAACGGTGAGGCCACGATCAATCAAGTAGTAAATGCGCGAATCCGGCCCATAGCCATAGCCGTTGGGATTGGGCCGCTCGACAATCAGGCTGCCCTCACGCCACCAACGCCACTGTTCTGTCGACGTTGCCCGGAAATGGGTCGCTTTGGCCGTCAAGTGTTGCTCAACAACGACTGACGGGTTGATACGAAAACCGTCGCCTTCACTGTGTTCTTTGCCATAGCGCCACCAAATGACCAGCGTCTTTTGAATGTGTTTCATAAAACGGCGATGCTTTACGGAAGAAGCTCAAAGTAGGGGCAGTGTACCGGTCTTAGCAAACGAAAGTCACGGTGGTCAATTGTCAGGATTCGCGTAATATTTAAACGTTCCGCGACCGCCGCAATTGTGATGTCAACAAAATCAATGCGCGCATCCGCAAATTGTAGTAACAACTGTGCAGTTCGAATGACATCTACTGCTTCCAGTGGCACTAATTGATATTTGGTACGAGACAAGCCATGTAGAAAGTAAGCCGTCGCTGCATTGCCACCATTCCGTGTAATCAAATAAGCAACTTCGGCCAGAGTGCTTTGCGGCAAATAAATTCGCTTGTACTGACGATAAGCAGTCAAGCATTCGGCATGTCTTTGATCCGTCGTTACAGCTACGGCCAACACGAAGCCAGTATCAGCAATTGCAATCATAGATCCATCGGTTTTTGTGTCCAGCCACTGTAAGAAGTTATCTCTTCACGCAAAATTTCTTTGGCGCGCATCGAAAGATCCGTAGGGCCGTAGAGTAAATTGATCGCTGGGTCGTCGGCTTCATTATACTCGTCTTCTACCAAATAAGTTTCCACCATGTTTTCCAAAAGTGTAGTCACTGTGGTTTGTCTTTTGGTAGCAACGAATTGAAGTCTCTCGAAAATATGATCAGAGAGTGCTACTTGTGTCATACTCGACTCCTAGCTCGGTAAACAACGCCCGCTATGCTTGTCAATCTACGATTATACTATACCTTTCCCTGCATTTCTGCAAAGAAGCGACCCCAATGGGGGCGACTGCCATCGACATCGGTAAAGCCATACTCATCGGAGAGCGTCCAGGTGGCCCAGGCTTGACCATGTTTTTGATGGACGTTGGGATCCGTCGCCAGCGCCACCACGGCCCGACCGATGTAATAGGGCGTCTCGCTCTCGGCGAAGTAGGGATCATTTTTGATCTGGTCACGCCAGTTGGCTTCGGTGACGCCAAAGTGATCGAGCATCTGTTCCGAACGCAGAAAGCCGGGGGTGAGGGCAAGGGCCGTGATGCCGTCCAGCCCTTTTTCCTTCAAATCTTCTGCTTGCGCCAACGCCAGCCGGATCACTCCCGTCTTGGCAAAGTCATAAGCCAAGTTGCCCCGGTAGTTCAGGGAATCGCCGTCGGTGACTTCGATGATCAAGCCCTGATTGCGCGTCACCATCAAAGGTGCGCCAAAGTGACTGGTGATGATATGGGTGAAGATAGCGCGCTCGATCATGGTTAACGCTTTAGTGAGATCCATCTCCCAGAAAGCTTTGCCAAATTCGATCAAGGCTTCGCCGCCCCAAACGTCGTTGACCAAAATATCCAACTGCCCTTGCTGTTCGGCGGCGACCCGCTGGAAGAACGCTGCAACTTCTGCCGGCTGGCTGTGGTCAACACGCACAGCGATGCCAACGCCACCCCGTGCCGTCACCAGTTCTGCCGTTTCGTCAATGGTTTCTCCCCGGTTAATATCAGAGCGTTGTCCACGCACACTGCGGCCAGTGCAGTAAACGGTTGCTCCAGCAGCCCCTAATTCGACGGCGATGGCGCGTCCGGCGCCTCTGGTTGCACCGGCGACAACGGCGACTTGGTGGCGTAATGGTTTGTCTTGGTTCATTCGCTTGCTTCCTTTCCATTCAACGTCGGTTGTTCATTCAGACAAGTTACACAGCATCGTGTGTAGAGCCGGGGAGACCGCCGGGAAGGGGGTAACTGTCCGTTTGTAATCCTGAACAGTTCTTACCCCCTTCCTGGCGGTCTCCCCTGTCCCGATCGTGAGTTCTACTTATTTTGGGTCAGTTGTTTTTGGTTTTAAAGACATCTCCCATTCAATGGGGTCGCCATAGCTCAACCCGGTTACGCCACACCGTTCCAAGGCGCGAATGGCGGCGGAGCGGCGATAGGCGGAAAAGGTGACAACATGGGCGATCATGCCGCCATAGGTGAAAGTCTCTGGCGGTTCACAGAGCATATCAACAAATTCCGTGTCCCATAGTTGCTCGGTGCGTACGCGTTGGACAATGGCTTTGAATTCACCATAGGCGGCTTCCATCCGTTGGCGTAACTTGGGAATCGACTCATCACTGGCATCAACAAAGGGGCGTCCTTGCACCGCCGAGACCCAAACTTCCTTGGTGAAGACCATACGCGCCAGCACATCGCGCAAGGTTTTCTCGGGTTGTTCAAAAGCGATCGGATGTTCCGGCTGCGGCAAAGGAGCGTCCAGTTGTGTATCGGTCAACGTACCCGCCGCATCGAGCAAACGGCGAGTTAACCACAGGTCATGGTCGATCAAGCGATCAGTCAAGTCCATTTTTCCTCCTTCTGCTCTGGGTTGGGCCAGGCGTACCGCGGCGCCAATCACCGGGTCATAGTGAATATCATTGGGCGCCGCCAGCAACCAACTGAACGGCTCCAACCGGCGGTAATGGCTGGGCGAGAGACCATAGCCCCGCCGAAAGGCGCGTGAAAAGCCTTCCAACGAATCAAAGTTGGCCTCCAACGCAATATCGGTGATTGGGCGTTTGGTGTGACGCAGTTGATAGGCGGCGCGCTCTAAAAGCAACCGGCGGCGACAATCACCCGGCGTCTCGCCAGTGCGTTCGCGAAAGAGCCGCTGAAAGTAGAAGCGACTATAGCTGGCCGCCTCCGCCAGTGCGGCGCCGTCGGTCGGTTCATCCAGGTTGCCGCCGACTAGATGCGTCAGCGGATCAATGGGTTGGGTAGAAGTATGTTGCGCCATGCCGCTTATCATAGCAGAAGTGAGCCGGACCGGCTTGACCAAAATTGCCTTCGTTGCCTTAAAATCCCTGCTTCTATTCACTCCCTGCTTGACGGATAGCTTTGAATGAGTACAATGAAGCAAGGGACAACAGGCATGTAGGGCCACTAAAGGAAGCAAACATGATCAAATTCCCGTATGGCATCAGTGATTTTTACCAAGTCATAACTGAAAATTATTTATATGTCGATCGCACTGACCGGATTCCTGTGCTGGAAGAAGCCGGCAAGACGTTGCTCTTTCTACGCCCGCGTCGTTTTGGTAAAAGTTTACTGCTCTCCATGTTGGAGAACTACTATGATGTCAACAAGGCGCCGGAATTTGACCGACTCTTCGGCGGGTTAGCCATCGGGCGCCAGCCGACGCCGCTGCGCAACCGGTATCTGATCCTGCGCTGGGATTTTTCCGATGTCGTGCCCCACCCGGACATCCACCAAATGCAGCAAAATCTCTTTGATCACATCAATGACCGGATCAAGCTCTTTGCCCAACGCTACGCCCATCTGTTCAAAACGGAAATTGAGATCAGCCGTGAAAACGCCATGATCTCTTTTCGGGCTGCACTGCGCGCCGTCGAGACAACGCCCTATAAACTCTATTTACTACTTGATGAATATGATAATTTCGCCAACGAGGTATTGATGGGCGGACGCATTCGCAACCAGGAGCGCTACGAAAGTCTGGTCTTTAGCGAAGGCGCCTTCAAATCGATCTTTAAGTCGATGAAAGCAGGAACCGCCGGCTTTGGCGTTGATCGCATGATGATTGTCGGCGTTTCCCCAATGGTGTTGCATGATGTGACCAGCGGTTTTAATATTGCGGAAAATATCTATTTCCGTGATGATCTGACGGATCTGTGTGGATTTACGGAAGATGAAATCACGGGCCTTTTGCACCAAACAATGGCTGAATGCAAAGCATCGGAAAAGACAGACGAAGCCCAGGCATTAATGCGCACTTTCTATAATGGCTACTGTTTCAGTGATGAAGGCGGTGCGTTGGTCTATAACCCGACCGCAGCCTTGTCTTTCTTAAAGCATTTGCAACGAACCTGCGCTTACCCGCGCCGCCTACTCGATAGCAACCTGGCGCCCGATTATCAGAAAATTTCTTACATCGCCCATTTGCCTAAAGGAAGAGAGGTCATTCTCCACGTTCTGAATAAAGAAACCCGTCTTAGTGTAACTGAGTTAGACCAATACTTTGATCCACATAAACTATTGACTGGAAACATTACTACCAAATTTATAGTTTCCCTCTTCTACTACCTGGGGGCGCTGACCTTCGGCGGCATAACGGCCAGTGGTGAACTGATTCTACGCATACCCAATCTGATGATGCGCAGTTTTTATGAGACAAACTTCACAGAATACCTCTTACCACACCCTCAGTCATAGGTTGACACAGAGGTTGCAACAACAGCGATCTGTCTACGACATGTTTTAAAATATGGCGACCGCCTCCGGCTGCATACCTACGCCGTGGTAGCGATCGGTTTTGAACGCCTGGTCTGGGTTGAAGTACCCTAACTTGGGCAAGCCAGAGCCAGATTAGTTTACACGGATAGGAAGGAACACAGATCTAACATATCTGTGTTCCTTCCTATCCGTGTAAACTAAAAAATGACTCAATTGGAGAGGTTGACACAGGTTTGCGCTATATCTTCCCACACCCAACATCACAACATCTGCCGCGGCATCGATTTCATCCAGCGCCGCTGATGGAAAAGGACGCCATCCATTGTGATCTCCAGTTGAATGGTGACATGGAAATTCTGTTCATCGCTCTGAATTTGGCCGCGGGCGCAGGTGTCGATGGTGCGTTCCGGCCAGTGCAAAGTGACACGACTCAGGCCGCGGATCGTGGCGTGGGCGGGATCCTTTTCCGCGACCAGGGTGGTCGCTTCGCCGCTGCTGGTGAAGGAAAGACGGTCGTTGACACGCGTGAAGCCTTCCCGTTTCAAGAAAACTTCAGCGGTGTTGTTCATGTAGTCACGCGTGACGCGCCAGACGGGACGTTGGCCAAAGCCTTGCACAGAGGATGGCGGCGGGGTTGACGGCGGCAGGAATTGGGGCGTGGGCAGGGCCGGTTCCTGTGGCCCAACGACCGGCAGCAGCAGTTGCGATGCTTGCGCGCCGCCAAAATAGATCGTGCCGTTATACGGTTTCGGGGACGGCCAGGTGTTGGGATAGTCCGCGCCATTGATGCTGACGCGAATACGATGGCCCGGTTCAAAGAGCCAACTGGTGGCATCCAACAGGAAACGCACGGTATACGTTTGCCCCGGTTCCAGTGGCGTTGGTTGTTCATGCGATTCACGATGGGTTAGATTGAGAATGCCCTTGGTGACTAAAGCGGCCTGGCCATCGGGCGCAATATCAGTCAGCCGCACGACCAGAAAAGCGACATCGGTCGTCACCGAGACCTGTAGCACCGCCTCCGGGTAGCCCAGAATTTCCAGCGCTTCGGTCAGGGGCGCTGAAGTCCAATTGAGCGAATAGGCATCCTCCACCCGTTGATCCATGGGCAGGATGTGGGGGCTGGCCGCCGAAAACATGCCAAAGCTGGTGCCGACGGTAGGGTTGTAGACATAGGTGGCATTGCCGGCGGTGGTTGATTGTTCGGCTTGCAGACGCTCGTCTGCTGCCAAATAAAACGGTGTGTTGCGCTGGCGTTCTAACGGCCAACCGGCTTCGTAGCGCCAAAAGCCGCTGGTAAGGGGGCGGTCGGCCTGGGGCGGGTCGTATTGCTGGACATAGATAGCAACCGGCGGTTCAGCCATAACGCCGTTGTCAATGCCTTTGAGCCAGTATTCAAACCAGCGCGCCATTTCATGGAGGTGATCAATGCGCGGGCCGGGTACGCCCACATCCGGCCAGACATGCAGCCAGGGGCCAACCAACACCTTCTTCGGGCAGTGCAGATGTTCAAAGGTACGCAGGTTGCAGTTCATATAGCCATCGCGCCAGCCGCCGATCATAAAGGTCGCGGCCTGGATCGCACCATAGTTTTCACAGAGCGAGCCTTGTTTCCAGTAGTCATTATAGAGATGGTTTGATTCCCACGGCAGCAGCCACGGCTCCGCCTTCAGGTGATCTTCCCAAATTTGCGCCCATTGATCGCCCACCGCTTCCTGATAGGGCGGCAAGGAATTCTGCACCACCATCGACAGGCCATAGGTTGCCATATCGTAGAGCATCTGCATAGCGCCGCCTTTGTAATGGCAGTCGTCGGTGTAGCGGTTGTCGGTAAAGTACATGGGACAGATCGCCTTGAGCGCCGGCGGGCGGTGCATGGCAACTTGCACCGAGTTGAAGCCGCCATACGAGGTGCCAAACATGCCGACATTGCCGTTGCACCAGGGCTGGCGCGCCATCCAGGCAATCGCTTCGACGGCGTCCAACTGCTCCTGCACTGAATATTCATCGATGGCCGTGCCGCTGGAACTGCCGGTGCCGCGCACATCGATGCGGATGGCGATAAAGCCCCGCTCGGCAAAGTAGTGGTGAACGCGCATCCCGCCGGCAGAGAGGTCATCTTTGCGATAGGGGTAGTAGTCAAAGACCGCCGGAAACTTGCCTTCCACGGCGGGCATATAGAGGTTGGCGTCCAACTCGACGCCATCGCTCATGGGGATGCGCACATGTTTCACAATACGAACGGGGTAAAGTGGGTGATCGCTTTGGATGGTCATTCGGTTCGTCCTGTCGTTGATGATGGAACGGGTAGAACTGTTACGCTGACCTCATTATAGCAAGCGGTCAAAGTTTGACGCAATCTGCTTTTTTCGTCCACCACGAGAGCAAGTTGATTTGGCGCTTCCGGCAAAGCATGGTAATCTTTTGTAGACTTATGTTTCCCTAAGCGAACATCGTTTTATCGCACCTGTCATTCAACCTCTCAGCCGCTTCCTTAGGGTTACATCCGTGCTACTTACATTGCTACCGTGCGTTACATTTTCTATCCAACGTTCATTTCAACCACTGGAGGGATATATGTCAGACGAGTTTGAAGATCCCAGAATCTACAAAGTTGTTATTAACCATGAGGAGCAATACTCGATTTGGCCGGCGGATCGAGAAAACCCTTCGGGCTGGAAAGATGCGGGCAAGCAAGGCACCAAAAGCGAATGCCTGGCTTATATCAAAGAAGTCTGGACGGATATGCGCCCACTCAGTTTGCGTAAGAAGATGGAGGAGATGGGTTACCAATAGAACGAAAAAGAGTTCACCTTTTAGGGTGAACTCTTCTGTTTTGGTTGGGGTCACTGCCAAACGGAAGCTAGACGAGGGATACACAGAGCCAGAGGAAACTGCCCCAAATGGCTAATGCAGCAACGCTGATGGCGGTCGTGTCAATTAGGGTAATACTCTTGGTGTTCATCTTGCCTCTCCTGTAAAAGAAATCTGTCCATCCTTTGCTCGGAAACCCATCATGGCTTGGACAACGGCCACTGGTTTCTGACCGGAAAGGGATCGCTTCTTGCCCAGGCGGCCTTCCGTGTACAATTCTCAGTATAGCAGCGGCAGATGAAGGTGACGTGAAGCGGGCGTGAAGATTACTTCATCTTGCCCAGTGCCGCCACTTGTTCCAGAAACTCGCGAAACTTATCTTCACGAGCAGCAAACAATAGTAAACGGTAATTTTTAGGCACTACCGGTAACTCATCAATAACAATCAAGTAAACTGTCGGTTATCCTGCACGTTTCTAATAATCAGCCTCCAGCGGGGCAAAAGGTTGTTCGAGCGTCTTTGCTGCATAGGTGAGTAGTTACTCCAATTGAATACGCGGATCAAGCCAGGCATAGATTATATCAACTAACAACATCAATCAAGAAATTTTGTGATTTTGGCGCTTGGCAAATTGCCGATCTTGTGATATTGTAGGAAACAGTAAAGTGAAACGTAACAAAGCGTTCAGCAAACAGCAAGCACGATGCACTATTTTTGACCGTATGATCAACTTGCGCAGCGCCCTAGCCCTTAGCCTTCTTAGCCTTAGCCTCCTGCTGACAGGGGGTACTTTGTGCTTGGGCAGGCGCGGCCGGTAGCGTACAACGCTAACCACATGCAGAGTGTGACAAAGAGCCTTCTCAAGCGAGAGGCTCTTTTTTTATGTTTAGCGCCGGAAGATTGGTTCGTTGGTTCGTTGGTTCGTTGGTTGAGCCTGTCGAAACCAACGAACCAACGAACCAACGAACCAACAACCAGCAAAAGAGGAACCAACAATGACAGCAAGTAACGACGCACCCCACAGCGTAGACGGCTCAACCAATGGCGTGACCAATGGCCGGCCCGCCACCGGCAAACGCCAGGATGGGCGCGCAGCCTCCCGCTTTGGGATGCAAAAGGGACCTATTACCAAGTACCGCCCTTTCCCCCAAATTAACCTACCCAACCGCCAATGGCCCAGCCGCACGATCGACCGTGCGCCCATCTGGTGCAGCGTTGATCTGCGCGACGGCAACCAGGCGCTCGCCATCCCCATGAGCGTGGACGAGAAAGTGGAGATGTTTCGTCTGCTGGTGGCCTTGGGCTTTAAGGAAATTGAGGTCGGCTTTCCCTCCGCTTCGCAAATCGAATTTGACTTTTTGCGCCGGCTGGTCAACGACCGCTTGATCCCGGATGATGTCACCGTGCAGGTGCTGGTGCAGGCGCGCGACCATCTGATCCACCGCACCTTTGAGTCATTGCAAGGGGTCAAACGAGCGATTGTTCACATCTATAACTCGACTTCCGCGTTGCAGCGCCGTGTGGTCTTTGGCCTCTCCAAGCCGGAGATTGTTGACATTGCCGTGCGTGGGGTCGCGTTGATCAAGCAACTGACGCCCACCCTCCCCGACACCGCGATCACGCTGGAATATTCGCCCGAAAGCTTCTCCTCCACCGAACTGGACTTTGCCCTGGAAATCTGCGAAGCGGTGGTCGATGTCTGGCAGCCGACGCCGCAACACAAGCTGATTCTCAACCTGCCGGCGACGGTTGAAGTAGCGACCCCGAATGTCCATGCCGACCAGATCGAGTGGTTCTGCCGCAACCTACGCGACCGGGAGAGTGTCATCATCAGCCTGCACACCCACAATGACCGTGGCGCCGCCGTCGCCGCCACCGAGTTGGGGTTGCTGGCCGGGGCGGATCGGGTGGAAGGCACGCTCTTTGGCAATGGCGAACGGACGGGGAATGTGGATATTGTCACCCTGGCCCTGAATCTGTATACCCAAGGCGTAGACCCCGGCTTGGATTTCAGCGATATTATGCATGTGCGCACTATCTATGAGCGCTGCACGCGCATGAAGGTGCATGAACGCCACCCCTACGGCGGCGATCTGGTCTTTACCGCCTTCTCCGGTTCGCACCAGGATGCGATCAACAAGGGAATGAATGCGCAAGATCAGACGCCCGGCGCACTCTGGCAGGTGCCTTATCTGCCGATTGACCCGAAAGATGTGGGGCGCACCTACGAAGCCATCATCCGCATCAATGCCCAATCAGGCAAGGGGGGCGTGGCCTATATTTTGGAGAATGAATTTGGCATTGCCATGCCCAAGACCATGCATGTCGAATTTGGCAAGATCATCAACGACATCGCCGATGCGCGCGGCGAAGAGCTGACGCCGCGGCAGATCTATGGCGCCTTTACCCGCACCTATCTCGAAGCGACCAAACCCTTCCAACTGCTCTCAATGCGAACGCAAACCCATATAGAACAAGGGCGCGAACAAGGGGTCGAGTGCGTCGCCAAACTCACGGTCGATGGCGTCACCCATGAAGTGACCGCCACCGGCAACGGCCCCATCGACGCCTTTATGACGGCGCTCAAGGAAGAGTTGGTGCCGGACTTCCAATTAGTCACTTACGCCGAACATTCGTTGGGGCACGGCTCGGAGGCGGAAGCCATTGCCTATATCCAGATCAAAACACCGTCAGGCGCAACCTTCTTCGGCGCTGCCACCGACACCAATATTGAACGGGCCTCGATCAAGGCAATCCTGTCATCACTCAACCGCGCCTTTCAGAGCCAACGGAGTGCAATGATGATTGTCGCGAAATGATTTCCTGGTGAATGACCATCTACCCGCCGTCGATAAATATCGCTACTCGGCTCATGAAATTTCCTTAGAGGAAACGGAAGAAGGTCGCCGATTTAGGCGACCTTATAAATTTTACTGGGAACAACGCCCCACTGCTACTCGTCCAATCCATGCACAACATAGCATGGAAAACTAGCTTAACTCGTCAGGTGGCTGGGGAACAACCCGGTCAGTGGGGAGGGGCGAACGAACACAAAAGATTGTATACTTTATTAGAGTAACAAGAAGGGACACCGGCTATTTCCTTGTGCGCCGCGTAATCACGCCGGTGGTACAAGGCAGTATGCGTTCTTGTGATGATGATTATTCTGGATGGAGGTTGCCCATGCGTGTCAATCAACGCTACACGCACCGGCAGCGCAGCGCGCTGTCACTTTTATTCATACTCTCTCTCTTGCTGCCCTTCTTCCCGGCATTGGCGCCGGTAGCGCAGGCGCAAGGTGAACCAGTTGTGAAAGCCGCCGATTCCGATCCCTTCTGGCGCGCCCGCTATTGGAATAACAAGGATCTCGCCGGCTCACCCGTGTTGGAACGGGACGAAGCGGAGATCAACTATAACTGGGGCGGCGGTTCGCCCGACAGTGCCGTCCCCAGTGACCGCTTCTCAGCGCGGTGGAGCCGCTATCTTGATCTGGAAGCGGGGCGTTACCGCTTTGAAGCCAGCAGTGACGATGGTGTGCGTGTCTATGTCGATGGGCAGCGCATTATCAACGGTTGGAGCGATCATGGCGTGCGCACCTTCTCCGGCACGCTTGATCTCGCCGCCGGTCATCACCTGGTCGAGGTCGAGTATTATGAGAATGAAGGCTCAGCGTCCATTCGCCTGGGTTGGGAACGCGTTTCCGGTGGCGGCAATGAGCCGAACATTCAGAACTGGCGGGGTGAATACTTTAACAACCCCGACCTGAGCGGTTCGCCGGCCGTCGTGCGCGATGACAGCAACATCGACTTTAACTGGGGCGGCGGCTCACCGGCCTCCGGCATCAACAATGACAATTTCTCGGTGCGCTGGACACGATCGCTGAACCTGGGCGCCGGCAACTATCGCTTTGAGGTGCGGGTCGATGACGGCGTGCGTCTTTGGGTGAACAACCACCTGCTGATCGACCAGTGGCGCACGCAAAGCACCACCACCTACCGTGGCGACCTCTACCTGCCCGGCGGTTCCGTGCCGGTTCGGGTCGAATACTTTGAGCGCACCGGCGAGGCCCGTATGCGCTTGACCTGGACGCGCACCGACCAACCCAGCGAGCCGACGGTGAACAACTGGCGCGGTGAATACTTTAACAACCGTGATCTCAGCGGCAACCCGACGCTCGTGCGTGATGACGCCAACATCGACTTCGACTGGGGCAACGGTGCGCCGGACGGCAGCATCAACAGCGACAACTTCTCGGTACGCTGGACGCGCAAGTTGGGCTTTGCTGAAGGCCGCTACGTCTTCACCGTGCGCACCGATGACGGTGTACGTCTTTATATCGATGATCGCTTAGTAATCGATGAGTGGCGGGAACGCGATGGGGACAAAATCATCTATGAAACTAGCCTGAGCAAGGGCAACCACAAGATCCGCATGGAGTATTTTGAAAAGGGCGGGCGGGCGCTGGCGAAACTTAGCTGGCAGCGCGTCGGTGATGTTCAGGCGCCGGTCGGTAACTTGATCACCTGTGTGCCGCCGCAGCCGAAGAACTATGCCTGGATCAAGCTCTATCGCCTCGATGGCAACAACAAGTGGTACTCAATGGGCAAGGGCATCGGCTCGATTAGCGCTAGCGGGTTCCTCAAGATTGACGGGCTGCCGGTCGATACCAATCGCTTTGGCGGTTCCGGCGAACCCTATAAGATTGAGCAGTGGATCAACGGCAAAGTTGCCCAGTCCACCGGCGACTTCTACGCCGGTCAGCCGGAGTTCCGGTTACGGGCGTTTGCGGATAACTATACGCCGTGGCAATGTCAGTAACCGCCATGCATCGCCGGCAATCAAAAATCGGGTAGCCTACGGGCTACCCGATTTTTGATTGCCGACTAGTTGAAAAAACAACCCACATTTCTTTCACAGTTTGACGCAACGGCAGCTCAATGGTATTCTGCTCTGCATTATCAGTTGTACCGAAGCGACGGCCCCAACGTCGCTACCCGTTAGTATGCGTTGGAATGGGCCGGCCGGCAAACTGGTTGGCGCATCGGTTCAGTTCAATCAACTTGCCCATGAAGCATCTACAACTAAAGGATTTGGTGTTGCCGGGCGCGGCAACTTTACTCTTTTTTGCCCTGACCTGGCCGGTTTGGCGCTGGTTGTGGGGCGAATGGCTGGGCAACGAATATTACAGCCACGGCATTTTGATTTTACCCGTTGCGCTCTATCTTGCCATTCAACGCATCCGCCTTGACAAGCAGCTGCGGCAAGCAACGCCGCAGGGCCATAGCTGGGGGATTGTGCTGCTTGGCGTCGCGCTTGGGGCCTTTCTCTGGTTCTTCAACCAAAAAGCGTACTATCTGGCCGCCTTTGCCATGATTGGCCTGATCGGCGGGCTGGTTTGGGCGCTAGGCGGGACAATGCTCTTTCGTAAGCTGCTCTTTCCCATCGCCTATCTGCTCTTGATGGTGCCGTTGCCCTTTATCGATCGCATCACTCTACCCCTAGCGCTCTTTACCGGGGTTTGCGCCGGCGGCTTGGTGCGCTTGCTGGGGCTGGATGTGACAATTATCGGCAATGCGGTGCGGCTCCCTAATGCCGATCTGGTCATCGGCGCCCAATGTAGCGGCGTGAACTCCCTGATTGCCTTAACCGCGCTCATGACCTTAGCCGCCTACGTCCTCAATGGTCCATTATGGGGGCGCCTATTGTTGGTGCTTTTTTCCGTGCCGTTAGCCATCCTCGGCAACATTTTACGGGTCGCCTCGCTGCTCTTTGTCGCACGGTCGATGGGCGCCCAAGCCGCTTTTGTCTTCTACCACGATTATTCCGGTTTGCTCTTCTTCCTACTGGTCTTTTTGTTGATGTTCCCGTTGACCCGTTTGCTGCACGCGCGTACCTTACGCCTTGATGTCATTTAGCGGCTATTCGATACTTGGTCAAACCATTCCTTTTCGATATAATGAAAATCAATTCGCGTAAAATTTACCTGTGCAAGGGAAGCCATGGTAACTGAATCGACACAATCACAGCCCAAAAGCAAGGTGCGCACCGTCGTCATCCTGGCTTTGTTGCTGCTTGCGCTCACCGTGGTCTACGTTCCGCGCTTTTTCCTGCCCCTGTGGGGACAGACTGATGTTACCGCCGCCGCGGCTTTTGCTTATACCGTCGATCTGGATTTCTGGCAGCGCACCGACCGGGAAACCACGGTGGCTGCCATTGCCCGTTTTGATCTGGCGCATAATCTCAATGATGTGCCGTTGGCGGTGGGTGACTGGCGCGGCGTTGATGTACCGGAAACCAATCAAGAGGTGATGATTCTGCTGGAGCCGGAACAATATATTCAGCGCCTCTACCAAAATAGCGCCGGCCAATATATCTGGTTGAGCATGATTGGCGGGCGTAGCTCCCAGCCATTTCACGCCCCCGATATTTGCTATGACGCCGATGGTTGGCAGTATGATTTCGGCTCACAGGCGATGGCGCTGGACAATGGGGGCAACCTGCATGGTCTCTGGCTGGATGCCAAGAAACGGCTGCCGGGCGACGAAAAAGAGACCGAACATGTGGTCTTCTATTTCTATCTTTTCCCCAACCCGGAGCGTCGTTTGGCCGATGGCATTGTCTTGTTCAAACTCACCTCGCCGCGCTATGGCACGCTCGAAGAAACATTGTCGATTCAGACCGATTTTGTCCAACAGTTCTTTACCGGCGCCCGTCAATCGACCGGCTAGCCGCGTCCTTGGTTTTGCACCGGCAACGTAGCCTGGTGAGGGTTTTCTATGCGCTATCTGCTCACGCTTTTGCTTCTAACCCAATGGCTGGTGGTCAGTTGTGTTACAGCGGTAGAAGAAACAACGCCGCCGCCACCGCCGCCCCCTTGCCCCGTCCAGGCGCCGGCAACGGCCACTGATGAAGAAGTGATCGAAATGGTGCTGATGGCTGAAGGCAGACTGGTCGTTGAACAGAAGATCGATGACTTAATGGCGTTGTGGAGCGCCGGGGCCGAAATCATCAACGCCAAAAACACACCAAATGACACCAGCGACGACCAGAGTTGGCTCGACAAGGACGCCATTCGCCACCGCTATGTCCGCACGGTTTTTCCCGGCGCCCCGTCCCAGGTGACGCCGAAGGATCTACAGATTCAACTGGAGGCTGATCGCGCCGTTGTCACCGCCACCACCCAAATTGGCGCCGAAGTTTCGCCCGCCGGCGATCGCTGGGTGCTGGTGAAACGCAACAACTGCTGGGAAATTCAAAGCTTGACCTATAATCTGGAAACCAATTGAGACGCAGCCCAGGAGCGCTCGTGTATTGCCGCTATAGAAAGCCCCAGCCGTGGCCGACTTACTGACAATCATGCCGGTGATCATCACCTTCATCATCTCCCTTCTGTTTCTGGCGTGGGTCAGTCGGCAACTCAGTCTACAGATCCAACTCCTGTTTCAACTCATTACCCGTAGCAGCGATCTGAGCATGATCTTGCTCTTTTTGCTCCTCCTGCCGGGTATCGTTCTCCATGAAGCCGCCCATTGGGTAACAGCGTATGTTCTGGGCTTGAAACCAAGTAAATTTCGCGTGTGGCCGAAAAAGCAGCGCCAACATATTGGGTTGGGCAGCGTTAGTGTCCAAAGCGGTCAGGTCTGGCAGGATAGTCTAGTGGGGATGGCGCCGTTGATTACCGGGGCGCTGCTGCTGTCGCTCATTGCCGAGCGGGTTTTCAATGCCCAACAATTCTCGCTGGCGCTAGGTGAGCAACGCTGGCTCGAAAGCATCCTGCTCTTTCAACAGGCGTTGCTGGCGCCGGATGGCATTCTGTGGGCCTATCTCCTCTTTGCCATCGCCAATGCCATGATGCCGAGCGCCAGCGATCGGCAACCGTTGCGCCCCCTCTTTTTTACCAGTGCGCTGGTGTTGGGACTTTATTTGCTCTTCGGCTTACCGCTGGCTCCCTTTACCCTGCTGCTCAATGGGTTGGCGCCTATTCTTTACAACATCACCAACGCGTTCATTTTTACCATTGCGTTGGACTTACTGATTCTTGGCGTCATCTATCTGATTGTGAAGTTGATCGCCGTGCCGCCGGTGACATAGACATAGTAGCCCGCAGTCGTTTCGTCGTGTAGTCCAGAGTCAATTCATTTCACTTTGATAGGAGTTACGCAGTTGGACAAGACCTGTCAGGTTTGCGAAACCTGACAGGTCTCTGGTAGCGCCCGTCAACTGCGTAACTCCTATTTGATTATATTGCGGTCCACTGAGTTCAGCAGGTAAAATAAAAAGGGACGGCCAGCCGTCCCTTTTTATTTGGCAATACGAACGGATAGTTTCAGCAGACCGCCACGCTGCCAAAATGGCTATGGCTTGACTTTGGACTACGCGACGAAACGACTGTGGACTACTGAATTTACCCTAATTTTGCTTGCAGGCGCGCCATCAATTGCGGCTTGGGTTGATAGCCAACAATGCGATCAACAGGTTGGCCGTCCTTAAAGAGCAACAGCGTTGGGATGCTCATGACCCCAAAGGCCATCGCCGTCTGTTGGTTCTCGTCAATATCCAACTTGCCAATGGTCAGCTTGCCATCCATTTCAGTGGCAATCTGATCGAGCACCGGCGCAATCATCTTGCATGGGCCACACCATTCCGCCCAAAAATCCACTAAGACGGGTGTATCGGATTCCACCACCATCTGTTCAAATGTTTCATCGGTCACTTTTACCGGAGCGGCCATTATACTCTCCTCTGCTTTTATGCAATACGCAAAGATCAGAATGATCTTGCTCAAAATACGCTTTTGTTTTATACCGAGATTAACAAAATAGCGGTAATTTCCACTACAAAAAATATAGTACCCCGAAATCCCCGTTTTGTCAAACAGCGCTAGGGTGCTGAGTTGCTGCTAACCAACCAAGACGTGTTCAAATCGTCCCATCAATGGTTACTGCGGTACTTTTCTTTTGTTGACAAAAACGCTATAATTGCCCAAACTTACCGTACCAATAGTTGCAGCCAACGCTGAAACAGGGCTGCTTTCGTCAGTAAACCCAAAAGGAGCATTCAATGGATCGCATGACAACATTACACCAGATCGGCCAGAGCATCTGGCTCGACTATATTGAACGGGGCATGGTGCAATCGGGCGAATTGCAACGGCTGGTCGATGACGGCGTCACCGGCGTCACCTCCAACCCCACCATCTTCCAAGGCGCCATCTCCAAGAGTGAAGCGTATCAAGCCGATCTGCGCAAGTTTGCCGCACAGGGCTTGTCCCCCAAAGCCATCTTTGAAGCGCTGGCCGTCGCCGACATCAGCGCCGCCGCCGACATCCTCGCGCCGGTTTATCGGCGCGCCCAGGGGCAGGACGGCCATGTCAGTATTGAAGTCGCCCCCGGTCTCGCCAATAACACTGAGGCCACCATCGCTGAAGGTCGCCAGCTCAACGCCGCCGTCAATCGCCCCAATGTGATGATCAAAGTACCGGCCACGATGGCGGGCATTCCTGCCATTCGGCAGTTGATCAGTGAAGGTGTCAACGTCAATGTCACGTTGATCTTCAGCCTGGAACGTTATGCTCTTGTGAAAGAAGCATATTTGCAAGGGCTGGAAGATCGACTGGCGGCTGGGAAACCCATTGACACCATCGCTTCGGTCGCCAGCTTTTTTGTCAGCCGCGTGGATGCCAACATTGATGAACGCCTTGCCAAGCTGACCAGCAGCAACGGCGTTGATCCGCAACAATTACTGGGCAAGGCCGCCGTCGCCAATGCCAAGCTGGCCTATGCACAGTTTGAGGAGAAGTTCAGCGGCGCGCGGTGGGAAAAACTGGCAAAGGCCGGCGCCCATGTCCAACGTCCCCTCTGGGCCAGCACCAGCACCAAAAACCCCAAGTATCACGATTTGATGTATGTCGAGCCGCTGATTGGGCCGCACACTGTTAACACCATGCCGATGAACACCTTGCAAGCCTTTTGGGATCACGGCGTTGTCGCCAATCGGGTCAAGGAGGGCATTGATGAAGCGCGCCAGGTCTTTGAAAAGTTAGCGCACCTGGGCATTGACATGGACGAAGTCACCACATTCCTGGAGCATGACGGCGTCAAGAAATTCGCCGATTCCTACGACTCACTGCTGCAAACCATTGAGCAGCAAGCCGCCAAGGTGACCGTACCAGCATAGGTTTGCATACGCACCTGTCCTGAAAACAACCGGGATTTCGCAGATTATACAGATGAGTTTGCAATATAAATCTTTGAAATCTGCGGAATCCCGGTTGTTTTCAGTGGCTGTGGCGTACAATGGTGCATGGCTACTTCCGGGAAGGGTTGACCGGATCGTCCGGTCAACCGGACCAACCTACCCGGAAGTAGCCACCGGCGACCGCGCCTCGGGTGTACTCCTAAGGCGGGGTTTACCTGAAAAAGATTATACCCAACGCTAAACTCAGCCGTCCCTACGAGACGCAAAGTCGCAAACACCTATTTACGGCGTTCTATTGCGGGCCAGAAAAGCGGCAAATTCGTCGGCCCGTAACCCTTTATGGGTTGGCGGCGCCGATTCTGTGGCAGGTACGCCTTCATCCCCTACCGCATCCTCTTCTAATCCAACCTCGTCTAGTAATTGTGGGGCAGTGGCATCCTCGTTAAGGTGCGCCATCACGACTGGCAATAAATCAAGAATGGCTTCTAAAAAGAGCAGCGCCGGCGCAGCGCCGGCCGGCAAGTTGACGATCAACGAACGCCCGCGCATGCCTGCCACGCCACGTTCCAGCCAGGCCAGAGTGCTTTCCTGCTGGGCGTGATAGCGCATCGCCTCCGCCAAGCCCGGAACCAACCGTTCGCATACAGCCTGCGTCGCCTCCGGCACAATTTCGGCGGCGCTGGGACCAGGAGCCGGTAAGGTGCCGCCAACGGTTAGCACCAAATCCAGTTCCTCGACATCACACCAACGCTGCAATAGCTCTTCCAGCCAGTTACGTTGGTTCAAGGCGCTGGCCGTCATGGCCAACACGGTTGGTTGATGGGTTTCCTGGATGGCGCGCAGGAGTACAGTAACAGCCTCATCATCCATTGCCGGCACACAAAGGATCCCAAGGCGGAGTAAGCGCTTTGTAGACATAGGCGGAAAATTGGTGTAACTAAAATAAACTTTACTACTTCTGTGTTCCTTCCTTCTGTGTTTAGTCTTTGGGCGATCTTAACAGACTAAACACAGAAGGAAGGAACACAGCGGGTGTTAAGTAGAATGTAGAAAGTCTTTAGAAAAAGCTTTATTGAACAGTTGTGCGTTTTATAGAGAAACACAAAAGCCTTACTGTCTACTCGTTACAAATAACGAGTAGACAGTAAGGCCGGTAGATCAATGTAGGCGAATTGCCATTGCCCCCACGGTAAGAGGGAATGGATTAGCGCTTGGTGTATTGCGGGGCCTTGCGGGCGCGCTTAAGACCGGGCTTCTTGCGTTCCTTGGCCCGTGCATCACGGGTGAGGAAGCCGGCGCTCTTTAACACCGGGCGGAAGTTGATGTCCGAGGCGCAGAGCGCACGGGCAATGCCCAGGCGGACGGCAGCCGCTTGCCCACTGTCACCACCGCCATTGACATGGACGCTGATGTTGTAGGTGGCTTCGGTGCCGGTCAGGGCCAGCGGTTGGCGCAGGATCATCTGATCCAGGGCACGGCCAAAATAGGTGTTGGCGGGCAGATCATTGACCACAATGTCACCGGTACCGGGGTACAGGCGCACACGCGCAGTCGCGGTCTTGCGCCGGCCGATAGCTTCGACGTATTCGCTCATCTTAGTTCTCCTGGAAGGATAATGACTTGGGCATTTGCGCGGCGTGCGGATGCTCGGCGCCACTGTAGATGCGCAGCTTCTTCATCTGCGCCCGCCCCAACCGAGTCTTGGGCATCATCCCCTTGACCGCTTCAAAGATGATGCGGTCCGGATGGGTTTGCAGTTGCTCGCGCATCGTGCGGCTCTTCAAACCACCGGGATAGCGCGAGTGGCGATAGTAGCGCACGGAGTTAAGCTTGTCACCCGTCACCGCTACCTTCTCACAGTTGGTGACAATCACAAAGTCGCCCGTATCCATATTCGGGGTGAACGTTGGTTTATGCTTGCCGCGCAATACGGCAGCGATCCGCGAAGCCAGCCGGCCTAAGGTCTCCCCGGTTGCATCAACAACCCACCAGTCCCGTTCTGCTTTTGCTTCGTCGGCGTTTGGACTAAATGTCTTCACGCGATTTACTCCTTGTTCTGATCCAGAAACCGTTGCCCGACAAAGTCGCGAAACGCTTCTGAAAACCTCAATCCAATAATGTTCTAAATCATTCCGGCCCCATTATTCAGGCCATTGTGGTAACAATGCGCCATAAGTGACCGTTTCTAAAACAAGACCGTGTGGCGGCGCCGGCGGTGTACAGCGGCTGCGATCACAGGCGGCTAACGCCTGCACCAGATCACTTTCGCGCCACTCGCCCCGTCCGACCGCCAAAGCAACGCCGACTAGATTGCGCACCATTTGCCGTAAAAAAGCATTGGCGCAGACCGTAAAGACCAGACAGCGGCCCGGATAGCCACGCAGCGGCGGCAACGTTGTCTCAACCACCTGCCATTCGGCCTGGTAAAGCTGGCGGATCGTCTTCTCCCCCTGCGGCGGTTGACCAAAGGTGGCGAAATCATGTTCGCCCAACAGATGGCTCATCGCCCGGTTCATTGCCTGCACATCCAGCACAACGGGGACATACAACGCAAAACGATCCGTCAAGGGTGAATGCTTGGGCGTAGCTCGGCTAGTCAATGCTTTGCCATTCACCGGCCCCAGGTCATAAACCGTGTAACGGTAGGTGCGACTCACGGCGCTAAAACGCGGGTGAAAGCCTTCCGGCGCCGGTTGCAACCCCCGCACCGCCACCGAAGGGGGCAAGTTCACATTCAACGCCCGCTGCAAACTCTCGACCGCATGACGCCAGGGAACCTGCATGGCGATCACCTGGCCGGAGGCATGAACCCCGGTGTCGGTGCGCCCCGAACCAGCGACCCGTACAAACGTTCCTGTCACCGTTTGGAGCGCAGCTTCGAGCGTCCCCTGAATTGTCGGCACGCCTGCCTGCAACTGAAAGCCATGATAGTCGGTGCCATCATAGGCGACCAGCCCACAGACGTGGATAAGTGCATCGCTCATCAGCGCCAACGCAATTCTGCGCTAAAGCCTGACGCTAAACTTCAGTGTCAACCAGTTCCAAAATCACCATATCTGCCGCGTCACCCTGGCGCTTGCCCAGCTTGATCATGCGGGTATAGCCGCCGTTGCGGGTTGCATAGCGGGGCGCAAATTCGTCAAAGACCTTCTTGGCCAGCGTCTTGTCATTCAAGGCCGCCACCAATTGACGTTGCGCATGGACGCGATTGCCACCTTCGGCCAGCCCATGCTTGGCCTTGGTGATCAACTTCTCTGCGTCGGCACGAATGGCGCGCGCCTTGGCCTCGGTGGTCATAATCCGCTCGTGTGTATAGAGGGACTTGATCAGGTTTCGGAAGAGCGCCTTGCGATGGGTCGTGTCACGCCCCAAAATGCGCCCAGCAACTTGATGTCGCATTGTTCAACTCCTGGTTTACTCATTACCGCCGTTAGCGGCTATTCATCATCGTCGCCTTCGGCGGCTATTCATCATCGTCGCCTTCGGCGATCAGTTCGTCTTCGCTCTCATCCATCGAACTGCTGGCGCCATTGCTGCTCCAGAATGCGCTCAGGTCAACACCCGGTACATTGAGGTAGTTCTTTTCGCGCAGCTTGTCAACCAGCTCGTCCAGGGATTTCTTGCCAAAGTTGCGGATTGCCAGCATCTCCTCTTCGCCCTTTTCCATGCGCTTGAGGATCTCACCGATCTTGGTGATGCCGGCCCGCTTGAGGCAGTTATAGGCGCGTACAGTTAATTCCAGTTCTTCAATTGGCGCGTCATAGATGCGGCTGGGGATGCCCTCTTCCTCGCGCGGCTTGGCTTCGACCGCCACTGTCTCAGCGCCGGCCAGCAGCGTAAGATGTTGCACCAGAATACCGGCGGATTTGCGCAGCGCATCTTCCGGGGCAACGGTGCCGTCGCTCCAAATTTCCAGGTTCAAGCGATCATAGTCGGTCTGTTGACCGATACGGGTGCGCTCGACGCGGTAAGCGACTTTACGGATCGGGCTGTAGATTGCATCCACGGGAATTTCGCCCAAGGGCAACCGTGTGCGCTCCTCCGCCGGGCTGTAGCCACGCCCGGTCTCGACCACCATTTCAATGTCAAGATCAACATCGTTGGAATCGGCGGTCAAAATATATTGATCGGGGTTGACAATTTCCACTTCGGGCGGGCAAATCAAGTCACCCGCCACCACCGGGCCTTCACGCGATACTTCGACGTGAATGCGCACCGGTTCTTCGCTATGATTGCGCAAGCGAATTTGTTTGACATTCAAAATCAACTGCGTTGTATCCTCACGCACATGGGGAATGGCGGAGAATTCATGATGGACGCCGCTGACGCGAATCGATGTAATCGCTGCCCCTGTTAAGCTGGAGAGCAGCACACGCCGTAGAGCATTCCCCAAAGTAATGCCATACCCGCTTTCCAGCGGGCTAATTACAAAATGGCCGTAATTCTGCGAATTGGCCTCGGTCTCAATTTTGGGCAGAACCATGTTTAGCAATGGTATTCCTCCCTGATCTGCGCATACGCCCTAGCGCCGGCATTGTTCATTTCGATAAACAGAGCCACTTCTGAACAATTTCCTTGTCACAACCAAAAAGTTGCGCCATTGTCCCGAAGTGGCAGTGCGAATATGAACCCGGCTTTTATTGTTCTGTCGTCAATAGCAACGGTTTTAGCGGCTGTAATACTCAACGATCAACTGTTCGTTGAGCGGAATTTCAATGTCTTCACGGCCGGGGTTATTCACCATTGAGCCGCCCATTTCACTCAGATTGACGCTCAACCAGGCAGGCACATTGCGCCGGCCTTGCATCAGTTGGGCGCGATCCTTGAAATAGGTTGAATTACGACTGCTTGGGCGTACAGCGACCACATCATTTACCTTGATTTGCAAGGAGGGGATGTCGGTCTTGGTGCCATTCACCAGAAAATGACCGTGGCGCACCAATTGGCGGGCCTGGGCGCGGCTGTCGGCAAAACCCAGACGATAAACCACATTGTCCAGGCGGCTTTCTAACATACCGAGCAAATTGGCGCCCGTCATACCAGAGCGGCGATTCGCTTCTTTGAAATAGCGGCGAAATTGTCTTTCCATGACGCCGTAAATACGGCGCGCCTTTTGTTTCTCACGCAACTGCGTACCAAAATCCGATAATTTTTTGCGGAACGTTGCCTTGCGACCATGATCGCCAGGCACAAAATTGCGGTTTTCGATTGCGCACTTCGGGCTTAAGCAGCGTTCGCCTTTGAGAAATAACTTCTGGCCTTCCCGGCGGCACAATTTGCAGACAGCATCAACGTGTCTTGCCATTTTTCCTCCCAAAATTGCACCCCGTCACTGACCGTTTTTGCGATTACGACAAACCTGTCAGGTTTTGAAAACCTGACAGGTTCAGCTTCGATCATCACGCAAATTGGCTGACGTGAATGCGCCTATTCGATAATCATGAATTCAAAAATAGTTACTAGACGCGGCGCTTCTTAGGCGGCCGGCAACCATTGTGCGGCAATGGTGTAATATCAGTAATTGAGCGAACAATCAAGCCCGCCGCTTGCACAGAGCGAATGGAGCTTTCGCGACCGGGGCCAGGCCCTTTGACAAAGACATCCACTTCGCGCATGTTGAAGTCATTGCGAGCCGTACCGGCGGCATTTTGCGCAGCAAGCTGCCCGGCAAAGGGGGTAGACTTGCGACTGCCTTTGAAGCCGCTGCTGCCGCTGCTGGCCCAACATAAGGTAGCGCCGGTGAGGTCGGTAATGGTGATAATGGTATTATTAAACGAAGCGTGAATATGCACCTGCCCAACCGGCACGCTCTTGCGTTCACGTTTGGTTGTTGTCCGTCGGTCACGTCGTCTTTGTGGTCGCGCCATGCTTGCTCCTTCGTTCTTATTTGCGCACGTGCTGATGTGCACCCGATCAATTCCAAAAAAGTTCCACAGCCCTTTCCTTCAGAAAGAAGCGGGTAAAATTTTCAGTGATTTCTAACTCAACTACCATCGTAAACTGGTCACTAAACCAGCAGTTGTCGCCCAACTTGGCGCGATCCCACTATCCATTGCCATCAGCATAAACTGACAACAATGGACAATGAAATCAACAGGCAAATTACTTGCGTGCTGCCTTCTTCTTGCCGGCCACCGTCTTCTTGGCGCCACGGCGTGTGCGGGCATTAGTGCGGGTGCGTTGGCCACGCACCGGCAAATTGCGGCGATGGCGCAGGCCGCGGTAACAGCCAATTTCCATCAACCGCTTAATATTCATATTTACTTCACGACGCAGATCGCCTTCCACAATCAGATTGCGATCAATATATTCGCGTAATCTGGTAACTTGACTTTCATCCAGATCGCGCACGCGCGTCGATGGGTTAATTTCCGTTGCTTTCAGGATCTCATCGCTGGTGTGGCGACCAATCCCGTAAATATAGGTCAAAGAAATAACAACGCGCTTCTCACGCGGAATGTCAACACCGGCAATACGTGCCATGGAATTTGCTCCCCCTTTACCCGCTCTTTGTTACGCTTCTCTCTTAGCCTTGGCGTTGCTTATGCGTCTGATCGTTGCTGCAAATCACATACAACACGCCCCGGCGCCGCACGATTTTGCACTTATCACAGCGCTTCTTAATTGAAGGTCGAACTCTCATGATTCCTGCTCCCTATCAACAACATTCCATTTTGCGTAACTTGTCAAGTTTAGCACAACCGCTAGGGCAATGTCAAAATTTCAGGGCCACTGTTGGTGATCGCAACGGTATGCTCAAAATGAGCCGCCAAGCTGCGATCTTTGCTAATCACTGTCCAGTTATCGCCTAAGACTTCCGTTTCCCAGGTGCCGCTTTGCACCATCGGTTCAATGGCAATGACCATACCCGGCATCAAAATAATATTGCCGTCGGCATCGCCTGCCACATAATTTAATACTTGTGGGCCTTCATGCATTTGCCGGCCAACACCATGTCCCGTATATTCGCGCACAATATGTAAATTGTTGCCTTCGACATGGTTCTGTACCGCGCGCCCAATTTCCAACACCCGCTTGCCGGCCACCGCCTGTTTAATCCCGGCATAAAGGCTTTCTTCCGTCACCTTCAACAATTTGGCGGCGGCGTCACTAACTTTCCCGACCGGGTATGTCCAAGCACAATCACCGACAAAACCACGGTAGCGCGAGCCGACATCAATGCTGATAATGTCGCCCTCTTGCAGGATGCGCTGCTTCTTGGGAATGCCATGCACTAGTTCATGGTTGACGCTGACACAAATATTGGCTGGAAAGCCCTTGTAATTCAAAAAAGCCGAGGTGGCGTTATAGCGCTTAAGCACTTCCAAGGCAATCTGATCCAACTCCCAGGTGCTGACCCCCGGACGAACCGCTTCCTTCAGCGCCGCGTGGACTCGCGCTACAATCCGACCGGCCTCGCGCATGATTTGAATCTCACGCGGGCTTTTGAGCACGGGCGGCGTGGAACGCTGCTGTTCTTCTTTGTTCCGCCGCAAAATCTTACGGCTTGTTTTGCGAAACATAGTTTGTATCCAAGCTGAATAAGCGCCCATATCGTTCGATTAAGCCGATTGCCCTGTATCTGATCCACAGCGGCGTAATCGGTGAGACAGTAACTCAGTTGGTCAGTCATCGAAGGACTGATTGACTGATGTACTGACCGACTGTCATTACTTCTGCAACGCCGCCGTAATAAGCGCTTTTAACTTACCCTGCACATCCTCTATTGGTTGCGCGCCATCCAGCTCGGCCAAGAGAGATTGAGCATAGTAATAGCCAATCAAAGGTGCTGTCTGTTTATAATAAACATACAGACGATTGCGCACGGTTTCGGGGGCATCATCGGCGCGCTGATATAATTCGCCCCCGTCCACATCACAAATGCCGGCCTGTTTGGGTGGATTAAAATCCACATGATAGACCGCCCCACAAGTCCGGCAAACCCGGCGCCCGGTAATGCGGCGCATGGCTTCGTCGTCTTCCAAACTGATCAACGGCGCCAGGGTCACACCACCATAGGGGGCCACAATTTTGTCAAAGGCCGTTGCCTGCACCAGATTGCGGGGGAAACCGTCCATGATGGCGCCCTGCGCACAATCGGCTTGTTGCAGACGGTCTTCCACCATGCGAATGGTCACTTCATCCGGCACCAGATCGCCCCGATCCATATAGCTTTTGGCTAACTTGCCCAGTTCGGTCTGGTTTTTCATGTTGTAACGAAAGATGTCGCCCGTCGAAATTTGCGGTAATTTGAGCGACTCTTCCAACAGCTTGGCCTGGGTTCCTTTACCGGCGCCCGGCACCCCCAACAACACTAAATAGGTGCGTCTTTGCACGGCCATTCCTTTCGATTCGTAGCGTTACCAGCGATGCGCAATCTCTTAATCTCGCAATCTCTATTAAGTTACTGAGAGATTAAGAGATTGCGAGATTTTCGTTTATGCTGACAACTCGGCAAAGCAACTTGTTTAGCGGATGAAGCCTTCATAGTTGCGCATTAACAACTGCGCTTCGATCTGCTTCATGGTGTCCAACACGACACCGACCACGATCAACAAGCCTGTGCTGCTGATGATCAAGGAGGTATTGTTGGTCAAGGCGCCGGTGCCGCCGGTAAAGCCGCTAACGATAATACCAACCAGGTAGGGCATAATGGCGACGAACCCCAGGAAGAGCGCGCCTACCAGCGTGATCCGCGATAGTACACCGTTGAGATAGGATTCCGTGCGCGGGCCGGGTCGAATACCAGGAATGAAACCGCCCTGTTTCTGCAACGTCTCCGGCAGGTTCTGCTGGCGGAACATGACATCGGTATAGAAATAGGTAAAGGCCACCGTGAACAAGAAGTAGAGCAGCCAATACATAAAACTGGTCGGACCTAAGTAATTCGTCAACCATAAAGCTACCGAACCAACCCAACCACCATTGGTTGTAAAGTAACTGGCAATCGTGCTAGGGAGGATCAACAGACTCTGGGCAAAGATCAACGGAATCATACCGGCCGTATTGACCTTGAGCGGCACATGGGTGCTTTGCCCGCCGACCATCATCATGCGGTTGCCACGCATCGTCCGCACCCGTTTACCATATTGCACAGGGATCCGCCGTTGCCCTTCATGCACCCAGACGATCAAGGCAATGGTCAAGATGGTAATGATAATAAACATGATCAACAGAACCGGTTGTTGCCACAAAAGCCGGATATGATAGGGGACAGAGGCCAAAATACCGGCAAAGATAATCAGCGAGACGCCGTTGCCGATACCTTGCTCGGTAAGCAACTGGCCCAACCAGACGCCAAACATGGTGCCGGCGGTCATACCGATAATGATCGTTAGCGACGGCAATAAGTTATCACCGGTAAAGCCCCAATTGGGCAAGACCACCATCCCCGCGCCCAATTGTTGGCGGCTGAGGAGGGTCGATTGGGTAATGGCCTGAAGAATCGCCAACGGAATGGTCAGCCAGTAGGTATACTGATTGATGCGTTGACGGCCCTGATCGCCTTCCTTGCTCAATTCTTCCAGGGCAGGGATGATCGGCGTTAAGAGTTGCATGATAATGGAGGAAGTGATGTAGGGGTAGACCCCCAGCGCCATCACCCCCATTTGGGCAAGCCCGCCACCGCTGAAAAAGTTGAGCAGATTCAACAACATATTCTGATTGTCGCCCCGGAACATGGCTTGGAGCGCATCACGGTCAACACCGGGTAGTGGAATGTTGGCAGCAAAGCGATAGAGAATCAAGATACCAAAAGTGATCAACAACTTCTGGCGCAAGTCCGGTAAGCGAAATGCATTACGCACTGCTTCAATCATGGCATTTTTCCTTTAAATACGATACGCCGATCGCGATAGACACGTCCGTCGGGGCGGAACAATTTGCTCCTTGCTCCGTTGCCCCGGCGGAAGTTGACAGCCCGCTTTAGGAACGTGGCATCCGTCGATTCACTTCGATTGGGAGAATCTCAATGGAACCACCAGCGGCTTCAATCTTCTTGCGCGCCGCTTCGCTCACCCGATGCGCCTTCACATGGATCGCCTTATTGAGGTCGCCACGCGCCAACACGACCACCGGATCGGACGCTTTGCCCAACAACCCCTTTTCCGAGAGCGCCGCCGGGTCGATGGTGGCGCCACCGTCAAAGACACGGGCCATTGTGTCCAGATTGATCGGTGAATAGTCGATCTTAAAACGGTTATTAAAACCGCGCAATTTGGGCAACCGCTTGACCAGCCGAAGCTGGCCACCTTCAAAGACGGCCATCACGCCGCCGCCGGTGCGGGAATTTTGCCCTTTGGTGCCACGAGTGCTGGTCTTGCCCTTACCGGAACCAGTACCGCGACCTACTCGCTTACGCTTTTTTGTCGAACCCTCTGCGGGACGCAGGTCTTCTAATCGCATGATCTATTCCTTAATGGTAGGTGCGGTTTGTAACCGCACTTTCTATCAATAACCGTGCGGTTACAAACCGCACTTTCTATCAATAACCGTGCGGTTACAAACCGCACCTACTGCTGTTCTTTCACAACAACCAGATGGGAAACGGTGTTAATCATCCCGCGCACCGCCGCGTTGTCGGTCTGTTCCACGGTTTGGTGCAATTTGCTCAACCCTAAGGCCTTCACCGTCGCCTTCTGGCGTTTATTAAAGCCGATTGGGCTTTTCACCAGGGTGATTTGGAGCGTCTTAGGCATAGTTGTTCTCTTCCTTATACCAGAAAGGCGCCAAATGGGCGGGATCGACGCCACGGCGTTGCGCCTCTTGCCGGAAATCCTGCAACTGTTGCAGCGCCTTAAAGGTCGCCTGCACCACGTTGAGGATGTTGTCACTACCCAACGACTTGCTCAGGATGTCGCTGACGCCACAGGCTTCCACCACGGCGCGCACGCCACCGCCGGCGATAACGCCGGTGCCGGGGCTGGCCGGCTTGAGCATCACCTTGCCGGCGCCAAAGTCGGCCTGTACAGTGTGGGGAATGGTCGAGCCGAGCAACGGGATATGCACCATGCCCTTGCGCGCCTGATCGGAGGCTTTGCGGATGGCATCCGGCACTTCGCGCGCCTTGCCAACGCCCACGCCCACACGGCCCTTCTGATCACCCACAACCACGACAGCGCGGAACGCAAACCGGCGACCACCTTGGACAACTTTGGCCGTGCGGGCGAGATTAACCACCCGCTCGACTAACTCTTCGCGCTCTTCACGCTCTCGTTCTTTATTGCGTTTTTCTCGTTTTGCCATAAATTCCTCTACTGTACTTAAGAGATTGAGAGACCGAGAGATTGAGCAATCTCTCAATCTCTTATTGTCAAGCATTGTTCATGTTCACAGAGAGGCGCAGCGAACGCAAAATTCTCTGTGAAGCTCTGCGCCATCTCTGTATCGCTCTGTGAACTGAGCAACTTAGAAGACGAGACCGCCCTCGCGGCTGCCCTCGGCCAACGCCTTGATGCGCCCATGATAGGGGAAGCCGCCGCGATCAAAGACAACGGTTTCGATGCCTTTGGCGCGGGCGCGTTCGGCAATCGCCTTGCCAATCGCCTTGGCCTGGTCAACTTTATTCAGGTTCGCCAAATCACCGCGCAGATCGCCCGTGACGGTGGAGACGGCGGCCAAGGTCTGGCCGGCATCGTCATCGATCACCTGGGCGTAAATATGTTCCAAACTGCGATAGACATTCAAACGCGGGCGTTCGGCTGTGCCATGAACTTTGTGCCGCACCCGCACATGACGCCGTTTCCGTGCCACTGCACGAGAAGAATGAGCCATAGAACACCCCTCTATTTCTTACCAGTCTTGCCTTCTTTGAGACGGACAAACTCACCCGCATAGCGAATGCCCTTCCCCTGATAGGGTTCCGGCGGACGCGTCTTGCGAATGACCGCGGCCAACTCACCAACGACACATTTGTCAATGCCGTTGATGTTAAAGCCGCGACCGTCCTTATCGACCTCAAACGAAATATCTTTGTTGGGCGGCACAAATTCAACCGGGTGGCTCTTGCCCACCTGGAGAAAGAGATTGTTGCCGCGCTTCTCCGCGCGATAGCCGACGCCATGAATTTCCATACGGCGGGTGAAGCCCTGCGTTACGCCTGTCACCATATTGCCCAGCAGCGCCCGCGTCAAGCCATGTTCGGCGCGATGATGGCGCTGGTCGGTAGGACGGGTGACGAGAAGCTCGCCCTTTTCCTGAGCAATCGACATGTCGGGGCCAAATTGCTGGGTCAATGTCCCCTTGGGGCCGGTGACGGTGACAACATTGTTCTTTTCAACCTTAACCGTTACCTTTGCCGGTACCGGAATTGGCTTGCGTCCAACACGAGACATGCTTACCTCCTCATCCTACCAAACGTTACAAAGGTGCTCACCGCCGACTTTGGCGCGGCGGGCCGTACGGCCCGTCATCAAGCCGGAGGGCGTGGAGACAATGCTAATGCCAAGACCGCTGCGCACCCAGGGAATATCCTTGTAACTGGTGTAGACACGGCGACCAGGCTTGCTAATCCGCTCCAAACCGGTGATCACCGATTTGCCGCGGCCGGTGTATTTCAGGTTCAGCACCAGGCGCGACTGTGGCTTTTCCTCAATCACGGAGTAGCCACCAATAAAGCCTTCCTGGGCTAAAATTTTGGCGATCTCGACTTTAATTTTCGAGCTTGGCATCACCACTTGATTATGGCGCACCATGGACGCATTGCGAATGCGTGTGAGCATATCAGCAATCGGATCTGTTACCATTCTTAAGTCCTTTTCTGGCTCTTGCAATTTTCAGCAGGGCGACGGCGGCTACGCAAATAGCCGGGTATCGGCTGCAAAAAACTGTAGTAAGCGATCAAACCGGCACCCTTACCAGCTTGATTTCACGACGCCGGGTAATGTACCCCGGTTGGCCTCGGCCCGGAAGCAGATGCGGCAGAGGCCAAAGCGCCGCATATAGCCACGCGGGCGTCCGCACTTGGAGCAGCGGTTGCGCACACGGGTGACAAATTTCCGGTTCTTCTCACGAGCAATCATGGATTTCTTTGCCACGTTTTTTCCCTTTCACACTGCAAAGTCGCTTGGTCGCTTGGTCGCTTGGTCGCTTGGTCGCTTGGTCGCTTGGTCAGTACTTGCAAAAAGTAGACGACTTAGGACCAACAGACTGCGCGACGTCTGGACGCCACGACCTTCAGACTACGCGACAACGCGACTATGGACGACGCGACTGCCTTAGCGCTTGAACGGCATCCCCATCAGAGCCAGTAAGCGACGCGCTTCTTCATCGGTTTGGGCGCTGGTGACAATTGTCACTTCCAGACCGCGCACTTTGTCAATTTTATCGTAATCGATTTCCGGGAAGACCAGTTGTTCACGGAGACCGATGCTATAGTTGCCGCGACCGTCAAACGAATCAGGCGAGACCCCCTGGAAGTCACGCTGACGGGGCAACACAATGCTGATCAGCCGATCCATAAAATCCCACATGCGATGGCTGCGCAGGGTGACTTTGGCGCCAATCGACATGCCTTCGCGCAACTTGAAGATGGCGATGGACTTGCGGGCTTTGGTAATGACCGGCTTCTGCCCGGTGATAATCCGCAGATCTTCCGTGGCGGCTTCCAACGCTTTGTTATTCTGCAAGGCTTCACCCAAGCCGATATTGACGGCGACCTTTTCCAGGCGCGGCACTTGCATCACATTCTTGTAACCAAACTCCTTGAGCATGGCCGGCACAATCTCATTCTGATATTGCACCTTCATGCGCGGGACATGAGTTGGCTGCTTCCCATTCTCACTCATTCTCTTCGCTCCTTACCCGCAGACGCCGACGTGTCCGGCGCCAGATCAGGCGTTCTGATAAATAACTTTTGACGCTCGCAGTCGCTTGTCAACCAAGGAACTGCACAGCGCATTCGTCACATTACTTGTCAGTTGGCTTGGCCAACGGCGCCTTTGTCCGGCGATCGATGCGGGTCTTGTCCCCATTAGCGGCCACTTCGTAGCCGGCGCGCGTCGGGCGACCATCGCTGCCGACCAGCATCACATTGCTGATGTGAATCGGCGCTTCCTTCTCAATGCGCCCGGTTTGGGTGTTGACCCGCCCGGTGCGGCGTTGATGCTTGATGGCAATATTGATGCCTGCGACAATCACATAGACCCGATTGGGGTCATAAGAGCCGTCTTCATTCTTTTTGCGAATGACCCGCTGCACCTCGCCGCGCTGACCTTTGTCATTGCCGGCGATCACTTCCACGGTGTCACCCTTGACAATTTTCAACTTCATACCCATAACTCCTGTATTCAATACGCACACTATTAAAAAAGTGCGTGAGTTACAGCACTTCGGGCGCCAGGGATACAATTTTCATGTATCCGCCTTCGCGCAATTCACGAGCAACCGGGCCAAAGATACGGGTGCCGCGCGGGTTGCTGGCATCGTCAATGATCACCGCTGCATTTTCGTCAAAGCGGATATAGCTGCCATCGGCGCGGCGCACGGGGCGGGTGGTGCGCACGATGACGGCGCGCACAACATCTCCCTTTTTCACGCTGCCGGTGGGGCTGGCGCTCTTGACGCTGGCGACGATCACATCGCCAATGGCTGCATACCGTCTGGTACTGCCGCCACGCACCCGAATGGTCAGTAATTCTTTCGCGCCAGTGTTATCGGCAACTTTCAGCCGACTCTCTTGCTGAATCATAGCCTATCTCTCCTACACCAAATCTGCTCGCTCAAGAATTTCTTCCACGAAAAAGCTCTTATCCTTGCTGATCGGGCGGCACTCCCGAATCCGCACACGGTCGCCGGTCTTGGCGTCGTTGTTCTCGTCGTGGGCCTTGAATTTCTTGCTGGTTTTGATCACCTTCCCATACAAGGGATGGCGAGAAACCCGCGTGACCGAGACCACAACGGTCTTGTCCATCTTATCGCTTGTTACTGTGCCAACAAAAGCTTTGCGTCGTTCGCGCATAGTTGTTCCTTCACCTCTGTGTTCAACGTTCGTATGACAGCCCGGTGGCAGTAAGACAGTGATGCAGTGGGTCAGTAAGACAGTGACTGTGCTACTGTTTTACTGTATTACTGGACTACTGTGCTACTGTCAACAGACTAGCCATTTGCCAACTCGCGTTCACGCAGAATGGTTTTGATGCGAGCAATATCTTTGCGCACATGGTTTTGGCGCGACGTGTTGGTCAGTTTACCGGTCGCTTTCTGAAAGCGCAGGTTAAACAGCTCCTGATAAGCCTCATCCAGCTTGGTCGCTAATTCTGCGTTTGCCATGCCTTTTAATTCGTTCGCCTTCATCCTACAGTCTCCTACTGCTTCGGCGTAAATGCCACGACAGAAATTCGGCTAGTTTCTCTCTAACAGGAATGGTCTGATGATTTCTGTCGGGATTTACTATGCGCCGTATTCTTCGCGCTTAATGAACTGTGTGCGCACCGGCAACTTTTGCGCAGCCAGGCGCAACGCTTCGCGCGCCAGATCTTCGCGCACACCGGCCATTTCAAAGAGCACGCGGCCTGGACGCACCGGCGCCACCCAGTGATCGACACTCCCCTTACCGGAACCCATGCGGGTTTCCGCCGCCCGTTTGGTCACGGGTTTATCAGGAAAGATGCGAATCCACACTTTACCGCCACGGCGAATATAGCGCACAATCGCACGGCGGGCCGCTTCGATCTGGCGGCTGGTGAGAAAGTCGCGGTCGGTCGCCTGGAGGGCGTAGGTGCCAAAGGTGACTTGATTGCCCCGCTGCGCCAGCCCTCTAATGCGCCCGCGCTGCATCTTGCGATATTTAACCCGTTTTGGCATTAACATAATCGTCTCTCCATCTACTTACCATCCTCATCCGAAGATGGCCTGTGCCACTGCCTGGCCGCAAGGGCCGCGCTCGGCAGATAAGCTTACTGTGCTGCTTCCACGGTCAGATTGGCGTGATACTCTTCACCGGGCAGGATCTCACCGAGGTAGATCCAGACCTTGATGCCAATCACCCCAAAGGTGGTGTTGGCTTCCGCCGTGCCGTAGTCGATGTCGGCGCGCAGCGTGTGACGCGGAATTTGGCCTTCGCGCACACTGTCTACACGACCCATGTCGCTACCGCCCAGGCGGCCAGAGACCGTGATCATAACCCCTTTGCCGCCGGCCTTGATCGTCTTCTGCGCGGCCTGCTTCATGGCGCGCTTCCAACTGATGCGGCGTTCCAACTGCTCGGCGATGCTCTCGGCCACCAGGTAGGAATCGAGTTCCGGCTTGGTGATCTCGCGCACGTCGATCTTGACCTTCTTCTGAGTCATGTCCTGCAACTTGGAGCGCAGCACATTGACGCTGGCGCCCTTGCGCCCGATGATCACACCGGGGCGGGCGGTGTCGATAATGACATGCACCTGATTTGGCTGGCGTTCAATCTCAATGTTGCTGATGCCGGCCTTGGGCAGGTCTGCCTGCACGGTCTTGCGAATTTCGCGATCTTCCGCTAACTGATCCGTATAGCGGCGGCCAATCGCAAACCAACGGCTCTTGTGATCCTTGATGATCCCGATGCGAAACCCAATCGGATGTACTTTGCGACCCAAATGAATCCTCCTCTGTCTACTTGGCGTTCAAGCCGCAGTTGTACAGTATGACAGTGAATCAGTGGGTCAGTAACACAGTGGGTCAGTGTCCACTGTCTGACTGTTCTACTGGGTTACTGTCTGACTGTCTGACTGTACTGGCTTGTCGCCCTATTTCGCAGCAACCAACCGTTCTTCTAAAATCACCGTGATATGGGCAGACCGGCGCAACCAGGGTTTGAACCGGCCGCGGGCGCCAAAGCGGCGCCACTTGCGGACGGGCGCCCCGTCGGCGAAGATCTTCGTAATATACATATCACCGGCGTCTAAGCCAAAATTTTCCGTGGCGTTGGCCAGCGCGCTCTTGATGGTCTTGGCCACCAACTTGGCTGATTTCTGCGGCATAAAGTTCAGAATCGCCAATGCTTCTTCAGCCTGCCGGCCACGCACTTCATCAACCACCCACCGGGTTTTTTGTGGGCTAACCCCTGTATATTTTGTAACTGCTCGCACTTCCATTGTGGCTCTCCAATCGAATACAGTCCTAAGTCGCTCAGTCCGCAGTCCTTAGTCGTGTAGTCCTTTCATCGACTCTGGACTCTGGACTTTGGACTTTGGACTATTATGCTGCACGGGCCTTGGTGGCCTTTTCCGAGCGGACGTGGCCACGGAACAAACGCGTCGGCGCAAATTCGCCAAGCTTATGCCCCACCATGTTCTCGCTGATATAGACCGGAACATGGCGACGCCCATCATGCACGGCGATCGTGTGACCCACAAACTGGGGGAAGACTGTGGACGCGCGTGACCAGGTCTTGATCACTTTGCGTTCGCCCTTGCGATTCATTTCTTCAATTTTTTTCAATAACGTCGGTTGGACAAAAGGTCCTTTTTTCAGTGATCGTGACATCTCATTCTCCTGCTTCAGCCATTGCCATCAGGCCATCACTACTTGGTCCCACCGCCACGTCGGCGCACGATAAACTTGTTGGTCGTCTTGTTGCGCCGGGTCTTCTTGCCCAACGCCGGCTTGCCCCAGGGGGTCTTCGGCGCCTTCATACCGACCGGTGAGCGACCTTCACCACCACCATGCGGGTGGCCGGAGGGGTCCATCGCAATCCCGCGCACGCTGGGGCGAATGCCCAGATGGCGCTTGCGACCGGCTTTCCCCAAGTTGATGTTGGCATGATCTGCATTGGAGACTGCGCCAACCGTCGCTAAACAATTCATATCAATATAGCGCACTTCGCCGCTGGGCAAGCGCACCTGCGCCAGCGTCCCTTCCTTGGCGAGCAACTGGGCGGAATTGCCGGCGCTGCGCACCAACTGACCGCCGCGGCCAGGGTAGAGTTCAATGTTGTGAATCACCGTACCGAGCGGAATGTTGCGAATCGGCAGCGCATTGCCGGGGCGCACTTCGGCGTTTGGCCCGGACATGATCGTGTCGCCCACGCGAATTTCGCTGGGCGCCAGGATGTAGCGGCGTTCGCCGTCACGATAGACCACCAGCGCAATACGGGCTGAGCGATTGGGATCATATTCAATGCTCTCAATGCGCGCCGGAATGTCCCACTTGTCACGGCGGAAGTCGATAATGCGATAGCGGCGCTTGTGACCGCCACCCTGATGGCGCATGGTAATGACGCCACGATTGTTGCGGCCACCTTTCCTGCGCAGCGGCGCCAGCAAAGAGCGTTCCGGCTTGGAGCGGGTGATCTCGTCAAAGGTCGTCACGCTCATATTGCGGCGACCGGCAGATGTTGGTCGATAAATCTTAATAGCCATGAGTACGCTCCTTCGCCTATACGCCTTCGAACAACTGGATGTTGTTGCCTGGCGCCAAGGTTACAATTGCTTTCTTCCACTTGGTCTGGCGGATGGCAATTCGTCGGCCGCGCCGCGCCGTCTTCACCGGCATGACCATGATGTTAACATCCTGCACCGTCACATCAAAGGCGCTCTGCACGGCATCTTTCACCAACAGCTTGTTGGCCCGCATATCGACTTCAAAAACATATTTGTTCAAGTCGCTGGTCGCATCGACGGTTTTTTCCGTCACAATCGGGCGCTTGAGTACCTCATAAATGTGCATAATTACCCTTCCGTCCCCTCTGGCGCGCTCTCTTCAGCCACTTCCTTAGCATCTGTATCAGCGCCGGTATCGTCGCCTGGATCAGCGCCCGCGCCGCCATTGGCCGGCAGCAACCAAATTTCCACCGCCTCCAGGGCATCCTTGGAGAGGAGCAGCTTATCATGGCCCAGCAGGTCGCGAATGTTGAGATAGCCGCTCAAAATGGTCTTGACATTCGGCAGGTTGCTGGCGCTGCGTTGGACGCCCACACTCTGTTCGGCAATCACCAGCAACACCGAATCGCTGTTGACGCCGAGGGCGCGTAACGCTTGCACCATGGTCTTGGTCTTTGGCGTTTCAAAGGGCAACGCATCCACCACCACAATCTGATCGGCGGCCGCTTTGACGCTCAAGGCGCTGCGCAGGGCGGCGGCGTTCATCTTCTTGGGCAAGTTCTTGATATACTTACGGGGGCGGGGGCCAAAAACGGTGCCACCACCGACCCACTGCGGCGCACGGGTAGAACCTTGGCGGGCGCGACCGGTGCCTTTTTGGCGGAACGGCTTGCGACCACCGCCGGCCACTTCGCCGCGCGTCTTGGTCTTATGGGTGCCCAGGCGGGCGTTCGACAATTGGCGAACCAGAGCCTGGTGCATCAACGGGTTGTTTACCGGCGCGGCAAAGACGGCGTCACTGACTTCGACTTCGCCTACTTGCTCACCGGCAATGTTCTTGAGCGGTAATAACATTTGTACACTCTCCTTTAAGCCTTCTTCGCGGCTTTCTTGACCGCGTCGCGAACAAGGACAAGACCAGTGCGCGGGCCGGGAACGGCGCCTTTGATCGCGATCAAATTTCGCTCCGCATCGACCAATGCAATCTTCAAATTTTGAACTGTCACACGCTGGTTGCCCATTTGACCGGGCGCTCTTGTGCCAGGGAAAGTGTGGCCGGGCGTTGTACCGGCGCCGCGCGAGCCAGTCGCACGATGACGGTCAGATTGGCCATGAGTCTTCGGGCCGCCGCTAAAGCCGTGACGCTTGACAGCGCCGGCAAAACCGCGACCCTTGGAGATGCCGATTACATCGACAATATCGCCCTCTTGAAAGATGTCAGCTTTAATGACATCACCCAAGGTGTGGGCGGGAGGTTCGTTCGAGCGGACTTCACGAACTTGACGTAAAGTAGGAACCCCGGCCTTCTGTAAATGGCCGCGCTCCCCTTTGCTCAATTTGCGTTCTGCTACTTCTTCAAAAGCAAGCTGAACGGCGTTATACCCATCGCTTTCGGTCGTTTTGACTTGGGTGATATAACACGGGCCTGCTTCAATAATCGTCACCGGCACGACATTCCCCTTCTCATCGAAGAGTTGGGTCATGCCGACCTTCTTGCCTAAAATTCCTCGCATGTTTTCCCCCTGGGACTGCCAACGGTTGAACCCGATCGTTCAACCCTTTCATCATCCCGCCGGCTGATATATTTAGTTGTCGCTCAGTTTCTGATTGGTAATTTCAATTGTTCAATCATGATCTAGCTGATCAATCCCGATCTACAATGAAACAACGCTGAACAACACCCACCGAACAAACCCTCTTAATCCTTCATGAAAAACAATTAATAATTAATTATTTTCCATTAGTTATTAATTAAAGTTTGATCTCAATATCAACACCAGCGGGCAAATTTAAACGGGTCAGGTTTTCAATGGTCTTGTTACCTGGATCCACCACATCGATCAATCGCTTGTGGGTTCTGATCTCAAATTGTTCGCGACTGTCCTTATCAATAAAGGGAGAGCGCATAACCGTAAACTTTTCTTTGCGTGTCGGCAGCGGCACTGGGCCTACCACCTGGGCGCCCGTCTGCTCGGCGGCGGTGACAATCTGGCGCACCGAGAGATCCAAGACCCGATGGTCATAGGCTTTGAGTTTAATCCGAATTCGTTGCTTCGCCATTCCATTACCCTTTCACATAAGAAGGATGAAAGATGCAGGATGAAGGATGAAAGTCTAGCGTTCTACTTCATCCTGCATCCTGCATCCTGCCTACTTGAGAATTTCGGTGATGACGCCGGCGCCGACGGTGCGACCGCCTTCGCGGATGGCGAAGCGGCTCCCATTTTCCAAGGCGACGGGCGAAATCAAG
>QWII01000001.1 GCA_021405325.1 Caldilinea sp. CFX5 | reverse complement strand
TCTGAACGTAACTACCAAGCCACCCCCTCCTACCCTCCCCCTGGTAAGGGGAGGAACTGTTCCTCCCCTTACCAGGGGGAGGGTAGGAGGGGGTAGTAGTTACCCCTGAACAATCAAATAGGAGGCAAATTATGGCAATGGATAGCGTTAAGCTCAATGAACTTTTAGGCAAAATGGTCGGCGACTTGGGCGCAGCGGTGACCGGCGCCTTGGTCATTATCGGCGATAAGCTTGGCCTCTATCAAGCACTGGCTGCCGGTCCTGTCACCGCACACCAACTGGCTGAACGGACAGGCACCGCCGAACGCTATGTGCGTGAATGGTTGGCCGCGCAAGCGGCCTCCGGGTATATCAACTATGACGCCGCAGCGCAGCAATTCTCTATGTCACCGGAGCAAATTGCCGTCTTTGCCGATGAGGCGAGTCCAGCCTTTATGACCGGCGGTTTTTATAGCCTTGAAGCCGTCTTTGCCAAAGAACCGCAGCTCACCGAAGCGTTCCGCACCGGCAAAGGCGTGGCGTGGGGCGATCATTGTAACTGTCTTTTCTGTGGCACGGAAAAATTCTTCCGCCCTGGCTATCGGGCCAATTTAGTGGCGGAATGGTTGCCTGCCCTGAATGGGGTAACGGCCAAACTCGCTCAAGGCGCCAAGGTGGCAGACATCGGTTGCGGCCATGGCGTTTCGACCATTCTCATGGCCCAAGCCTATCCCCATTCCCAGTTCTTTGGCTTTGATTACCATGCCCCGTCAATCGAGCGGGCGCGGGTGTTGGCCCACGAAGCCGGGGTCAAGAATGTCACCTTTGCGGTGGCGACGGCCAAAGCCTACCCCGGCGCACCCTATGACCTGGTGGCCTGCTTTGACTCGTTGCACGACATGGGGGACCCCGTTGGCACGGCAGCCTATATCCGCCAAACCCTGGATCCGGCTGGCGCCTGGTTAATTGTCGAACCCTTTGCCTACGACACGCTGGCACAAAATCTGAATCCGGTTGGCCGCGTCTACTATGGCTTTTCCACCACCATTTGTGTGCCTTCCTCGTTGAGCCAGGAAGTTGGGTTGGCGTTGGGGGCGCAAGCCGGGGTAACGCGTCTGCAGGAAGTGGTGACTGCCGGTGGGTTCCGCCACTTTCGCCAAGCGGCGGCCACACCGTTTAACTTGATTCTTGAGGCGCGACCATAAAGGAATGAGGGCAAAGGAGGAAGATCATGACTGAATGCCCTATCACGACCGGAACCGGCGAAATCATCAAGATGGCGCAAGACGCCGTAGACACTTTGCAGCATAGTCTACGTGGTGAATTGCTTGGCGCCGGCGATGCCGACTACGACGCTGTGCGCCAGGTTTGGAACGGCATGATCGACAAGCGACCGGCGCTGATTGCGCGCTGTCACGGTGCGGCTGATGTGATCGCCGCCGTCAACTTTGCTCGTGCCCACAACCTGCTGGTAGCCGTGCGTGGCGGCGGACACAATGTCGCCGGCTTGGCGGTCTGTGAAGGCGGTCTCATGATCGACTTATCGCCCATGCGCGGGGTGTGGGTTGATCCGGTTGCGCGTACGGCCCGTGTTCAGGGGGGTGCGGTCTGGCGCGATGTCGACTATGAGACGCAAGCCTTTGGCCTGGCTGTGCCCGGTGGCGTGGTTTCGACCACGGGAGTGGCGGGCTATACCCTCGGCGGTGGCTATGGTTGGTTGCGCAGTAAATATGGTCTAACCTGTGATTGTTTGCGTTCGGTTGATATTGTCACGGCGGATGGGCAATTGCTGACCGCCAGCCCGGAGCGCCACGCCGACCTCTTCTGGGGGATTCAAGGCGGTGGCGGCAACTTTGGCATTGTAACGTCGTTTGAATTTCAGCTCTACCCGGCCGGACCGCAGGTGGTGCTCTGCGCCCCTATTTATCCGGCGGCAGACGCCCCGCGTATCTATCGCGTTTGGCGTGACTTCATGGCCACGGCGCCCGATGAGTTTTCCTGCGACGCCGGTCTGTGGACGTTACCGGCTCATCCCAACTTTTCACCTGAAGTGTGGGGCAAGGATATTATTCTGATCGCCGGTGTCTACTGCGGTGCGCTGGAGGCCGGCGAAGCCTTGATTGAACCGCTGCGCCGGTTGGGCGAACCGCTTCTCGACCTGAGCGGACGTTGGCCCTACCTTCAGGTGCAGCAAGCCTTCGCTCCCTTTTTCCCGAAAGGCGAGTTCGCCCATTATTGGAAGTCACTCTATCTGGACCGGCTCGACGATAGCGCCATCGATCTAATTTTTGCGCAATATCAGACGCGCCCCTCTGCGCGCACCTTGATTCCGATTCGCCATCTCGGCGGCGCCATCCGCCGCGTTGCCAGTGTGGCCACCGCCTTTGGCGACCGCAGCGCGCCTTTCCTGGTCAGTATCGACTCAACCTGGCAAGAGCCAGAGGACGCTGCTGTCAATATCGCCTGGACACGCGCCTTTTGGTCAGCATTGCAGCCCTATTCCTCAGGCAAGACCTACTTCAACTTTCCCGGTCTGCTGGAGGAAGGCGATGCCTTGGTACGCACTACCTTTGGCGCCAACCATGAACGGCTCGTCGCGCTCAAGAACAAGTACGACCCTACCAATCTTTTCCGGCTGAATCAGAATATCAAACCGACGCCGCGCACGGAGCGCGGGCTGTAAGTTCGACAATGGACCGGTATCCTGACTGATTTCCCCTGGTCAGCCAGCGATGAGTAGGTTGGCTGCGTATGTACCATTTGGCTATCCCATGCCATAAGGAGAATTTTATGAACGCGATCGCACCGGAAGCTGTTGGCTTATCTTCTGCTCTGGTTTGGCAGCCTCTTTCCCATGCGCGGATCGGGCTTCGGCTTGGGGGTGAATGTGCTGATCAACCAAGCCCAGGCTGGTCTTCTCAGTTCTGCGGGCGCTTTTGGCTGGTCCGGTATTTTGAGCACTTCCTTTCAAGTGGACCCCAAAGCGGATCTGATCTGCCTGATCATGCAGCAGTTGGACATGTTCAGTCCAGTGTTGATCAATCCCATCTTTACCACGCTGGCGTATACGGCGCTAGCGGAATAAGCGACTTTCCTGAACTTTCGGCTACAGGATCATAGGTAAGTTGGTTGGTTAGTTGGTTCGAGAATTTGACACCAACTAACCAACCAACTTACCCTCACCCATGCCTGTCTTCGGGTAGAAACAGCCGGAAATGTTCCTTTGCTACACCGAACAACGTATTTCGTGCGCGCTTGGCCTACCTACGCCTTATCACGGGGACACGCTGTTTGCAAGCTTGCCCCCAACCCTGTCAGGTGTGCAAAAGTTCAAGTTCCCGCCTTGTCCGATTATGGGGTGAGCCGCTAACCCAGTTGGCCAGGGCCAGATAGGCCGGCTCATCCGCTTCAATCAACCACTTTTGGGCCAAGATCAAGTCGGCATGGGGAACCGGCTCGCTGGCAATAACACACAGTTGACCGATCGGCGCACCATCTTCATAGACCGTGACCCGCCCCGGCCGCGCAGGAAGCCGATAACTCCAGCCCGGCTGCACCTGGCTGGGGATTTCCAGATAGCCATCGCGGCGGAATTGCCGATATTGCCGCTCACTTAAATGTTCCCGGAGCAAGCTGGCGGCGCGTTCTTCCGCCATCTGGTGTACATCCCAACGCGAGCGCCGGGTTGCGCTGATCCCCAACCGCCGATAGCGATAACACAACCACAAACCTGCCGCCAATAGCAGCAGCACAATGAGGAAGAAGGCTCCAGCCGACAGGGTCGGCGTTTCACGCTCGGTCGTCGGTTGGACCAAGGCGAGCTGTCCTTGGTCAGTGAACGGCGCAGCGAGCCACTCGCTCGTTTGCCATGGGGATAACGATGTTGCGTCCACAAGGCGCCTCAACCGCCCACCAGACGGGGGATAATGAGGGTTTGCGGCGCGTTCTGATCAAAGCGTTCGATTCGCTTGGCCGGCTGATCGGGCGCCTCGACAACAAACACGGCCTGGCCGCGCGCCAGGGCAGCTTCAACAATCTGTTCCGCTTCCGCAATGACCGCCAGCGCCTCCGCATCTTCCGTCGCCACTTGCTCCGGCTCCCAAACCAACTCCCGGTGGCCGTCCCGGCCCAAAATTTGTAGCTTGTGCATCATGGACCTCCTTATCAAGCATCACCCAAGCGCGCCGAAATCGTGGCCTCATTATCGCGCTGATTGAGCAGTCTGTCTACCCTCATTTTTCTTACTCCTTTCTTGCTACGCCGGTCTTCCTGCCCCTGTGGCTACCTTCCACAGCGCCCTAACGTCCGCGCGGCTTGCCAAAATGTAATGAACTCCCTGTCAAAAAGCGAGTCGTCTAGGTCAGTGCCACGCACGCTCCTTGCGGCAGAGGGTCAATTCACTCCCACTCTAGCTCGTCCATCAAATCCGTCAACGAACGCTGGCCGTTTTTCTTTTTGCTCCCCATCTTCTCGGCGCCCTGTTTGGCGACAATGCGCTTGGCGATGATGTCGGCCATTACCTTGTCCGGCAGGGTTTTGGGTTGTTTCTCCTGCCATTCTTTGGCCCGTTTGCCCGGCTCACAAATGTCCAGATATGGACAGTAAGTGTGGGCATGATGATCGAGCGGCAGTACATCCTCCTCCGGCAGACGCCCTTCCTCCAGCGCCGCCAACATGCGCTTGATGCGCACCAGCAAATCGGCCATCATGGGCGGGTCGGGCAGCACTTCGTAAGCCAGATGCTCCAGGGTATCGCGGTTCTCGTAGTAGATGATGGCGCCCTTGAGGGGAATGGTGTTGCCATAGTGCGCCTTGATGCCCCAGAGGTAAATTTGCGCCTGGCGAATGTGTTCTTCCTTGGGCTGTTTGGCCGCTTTGAGCTTATCAAACTCGCTGCCGGCAGTCGTTTTGAACTCCAACGCCCAAAAGCCGGTGGCCAAAGGATCATCGGCCTTGTCCGGCGGAATGTAGAGGATCCCATCGCAGAAACCGTGGATGCGGTATTCGTTGACCTCAAAAAAGACCTCCTGCGCCAGACAGGCCCGCGCCAACCCTCGTTGCAACCGTCGATGACTATCGGTGCCGACCGACAGAATCCGATCCACCCGCGCATCAAAAGCGGGCTTCGGCTTCTCCAACAACTCAAACGCCACATACAGAAAACACCCCTTCGCCAACGAAGACGGTTTAATATACGGCGCCTTCTTCTCCCCCCGTTGCTGGGCCGCCTCCAGCCAATCAATAGCGTACCCAGCCGCCCCTTTCCGCTTTTTTGCCATTCTGTACCTCCGATCTATAGCAGGATGAAGGATGAAGAAAGGAGCCGACAACGCTTCTTCCTGCTCCTTATTTCATCCCTCATCCCTCATCCTTCATCCTTCATCCCTCATTCTTTGAAAGAAATAACGCGTCTCTCCCGCCGTATTGATCCCTTCCAACGGATCGACGCGAAAGATGAGCGGGTATTGCCCAGTGACGTTGCCGATAGCGAGAGCGTGGTGTTGGCGCAGGCGTCGGACAAAGGCGGCCATGGTTTCGTAGTCGGTCGCCACGCCACGCGAAACATGGCGCACATCATCTTCAAAGGGGATGCGCAAAATAAAGAGATTGTCGGCCTGGCGCAGAATTGTCTCATCCAGACCGTGGATCATGTTGGTGACGAAAAAGCTGGTGATGCCCAGGTGGCGGGCGCGCGTGACAATGTAGTCAATGCTCTGGCGGGCGACGTAGAGGTGCGCTTCCTCAAAGAAGATAAAGGGAAAGCGGTGGCTCGCGTGGCGGATCTCCCAGAGGCAGAGGTCTTTTACCAGTTCGATGATGGCCTGGACAAAGCCCTCACGCGCCAGGTTGGAAAGGGCGGAGATGTCGATCACCAGGGCGCCGCCGTTGCGAATGATGCGGTACTGCACACCGAGCGAAGCCGCCTCCTGGGGCGTACGGGCAAAGATGTTGGTGTTGCGCACCGCCTCCAGTCGCGAACGAATGGCGCGGTTGACGATCACCGCGTTCGAGCCGCTGCCAAATTCATTCTCCTCGGCCATTTGCATCAGTTGCTCCAGACCGATATAGGGCGCCCGCCCGCGTGCATGTTCCATCTCCTCGGCTTCGGCCCACAGTTGCATCAACCGGTTCTCAAAATGGAGCGCCGACACCTCCGGTAAGCCAAAGCGTTGCATGAGTGTCATCAAGGGGGCCAGACCAAACTGGCGCACGCCGAGACGAAAGTTGCCGCCGGCTTCCAGGTGAATGATTCCCCGGCGGCGCACCTCGCCGGTGGCTGGGTCAGTTTCAACCGGGGGCAGGTGGATGTACTCTTTGTTAATGTCAAAGACAATACAGGGCGCGCCTTGTTCAATCAACCGCAGCAAGATCACCTTCGAGAGATGCGATTTGCCACCCCCCTTTACGCCGGTGATGACATTGACCTTTTCCAGCGCCTGGCCTTCGACGTAGAAATCACGCCCAGAGAGCATCCGCCCCAAGAGCAGCCGATTGCCTAGATCGTGCGTCACGTTGGCGAAAATTTCTTCATCCGAGGTGCGCTCGACAATCACATCGCGGGTAGGAATCCAGCCATCCCATGCCTCCCAGCGGTTGAATGTTACGCCATGCGGCGCGCCAGCAGGTGCTGTTTCACTCATGCAACCACCTTTCTGATCTTGGCAATTGCCAGCTTGAGGTTGCTCATCTCCGGCAAACCTTCCTCGCTCAGTTGGCTCAGCTCAAGGCGGGCGCCCTCTGTGCGTGTGCGCGGATCTTCCACCACCAGTTCGAGCATCTCCAGCAGTAGCGAAGGGTAGGTGACGGTGCGCAGTTCAATCACCTGCACGATCAAGCCACGGTTGCCGCCCTTCTCGCGCATGGAGAGATTTTCGCCTACGCGCAAGTCCTCCTCTTTGGGATTAAAGACGAGTTCAATAATGTCGCCCTTGATCTGCCTGATCTGCACATTCATGAAACACCTGCCTCCCCCAGTTGCAACTTGCCCATAGGTGAACATTTGTTTACCTTCGGCATTATATAGGAACTTTGCGCGCTTGTCAACCCCCTATACAATATCTAGTATTCATATCCCATACTCTTCCTACATCTAGGCCGCAAAAATGGGTTGCCGGGCAACGATGACTGGTAACTGGGTTTAGTTTTCAAAGGACGCCATCTGTAGTAAAATAAGTGGGAAACACCATCAACTGAGGAGGAAGGTATGGGGCGCGGACTGAGTGAACGGCAACAGCATATCTTGTGTTTTATCAGCGAAAAACAACAAGAAGGTTGGACGCCTTCCGTGCGCGAAATTGGCGAAGCAATGGGGTTAAAATCGAGCGCGGCGGTGCAAAAACATTTGGACGCGCTGGAGCGCCAGGGCTATATTCGCCGCTCGGTGGGTAAAGCGCGTGTAATCCAGGTGATCAAACCGCTTGCCAAACTGGATGAACCGTTGCTGATTCCCATTGTAGGGGAGATTGCCGCCGGCGGCCCCCTTTTGGCCGAAGAAAATATTGAAGGTTATCTCAACGCCGTTGATGCCGAAGTCCTTGCCAAAGGGGGAACATTTTTCGCCTTGCGCGTCAAAGGCGAAAGCATGATCGATGCCGGTATTCTATCCGGTGATTATGTAATCGTGCGTCAACAACCCCTAGTGGAGAATGGCGAGATCGCCGCTGCCTTGCTTGACAATGAAGCAACGGTCAAGCGCTTTTACAAAGAAAAGGATCATGTGCGGTTGCAGCCGGCCAATGCAAAGATGGCGCCCATCCTCGTCCATGATGTGCAGATTTTGGGCAAAGTTGTTTCCGTAATCCGCCAGATGGCGTAATGAACGCGCCACCCATCCAGCCAGCCACCGGACTACACGACTACACGACTACACGCTACACGACTACACGACTACACGACTACACGACTACACGACTACACGACTACACGACTACACGACTACACGACTACGCGACTACGCGACTACGCGACTACGCGACTTTGGACTATGGACGACTGATAACGCACCCGCGGCTGCAACGAATTTTACATTTTGTCAAAACTATGCTACACTGATCGAACTATTGTGCTAGATCACGCGCCCGGTACAGCGGTGATCCGGCGATAGGAGGTAAGTGTTCCGTTATGGTTGCAGTTGGCAGTCGCACTCAACCTTTTTTATTCCCGCAACGTCAGGGTTTTCTCACTAGAATAGGAGTACCAGATGGCTATATCGAAGGTCCAAAAAGCTGACTTGATCCGTGAGTATCAGCTAACACCGGGTGACACCGGTTCGCCGGAAGTGCAAGTGGCCTTGCTCACCTCCCGCATCAATGCCCTCGTCGATCATCTCAATTCCCACAAGCACGATGAAGGTTCACGTCGAGGGTTGCTGAAACTCGTTGGTCAACGCAGGCGTCATTTGGCCTACTTACGCCAGAAGGATACCAATCGGTACCAGGAATTGATTCAACGCTTAGGCTTACGTCGCTAAATGATAATAAACAAGGGGCGAGCAGATCAGATTGGAATGATTCTCGCCCCTTGTTTGTTATCTTTCGCCTTATAATGCGTACAGGTTAGTTTTTTAGGCTGTTCAAAGAGGCTCAAGCGGACCTCGGTTCAATTGCGTTTGTCGGGGTTCGGCATTGGAGAGTGACACTAAGGATAGCATTTTAGATTTTAGATTTTAGATTTTAGATTGTCAGGGCAACTAAATCTCCGGTAATCCAAAATCCAAAATCCAAAATCCAAAATCCAAAATTTGGTGTCACTCTCCAGTTCCGTACCTCGGCCCTTATGCTCCGCCTGAGATCCTTTGCGCTGCCTTGCGATAAGGTTTGTGTTACGCGTGAAATACCCTCCTCTGCATATCCACACCCTTCATGCCCTGGAAAGTGGGGGATGAGTTTTTCGCGCGTACACAAAAAATACACAAAGGAGTTTTCTCTATGCAACTATTTGATGGCGCACAGGTATTTACCACCGAGATGGGTGGGCGTACCCTGAGCATCGAAACGGGCGTGCTGGCTGCCCAAGCCGGCGGCGCCGTCACCGTGCGCTATGGCGACACGGTTCTCTTAGCAACGGCGACCATGAGTCGCGAAGTCAGGCCGGACATTAATTTTTTCCCGCTGACGGTCGAGTTTGAAGAACGGCTCTACGCCGCCGGTCGCATCCCCGGCAGTTTCCAACGCCGCGAAGGTCGCCCCGGTGACGAGTCGATTCTTCTGTCGCGCCTGGTGGATCGCCCGCTACGCCCCCTTTTCCCGAAGGGCTTTGTCAACGAAGTGCAGATCATCATTACCGTTCTTGCTTCGGACAATGAAAACCTCATGGGGCCGCTGGCAATTATTGCCGCTTCGGCTGCGCTCCATATTAGCGATATTCCCTGGAATGGCCCCATCGGCGGCTCAACTATCGGTTTTGTCGATGGCGAATTTGTCGTCAACCCCACAGCCACCAATATGGAGCATAGCAGTCTCGACCTCACGGTGGCCGGCACTCATGACAACATTTTGATGGTGGAAGCGGGCGCCCGTGAGATTCCCGAAGACCTGATGCTCGATGCGCTCAAACTGGCGCATGAATCGATGCTGCCGGTGATCGAGACCATTAACGCCATGCAGGCACAGGTCGGTAAAGCCAAAGTCACCGACTATGCCGTTGCCCTGCCCAGCGAAGAAACCTTGACCACAGTCAAAGAATTAGCCGCCACACGGGTCAGTGAAGCCTTGGCGGCGGGGCTTGACAAGCATGGCTTGAAAGATGCACTCAATGCGGTTCAAGCCGAGGTGAAAGCGCATTTTGCGGCACAGGTGGAAGCCGGCGTCGCGCCGACACCCTACGTTGGTGATGCGTTTGATGCCGTTGTCAAAGAAGCGACCCGCCGCCGCATCTTGGTCACAGGTACGCGCCCCGATGGTCGTACCACAACAGAAATTCGCCCGATCCGTGTGCAGGTCGGCAAGTTACCGCGCGTGCATGGTTCCGGTCTCTTTATGCGTGGCGAAACCCATGTCTTGAGCGTTGCCACGCTGGGTACGCCCGGTGACGCCCAACGGCTGGACACCTTGCAACCCGGCGAGGAAAAGCGCTATATGCATCATTACAACTTCCCGCCCTTCAGCACCGGTGAAGCCTATCCCGTACGCGGCCCCCGCCGTCGCGAGATCGGTCACGGCGCCCTGGCCGAACGGGCCTTGATCGCGGTGATCCCCGATGATTTCCCCTATACCTTGCGTGTGGTGAGCGAAGTTGTCAGCAGCAACGGTTCAACCAGCATGGGGTCGGTCTGTGGCAGCACCTTGGCGCTGATGGATGCCGGCGTGCCGATTACGGCGCCCGTCTCCGGCATTGCGATGGGGCTGGTGCAAGACCAGGAGAGCGGCGAATACAAAGTTTTGAGTGACATTCAAGGCTTAGAAGACGCCCTGGGTGATATGGACTTCAAGGTCGCCGGCACCGAGCATGGCATTACCGCCCTGCAAATGGATCTCAAGATCAAGGGGTTGGACTTTGAAATTCTGCGCCAGGCGCTGTCGCAAGCGCGCGAAGGTCGTATGTTCATTCTCGGCAAGATGATGGATGTCCTGCCGGAGCCGCGCCAGCAGATGAGCGAATTTGCCCCGCGCATCCTCACCATCAACATCGACCCGGAGAAGATCGGCAAGCTGATCGGCCCCGGCGGCAAGGTGGTGCGTGGCCTGCAAGAGCAATATGGCGTCAAGATCGACATTGAAGAAGATGGCACTGTCTATATCTCCGGCGAAGGCACCAAGGCCGAACAGGCGTTGGAACAGGTCGCCAACATGACCGAAGAGGTGGAAGTCGGCAAGATCTACACCGGCACGGTGGTGCGCGTTGAACCCTATGGCGCCTTTATCAACATCCTGCCCGGCATCGATGGCATGGTGCATATCAGCCAACTGGCCGATTATCGCGTTGACAAAGTCGAAGACATTGCCAACCTGGGCGATGAACTGACGGCCATGGTCATCGACGTCGAAGGCGGTAAGGTGCGCATGAGCCGCCAGGCCGTCCTCGAAGGCTGGAGCGTGGAAGAAGCGCAAAGCCGTGACCGCGGTGGTCGCGGTGGTGGTGGTGATCGCGGTGGTGACCGTGGGGATCGGCGCAATGGTGGTGGTGACCGGCGCGGCGGTGATCGTGGCGGACGCGGTGGCGGCGGTGGTGATCGTGGCGGCGATCGCGGTGGCCGTGGCGGCGACCGTGGTGACCGGCGCGGTGGCGACCGGGGTGGCCGCCGGTAAGTTTTAAGTAAAAATAGGATAAAAAGCCGCAGCGTTTGTGCTGCGGCTTTTTTTGTTGCTGTTACGGATTACAGAGATATTATGGTTAGGAGTTACGCAGTTGACGGGCGCTACCAGAGACCTGTCAGGTTTCGCAAACCTGACAGGTCTTGTCCAACTGCGTAACTCCTAATCTCATCAAAGATTTCGTCACAGACGGCAAGCTTGTTCTGGTTCCAAACTTCTTCCCACAATCGGCGGACAATGGTTTTGTTTTGTTGTATTGACATTGGTTTCTCTCCTTGCCTTCGCAGAATAGCGTAGATACGTCCTCAGCTCGTCCTTTGCGTTGCTCCTGCATCGTGACCTCACCGCGTGCCAAAAAACTGCTGGGCAAAGGCATCCACCGAAGTCGGCGCAATACCGTAGGTTGACGCAATCTTCGGGCCAGAAACAATCTGGTCATTGTGAACGATCTCCGGCCCTTCCCCGGTACTCTTGCTAGTTGTCTACTCTTCAAACAGTTTCTAAGGGTTTCGCAAACCCTTAGGGTCTGGCCTCTATATCTGCGGCACTCTTGACTACTGGAAGTGTGGCATGACTTCCTGGGCGATCACCCGCAGGCCCTCAAGGTCATTTGCATTGTTCCATTGGATAATCAACTCTTCGACACCGGCGTCGGCGTAGGGACGAAGGCGCGCAATCGCTTCCTCCGGCGTGCCGACAATGACGCTATACGACGCGCCGGCTCGTTCAAAAATGGGGGTAAAGATTTGCTCCATCTGGGAAAGTTGTTCCTGGAGGGGTAGGGTTGCCAGGTGGGGTAAACTTTTGTAAACACCGCCGAGCCGCTGCTTGATCTCGTCCTCATTACGGCCACAAAGCACCGGCAGAAACGCCGTCCGTTTGACATCACTGGGCCGGCGACCCGCCTGACGCAAGAGATCATCCAACAGGGCTGAGCGTTCTTTGATGGTCGCCGCCGAGAGATTGTTGGCATTCCAAATATCGGCATAGCGCGCCACCAGCGGCATCACGCGTTGCGGGCCGTTGCCGCCGATGAGAATGGGGAGACTGGCCGTTCGTTGCGGCAGTTGCGCATTCTGTAGCTGAAAAAAGCGACCGGCAAAGGTCACCGGTTCCTCACTGCGCAGTAGGCTGGTGATCACCTGCAAGCCCTCTGCAAAGCGCGCCGCACGAGTGGCCTTACTGCCTAGTTCGTAGCCCCAGCGCTGATGCTCTTGTTCGGTCCAACCAGTACCCAGCCCTAAAATCATCCGTCCGCCGCTCAACTCATGGAGGGCGATAGCCTGGCGTACTAGAATTCGCGGATCACGAATAGAGAGCGGCGAGACCAGTGGACTGAAGTGCAGCCGTTTGGTCTGCGTCGCCAGGTAGGTCAACCCGACGATCAGTTCCACTTCTGCTTGCCCATGCGGAAAGTGATCGGTCAAATACAACCCGGCAAAGCCCAGTTCCTCGACCGCATTCATCAACTGCCGCCAGAGCGACCAGGTCAAGCCGTGGGTGCCTTCAATGGAAACAGAGAATTGAAGCATCTGTCTACTCCTGTAAATCGTCGCGTAGTCGTGGGGTCACGTAGTCGTTTAGTCGCGTGGTCGCTTCATCTGGACGGTATGACCACGCGACTAAACGACTACGCAGCTACTCGAACTAATTATTTTGAATTGCCCATGATGGCAGGGTACAGCAGCCACGTCCTCAAAACGTCCTCCCGTTAACACGCCGTTCTGCTACGCCAGCGTAAGCAGTAACGCGGCCAATGCCTGTGGGTCGGTTTCCGGTGCAATGTGATCGACGGCGAGTTCGCGATAGCGCCACCCTTCGGCTTGTGCGTTCTGGGCAAGGGCGGCGAAGACCGGCGCAAACGGGAACGAATTCTGGGTAAAGAGGACATAAGTGCGTGGCAACTGCGCAGCGGCAGGATTGGTAATCGCCAGCGGCTGTTGCAAGCTCTTGAGCGGATGAGGCAATTTGCGCGGTTGGGGCGGGTCATGCGGCACTTGCCACCCGTCACCAAATTGGGCCGCGACCCCTTCTAGATAGGGGACAAGGGCGGGGACTAGATCACCAAGTGACTGGCCGTTCTGTGGCACAAAGGCATCCAAGTAGATCAGTTGGCCGATCCGTTCGGGTACGGCTTCGGCCACGCCGGTAATCACCATGCCGCCATAGCTGTGACCGACCAAGGTCACCTCCCACAAATCTTCGTAAACCAACACGTTGACAATATCCTGCACATGGGTATCCAGGCCAACCGCCCGATGGCCCAAATGCACCCGTTCGCCCAGACCAGTGAGGGTTGGCGTAAACACTTCATAACCGGCGGCGCGCAGTAGCCTGGCAATATCGCGCAAGTACCAGCCGCCGACCCACGCGCCATGCACAAGAACAAATGGTTTCATATCGTTTCTCTCCGTTCCTTCAAGTTGTTTGTCACTACTAACCCCTCCCTAACCCTCCCCTGAAAAAGGGAGGGAACGATTGACTGCAAGACAGTTCCTCCCCCAATCTGGGGGAGGTTAGGAGGGGGTGGCTTAGTAGTTACAGTTGTTTTACGTTGCGTAAGGCCCTTTACCTACGCCAGCGCCCCGTTCGCATACGGTTTCAAACAGGCGTAAATCACCCCATTGACCGGTGTCGGCACGCCGGCGGCCTTGCCATAGCGTACCAACGCGCCATTCCACGCCTCGATCTCCAGCCGGCGGCCATGTTCCAGATCGACCAACAGCGAGGGTTTGTAAGGCGGCGGGAAGGAGTCGAAGGCTTTGAGCAGATCGTCAGGCAGGGTGGGCGGCAGGGCAACGCCGTGGGCTTGGGCCACCGCCACGCCTTCGCCAATGGTCTGGTGCATCAGATTGCGGGTTTCGGGGTAGTCCCACACTTGCCCCTTGCTGCCGCGCATCAAACAAAGCACCCCAGCCGCACAGACCCCGACCAGCTTCCACCACATACGCTCGGCAATCCTGGGTGCGACTATCGCTTCAATCCCCGCCGCCTTGATGGCCTGGGCAATGGCTGTGCAACGGGCCAAAGGTTCGCCGTCCAGTTCGCCAAATTCCAGGTGATGGGGACCGCCCGGTCGTTCAATGACGCCGGGGGCCGGGCTATGCGCGTTGATCATTGCCATGCCGCCCAACACCACCGCCTTGCCCAGGATCGCACGCAATTGGTCCAGGTGGGCAATGCCATTCTGCACCGGCAACAGCGCCGTCCCCGGCCCTACCAGCGGCAGTAATGATTCGGCTGCCGTCACCACATCATAGGTCTTGACACAAAAGAGAATCAGATCGACCGGCCCCACTTCCGCCGGATTGTCAGTCGCTTGTATAGGCTGGATGACAAATTCGCCATCCGGATTGCGCACCTGCAACCCGTTTTGACGCAGCGCCGCCAGACGTTGACCACGAGCGAGAAAGGTCACATCATGCCCGCTATGCGCTAGGCGACCGCCGATATAGCCACCCAGCCCACCGACACCGACAACAGCAATTTTCATCATTCTTTCCCTTCTTGGTATACTATTGATACTCAACCGTAACTTGTTGTTAATTTAAGCAATTTAGGATAGGAGCTAGCAATAGGGGGACTTATGGTATCAATTGATTTATCGCTAGTTCTGGAAAAGCGCTTGACAACGGTCGTTCAAGAGAGCTATCACGGCGATTTACAAGCCGCCATTTCCGCATTCCTCGCCTTACATGAAAAGTATGGCAGGAAAGAACAGTTGCGACAAGACGTTGCTGCGATTCGCAATGCAGTCCGCCAACAAGGTGGTATAACCGAAAAACAAATCAACGTTGCGATCAAACAGCATCGCGCCCAGGTAGCAACAAATCGTGTTTGAGCTTTTACGCGTCGTCATTGACACGAATCACATGATCCAAGAGATGGTTGATGGCGAACCATATATTTACCTTCCTCTGGGCAACTATGTCGTAAGAGCGCCAGGCGTTTGTGGTGGGCGGCCAACCTTTAAGTATACACGTATTGAAGTTAGCTTTATTCTCAGGCGGATTGCGCAGGGGAAATCGATTGACTACATTGTCGATGCCTATGCCGACCCCCATTTGACGCGTGCTGCCATTCAAGAAGCAATGACACTGGCAAATAGCGCCTTTATCACATCACCACAAATCACCGAACCCCTTGCGGTTTAAAGTTACCACCCTTCAGAACCCAAGCATCACGCATGGGCAAAATTATTCGCGTCCAGGCAACGTTGATCCGCTACTATGAACGGGACGGACAGGTGCAGACAATTCGTGCCATACGCTGATCTGAGTATGAAGCTCATTTGTCGGTGCGATTTGGCAGGTGACTAAACAAACACCGACCCACGTGACTGCCTGGCCGAACGATAGAGATAACCGGCAAAGAAGAGCGCGCTGAACGCACCCAACAGCGCGCCCAACCAATAAAACGCACCATAGCCGACCCCGGCGATCAAGTAGCCGCCGCCCATCGACATCACCGCCTGCCCAACGCCACTCGCCATCGTCGCAGCGCGGGCCATGATGGCGCGCCAGTGCTTGGGGGTCATTTCTTGGGTACTGATGGAGGCCAGGGCTTGCGTCGCTAAGAGCAGGCGCGCATCGCGGCTGAAGGCGCGAACGGTTGCAAAGTACGTTAGCACGTTGGGAATCCCCTTTTTCGTAATGAACACTGAACTTCACTCCGGTAAATTGCACCACCCCTGCCCCGCCCGAATGGCATCGATTGCCACTTGATAGCGCCAGCCATCATGAAAGGTGAGATAGGGCCGGTGTGCTTCGCCGCGTATATCGGCCGCAAAGTCGCGGGCCAACACGGCCCATTTGTTTTCCGTATCTTCGCCAATGGCCGGCAGGGCGTCGCGCAGACGCTGGGGGACAGGGAGGGGTGTTGGCGCGGTCTCAGGCCCATTGAAACGGGAAACGGTCAGCGAAAAGACCCCCTGTGCCTGCAGGATGCCGCCTTCCCCGTAGAAGTACCAGCCATTGGTGGGCGACAGGGCATGAACGCCCATATTCACCTGGATGGCGACCGGGACTTCCGGTTGGTGGGGATGGGGCGGCGCAAAGCGCAGCAGGGCCGAAAAAGCGCCGTCGGCATCACAGGCGCGCCACTCATAGTGGGCGGCTGCTTCGGCGGTCGGTTCATGGTCATTGATCCGCCGGAGATCATGAATAGCCGTGACAACCGGCGCCTGTTGGCGCAGCAGACGCGCCTCGCCGGTGACACGCAGCACCTTGCTGCCCAGCATCGCTTCGAGCATGGCGAAGAAGTGGGTTTGTCCATTGTTCAGCACACCACCCCCCATCGCCAGCACATCAACCCACGTCCAGGGGCGTAATGGCGTCCACGCCGGCAGCCGGAACATCACAGCGATCTCCTGCAGAGCGCCGATGGCCCCTTCGCGCAGCAACTCAGCAACCCAGGCGATGCTTGGATCGTAGTAGAGCGTCGCCGCATACGCATGTTTGACCCCGGCCTGCTCGACCAGCGTATAGAGGTCCCGGGCTTCAGCCGCCGTGGCCGCCAGCGGTTTGTCACAGAGTAGATGACAACCGAGCGCCGTGGCGACTTCAACCACCTCACGCCGTAGAGAAGCCGGGGTGGCTATCGTCACAATCTCCGGCTTCACCGCTTCCAAGGTTTGTCGCCAATCGGTCGAGGCCAGCGGCACGCCCAAACGGTCGGCCACCGCTTGGGTCACTTCCCGATCGCGCGCACAGATGGCGACCACCTCCACGTCCGCAAACCGCAAGGCTTTCACATGGCCTTGGCCGGCCCAGCCGGCGCCGATTACGACTGCGCGTAGGGTCATTTCACACCTCCTCAAGCAGGATTGCGCTGAAGCACGCTACCAAACGGCATCGTCTTATACGCGGTTTTGCTCCTTCTCATAGCGTTCGGCAGCTTCGGCCACGGCTTTCATTTGTAACTCGGCCAGACCGGCGCGCGTCGCTTGCGCACGGTCGGCGTGGGCCTGCAACCCGCTGCCGGAGGATTGAAAGTGGGGCATGACTTCATGGGCAAAGAGTTCAAAGCTCCGTTTGGTCGCCGCCGGATTCGCCCAGTTATGCGCCAGGGTCAGGTAGGCGCCAAAGCCACCATTCGATTGTTCAAGCAAATTCTTAATCTGCGCCACCATGCGATCCGGGGTGCCCACCACCCCCAACCCATTGTTCACAAAGTCGATCATCTCCTCCAATTTGCCGCCCAACACTGCCATTTGTGGGAAGGCGGCAACATCTTGGAAGTAGCGGAACCACTGCTCCATGCCATAGCGCATGTCGGCGCGAGCCTGTTCTTCGCTCTCTGCCAGGTGCATAAGGCCGACCAAACGCCACTTGTTGCGGTCCGCCACTTGACCATACTGGGCAGCCTGCGCTTCCTGAATGCGCCAATGGTGCGCCAGCACATCCATCCCCACGGCAACGGTTGCGCCCAAAGAGAGCAGACCCGCTCCATAGCGTCCGGCCAATTTGGCGCCGGAAGGGGAAGCCACGGCAGCCACCGCCAGATCAAAGAGCGGATCGGAGTAAGGGCGCAAATGTAAACGAGCATCTTTCAGGGTGAGACGGTCGGACTGATAGCTAATCGGTTCCTCACTGGTGAGCAGATGTACCAAGATCGCCATGTACTCTTCCAGCAATGGACGCATCTGCGTCGGTTCCAACCCCAACATCGCGGCATCGGTCGGCAAGGCGCCCGGCCCAACGCCCAACATCACCCGTCCACGCGTCAAATGGTCCAGCAACACCATGCGCTCCGCCACCCACAACGGATTATGATAAGGCAGTGAGACGACACCGGTGCCTAACTTAATCTGTCGGGTGCGGGCGGCTGCCGCCATGATGAAGATCTCCGGTGAGGCAATAATTTCGCTGCCGGCCGAATGATGTTCCCCGATCCAGGCTTCGTCAAAGCCTAACCGGTCTAAATGCTCAAGCAGGCTGAGGTCTTGCTCCAGAGACAACGTTGGGTTGTGGTGGGGTGCATGAAAGGGGGCCATGAAGATGCCAAATTTCATTTTCATTGCGATTTCTTGGTTCCTCCGTACTCAGTCGTCCGCAGTCGTGTCGTCGTATGGTCTGAAGTCGGGCTGTGGCGATCTCAGTTGCGTTGCGGTCTACTGATGATTATTGTGTTTATTGTAAGAACCGAGTTTTTGACCGTCAGGCCATGCCGCTACTCCGGCGCAAAGTGAGGTAGTGGCAAACGGGAAAAATTCGGTTTTGGTTCTGCATGTAGTGCCGACTACGGCCCTTGCCGGTTATGCCAGTGGCTCGGCGCGTTCGCCTTAGGGCTTGATCATCGCAGCGCTGTCAACCGCCTGGAAAAAACGGATCAATTTCCCGTCCGCCAATGTCCAGACGTGGGTGGCATTGGCGGTAAATTCCTTGCCCGTGGGTTTCCAGATGCCTTTGTAATAGCCGGCCATCACGACCTTGCTGCCGTCGCTGTTGCTGATGAGTTCTTGTACATCAATGTGGAAGTTATCAAAGTAATCACCAATCCGTGCAAAGACATTTTGTAACACGGCTTGCGGACCAACAAAGAGGCCATCACCCTCGACAAAGGGCAAGCCTTTACATTCGTGCCATTCAATCGCCGGATCAAAGACGGTCAGAATGGCGGGAATATTCCTCGCCGCGAATTCTTGATAGAGTTGTTTGACCAATGCTACGCTATCCATTGCCTTCCTCCTTTTCACTTGCTGCTTCCAAGATCCAAACTTCATTCGCACCACCGGCTTGGGTGACTTCATACCACTGGGTCATAAAGGCGGCTGGCGATGCGGTATTTGTACGGACTGCCTTTGGTGGCTGTACACAACAGGGCAATCGCTTCCCGGAACTTGCCTTGTTGCGCCAGGAAAGTTCGGCGGTTGATGATAGTCATGCTGTTTTCTCCTTGCGCTTTTCATACTTTCTACGATTAGTTAGCCCTAACTGTAGAACATCCGAATTATTACGGTTGATGCAGGCAGTAACACTACAGCGGATAAGGGCGGGAACTGATTTTGCGCAGGCCAGCATGCACATTAACAAATTAGCACGGGTATAGCCGTAGGTGCGGTTTGCAATCGCACGGCTCCCGGAGAAACGTGCGGTTGCAAACCGCACCTACGATATCGGCATTATTTCGGAAATGTGCATGCTGGCCTGCGCAAATAAATCCGTTACTTCCGGGGCGCCCGCTGGGCCCCGTTGTTGTGTTCCCGCAGACAGAAGCGCAGTGCGGCTTACTTCGCCGCCGTCGCTTCGATCTCGATCATCATCTCCGGGTAGGCGAGGCGGGCGACGCCTAAGAGTGTGCTACTACACCGGCAACCAGCCGCCGTAAGCCGGTTGACAATCACATCCCAATTCGCCAGCAAGCCATCGACATCGGTGGTGTAGTAGTTGAGCCGCGTCACATCGGCCAGGGTGTAGCCGGCCTCCTGCAAGACCCGTTCCAGGTTGTCAAAGGCTTGACTCACCTGGGCGCGCAAATCGCCGATATGGACGGGGTGGCCGTCATCACCGGTAGAGAGTTGACCGGCACAGTAGAGTATATACTGCGCGGCTTTGACTTCATGGGCGTGGACAAAACCAAAGGGTTCTTGCCAGGTCCACGGGTTGGTAATGCGTCGTTCCATTTGGTTCTCCTTAATTATTGTTTGGTCGCGAAATTGTCCCCGTCAACACCCCATCATATGCACCCGTCACCAGATTGATCAACCCCGCCGCCGTGGCGCTGCCGCCGGTGATGACGAGCGTCTGCTCATAGCGGAAAACACCGGGGGTGACTTCCTCGAACAGCACAAAGGACGTGGTCTGGTTGGTGATGGTATCGCCATTGGCGGCGGTCCAGACAGCGGTTCGGGCTTCCAGATCGGCCACCCCTTGAAAGTTGCCGATGTGGGTAAAGTTGCCGGAAAAATCAGCGCCGACGCCGGCAAAACGGCCTTTTAATGGCACAAAGTCAGCCGCCTGCACAGGAATCGCGGCGAGAGTGAAACTCCCCGTTACACAACAGCTAATGACGATGAGCGCCAGCAGAAATCGACAAAGCGTTGTTTGCATGGGTTGGGCAAACATAATGCTATTTCCTTTCTGATCCAAAAGCCTAAACTCAAGCGTCCCGATGGGACGGGGGTTTAGGCGTCTGCTGTGCTGATCTTCTGCGCCAGAAACTCCTGCATGGTCGTCAGCGGCCCGCTGAGCAGCCGGTCGGTGTCGGTGGTGGGGTAGGCGGAATCGGCGGCGCCGGTCATGCGGATCATGCCCATGATGTTGGCCGGGCCATCACCGAGGGGACTGAGCAGCGCCTGGTTGACCCGCGCCACCGCAATCGGTAGATGGATCGGGCGCACCTTCCGCCCCACGGCTTGCCCAAAGCGCGCCACGGTTTCATCCCAGGACAAGACTTCCGGGCCGCCGACATGGAAGATGGCGTGTTGGGCTGCGGGATGACCAACACAGGCGACCAGTACCCGCGCCGCATCGTCCACCGTAATAAAGGCATGACGCGCTTTGCCATTGCCCGGCACCAACGCCAATCCTCGCCCCTCCACCATGCCGCCGACGCCGGCCATAAAGAGTTGCGAAAACCAGAAGGGGCGCTTCACCGTCGGCTGCTCGGCGCCACGGGTGGGGACATGGCTGCCCAAGAGCGCCAGCCAGACATCCATAAAGACCGAGAGGCGCACAATGGTGTAGTTCAGCCCGCTCGCCTGCAACCGCTCTTCAGTGAGCCGCTTGTACTTCAGCGCCGGCACGGCTTGATCAAAGGGCGTCACCGGCACCGAGGCGTAGATGAACTGTTGCACATTCGCTCCTTTGGCGGCGGCTATCAGATTGGCGTTGCCATCCCCATCAATCGCTTTGATGCTGTCGCCTTTGCGCTGGATGACGCCGTTGGCCGTGGTGATGATGGTGGTGACGCCCTGGCAGGCTGCATGGACGGTGGCCGGTTCGCGCAGATCGCCAAACGCCAGCTCAACCCCCAGCGCTTGTAGATGGCGATACTCCGCAGTGCGTCGGACAAAGGCGCGCACCGGTTGTTGGGTTGCAACAAGTTTTCGTGTAATCGCCGTACCGAGTTGGCCGGTGGCGCCGACAACCAGGATCATAGTGGTTCCTCCTCAAGTCATACGTCCCTGCCGGCAAATGGTGTGTCGCCGGCGGGACTGGATTGCTCGCTAGGGTCAGTTAACCGTGGCGCTGTCTACAAAGTGTCTACAAATTGATCCCAACCCAAGCCATGCAGCAAGACCACCGGATCACCGGCGCCGGCCATTTCGTAATAGAGGTTTGTGCCGTTGACTTCGCGTAACCGCTTTTCGCCAGTACCGATATAGCATTCAGGTCAGACATGGTTGACTTTCCTCCTCTGCACGCTGTGTGTTGATGACTGGGTACACCGCTCCTCGGAAACGCTAATCACTTGGCTGCCTACTATCATTCCCTGCATGGCGAGGAGGTGCGCCAGTCTCTTGTTGAAGATGCCCCATCTATCGCCAGCCCATCCAACACCAAGGACATCACGGCCTCATTCAATTCGTGATAACATGCCAGGTATAAGTCTGTTTTGCTTGTGCTTTAATTGCATTTGTTCGGATCATCGGCGACCGATCTTCAAGTGCAACCTCGACAAGCCAGTAGGTACCCAGTACATTACTAGCGGGTAGGGCTACCTGGAAGTTGGCATAGTTGTCGGTGCGTTGACGTGTCTGCCAACGTGTGTCCTCCAATTTTTTCGTTCGCCAGGTAGTGTGGATATTGTTAGGACGAACTACCCTAGCCCTGAAAGTTATATTTTGTGTTCCGCTGAACATAAGCGGAATTGGCGGGTTGAAAGCTGGTGTAAAAGAGTCAACAATATTTGACTTTTGGTAAATGACCTTGATCCACTGTTCTGTGCATACCTCACAAAATTGGTGGTTGGAATTCCGCATCAGGCATTGCTGCTTGGGGCGGTACACTCCGTTCGTCATGTTGGCTGCACCTTCAAAAGCGCCTATCCGGTCGGCGTTAGCCGCTATGGCAGGTGTCGGAAGCGGAGTGCCGGCAGAGATCCAGGGTCGCCACTTGGGGTTGGCTCCATTAGTATCCACATTTGGCCAGGGTAGGATACTTGGCAACGTCCAGCCCTGGACAAAATCAATGTCCGGTAGATCACCAGTATACTCGTCCATTAGTTTGGCGATAGAGTGGCCTGCTTCATGGACAGCTATTTGCGGAAAATTTGTTGGCCCATTGCTTGTATAAGCGACTAGCATCAGCGGGTCGCTTGCCCCTCCGTACACTGGGTAATTGACCACGACGATAATATAATCCCATGGCGCGCCAGATAAGGTCGCAACGCTCATGACCCATGCACTTGGCCCTACCAGCCTTCTGGCACGCACGCCCGATCCTTGAATGATCCCCTCTACAGGTGAAAAGCCGGTATCCAAAGCAGTTTTCCTGGTGATAGGCGGGGTAGCATAGGAATCATCAGTGCCTGATTCAGCGGAGAACACGTTGATCCGGTGAAAATTAAAATGGTTGAAGTATGTTTGTATAGGCTCAGTATTGCGAAAGGCATCAATGATCTTATTGACATCTTGCCGGAATTGAGCCTGCTGTGATGAAGTATACCCATCACCTATGATCGCAATGTCAAGTCGCTTGTGGGGATTCCCGTTGTTGATTATAGTCTCAAACTTAGGACTTCCCCAGCTCATATCTAACAATCCCATTTTTTGCCTCCATTCTGATTTCTTTGATGAGCTTACAGGGTAGCGCATCCAGTTGGTGCTGTCTTCCACATTATTGCGCTACCTTTGTCTATTCTTGCGCACCCTATGCCTGGCAGGTTTACGCCGTCTCTAGCAGAATGTTCAGCTTTTCTTGCACCCAGCGTCGCTGCCCGGCGTTTTCCAACAGGGTCAAGGTTTTGTTGTAATCAGCGATTGCCGCTTCCCGCGCACCCAGCATCTGATAAGCCAGCCCGCGATAGCCATAGGCCAGGGCATAAGTCCCGTCGATGTGCAGCGCCAGGTCTAGGATAAAGAGAGCGGCGACTGGAAAAAGGTTCAGGGCAAACTAGAGGAACAACGGCAAACTGTGCTATAATCAATGCAACGCCATGATTGTTTGTCGTTCGATGACTGTCCGTTTTGCAGGTGCCGCCATGACCACACAACCGCGCAAACGCATCCCCTACGCTTTGGCCGACTACCGGCGAATGCGGGAAGATAATGCTTATTATGTGGATAAGACGCGCTTTATTCCATTGATCGAAGCTGCGCCTTATTATCTCTTTTGTATTCGCCCGCGCCGTTTTGGTAAGACGCTCTGGTTAACGCTGCTGGACTATTATTATGATGTGAACGAGAACGAGAATTTTGACGCCCTCTTTGGCGATACTTATATTGGACAACACCCGACGGCTGACCGCAACGCTTACTTGATTTTGAACTTCGACTTTGCCTTTGTGAACCCGACTAGCGCAAATGTAGAGCAACTTTTTCAAGAACATCTTCATGCTGCCATTGAAAAATTTGTAAAGCGTTATGGTGAACGCTTTAGCGTGACTGAACAACGTGACCTTGCAACAGCGCAACGTGCCGAGCAGAAACTGTTAAAGCTCTTTGCTTATGGTGCTGAAAAAAGGGTAAAACTGTATGGATTGATCGATAATTACGACCACTTTGCCCTCACCATTCGGCAACAGGAGGGTGAACAGGCTTCCCGGGAATTAACCAGTGCTGCCAGTTTTCTCTGCTACTTCTTTAACTTGCTGAAAGGGGCAACGACTGGGCGTGTCGGCAGTTTAACCCGCTTGTTCATTACCGGTGTTTCCCCTACCCTACTCAGTGAGCTGATCAGCAGCGGTTTTAACATCAGCACCAATATTACGTTGGATACGCGTTTTCGTGAGATGTTTGGCTTTACCGAAGAAGAAGTGCGCGCCATGTTGACCTACTATCGCAATGGCGGCGCCTTTCCGCATAATGTTGAGGAGAGTCTGCTCCTGCTGCGTGAGCGGTATAACCACCATCCCTTTCGCACAACGACCGACATCCCCATTTATGACGCTGACATGGTGGCAAGTGTATTCTCCACCTAACTTACTCAGGACTTACGCAAGACGGTTCGTAGGGGCATGAACTATCATGCCCCTACGAACCGTCTTGCGTAAGTCCTATTACTTTTGTCGATTCTTGCCCACTGGCATCAACGCACCAGGCGTCACGCCAAAGGCATGTTTGATATGGCGCGTCAAGTGACTCTGGCTGGCAAAACCCACTGCTTGCGCCACCGCGCTAATCGACTGTTGTCCGGCAACCAGTAAGCTCTTGGCCTGCTCCACCCGACATTGCAGCACATATTGATAGGGCGGCAGACCGGTCGCCGCTTTGAACTTGCGGGCAAAGTGATAGGGGCTGAGATGCACCAGCGCCGCCAGCGTTTCCAGCGTAATCTCCTCGCTTAGGTGGTCATGGATATAATCGCGCACGCGCTGTAAGGCTTCCGGCGGTAATTTGCCGTTGACCGGTGTCGGTGTTTCGGTAGAGACCGCATGGTTCCGCACCAGGTGGATCGTCAGGGCGCGGAAGAGGCTTTCCAGGTAGAGCGCATCAACCAACCCATCCGTCTGCAATTCACCCAAGATTGCCTGACCAATGGCGTGGACCAGGGGATCAGTGTGGTCTAGGCACGACATCAATGCCAGCCGAGTGGGATCGCCATCGGTAGTTTGTAGCGCAGCCTTTTGGGTCAAGGCCACCGGCAGCCTTACAAGCCGTAGATTTTCTATAAAAGCCGGCGCCACCGAAGGGGCCATCTGATCTTCAAATGAACATAAAGTTCCGGTAGGGGGCGGAACCATCGGGTCTCCTTTCGTTCATACCTTCCATGTCGTAGCTAAGAGATCGGTTGGATTGTAAAAATTCTATCGCTCTGGGATCACCCACTTATTGCTTGCCGAAAAATTGGCGGGCAAAGTCGTCTACACTCGTCGGCGTAATGGCATAAATGGCGGCAGCCGGCGCGGTATCAATGACCGCCGCCGTCATTTCCAGGGCGGTTAGCAGCGCGCTCATGGTCGGGGGAACGAGGGGAATCGCTTCGCCCGGTTGCACATAGCGCACAGGGATCGACCGGCCAATGACCCGTTCCACCGCCGCCACCGCTTCTGTCCAGGAACAAAGCGGGGACGCCGCCAGGGGGATCGCCCGGTTGTAGGCCGCCGGCCGCTCCACTGTGGCCACTGCGTAAGCCGCCACATCGCGCAGGGTCACAAAAGCTTGTTTCTGCGCACCGGCGCCCACCAACGTCACCGGCTGACCGGCGGCCAGTGGTCTACCGATAATGGCGCCCAGCCAGCCTTCCATAAAGGGACCCGGCTTGAGGATCGTATAGGTCAAGCCACTGGCCTGGAGGGCGGCTTCACTTTGCCCTTTGGCCTGTAAGAGCGGATGCGCATGGTCGGCGCTGCTGCCAAAGGCCGAGAGATAGATCAGGTGGCGCACCCCGGCAGCCCTCGCGGCGTCGATCAGATGCTTTGTCCCGGCGCGATCCACGCTGTCAAAGGTATCCGCGCCCCCACGCATGGCGGCGTTGGCGGTGGTGATAACGGTGTCAACGGCAGTGCAGGCCGCCACCAGCGACGCCTGCTCCTTTAGATCCCCCGCAACCGGTTGGGCGCCGGCCGCAATCAGGCGCTGGGCGGGGGTTGCCAGCCCCTGTTGCGCCAGCGCCACCGAGGGCGAGTCGGCGCGGCAGAGAATGCGCACGGCGCGCCCTTGCTGTAACAGGAGGTGCGCAATGGCGCCGCCAAGGCGGCCGGTTGCCCCAACAACAAGAATCATGCTTCCTCTCCTTCTTGCGCTTGCCCCGGGGATTCAGCGGCGCTACACTCCGCTGTGTAAAGCCGCAGAAACGCCAACAGGTCGTCCAACGTAGCAAAGCGCCACCGTTGGCCGCTTTGGATATGTTGCAACTCGCCTTGCCAATCATCCACCACAGGGCCAACCTTCGCCCTGGTGGCTGAAAGCCGAATCAAAAATGATGCATAAATGATGATCTCATCCATTCCACCCTCGCGCTTATCGGCTAGGGGTGACACCATTGCCCGGGAACGCCGGCATCCTGCCGGCAACGCCGGGTCCCCAAGTGTGTACCCCCCATTCGCATCTGATCGCCTCCGCATGCGCAGTGGCGGGGAGAGCCAGGGCCATGTGCAGTCGATTCCCACAAACTGATCCGAAAAAAAGGATTCCTCCCTGGCCTGACAGTTTCCGCTGGCCTTGTCTACAAAGTGTCTACAAGGGTAAACTCGGGAGCGCCGCCATCCTGGCGGCAACCTGCTGGCCGCCAGGATGGCGGCGCTCCCGGTGCTTTAAAGCTGACCGTGGGCATGGGCCAGGTTTAGCGCCGCTTTCAGGTGGTGCGCGGCGACCGCTGGTTGCTCCGCTGCCCAGGCGGCCAGGGCGCTCTGGAGGGCGGCGGTCAACGGCGCCGGCAACTGTTGCTGTTCAGGGTGGAGCATGGCCTGCGCCTGTTCCATGGCATCCGCCCAGCGCGTTTGTTGCAAGGCGACCGCCAGCAAGGGCCAACGCGCCAGCCACTGCATGGGATAGACCATCGTCTGCCAGGCGGTCAGCGCGGCCTGTCCTGCCTGCTGCGCGGCTTCCCAGGCGCCGGCGCACCAGTGTAGCCAGGCTTCATTGGCGCTCGTCGTCCCCAGATAGACGGGGCGTTGTTCAAGCGCCGCCACCCGCCGGTTGCGTTCGTTATAGCGCCGCACCTGTTCGCGCTCCCCTTGCAGACGGTAGCCGATGGTCAGATAGGCCAGACAGCGATTTTGTAGACTGATGACCCCCAGCGCCTCTGCCCGTTGCAAGGCTGCCTGTAACTCGTCAATGCCCCTGGCAACGGCGCCATGCCAGAGCAGATAAAAGCCGTAGCTAAACTGTTTTTCGGCATAGAGCAGCGGATCGTCCATCTGCTGCGCCAGTTGGAACATGCGTTGAACCAGCGCCAGGGTTTCCACCGAGGTGCAGAAGCGCTCCTGGCGGTTGCGCAACTGCGCCCGCACATGATAGTAGTCCATCTGCTGTACCGGTGAGCCATGCTGGGCGAGCGGCGGCTGCAAACGGTCCAACAGCGCGGCCAGTTCAGTCAGGCGCGCCTGAAAATAGTAGACATCGCTGCGGGCAAATTGAATGGCAAACCACGCCTGCCACCAGGCCGGATCGGTGGGGGCCGGCGCCGCGTCCAACGCCGCCTCGGCTGCCTCATAGAGGGCGAGCGCCTGGGTGTATGCCTGGCCGGCGCCCCAACTTTTTGCCAGCTTGGTTTGCAACTGGGCTTGCCTGATCGCATTTGGGAGCGCATCGGACAGCCCCGCCGGCGTTGACGCCAGGCCGAGCAGGCTTTCATAGATGGTGCGCGCTTCGCCATGCCGCCCCAACAGCGCCAGCAGATCGGCGCGCGTTTCCTGAAGTTGGTTCAATAACGCCGGCTCTACCTTGACCAGCAGCGTCAGCGCCAGGGCGTGTTCCAGGTGATTCAGTGCATCCTGGTGGGCAAAGAGCCGGCGCGCCACCGTCGCCGCTCGTTGATAAAAGGTCAACGCCTGAGCCGGCAGACCACCAGCTTCATAATGGGCGGCAATCTGCCCACTGACGTCATCGACCGTGGCCGAATGCAACGTTGCCAACGTCTCGGCGGCCCGGCGGTGCAACAAGCGGCGGCGACCGTGGCTGAGATGCTGGTAGATCACCCGGCGCGTAATGTCATGGTGGAAGCGGTAGCCGTCCTCCTCTTCCGCCAACAGCCGGCGCTTGACCACCTCATCCAGGCCGTCCATTGTTTCCAATTCGTCGCGCCCCGCCGTATGGTTGACCAGGGCATAGCGAAAGGTCAGCCCCAGCACAGCGCTCGCCTCCAACACCTGTTGCGCCACCGGGCTGAGGCGGTGAAAGCGGTGCAGCACGGTTTCGTTGACGGTGGGCGACAGGGGCAGCTCCCCCTCTTCCGTCAAGGTTGCCGGCGACTGGCCGGCTTCCAGGAGCGTCTGGAGGATTTCGAGCAGAAAGAAGACATTGCCGCCGGTCGCCTGGTGCAGCCGGTGGGTCAAGCGCTCCTGGTCATGAGCGCTCCCGTCGATCTGGCGCAGAAGATCGCCAATCGCCGGTGGGGCCAGGCCGGTCAGTTCGATTTCGGTGAGCAGGCCAAGACGGCGGCAGACCCGGCGTAGCTCCAAGAGCCGATCCGGCTCCTCGCTGCGGTAGGTTCCAACCAGCAAGACACGCTGACCACGCAACCGTTGCCCCAGGTAGGCGATCCAATCGAGGGTGGCGCTGTCGGCCCAGTGCAGATCATCCAGACAGAGCAGCAGCGGCGGGTCGTCAGTCGCCAGTGCCAACAGCAGCCGACAGAGCGCTTCAAAGAGCCGTGTGCGCGCCTGGGTCGGGTCGGTCTGCAAGGGCGGCGCAAGGTCAGGATAGAGCGTGCGCAGTTCGGGCAGCAACAGGGATGCCTCGGCCAGCCAGATCGGTTCAACGGTGAGCATGGCGTCGGTGAGGTGGATGCCGCGGCGCAGCGCCTGGGTAATGGCGGCGTAGGGCAGACTCTGCTCGCCCGGTTGGGCGGCGCCGGCCAGCACCAGGGCGTTCTCTCCCAGCCGTTGGGCAAACTCCTGGAGCAGGCGCGACTTGCCGATGCCGGCCTCCCCCACGAGCAGCACAACGCGTCCCTGGCCCTGGCTGGCCCTGGTAAAGTGTTGCGCCAGTTGGTCGAGTACCGGGGCGCGCCCGACCAGGGGCGCCGCCAACCCCGGCAACGTCGTCCAGAGCAACGGCGGTGGGGGCTGACGGGTTGGCAGGGGGCGGTAGGCCAACGCTGCCATGTACGCGGCATAAGTCTCCGGCAGCGGATCGACCCCTAATTCCCGCTCCAAAATGGTGACGCACGTTTCGTATTGACGTAAGGCCGCACCCCGATCCCCGCCGGCAGCGTAACATTCGATCAAGCGGCGGTGCATGGTTTCGGCCAACTCATCATGGGCCAGATAGCGCTGGGCGTAGGCAATGGCCGTTGGATAATCTTGGCCGGCCGCCGCCTGATCGACCAGATGCGCCAGGGCCTGAAAATAGTGCTGTTCAAAGAAACGCCGCTGCTGTTCGGCCCACAGTTCAAACTCAGGAGCGTCGCCCAGGGTAAAGCCTTCTAAAAAGGCGCCCCGGTAGAGCGTCACCGCTTCCTGGAGCGTCGTCATCGTCGGCGGCTGGCTGCATTGCTCAACAAAGGCTGCGGCATCGGACCAGACCCGCGCCCGGTCGAGCCGCACATCGGCGCTCGACACTACAAGCAGATCGGGCCGGGGCAGGGCGCGCCGCAGATGGGTCAACACTTTGGTCAAGTTACGGCGCGCCACCGTATCGGGCTGATCGGGCCAGAAGAGAAAACAGAGGTGGTCGCGTGTGAGCGGTTCCACCTCTGCTGCCAGCCGGTAGAAGAGGGCGCGCGTCTGCCGCCGCGTCAGATCGACCGCCTGCCCAGCCCATGCAAGGGCCGGCGTCCCCAGAAGCTGCACGCGCAAGCAGGTAGTTGGGTTTGCGCCGGCCATTGCCGCCGGTGCAGCGGTCACAGAAATCGGCGCCTGATCAATGCGTTGGTTAGGATACGCACCGTTGCTCATGATGTCGATCTACCTCGTCCCTGTCAAAAGCCTGGTCAGTGGGACAGTAGGTCAGTGGGTCAGTGGGACGGTCTGTCAGTACCTGTCTCACTGTCCTACTGATTTACTGTCCCACTGACCTACTGTCCCACTGACTAACAATCCGCCGCTAAACGCACCTACGCGATTAAACGGGGATGGCGCCTACCTGCTGCAAAAAGCCCAGGGCATCCCAATTGAGCCAACCTTCCTGGATTTGCCCATTGGTGACACGATGGATGTTGATGGCGGTGATCGCCACTGCTTTGCCGGTAGCGGGAACGCCGGCAAAGTCGCCCTGGTGGATGCCGGTGGCGGTCCAGCGGGTGGTCACCTTGTCGCCCTCGGCAATCTGGTCGGCAATTGTGAAATTGAGATCGCGAAAGGCGGAACGAACGTAGGCGACAAAGTGGGTCAAGCCGGCCCGCCCCGGCGCTTCCCCGGGAACAGCATTGTGATTGATGTAAGATTCACTCACAATCTCGTCAGCAGCGGCCAGGTTGCCCTGGTTGAAAAGTTCTTCAAAGAAACGGCGTAGGATGAGTTTGTTTTGGGTAGACATGGGTATGGCTCCTCGCAAAAGACGGGAAGCGTTCGCTAACAGAGCAAGTTTTACCGGTTCTCCCCCGTGTTCCTTCTATCCGTGTTTAGTCTTTTTTGGTTGCACAAAGACTAAACACGGATAGAAGGAACACAGAGGTGATTCCTCAGTTTACGGCGAAGCTTCAATCGATAGGTAGGAAAAACAACGTTTGCCAATCCTTCAGCTATAGATTACAATACAATCGTCCTCTCAACGTCCTCTCGCTGGTGTGGCGATAGAGAGGCGCAGACCGTCGTCCTCCCAAGCTGACGGCTCGGTCTGTTGAAGCTGTCTGTCAATCCTTCCTGTAAGGCAAAAAGGAAAATAGCCGATGAGCACGCTCGACATCCGCCTCTTTGGGGCGATGGAGATTCGCCACCAGGATGCGCTACTCACCGACTTTCGTTCCCAGAAGGCGCTCGCCTTGCTGGCCTATTTGATCTGTATCGATCGACCCGTGACGCGCGAACATCTGGCGGGGCTGGCCTGGCCGGAGGTGGAGCAGAGCCAGGCGTTGGGCCTGCTGCGCCGCACGCTGCATGATTTGACCAGTAAGCTGCCTGACTGCCTCGTGGTGGATCGCCGCACTGTCCACTTTCAGCCGGTAACGCCCGTGACCATTGATGTACGCACCTTTGCGCGACTGGTGGCGCAAGAGGACCCCGCCGCCTGGGCGCAAGCTGTTGACCTCTATCGCGCGCCCTTGCTCGAAGGCGTCTATCTCGACGAAGCGCCTGACCTGGAAAGCTGGCTCTTGCGTGAGCAGGAGCAATGGCAACAGCAGATGATCGCCCTCCTCGACCGCTTGATCGCTCGGCATACCGCCTCCGCCGCCTATCACGACGCCCTGCGCTATGCCCGCCGTCTGGTGGCGCTGGAGCCGTGGCGCGAGGAAGTCCACTATCAGGTGATGCTCTTGCTGGCGCGCACCGGGCAGATCAGCGCGGCATTGGCTCACTATGGCGTCTGTCGTCGCGTGCTTTGGGCGGAACTGGCCGTCGAGCCGGGGCAACGCACCCAGGCGCTCTATGCCCGTCTACAAGCGGCGGCCCAACGTCCGCTCCACAACCTGCCGCCCACCGTCACCCCCTTGATCGGACGCAGCGAGGAGGTCGGCGAACTGGTGCGGCTGCTGGCGGGGCGTTCGCGCCTGCTCACGGTGTCGGGCGTTGGCGGCATCGGCAAGACGCGGCTGGTGCTGGAGACCGCGCAGCAGGTGGCTGCTGACCAGAAGCGCCTCTTCTTGCATGGCGTTGTCTTTGTGGCGCTGGCCGGCGTCGATACCACAGCGCAGATGACGATGGCAATGGCCCAGGCGTTGGGGCTGAGTTTGCAAGGCAAGGAGCCACCCGCTGCCCAAGTCCTCACCCATCTGCACGACAAAGAACTGCTCCTGGTGTTGGACAACGTGGAGCAACTGCTCAATGAGCAGACGCTGGCCTTGCTGGTGCAGGTGCTGGAACAGGCGCCGGAGGTCAAACTGCTTATCACCTCGCGCACCCGGTTGGGGTTACATACGGAACAGCTTTACTGGCTACAGGGCTTGCCGGTGCCGACGCCGCAAGAAGCGTCCACCCTCACCCCTGCCGCCGCCACAGCCTTTAGTGGTCTTCACCTCTGGCTGGAAACAGTGCGCCGCCACCAGCCGAATTACCAGTTGACCGCTGCCGATCTGCCGGCCCTCGTCACCATCGGGCAGCAGGTGCAAGGGCTGCCGCTGGCGCTGGAACTGGCCGCAGCGTGGAGTAGTGACCTTTCTCCTGCCGCCATTGCCGCCGAACTGGCCCACAATCTCGACTTCCTCACCACCAACGCCCCCGATCTGCCCCTACGTCAACGCAGTCTGCGCGCCGTCTTTCAGACCTCGTGGCGGCTGCTGACGCCGACCGAGCAGCAGATCTTTCCGCGACTGGCCGTCTTTCGCGGCGGCTTTACGGCAGAACTGGCGCTGGCGGTGGCCGATGCCAGCCCGGCGTTGCTCCAGGCGTTGGTTGATAAGTCACTGGTCAGCCGTTCGGCGACCGGGCGTTACCAGTTGCACGAACTGATCCGCCAGTTTGCTGCCGAACAACTAGCGGCGACCAGCCAATTACAGACCGGTCAGCGTCGCCATGCCGCAGCCATGCTGGCAATGATCCGACAGATCGACGCCCCAAGCCGTTATTTGGGCGCTCGCCCTGGCATGGCAACCATCGCCCGGGAGTATGAAAATGTGCAGGCTGCCCTTCATTGGTGTTTTGCCGAAGGCGAAGGGCGGTTGGGCCTAGAATTGGTGGCAGTGCTGCGCGATTATTGGTACATTGCCAGCAACGTGCAGGAGGGACTCACCTGGCAAGATCTGGCATTAGCGCTACCGTCAACGGACGAGACCTTGGCGTTACGGGCAACGGTGTTGAATGAATGGGGCTTGTTGCTTGGTTTGACAGCCGAGGGCCACCGTGCCAGCCAGGCCTATCAAGAGAGTTTGCGCATTTTTGAAAAGCTTGGCAACGCAAGCGAATGTGCCTGGACGCTCTTTCACCTGGCTCGCTCTGAGTATCACCAAGGGGATAACGCTGTCTGTGACGCCTTACTGTTTAAGGCGCTGGCCACCTTTCGACAGCTTGGTGAGGAGCGCGGGATCGCTTCTGTCCTCCAACGCTTAACCACGCAAATGATGGATGGCGCCCACGATCTGATCCGGGCGGAACAGTTCGCCCAGGAAAGCCTAACCATTGCCCGTCGGCTTGATGCGCGGGGAACCATGGCCGGCAGCCTGATCCTCTTGGGAGAACTTGCCACGCGTCGGCAGGATCTGCAAGGAGCCGAAAGCTATCTGACCGAAAGTCTCGCCTTAGATGAGCGGCGCACCGGGATGCGCGCCTGGGCTTTGGGCAAACTGGGACGCGTCTTGCTCCTCAACGGCAAACCACAGGCCGCCGAAGGCATTTTTCAGGAGGCGTTGCAGATCCGCCAGGAGATGGGCAGCATTATCGGTGTGGCGTGGATGCTGGAATGTCTGGGGGAAGTCGCGGTGGCAACCGGCGCACATGAGCAAGCCGTACCCATGTTCAGCATTGCCCACACCCTACGCACGCGCCACAATTCGCCCCTGTCGCCCCATGATGGGCAAATTTTTGAGCAGTTGGTGCAGCAGGCGCACGCCGCGTTGGGAGAAGAACGCTTTACCACCGCCTGGCGCAAAGGTCAACGGCTGGCCCAGGAACAGACCAACTTCACCGCTCTGTTCGGCGCCATGACCGCTACGCCAACCGAGTGATCCCCACCATTCCGTGTTCGTTCTATCTGTGTTTAGTCTGTTATGGTTGCCCAAAGACTAAACACAGATAGAACGAACACGGAAGCGAAAGCAGTGACCGGATGATCCCAGCAGCGCGCCCCAATTGTGTAAAGCCTCACTTCGTCTACGGTCTAAACCCAGGTAAGGTATAGGGGGAATCAACGCGGTTTACGTTCAGCCGGCGGAGGATTCTCTTGATTGCCGTCGAACTGGCAGCGCGGCCGGCATTGCCCCTGGTGAGCAAGGTTGCGCTGGAAAGAAGAAACGCTATGCGTGCATCGCTGAACTTTGGTCGCATCCTGGGCATTCCGATTGGCGCTCATTCGAGTTGGTTGATTATCTTTGTGCTGGTCACCTGGTCGTTGGCCGCCGGCTATTTTCCCAGCGGCTATCCTGGGTGGAGTACGGCCACCTACTGGCTGGTGGGGTTGGCGACCAGTCTGCTCTTCTTTGGCTCCGTCCTGGCCCATGAGTTGGGTCATGCCGCCGTGGCGCTGCGCGAGGGGGTGCCGGTGCGTAGCATCACCCTCTTTATCTTTGGCGGCGTGGCGCAGATCGGACGCGAACCGCCGACCGCCGGCGCTGAATTCCGCATTGCCGCCGCCGGTCCGCTGGTCAGTCTGCTGCTGGGGTTGGGGTTGAATGGGCTGGGCAACCTGGGTGGCGATACGGCCTTAGGCGCTATTGCCCTCTACCTGGGGCGGATCAACCTGTTGCTCTTTGGCTTTAACCTGATCCCCGGCTTTCCGCTCGATGGCGGGCGCATGTTGCGGGCCGCGCTTTGGGCCTATGGCCGCGACTTTCGCAACGCCACTCGCATTGCCGCCCGTGTCGGCCAGGGCATCGCATTCCTCTTTATCATCTTTGGCGTCTTCCAGATGTTTGGCGGTCAATTTTTCAATGGCCTCTGGATCGCCTTTATCGGTTGGTTCCTGCAAAATGCCGCGTCTGAGTCATGGCAACAGGTGATGGTGCGCGACACCCTGCGTGATATTCCCGTCGCCCAGGTTATGCAGCAGGAGTGCGCCCGGATTCCGGCCAATATCACCCTGGAGGCGTTGGTCAATGAACAGGTCTTGGGCCAGGGCAAACGTTGCTTCTTTGTCGCCGACGATGGACGCATGGGGGGCGTTATCACCCTGCAAAACATTCGCACCGTCCCGCGCACCGAGTGGTCAACCACCTATGCCGGCGAAGCCATGACTCCCGCCACCAAAGCCCACAGCGTCACCCCCAGCGATGATCTGGCAAAGGTGCTGGAACGCATGGTGGCCGAAGATGTCAACCAGATGCCGGTGGTGGAGGATCAACGGCTGGTGGGGACGGTAATGCGCGAGGATCTGTTGCGGGTGCTGCAAACGCGGGCCGAGTTGGGGATTTGAAACAACGCCACTCAACACTTTTCTTGTTCACAATTGCAAACAGCCAGTAGATCGGAGCAACGTTGTACGACCTAGACAATGTTGCTCCTTTTTGTGTACCATGATTTGCAACAGGGACAAACATCAATGGTACACTTTTGCAACTTGCACGGTAACACAACCGTCTCTACACTATGACAACGTGATGAACCAACTATCGTGTTAGCTCACTACCCCACTTTACGCTCTACTATTTTGGCTGTTGATCAAGGAGGCTGTCATGTCAACACGAATGCCGCTGTGGTTGCTTGCTGTTACGCTGATCGGAGCGGGTTGCCTGATGCCTATCGCCCGCCCTGTTGCACAGCCACCGGTCATCCTTCAGCCGGAGAGTCCTTTGGTCACCTACGATTTTGGCACGTTAGTTCAAAACCAATGGCGTGTTACTGCAATGACAGCCAAAGGGGTAAACATAACATTTCCTGCGTTGGAACCGATTTTCATCTCAATCGATCCCTTTGGCTCCTTTGGCGTAAACGTCAGCAACGATACTGGCATTGCTTATCAGACGATTGGCGCGGGCAATGGTCACTATCAATTAGCGCCTGCGCCCTCAACTCCGCTCGATTGTCGGGAACCTTGGAACAGAGAATATGCCCAACTCAAAGAACTCTTTAGTGCAACAACTGCCTACGAAATTCGTGGAACAGTGTTGACGTTGCGTGGCGATGATGTGCAAATCGACCTCGCCATCGACAATTCCCCCTTTTCCTCACGGCGGCATTCAGACTGTACACAAGTTATGGCGGAAGAAGCTAACCCGATGATCACCATGTATGCCGAAACTTTCGGTCTCACCTATGCAGAAGCGCAACGTCGTCTAGAATTGCAAGTGGAGATGAGTTTATTAGAGAGCAAGGTAATCGCTGGTGAACCTACCTATGCTGGATCATGGATGGAACACCAACCGGAGTTTGGTCTTGTGGTTGGCTTTGCATCGCCTGATGGTGAAAAACTGATTCAAAAGTATCTTGTAGGTATTTCCTGGGCTGATCTAGTGCGTATCAAACAGATGCCTTATACACTGGATGAGCTTTTTACAATTACGGAACAAGTCCGGCAAGTTGCTTTTAAGACCGGCATTCCCTTTGCATCGGGGACAAATATTCCACAAGCCAAAGTAACCTTTTACACGCTCTATCCTGAAGAACTGCGTCAACAAGTCGAAGCTGATGCGAGTATTCAGCCCTACCTCGGTATGATTGAATACATCTATGAGGCACCAGGTGTACCAGCATCACAATAGGCAAGAACAACTGCCGCTGATGTTGCGCCTGGAGCTAAGTCACCCGATCCCCCCCGATATAATTGATACTGCGTTCTGCTGAGAATAGTCGAGTATAACGTTTTTAGGAGAGGAGAGATTATGCTCATTAAAGGGAGAATAAACTTCAGAAAGCGGCAGCGAAACATTTCATTGTTCTGCTTATTGATGGCAATGATGATCATTACGAATGCCTGTGTTGCCGGAAGTACAGTTACCCAGTCGCCAAGTCCCTTAAGTCCTGATTTTGAATTGCTACTTACTGGGAAGCGTTGGCTGATAGACGAGGTCACCTTTCGTAATGAACCCACCCAATTAGATATTTTACAACCCTTCGAACTGTGGTTTGACCAAGCCGGAACTTTAAATTTTTCCTCCGCCACTTGTGCCGGTGGGGCCTTTCTTATCTTCTTTGAGAACGAACATCGTTATAGATTAACCAAAGGAGAGGTTGCGCCTCAGGATTGTGGTGAACTGAGAAATAAGCAATTTGCTCGTGTCCTCGACGCTCTAAAAATCACAACACAATATGAAATTCAGGACAACCAACTGTTATTAGCCGGAGATGACGTCCGCATCGTCTTGAGCATTCATAACGCTCAGTAAATGATGGCGGTATCGTTAGCTTACTTCACCCTCACTTGGCTGCATTGGACATGCTCTCCCAATGCTTGCCCAGTGCCATCCATTACGCCGATCACAACCGGGTAGTCCTGCGCTGGCGTCACCGGGTTCAGGTTAATATCCACTTCATCGCGCACAATATCGCCAATTTGCCACGTACTCGTCGGCCAGCGGCGGAGGGCTTCGTTGTCGCGATAGAGCCGCACGCCCCACGCCCCCTCCGGCCCCACCACGTCAGCGGTGGCGATGTAGTTATCGCTGATCGGCCCCGTCGCCCGCCACCAGAGGCGGACATGAACCCAGCCACTAGGTGGGTGCATCTGCTCATCCTGGGCGGCGACTTGGGGTGTTAACACTTCACAGGCCGCCAGTTCCAAACCTGGAACCAATTCAACTGCGGGGTAAATGGCCGCATCGCTCAGCTTCGGCAGGGCGGTAAAGCGGCTTTGCAAGGCGTACCCGCTCAATTTGATGCCACTGGGATACAACTCTGTCACCAGCGGAAAGCGTTCATTGAGCCAGCTTTCCACCAACCGCTGCTCATCCACCCCATCGAGATGACTCTGGCTCAACCAGAGGGTGGCCGCATCGGTTTTGACAATGCCTTCCAACGGCGGTGCAATTACTGTCTCTATCTGTTCCGGCGTCAACTGGCCGCCATAGGGAAAATAGATTGGCAGTTCCTCAAACGTGAACTGTTGGCGCAGATACCACTCCAACGGCAACCGTGTATAATCGACATGGGCCACTACGGTATCCGGTAGACCGGGGCTGGCGGCATGATAGGCGGCCATGTATTCACTTGCCGCCCGCCAGTTTTCGCGATACAGGGCTGGCGTCCAGAGCCGTGGCAACGCCGCGCCCAATACCCCAATCACCAATACCCCACCTATCACACCGGCCCACGATAGCCGCTCTCCGATGATCACAATCCCCCGCGCCACGGCCCACAGCAGAAAGGGTGCTAGAAAGATAAAGTAGCGATCTTCGCCAAAGACTGAATCGCTGCGGCTCAGTAACAAATTGCCGATGAGCAAGGGGATGCCGAGCCAGAGGAGGAGGTAGAGGCGGGCAGGGGTGACAAGGTGACAAGGTGACAAGGTGACAAGGTGACGGGGTGATAGAAGACCGATCAGGAAAAAGATGGTAATGAATAGTAAGCTGCCTGTGGCTAACGGGGGCGACCAGTCGACGCGCCAGAGGGTGAAGACGCGCAAGAGATGCCAGAGCGTGGGGCCGACGTTGGCAAAGGCTTGGCCGGGCGCGCCTTCACTGCTGTTGACAATCCAGGCGTTATAGGCCAGGGGCAGGAAGAGGGCGCCGGTGACGGCAAGGGTGAGCGCACCAATGACAAAGCGCCCCCAGCGATCCGGTCGTTTCGCTAAAAAGAGCAATCCCACCAGTGTCAACCCGGCGGCAGGCATGAGAAAGGCGCTGAAGAGATAGCTATAGAGCGCGGCGGTAAAAGCCAGGATCATACCCAGCCACCAGCCAAGGGATCGTTGATGGGTTGGCGCTTCCCAAGCGCGCCAGAGGCAGTAGCCGCCCCAGACCAGCCCGGTGGCCGCCGGTTGGAACATGCGCAACTCCTGGCTATACCAAACCAGCACCGGCGCCAGGGCGACCAGCAGGCCGGTCAACAAGCCGGTGCTTCTGCCGCTCAGCCGTTGGGCCAGCAGGATGATGCCCCAGACCGTCAGCACACCCAGCAAGCTGCCAAAGAGACGCAGCGCTACATCGTTTTGGGACAGACCCACCCACCCCAACATGGTCTGCCAATAGTGCAGTCCCAGGTAGTAGACCGGCGGATGTTTTTCCTCCACCAGGGGAAAGGTCTTCTGCCAGATAAAGGCGGGATCAGCGCCGGCCCACTGCAAGCTGACCGCCTCATCAAACCAGACGCTATGATAGTCGAGTCGCCAGAGCCGGGCAATGAGCGCGACAAATAAGACGGCCCAAAACGGCAGGGGGCCGGTCAACCATTTCCGCAGCGCCATCTTATCGTTCGACTCGTTCAATGTGTGCGCCCAGGCGGCGGAGCTTCTCATCAATCGCTTCATAGCCGCGGTCGATCTGGCGCACATTGCCGATGGTGGTCGTGCCGTTGGCCGCCAGCGCCGCCAGCACCAACGCCATGCCGGCGCGAATATCCGGGCTGCTCACCTGCTGCCCGACCAGGCGGCTGGGGCCTACCACCACGGCGCGATGGGGGTCACAGAGGATGATCTGCGCGCCCATGGCCGTCAACTTGTCCACAAAATAGAGCCGGCTTTCAAACATCTTCTCGTGAATCAAAATCGTGCCGCGCGCCTGGGTGGCCGTGACGACGGCAATGCTCATCACATCAGGCGGGAAGTGGGGCCAGGGACCATCGTCGATCTTGGGGACGGCGCCACCAAAATCAGCTTTGACGGTCAGTTCCTGATTGTCTTCAATCACCAGCGTATAGCGTTCATGGTGGGGCGCCAGCGGATTTTCCTCCAGGTGCATCCGCACCCCCAACCGCTGCTCGAAGATCATGCGTACCATCCGCAGATGATTGGGAATGACGCCGGCGATCCGCAACTCGCCAGGGGTAATCGCACCCAGGCCGATGTAGCTGCCAATTTCAACAAAGTCAGGGCTGACGGTGAACTCGGCCCCCTTCAATGAATCCTGTCCATGAATAATGAGGGTGTTGGTGCCGATCCCTTCAATCGGGCAGCCCATCGCCACCAGCAGCCGGCAGACATCTTGGACATGCGGTTCGCTGGCCGCGTTGCGCAAGATGGTTGTTCCACTCGCCAAAGCCGCTGCCATGATGCCATTCTCCGTGGCCGTGACCGAGGCTTCATCGAGCAGAATATCTTTGCCTTGCAAGCGGCCGTTGGCGCGCAACTCAAATTTGCCATTATGAAAGAGCTGCGCGCCCAGCGCTTCAAAGACTTGCAAATGTGTATCAATCCGCCGCCGCCCAATATCGTCGCCCCCTGCCGAAGCCAACACGCCAAAGTGCTGAAAGCGCGTCACCAGTGGCCCCATCGTTGTCAACGAACCGCGAATCTGGCTAAACAGTTTAGCATCCGGCGTGGTGCTATCGACATCACGGGCGCAGAGGGTAATGCTACCGCCCTGCTGGTTAATGCTGACGCCCAAACCGCCCAGCAACTGTAACATGGTCTGCACATCGCCAATCTGGGGGATGTTATGTAACGTGACCGGTTCATCGGTCAGCAAACAAGCGGCCAGTAAGGGCAACGCCGCATTTTTATTACCAATCGGTTTGACGGTCCCTGCAATGCGATGACCGCCTTCGATAATAAATGATGTCATCTTCGATTCCTCTATAAATAAACCCGGGTGGGTGGTTGGTCGAGTGCTATGAGGTACGAGGTACGAATTACGAGTTACGCAATCCGTAATTCGTAATTCGTACCTCGTACCTCGCCTCACTTGGGGAGCAAGCGCAAAACTGGCAACGATTGTACAGAGAGTAACACAATTCGGTCAATTAAGATAATGGGTGATTGCTCGAACACGTGTTCGATTTCAGGGGTTTGTAAAATTCACTTTTCTTTGTTTTTATGGTATACTTTATGTCATGAGAATGAGATGAAAAGACAATCATAACCCCGAATAATTAATTGTTCTCCATTAACAATTAATGATTAGCTAGCCTTTGGAGGAATTTGTGGCGAACGAACGCAATACGAATTATGTTTATGGCGCTGATCAGATCCAGGTGCTGGAAGGGCTGGAGCATGTCCGCAAGCGCCCTGGCATGTATATCGGCGGCACCGATATTAAGGCGCTCCACCACATGGTCATCGAAGTGGTGGATAACTCGATCGATGAAGCGATGCAGGGCCGCTGTGATCAGATCCGCATCATCATCCATAAAGACCACAGTGTGACGGTGGAAGACAATGGCGCCGGCATCCCGGTGGACATTCAAAAGCAGACCGGCTTGCCGGCTGTCACCGTTGTGATGACCAAGCTCGGCGCCGGCGGTAAATTTGGCGGCGGCGGCTATAAGGTTTCCGGCGGTCTGCATGGCGTCGGCGTGAGCGCGGTCAACGCCCTCAGCGCCTGGATGGAAACGGTGGTGAAGCGCGACGGCAAGATTCACCGTCAGCGCTTTGAACGGGGCGTTCCCGTCACCAATGTCGAGGTTATCGGTGAATGTCCGCTCAATGAAACGGGTACCATTCAGACCTTCCTGGCCGATGATACGATCATCCAAACGCTCGATTTCCAGTGGGAGACCTTGGTCACCCGCTTCCGGGAGATGGCCTTTCTGACCCGTGGCATCAATCTCTGTTTTATTGATGAACGTCCGGAACTGCCACGCGAAACCAACTTCTACTTTGAAGGGGGCGTCAAGTCCTTTGTGCGCTATCTGAATCGCAACCGCACGGTGCTGCACGTCCCGATCTATGCCGATGTGGATGTGGAAGAGAGCCATGTCGAGGTGGCGTTGCAATACACTGACGGCTATTCGGACGCTATCTTTGCCTTTGCCAATACGATTAACACGCCCGACGGCGGCACCCACCTGACCGGGTTGCGGGCGGCGGTCACGCGTTTGATCAATGATTATGCCCGCAAACAGGGTTTTATCAAGGGCAACGACGAAAACTTCACCGGCGATGACACCCGCCAGGGCATGACCGCCATTGTCAGTGTACGCGTGCTGGACCCGCAGTTTGAAGGGCAGAACAAACTGAAGCTGCTCAACAACGAAGTGCGCTATCATGTCGAAACGGCGATTGCCGACGCCATGGGCAAATGGCTGGAAGAGAACCCGCGCGATGCCCGCCAAATCATCGAAAAGTGTCGTATGTCCTTCCGCGCCCGTGAAGCGGCCCGCAAAGCGCGTGATCTGGTCATGCGCAAGAGCGCGCTGGAAAGCTTGACCCTGCCCGGCAAGCTGGCCGATTGCTCCAGCCGCAAACCGGAAGAGTGCGAACTCTATATCGTCGAAGGTGACAGCGCCGGTGGCACCGCCAAACAAGGCCGCGACCGTCGCTTCCAGGCGATTCTGCCCCTGCGCGGTAAGATTCTCAACATCGAAAAGACCAGCCTGGACAAAGCGCTGGCAAACAAAGAGATTCAAGCGCTCATCACAGCCTTGGGTACGAACATCGGTGAAAATTTCTCGTTGGAAGGCTTACGATATTACAGGGTCGTTTTGATGACCGACGCTGACGTTGACGGAGCGCACATCAGAACCCTACTGCTGACCTTCTTCTTCCGCTATATGGAGTCGCTGGTCTCCGGTGGTCATCTCTATATCGCTCAACCGCCGCTCTATCGCGTAGGGGTGACGCGGCAGGAGAATGGCAAGGCCAAGCGCACCAGCGAATATGTCTATGATGACAACGCGTTGGACGCAATGCGCAAGGAACTGGGTGAGGTTAACGTGCGGATCGAACAGCGCTACAAAGGGTTGGGCGAAATGAACAATGAACAGCTCTGGGAGACGACCATGAACCCGGAGAATCGCACCATCCTCAAGGTGAGCATCGAAGACGCCGCCGAAGCCGACCGCACCTTTGACATGCTCATGGGCAGTGAAGTGGCTCCCCGCCGCCGCTTTATCACGACTCATGCCAACCAGGCGCGGTTGGACATTTAACTCAACCGTAGAACCACTGAATACGGGTGCAAACTTGCACCCGTATTTTGTTGGCGGGCTACCTTGCCCTGAAAACAACAGGGATTTCGCAGATTTCAAAGATTTATATTGCAAGTTAATCTGTGTAATCTGCGAAATCCCTGTTGTTTTCATTGGCTGTGGCGCACAAGGGTGCATAGCTACTTCCTGGAAGAGGCGACTAGTGTTTTGTCATCTAAAACGGTTCCTGCCTCTTCCAGGAAGGGGTAGCCTAGCCCAAATCGTTGTAATCTCTGTAGAATAGATGTTAAGCCAAGTGACAGAGCGACCCATATCGCCGGAGAAAACAACAGCACCTGCATCGGTGTCGGCGCCGCAAGCTGTTGCCAACACAAGGCAACGGGCGCAGCGGCAAACAACCGGTGTGCTATGGCTCTTTGCCCTGCCGCTACTGCTTTTTCTCTTGTTGCCCTTGGTGGCGCTCATCCTGCGCGTTGATCCGGTGGCGTTACCCACCAATCTGGTCAACCCCCAGGTACAACAAGCGGTCAGTTTGAGTTTGCTCACAACCGGCGTTAGCACCTGGCTTGCGCTGCTCTTTGGCACCCCCCTCGCTTACCTGTTGGCCCGGCGCCAATTCCGCGGGCGCGCGACCATTGACACGCTGTTGGATCTACCGATGGTGTTGCCGCCGTCGGTCGCCGGTATTGCGTTGCTCCTGACCTTTGGCCGGCGTGGACTGGTGGGCGCCTATCTGGCGGATCTGGGAATCACAATTGCCTTTACCCCGCTAGCCGTCATCCTAGCGCAACTTTTTGTTGGTGCGCCCTTTTACGTCAAAGCGGCCACCGCCGGCTTTAGCGCCGTTGAACAAGAATTGGAACAAGCCGCGGCGCTCGACGGCGCCAATCGCTGGGCGATCCTGCGCTATATCACCATTCCCCTGGCCTGGCCCACCCTCTTTGGTGGCGCGGTGATGACCTGGGCGCGCGCCCTGGGTGAATTTGGCGCCACCATTATCTTTGCCGGCAACTTCCCCGGTCGCACCCAAACCATGCCGCTGGCGATTTACATCGGCTTTGAACTCGATCTAACTGTGGCCCTGACGCTGGCGGTGATTTTACTCACGATTTCCTTTATTGCGCTTTTCGTGGTGAAAGGCTTGCTGCATCAACGCATCAAGACCATCTAACCCTAGCTTTGCTCAACTCAACCATGCCAATACTTACCGAAAACCTGCAATTTCTCAAAGAATTTTTCAGCCATATTGCTGAAATTGGCGCAGTCTTGCCAACCTCGGCTACCGCTGCCGATGCCCTGGCCGCCGAAGTCGCCAGGGTCAAAGGGCCGAAACGGGTCTTGGAGGTGGGCGCCGGCACCGGCGCGATCACCTCTCAACTGATACACTACATCAGCGCACAAGATGAACTGGTGGTTTGTGAAATCAACCCCACCTTTATGACGCTGTTACAAAAGCGCTTTGCTGAGGAAGCGACCTTTCGTCGCGTCTTGCCGCAGACCCGTTTTATCGGCGGTAGTATTCTCGATCTGCCGGCTGAACCGCAATTTGATTTTATTGTCTCAACATTGCCCTTTAACAACTGTCCGCCCGCTTTTATTGAAGCGGTCTTGGCCCATTACCAGCGCCTGCTTAAACCGGGGGGTGTTCTCAGTTATATCGAATATGTTGGTGGGCAGACCCTGAAGCGGGTCAGCGGTCTTGATCCGCAACAGGCGGAGCGGGCTGCTGTCTACAATCGCCTCCTGACCCCCTATGCGTTTCGGCGCGACCTGGTGCTGCGCAATGCGCCGCCGGCCTGGATTCATTACCTGCGCTTTCAACCGGCACAGGCTGCGGCGGCTCTTAAGCTGGCGCCCCCTCGCCGCAACCATCGTGTGACGATTGGTGATTTTGTGATGGACAGCGCTGTGTTGCCCTTTCTAGCATTGGCGAGTGCTGCGGCAGCTTTGCTCTACAAAGTGGCGCCACGGCGTCGCACCTGGTGGGCGCCGGCCATCTTGTTGCCGCTGCTGGCCGCCTTCTTTCGCGACCCGAAACGGCCAAAGTTACGGGAGCAGCGCATTGCTTATGCGGCGAGTGATGGGGTGGTGTTGGCCGTGGAAGAGTTGACCGATGACCGCTTTGGCGAAGGGCCGTGGCTGCGCATAGCCGTCTTTTTGTCGCTGCTGGATGTGCATGTCAACTACGCGCCGGTGGCCGGGCGCGTGACCGAAATTGTGGCAAGCAGCGGCGGCTTTGCGGCCGCCAGTTTACCGGCGGCTGAACATAACAACGCCCTCTATACGGTCATTGAAGGGGTGGAAGGGCGCTGTATTGTCGCCCAGCGGGTCGGCTTGATCGCCCGGCGGATTGTCAATCGGCTGCGTCCCGGCGCCCTGGTGACGCAGGGGGAAAAGATGGGGCTGATCCGCTTTGGCTCGCGCACCGATGTTTACTTGCCGGCGCAGCGCTTTACGGCGTTAGTGAAGGTTGGGGATCGGGTGGTCGGTGGTGTCACGCCACTGGCGCAGGTGAAGGGGTAGCGCTGCTGACAACAGACGCCATCTATATCAAGCTAAGGGTTTGGGAGAAACAGCAGGCTTGTTTGTCATTCTGAAAGAATCTCTGCGGTATTGTGACTAGAGATTCTTTCAGAATGACAAGCCAGTATATAGAGTCTTGCGAACCACACGGAAAAAATCCGCGCTTCCCGAATCCGTGTCTCTATTGTCTTGTCCGCTTCTGTTTCAACCACAAAACCGGCCCGCTACACAGATAGACCGAAGCGCAGGTCAACGCGCCGGCAGGCGGGTTAACGATCATGCTGCCAACGGCCAGCAGCCAAACCCACTTGGGCAGGCGGCGCAATTGGGTTAGCTTCATATAGGGAAAGGCGCTGACCATGAGGACCGCCAGCAGCGCCACCAAGGCCAAGCCCCACACCAGCGCCAAATCGGGCGCCGCCAGATAGAGCAGGGCAATCACCGCGCCGGCAAAGGTGGTGGGAATGCCCTGAAAATAGGCGTCATTTTTCGGCGCCGTATTAAAGCGCGCCAGACGGATGGCGCCGGTCAACGCCACCAGGGTGCTGACGGCAGCGGCCATGAACAGATGCGATGGTTCCTTCTCCATCAACCAGTAATAAGCCAATGCTGCCGCACCAATACTAAAGGCGGTCAGATCGGCCATGGAATCGAGTTGGGCGCCAAAGGAACTGGACACCTTCCAATGGCGCGCCAGGTTGCCGTCGCAGCCGTCGAGGGCCACGCTGGCCAGGAGGCAAAAGGCTGCCTCGGTTAACATACCGGCCATCGTCAATATTAACGAGGCAAAGCCCAGGATCAAACTGGCTGCCGTAAAGCTGTTGACGACAGCAAACCGTACTGTGGTCTCAAGACGCGGTGGTTGTTGCATGGTTGGTCCGTAAATGAATGAACACATTGGGCGAAACAAGCGGTCAAGGGTGGTTGAAATAAGATTATATGCGAATTTAGCGGAATCGTAAAACGGCAAAGAGCATGATAGAATAGGTTGCATTCTTTTTAAAGATTCACCCCTCCCTAACCCTCCCCTGATAAGGGAGGGAACTGTTAACCGCTTGACCGTTCCTCCCCCGATCTGGGGGAGGTTAGGAGGGGGTGGGTTGATTTAATCTTCAACGCAACCGTTTGTGAGGAAAGACATGGCTAAGACGACTTATCCGCTTGTATTTGATGGTCACAACGACACCATCCTGGAGATGCTGCGCGGGCGCTCTTTTTTTGACCAGAGTGACAAAGGGCATATTGACCTACCACGGGCGAAAGCCGGCGGCTTGGGTGGCGGCTTTTTTGCCATCTTTGTGCCGAGTACGAAACCGATGAAGAGCTTTCCCGGTATGCAGCGCGACGCCAGTGGCGGCTATTATGTGCCGTTGCCGGACCCGTTGGAACACCGCTATGCCCTGGACTTTACCACCCGCGCACTCCGCCGCTTGTTTGATCTGGAAGCCGCGTCGGCAGGCAAGGTCAAGATTGTACGCACCGCTGATGAACTAGCAACCTGCTTGGCGCAAGGCACCTTTGCCATGATTCTGCATTTTGAAGGGGTGGAAGCGCTCGACACCGATCTAGATTGTTTGCACGTTTTCTACCAAGCCGGTCTGCGCTCCGTTGGCATCACCTGGAGTCGGCCCAACGCCTTTGGTCATGGCGTCCCCTTTAGCTTCCCCGCCTCGCCCGATACTGGCCCCGGTTTAACCGATGCCGGCAAAGCGCTGGTCAAAACTTGCAACGAACTGGGCGTGATGCTCGATCTCTCTCATCTCAATGAAAAGGGCTTCTGGGATGTCGCCGCTTTGAGTACGGCGCCTCTCGTCGCGACCCATTCCAATGCCCATGTCCTGGCTGCCACCCCGCGCAACCTCACCGACAAGCAGTTGGATGCGGTCAAGGCGTCGAATGGCGTGGTCGGCATCAATTTCCACATTGGCTTCCTGCGCGCAGATGGCCGCTCCGACGCCGAAACCTCGCTCACCGAGATTGTGCGCCACGCCGCCTACATCGCCGACCGCATTGGCATCGACCATGTGGCGCTCGGCTCCGACTTTGACGGCGCGACCATGCCCCAGGATCTCAAAGACGCCGCCGGTCTGCCCAAATTGATGAAAGCGCTCAAAGCCCACGGCTTCGACAAAAGCGCGCTGGCGAAGATTGCCCATGAGAATTGGGTGCGGGTGTTGCGGGCGACGTGGAAAGGATAAGTGGTAGTCCGCAGTCATCTGGTCGCGTAGTCCAAAGTCACTCTATACGATTCCTGGTACATTACGGCCAACTGATGTGAAAATAACAGGGATTTCACCGATTATGCCGATTCACAAATAGAAAAATCTGTGAAATCGGTGAAATCCTTGTTGCATTTTCATCGTTTGTGGTGTCGCCAAGACATGTGGCCTGTTCTGTAAATCATCAAAGATTACGCAGATGAAAGAACAAAAAATCTGTGCAATCTGCGTAATCTTTGAGCAAAAGCTGATTTTCATTGTTTGCGGTGCCCCCGATTCATGTGGCCTGATGAGAGATTGAGAGATTGTTGCCTGAGCGGTAATCTCCCAATCTCTCAATCTCTTTTTAGCAAACGGTACGAAGCCGTGAGTTAGGGTTGCTGATAAACCCAAGACGGCAGGCCGATCAAGTAATCTTGCGGTGGGCCGCCGTCATCAAAATTGGTGGCAAAGAGGATGCGTGACCCGTCGCGGCTGACAGTGGCGTGGTGTTCGCCCCAGTAGCCGCCGTAGTTGGCGCCGGCGCGCGTATGGGCGACATTGTATTGACGACCGCCCGGTTTGAGTTCCACCAGCATGATCTTGCGATACATGGGGCGCACGGTTGGGGCTGGGCGGACATTGCCGTAATCGGCGCCGTCGGCATAGGTGCTAATGACCACCCACCCCGGTCGGTTGAACGCCTTGCCGGAAATATGCACGGCATACCCTTCCCCGGAGACCGGATAGAGCGGCAGCAGGTCAAACGCTTCGCCCGTAGCAATGTTGATTGCGCTGATGGTGCCGCTGCTGTCATAGTTTGCCGCCACATAATAATCCTCGCCATTCGGGCCAATCGCCAAATCGCTGTGTTCCGTATCGGGGGCGAGTTGGCGCGATGATGAAAAATCGACGGGATAGGCGCGCGTCCCCAGCGCCCGGTTATAGGCCCAAGACGCTACTGCGTACTTCCCGCTGGGAGCGATGCTGATGTAATCTGGAAAGTGGCCACCGAAATTGCTGGCATCATAAGTCCCCAGGATTTGGTTCAGTTGGCGATCCCAGGTGAACAAACCATAGATTGTATTGGTCTGCTGAACATCATCATAGGTCGTCGCCATGAACGCCCAATAGCGCCCATCCGCCGACGGCGTCCCCTCGGCCTTTGTCCAGACTGAGCGCGCTTGCGGCCAGGGCAACCGACCGGTGAAATCGACCAGCACCGTGTCGGTGTCGGTCTCCACATTCTTCTCATACCAGCGCAAACGGCCGTCATGAACCGTGTACCAAAGTTTTTTGGGGTCGCTGGGATGCCAGATCGCTTCACAATCGCCGGCCAGCCCTTGCAAGGCGCCGTTATAACCGGCGCGCGGCAACCGCTGGAAGGTATTGGCATCGTACAGCACCCAGAAGCCATTGCTGGTGGTGGCGATGAAACGCGAATTGTCGGCATTAAAGGCCTGGCGCCGGCTGTAATCGTGACGCACAAAGGAGGCGCCGGTAAAATCGGTCGCGGCTGTCACTTGATAGAGGCGCGTCTCATAAACTGGATCGATGAAACTGGGGGCAGTCAACCCCGTCGCCTTGCGCGCCGGCTTGCTGACCAGCGGAATGGCATCGGCGCTGAGCGCACGGAGCCGGAAGTTGCTTGGGTAGAGGGCGTCAAAGGGATTTTGCGCCACTGCTGAAGTGGCTGTGGGCGTTGGCGTCGGGGTGGGGGTGACTTTCGGCGTGCGCGTGGGTTTGGGGGTGCGGGTGGGCGTTGGTGTACGCGTCGGTTTGGGAGTGCGTGTAGGGCGTACTCCTCCTTCGCCGATGATCTCTTCCGTGTCCGTATTTTCGCTATCCGTATTTTCGCTATCCGCACTTTCGCTATCGGCATTTTCGATCAGGGGAAGATAGAGTTGGTAGGGGCCTGTGACGATTGTTGTGGTGATAGGGTCACTCTCATCGTCCTGAGCGAAGTCGGCTTGCCCTCTGTTATGGGCAAAGGCTACTGGCTGTCGCCCCTGCCAGAAAAGCAACAGGAACAGCGGCAAGAGCGCTGTGACCAGCAACGGGAAGAACGATTTGCGCATCATGTACTCCTTCTAGTTGAACCAAAATTATCTCGCTATATAACTGCCAAGCCACCCCCTCCCAACCTCCCCCTGATAAGGGGAGGAATTGCGGTGCGCGAGAGAGGGTAGTAGTTGCCTCTCTATTTGGTGACAAGCGGTAAAAAAAGTTGCTGGCCAGCCAAATCGATCTGCGCCGCGGCGGAAACATTGCCGGCGCCATCACGCACATAGAGGTAAGCGACTTCATTACCCATCTGGCTGACATCGATTTCGCCGGTAAAGGGTTGCCATAAGTTCCTTTGTTTCTGTTGTGATGAGCCGTCAGTTAATAATTGGTGAAAGACAATTGTCTTACGAAAACCTGATAGGATTGTCACAAGCAGGATTGCTTTGTTATAATCTGTTATAAGGCGTTTTCGTCATTACCTTGCTAACCGGGCGGCCCACCGCCGTTGATGTTCGATGCACGGCGAATTTTTGCTGGCAACGCCGTGTGCTGCCGCAACCATAGCATAAACAAGCCGTCGCCGTCGTCGCTTGGCCAGGCAACAGCGGAAAAAAGTGTTGCCTGCCCAGGCAACATGGGGGTTGCTTCGCTAAGCAACAGGTGAAATTCATGGAAGAACGAAAGAAATTTGGGGAACTGCTCAAAGCATTGCGGCAAGCGGCGCAGGTATCGCAGGATGGTTTCCTCAATGGGCTTGCCTATTTGCTCCACGAAGCCGCCGACCAACCGGACAGCCCGTTAACCGACTTGCTTGCGCGCAAAGAGTGTGAAGAAGCCGCGACCACTTTTAGTAAAACCGATGTGAGCAAGTACGAAAATGGCAAGACCAAACCGGCCCGTAGCCGTGTGCTGCTCTTCATTGTTTATTTTAACCAGAAGGGCGTCATCAACCTGGAAGCGGCAAACAATTTATTGACCTATCTCGAATATGCCGCCCTCAGTGAGCATGAGCGCACGCTTATCTTTGGGGTGGTGGGAAACGAAGCGCAAGCCACGGCTGTGGCTGAAGCAGCGCCGTCGATCCCAACGGCGGTTGTGGCGCCGACGAAGCGCGCTGCCATCTGGTTTATCACTCTAAATCCCCGGCAATGGGCTATCGGCGTCGCTTTGGCTATCGCGCTTCTCGGCGTGGCGTGGGTGGCTGGCAAACTGACAGCGCCAACGGCAGCGCAGGCGTGGTGTGATGATTTTGCCGATGGTCAACGTGATGCGCACCTATGGCAACCGCCGGAAAACTTTGCGCAGATCCCAGCCACCCCCATCGCGGGCGAACTGATTTATGAACAAGATGGCCTCTTGAACCTGCGCGCAACCGCCGCCCAAACCCAAAAGACCGGCGTGTGGGCCTATCAGGCCGCGACCTCTTTGAATCGTCCCATCAAAGAAGTCGCTTTCCAAATGACCTTGCTTGCTGATGCGGGCAACCAGAGTAGCGCCGGTGCTGATGTCGCCGTCTTACTTGCCGATGGGCAGGAGGTGAGTCTGGAGCTTGACTTGAGTGGAGTTCAGCGCCGGTATCTATATAAAATTTGTGCCGCGCCCCCGTGTGGCGCGGCAGAAAGCTACACCCTGCTCAAGGAAGTGCAATTTCCGGTCGGGGTTGCCGTTCCCATGCGGATCGTTTGGGCGCAGGCGCAAGCGCAGGTTTACCTGGATGACGTTCTACAGGTGGAACCCGCCACCCAGCAGCAACCGATAACCGGCGTAAAAATCAGTCTATGGGCACACCAGGGTGGTGTCTTTCATGCCGCCGTCGATAATCTGTGTGTGCAATATCTGTAGCACTGTTGTCCATGAAAGGAATAGTTGTTGTATGCGTCGTTCGTATTGGATAACGTTCGCGTTAGTAACCGCTTTGCTGATAGGTGTACTGCTCTGGGCTGGGTCGCCAAACATGAATGCACAAGAGCGTGAAGGGCAGTCCCCTGCTCATTCTAGCTATTTGCCGATCATGCATAACCCGCTTGCCGCCCAGCCGGTGAGCCGATTGCCTGATGGCGAGGTAGCGGTAGACACGCTCTCTGTTGGGGTAGACAGCAGCAACGATTTATCCCAGGTGCAGGCAGAGACGCTGTTGGCCCATTCTCTCTACTTACCGGCGGTGCTTACGGCGCTTGACACCGAGGCAACGGATGAAGTTCTCATTAGCACGGCGGCGACGACGGATATAACACCGGCTCTCACAGTCAACGCCGGTTTCCTGCGGACACAGGGGCGGCAGATCGTCGATGGCAGCGGCCGCGCGGTTAAACTGCGCGGTATCAACATGGATACCTATTACTACTATGATGCAGCCACCTGGCCTGATGCGCAGTTGAATTGGTATGCCAATCAGAGCGATATCCAGTATCTCGATAAACTGGGCGTCACCGTTATCCGCCTGGCCTTACACTGGAAATATTTCGACTCCGATTTGGGGTATCGCCTGATTGATCAATACCTTGCCTGGTGCGAAGCGGCGGGCATCTATGTCATTTTAGATATGCACGTTGTTCCTCCCGACGACGATTTCGGTCAGGAGCGGATCTGGCATAACGCTGCTGCGCAACAGCAGTTCGTCACGCTGTGGAGCGCAATCGCACAACGGTATCGGGACCGCACCAGCGTGGCCGGCTACGATATCTACAATGAGCCACGCCCACCAGATCCGGCCCAGTGGTGGGCTTTAGCAAACCGGGTTGCTGACGCCATTCGTACAGTGGATCCAAATCACATCGTTATTGTAGAGACGCCAACCTGGCCGGAAGTGGTTTTTGCGTTGATCGACGATACCAATGTTGTCTACTCCTATCACGATTACGATCCCTTTATTGTCACCCATGCCGGGATGGATTGGGGGCACGACGCACCGGTGCCCAGCGCCTATGCCTACCCAGGACGCGTACTGACCGGTCTCAAGTGGCTCGGCTCGGCCGGCGATGCCGCGCATTTGAGCAATCAGGCGAACGAGTGGCGCTATGTCGAGAGCAGTGCGATCCGACCACCCGCCGGCGCCGAATGGGTCGGCGTGAAAACGTATGCTTGGGGCAATGCCGGCGCTGTCTGGTTCGACGACCTGGGGATACGCAAGAACGGCGCACCTATGCCAATGCGCAACGCTGGCATGGAAGAGGTCGCCCCGTTTGACGCCACGCGCCCCCGTTACTGGCGTTTTCATGGCGCGGGTAACTTCACCGGCGCATGGAGCAACGTCGCACGCACGGGCAGCCGCAGCCTGCAAATCACCGGCTCGACCAATGACTATGGCATCTGGCTGCAAAATTATGAGTTCTTTACAGCGCCTCTCCTCCCGGTCAAAGCCCGTGACACCTTCCAAGTACATGGCTGGGTGCGTACACCCGAAAACCAGGGCGGCGCCGGTGTGACGCTCGACTATTGGCAGGGTACTTATGTAACCTATGACCGCAAGCGTCTCCAAGGGTACATGCAACCAGCCCTGGATTGGGCCGCACGTAACAATGTGCCACTGTACGTAGGCGAATTTGGCGCCACACCAAATGCACCTGGCAAGTCACGCGCTACGTTGTTGGGCGACAAGATTAGCTTGATGAACGCGGCCGACGTGCATTGGTCATTGTGGACCTTCCGCATGTCGGCCGCCACCCCGCCTACCTTTGGCTTATATCATGGCAATAAACTTGATAAAACGTTAGCCACCGTTTTGAGTAAAGGCGTACGGCAGTAGAAAGAATAAGCTTTGTCCAGTGGGCTTCCTTGATGAATCGTCCCACCTGGTTATGGGAATCCTCGACACGGCGACAGGCGACAAATCATGCTTGTCGGATAAGATTGTAGATCTCCGGCAATTGCCGGAGACGATTTTGAGCCAGGTACTGAATTTGATTACAGGTTTGTCACTGGATGAAGTGCGGGCCGTCGGCGGTTATTCTCTACACAACCCGATCACGGGCGAAGATGTAGCAAACCTGGCGCTGGCTTATGTCTAGACGTTCAGGCTTAACCACGCCCTGGGGGCGCCTGCAAGGGGTTGACAAGTCAATCTTCCCGGAAGGTCGGTCTTGCCGACAGGATCGTCTGGTAAAACCTTCCGGGAAGATGGTTGGCAACTCCCTAAGCTCCGGTTGAACCGTGATTCCCTAATCCCAGGATTTGCGGCGATATTGGGAAGCAATCAACACTCATCAGAATTTATTGAACAAACCAGCCTATAAGGACAGCACTGACGCTTTACTGACCAGGACGGGCGCTGATAAAAACCCAGTAATATTGATAATCGCTGCCAGGAACACGGGCAAAGCCAATGCCATAGTTAGTCTGTTCAGCTGGTCTATCTACCTATCGGCGTATCAACGGTAGATAGAGCGTGCCCGGTTTACCACCGGCTGTACAAGTTTCATTGGTGCAAGGATTGGCGGTAGTCACGTTGCCGCTGACTTTGGGCTGGGGATTGCTGCTGCCCCACCAGTTGTTATCGGCCACGACGCTGGCGCCGGCCTGCGCAAAGACATCGTACTCCCCATTGCTGTATAAACCGGATTGGCTGACATTGGCCGGTGCGTTGGTCATCTGTGCCGTTACTTCGGCGGCGGGGCCTTCGGCAAAGAGACCGATGACATTGTTGCTGATCACGGAGTTGGCAATGGTGACCGTGGCATCTTTGATATGCAAGGCGCCAGCCGTGCGTGAAACACCAGAATAACGAATCACAGCATGGATGAAACTGCCATTGCTACCGGCGACAAACCGAATGCCACCCCAGTCGCCGGCCCTGGCCTGGGAATTACCGCTGTCATTATTGGTATCGCCACCAATCGCATCATCGTAAATGCTCGTAAAATAGATTTTCTGCGCCGCGTTCCCGTTGACACTGAGCGCCCCTTCGATAAATAGATTCCGTTTATCACAACAGTAATCGACAAATTTGAGAATGACCCCTGGGGCAATCGTCAGAGTGGCGCCTGTCCCCACCGTAAAATCGTTGGTGATAATATAAACAACGCCGGTTTGATCCCAAGTGGCATTGGTCGTCAGGGCGCCGCCCCGAATTTCCATCCCGGCCAGGGCCACATTTTCGGTGGCAAGATTGGTGATGGTGGGCCTATCCGTGGGCAAGGCGCTGACGGCAACCCATGCGCCATGCTTGATGGTAACGTTCGCCAGGGTCGGCGAACTGCCATCTAAGGTAAGCGCACCGCCGCCCGTGTAGCGGATTTCGACGTGATTGAGGGCGCCATGACTGCCATTCTTGAAAACGATGTTATCCCAGTTGCCGGCGCGCGGTTGGCTGTTGCCGCCATCGGCATTGGTGTCACCGCCGATGGCATCGTCATTCATGCTGGTGAAATAGACTTTCTGCGTAGCGGTGCCGTTGACATTGAGTGTCCCTTCGACAAACAGATTCCGTTTATCACAACAAAAATCGACAAATTTGAGAATGACCCCCGGGGCAATCGTCAGGGTAGCGCCTGTCCCCACTGTAAAATCGCTGGTGAGAATATAGACAATGCCGGTTTGGTCCCAAGTGGCATTGGTCGTCAGCGCGCCGCCCCGAATTTCCATCCCGCCGCCGACACTCTGCGACGCAAAGTTTGTGATCGTGGGGGTGTCGGTTGGCAAAGCGCTAATGGCCGCCCACGGACTATATTTGACGGTAACGTGATCGAGTGTGGGTGAACTCCCTTCCAGCCGAATCGCCCCGCCGCGCCCATGATCGCCGTAGCGAATTTCGGCATGGTTGATCACCCCATGACTGCCATTTTTGAAAACAAGATTGTCCCAATTCCCGGCGACGGGCTGGCTATTGCCGCTATCGTTGTTGGTATCGCCACCAAGCGCATCGTCGTAGATGCTGGTAAAGTAGACCTTTTGCCCGTCCGTCCCATTCACCCGGAGCGTTCCTTCCACAAACAAGTTTCTTTTGTCACAACAATAATCGGTAAACTTGACGATGGCGCCGGCCTGAATGGTTAATGTGGCGGCTGGCCCTACGGTCAAATCGCTGGTGATCACGTAAATATTGCCGGCTTGCCAGGTTTCGTTGCTGGTCAGCGCGCCGCTTTTGCAGACAACAGGTGGTGCATTGCAATTCACATCATTTGCATCAGCACTGACTGGGTGCCACTGCCCGATGTTGAATAGCAGAAGCAACGCAATGGCAAGACTCAGCGCTACTTTCAACATAAAATGAGCCAAGTTGTTCATGTAGATGCCTCCTTGTATAGCAAGCGTGATGAGCGAAGGGGTAAGAAACGGGTTTGGCACACCTTGCATTGCTCGGTGAAAAGGTGTGCCAAACCTGTTAAACTCCTGGGCTATCTAGTCCTAAAGATCCACCATTGCCCTGAGCCATTGCCGGGTGTCCAGTTGCCATTCGCTCCCATCGCTCGCACCTGCCAAGAGTAGGTCGTACCAGGGGCAAGATTAATGTAATAGCTTGTGCCATTAACCCGTGTAAAGTTGGCATGATTATCTGCTCCGTTGCAGAGTAAGTCCGCTGTTGTGTCGATACAGAGCAAGTAGTAACTGGCTCCAGCAGAAGCATTCCACGTCAAATTGATACTGGTTGGCACGCTTGTGGCGTTATTCGTGGGGTAGGTTTTGTTGAAAGGCGCCGGGTAACTTCCCGTCGTGAAGGTCCACCATCCCCCTGAGCCATTGCCGGGTGTCCAGTTACCATTTGCCCCGACAGCCCGCACTTGCCACGAGTAGGTTGTGCCAAGCGCCAGGTTGACAGGGTAGCTGGTGCCGTTAACACGGATGAAGTTGGTATTGTCACCTGACCCATTGCAGAGTAAGTCGGCAGTTGTGTCAATGCAAACCAAGTAATAACTTGCGCCGGCGGATGGACTCCAGGTTAAGTTGATACTGGCTGGCACCTCTGTAGCGTTATTGCCGGGATAGGTTTTATTGAAAGGACTGGGCCAACTTCCCGTGGTGAAGCTCCCCCATTGTCCTGAGCCGTCAGCGGCTGTCCAAACGCCATTCGCTCCCACTGCGCGCACCTGCCATGAGTAAGTTGTACCGGGGGCAAGATTGATGGAATAGCTGGTGCCGTTGACTCGGGTGAAGTTAGTGTTATCGCCTAGCCCGTTGCAGAGCAGATCAGTAGTCGTATCGACGCAGATCAGATAATAACTGGCCCCAGCGGAAGCATTCCAGGTTAAGTTAATGCTAACGGGTACATTGGTTGCGTTGCTGCTAGGATAGGTTTTGTTGAATGCGCCAGGTGCTTCAGGCCAGCATTGCGCCCACAGCGTGTAATTTTGGCTATTGACCGTAAAGCTCCAGAGATTCTTTGAGACCACTGTTTTCCATTTAAATTGCCAGGGAACCCACACCTCAGCCTTAGCTGCCAGGAAACCACTTAGTGGCTCAACGCTTGCTCTTGCATCGATACACGCACCTAATGTCGGCAAGGTACTTCCGTTTTGTGATAATGAGCCACTTGCGCGCGCTGGCAAGCTCGCCTTCAAAATGTCTGCCTGTAAAGTCACCCCGCCTCGGACGAGTAAGAGAGTCAGGTAAGCACTGCCTTTTGCTGTAACCATCACTTGCGGTGTAATCGTTCCTGACACCGTAGCTGCATTGGCATTGCAAAGTTGGTGTTGGTAATCATAAGTGATGGCAGCGCGACCAGAGGCTTGCGCCTGTAAGGTAACGACCAGACCGACATAAACAGGGATACTTTGGTTAAAATTGAAAAAGGATTTGTCACCTTGCCATAATGTGCGGTTCTTGACGAAGCTACAGGGTACGTTCGCTTCCTCTTTCCAAACGAGCGTATTATTCCCGATCCACAAATAGGCGCCAACCCGACGGGCGCCGGCCGGCGCATCGCTCAGTAGTTGCGCATGAAAAAGGCTAAAATTGATGCCCATGACTTTACCATTGGCGTATTGGTTGGCGTTTAATGTTAACGTCGGCGCATCCGGTGCGCTTTTAACCGTTAGATCGCCCGGCAAATTAATGGTGAGTGGCCCTGCGCTAAAACTTTTTGTCCAGTTCTTTGCGAAAACACCATCGATAGTAGCAGCAGACACAGCAGCGTAGGCTTGCAAAGCTTGTTCTATCTCGTCTGTCCTTAGCGCTGGGTTCAACATACGCTGCGCCAGGGCAGTTGCAGCCATTTTCTGGACGTAACTGCTCGGATCGAGGGTTAGACTTGCCGTCAACTGACTAGTGGCTGTATCCACCGGCAGTTTACGCAACGCAAGCACCGCCGCTCCGCGGATGGTTGGATTGCTGTCGGATAGGTAACGCTCAACTGTGCTTTGTGTCGATGTTGCCCCTGCATTCCCTAAAGCAAGTAATAGCACCTCACGTTCAGCCGGAACTTGCGTCTGTTCTAGTCGGGCAACCAAGTCAACCGTAATTCGGTTTGCGGTTGATGGATCAGTTTGCTGGAGTGAATTGGCTAAACCACCTAAGGTCAGTAATGCCACGGATGACAGAGCGTCTTTTGCGTTTTGGCTGAGTTTGGTAATAGTGTCAACCAAACGTGGGGAAGCGTGCTTTAGATCTGCCAATTCGGTGAGTGCTTTGGTTTTCAAAGCCTCATTGATCTGATCAACTGTCAGTATGTTATCAATCAAAACATCCTGCGCCTCCATGGTTGCTGCCATGCTCAACACACCAACGTAACCACTCAGAATTTGTTCGTCGCTCGTGCCGGTTAAACTCATTTGCACGGCCTTGAGGGTTTCTTGGGATTGATCCTGACGAATCAACTCAGCGATACGTTGGATGCTCGTCGGGTTGGTTGGGTCTTGGGTCAGCTTTTGAAGTTCGCTGTCAATCTGTACCGTGTTGAGATCGATTTCTGACTCTGCCGGGATCGTGTTACTTAGAATGGCGCGTAAGCTACCCTGTACGTAGGTAATTGCTGCCGCAGCAATATTGCTCTCTGTTTTCTGCACTTGACTCAGCCGTAGCCATCCGTCAGAAATTACGTTGGTTTCAACTGCAATGGTGGAAGTCATAATGGCGGTTGCTGGCAGCATATCCACTTGGTCGCCGACGCTGATCTCTTCAATCACATGGATTGACTGCGGTGTACCTTGCTGGGTGTCCAACACCATGTCTACCTGATTCTCTAATCGGATTGCCCCGCCAGCATCGCCAGCACTCACCATTTCCGAGAAATCATTCGCACTGATCCGCTTAGAGATTTGGACATTATTTACCCCTTCGGTTGCCGTATAGTGGCTCCGATAACGTCCTTGTCCCCCTTCTTCTTCCACTGTGTATGTGGCCTCTGCCCTGAGCGTCATTTGTAGCGCATTGACAATGCCTTTTTGCATCTCTACGGCACTCATGGGGGCGCCTTGTGGATAGCGCACTTCGCGGATTTCGCCAGTGCTGGCCTGTTTGAACAAAAGCGGCGTGTTGAGCGCGCTGACAAACTCAGGGTCGTTTACTGTTGTTGCTTGCTCATCTTGATCTGATGCCACCAAAGTTGGGTTGCGTACAGCCAAGCTGAATTGGTAGATTCCATCTGCGTCCTGGGCAAGAACTTGCAAATCCACTTGCCCATTGATGCGTGTCATATTCCCATCTTCACGAATGCCTTGTGAATCTTTACTCTTGCTTTGCGTCAAAACGGTCAACTCCCACTGGTAGCTGTAGGTGTAACCAACCTGATAGCGCAATTGACGGGCGGTATTATCTTGCTGACTTTGTTTCGTGTTGGCAGTCACAAAGGGCAGGTATACCTTTTGTGGTTGGACTGGCTCATTCGTTGTTTGTGCATAGCCAGTGATGGTGTGCATGAGCATAATGCCCAGCAGGAAGACCGGCACTAGCATCTGTCTGAAAAACTTTGTCATAGGAACTCCTTTGAAATGAAAAATGGATTGAGAATTGGCCGTTAGGTTAAAGGTGTGTTATTCGCTTTATCCAAAAGACCAATGGAACACTGGTACATAAATAATCCTGGTGCGGTTGCATTTCCTGCCGTCGCCATTGTTCCCTTACCACACCAACATAATTCCAATCATCACTCCGATACCAAGATTGTTGCTAGACCGACTAAAATCAACGTCAAGAGGATATTTAGCAAAAAGCTGAAACCCTGTGTAAAGGGATCTGCTTCTTGCTGTGAGGGAGCCTTTACCAAGAATTCGTCAGCGTGTTGCATAAGCACCTCCCTATTGAACTTGGATATTGGACGGGTTGATGAATGCACCCGGCACTTCTAGAAATTGAACTGACAGTTACAGTGTGATCGATTGGCAGATAAGTGATTCAGGGGAAAATCACCTATAGCCGCCTTTAAACGCTTACTCTAGTCGCTCCGCCACTTCCACAAGCCAACCGTAAAATCTGACTTTAGCGAAATCCCCTGCTTTCATCGCGAGGGAGCGCCAAGCCAAAAGGGTTGAAGCAAACATTTGCCAATCCCTGGCGCTCATGCTCCCTCTCTGTTCGAGCAGGAAACGTTGCGCGTCTTCTTCGCCTTCCGACATTTTCTGTAACATTTGTGCATAGCGTCGTTGGGTGGCAAAAATGGCGAGAATGTTATTGATCAATTTCAGTAGACTCATTTTCCCTTACCCCTAGATCGTTCTTGGCTAAACCAGGTCAATTTGCCTAAACCAATCAGCATATCATGATGGTTGCCTAACTTTGCAGGCTTTACAACATCAACCAAATTCCTATTGCCACACCAATGCCCAAGATGGTAGCCAGGCCGATTAAAATCAAGGCGAGGATGATATTCAGCAAGAGGCCGATGCCGCGTGATGGGAGCTGCCTCTGGCTGCGAGGGAGCCTATAGATGAATTCGTCAGCGTGTTGCATAATACCCTCTCTGGTGAATCTGAATACTCTGTGCTTGATATATACCGCTTATTTTAAGAAATGTAGGTTGAGGTTATTTTCTGGCATGATTGATAATGACTTTTTGAAAGTCGTAGATCTATGCCCCTTCGCCTTTCTACTTGACCAAAACAACGGGAAGAAAAATAAATCGCATTGGCGCTGATGGTTCTGGTGCATTTGGATCACAATAGCAAGGCATGATCTGATCTGCAGTTACACGGGTTCCATCCGTTGCAATGGCTGTGGCTATCGCCCGACCAACGCCAATGTTTTTTAGTTGGGTGATCACAGACCAGTTGCCGAGTTCATCTACGGTCGCCGTTACCGGCATAAGCGAATCAATGCGCACCTCTACGTAATCGATAGCGACAGGCGAAACTGCCGTTGGGTAAGATGATGACGCTACCGGGCTGATGACAGCTTGCCCTGTCACTGTAATGGAACTGCCGGCAGCAACGTGATCAATGCGCATATCAGCAATGTTGATCGTCAACCTTTGTCCGTCAGTCGTAGTCCCTTGGCTTGGGTTATCAGCATAGACACTTTTGATCGATCCGAAACAGATCACAATTGTGCAAAACAAGACAACACTACTAGACAATTGTTTGGTAAATAACATGAGAGCACCTCTTTAGAATTTATGGAGCAGGGTGGTGAGATGAGCAGTTTGAGATTGATCTCTTGCTCTATTAATAGGAATGCCGGCCCGTATTCTTTTCTGGCATGAGAGGATGCAATTTTTAAAAGAGGTTATGTTTTGATAGTAAGCATAAAAAGGGAGACGCTATTATTTAGCGTCTCCCTTTTTACAAACTTATGATTGGAGTTGAACTAACTGCTAGATTGGACGTTAACGCTGAATCAGGGGTAGGAAAACACGTTTATCGCTGTCTAGCATCGTAGATGGCGCCGGTAATGGCGTGTTCGTTCCGCCGGGGTCAAGCGTTGTAGGATTGATGAGAAAAGTGGACCATTGCGAATGCTTTGTAAAGGTGAATAGTTGATTATCTGTATACTGGGTGAAGGCTGCGTTGCTCTTATCATTGGGGTAGAAGATGGAAAGGCCGTTCGCTTTTTGCAACTTCACCTCCACCCCATTGAGGTTATTTGTTTGTGCGCGGCTGCCCAGGATCAACGGGTTAGCGCCTTTGAGAATGCTTAGTAACTCATCGATCTTTGTGAGAACGGTGGCAGCTTCAATCTGCTTATGCAACTCCTCTAGCCAATGAACTAAATCAACATAGAGGTCAGCGGGCGTATTCTGATAATTGCCATCACTTTCAAAGGTTTGGGTCGCGTTGCGAACCGCAGTAAGTACAGGAGTTGTTACTTGCGCACTTTGTTGAATCTCGGTGATTAGCGTGGAAAGGGCTGCGTTAGCGTCATCTACCCGTCGTAAATTGAGCGCAGAAATTGTGTATGGATGTTGATCATCGCTCACGACCTTAGCATACTTGTTGACGATCTGCATTGCTAGATCCGACGGTAGTGTATTTTCACCAATGTCGGTGATATAGCTTGGATAGCTGAAATAATCCCAGGCCAAATACTGAGAGGAGATCAGAATGCTGGCAACATCTTTTAACTCGTAAGCCGTCTCTAACAAGTTCATGGAGCAAGCATCTAAGTGTAAGATGTCAACTGGCTTGACCCCAGTTTTGCGTAATGCTTCACCCAACTCTTTGACCGTCAAATAGGCTGACAGATCCGCCACGCCGTCGCTGATATCGGTTGTCGCATCCCAGGCAATACCACGCACGGCCTGACCATGATCCGCAATCGCAAGATAGTACCGACTATCCTGGAAGCGATTCTGCCCCCAGTGGACAAAGTCGGCCAATGTGTCAGGATGATCCATCGCTGACTCTTTCTCGGGATTCACATACGAAGTTTCGCTTGTTGTACCACCCTGGTTGTTGTGTGTGATCGCGATACGCCGCGTATCACCAGTGTGAGGACCATCTACTTGAATGGCGATATTGACTTTTGCTGGTAGGCTCATCTTCTCTAAGCGCCCAATCACCTGAGTAAAGCGCAGAAAGAGTTGATTACCGTCGTTGTAGTCGCCATCCAGGTAAAGCAGCATCGTCCAATTGGCCTGACCCGGTGGCGCAGGTGTTGGCGCAGTGGCTGAAGTTACCGTAATACGGAAGCTGATCGGTATGGACCAGCGGCCTTTGTTATCCTGCACGGAAAAAGTAATGAGATGTGTACCTGCTGCCAACTGGTTCGCCGGTTTTTTCAGGATCGCTTCGGTTCCTAACAGACCGTTGAGGTCTGATTCCCAGCGGTAGGCATCAATATACGCTGTATCATCACTGACATCGCCCATCCCATCTACTACCAACGTTTCGTTTTGCGGAACGACGTCAATGTGTGATCTGTGGTTAAACGTGGCAATGGGTAAGGTGAAGGTCATCGGGCGATACACTTTCAGGATGCCATCGTCCCAAAAGGTGCCACCGCCATTCCCGATCACATACACCTGATCGTTATTATTTGTGTCATCAACCAGAACGACGGTAGGAGTATAAATATCGCTGTGATTAGGCTCATAAACCGAAAGGTTCCACTTATTGACGAGTTGGTCGGTTTCATTCAATTCCTGGATGCGGTAAGTGCCACCGGTGTCTACGACAAAGAGGTGATTATTGGCGGCCACTGAAATTGAGAGAATATAGGCAAACTCTGCGTCATTGGCAAAAGTTCCTTTGAGGGCCCCAGTGCTATCAAGTTTTAGGATATTTTTGTACACTTGGGCAACATAAAGATTGTTCGCCTTGTCCACAGCCAGATCACTGATTCTATCAAAATTGACGCCGCCATAGTTTGTCCAAGCGGTCTGCCATTTGCCAGTGCTATCTAACTTGTCAATTTGGTATGGCGCAGCGCCTGCGCCCGTTCCGCTAACGTAAATAGTACCGTTGCCGTCAACCGCAATGCCAGAGACTAAACCAACATGGTTAGAGATTTCTACAGTGAATTGAATGACACCACTATTGTTGTACTTACGCAACCGGTAAAGCCCATCGCGGATACTAAGCACGCCGTACAAATTATCGTTGACATCCGTAGTAATTGTATTGTACATCTCTGGAATTGACCAGGGTTCGAGTTGATTGTCACCATGTTGAAACCGGCTAATACACCGATTGGGTCGGGAGGAAACATCGTAGCCATTGAGTACACTGAGTACGCCCTGGCTATTTACCGCCATACTCCATGGGTTAAAGGCGCAGCTAGACACACTATACCGCCCCCATGCGTTTAGCAAGCGCCCATCCGGCGTGAATTGCTGGATGCGATGGTTGCCGGTATCTGCCACATATACGCTGCCGTTGCTGCCTACAATGGTTGTCGGATCCTTTAAACCGCCCCAGCGCCCAAGAAAACTACCAGCATTGTTAAACTTTTGCAGGCGTTGATTGCCGCTGTCAACCACATAGACATCTTTATTACTGTCAACTGCAACGCCCTGCGGGTTTGAGAACTGCCCATCACCGTTGCCTTGGCTACCCCATTGGCCGAGAAAGCTGCCATCCAGGGTGAATTTTTGGACACGCTGATTGCCACTGTCAACAACATAAAGGATGCCATCGGTCGTGCTATTCTGAGTGAAGTCAAAAGCAAGCCCGCTAGCCTTGTTGAACTGCCCGTTGCCGCTGCCGGAACCACCCCACTCTTTGGCAATGTGGCCGGCAAAGTCAATTTTCCGTACAGTGGTGTCACCGGCAAGGTAGATATTGCCGTGGTCATCGACCACCATGCCATTGAGTACAGCAGGGAGCGGTGGCGGCGTCAGCCGATTATCTAACTGCCCTAATAAGATGCCGGATAAACTAAATTTCTGTAGCCGGGGCATCAATGGTGTATTCCCATACCCTGTTGGAATATAGTCTGCGACATAGACATAGTTATTCCATTTGTCAACTGCAATAGCACTAGGCGTGCGGAACTGCCCAGGACCACTGCCAAAGCGCCCCCATTGGCGTAACGGATTGCCTTGGGCGTTAAAGACGATCACACGGGCATTTTCTTTGTCAAGCACATAGATGTTGCCGCCAACATCCATTGCTACCCCATTGGGTTGGTTGAGCAACAATGGATCGGGCGGCGCTGCTTCGATCTGATGATGAAATTGGTAGGCACTGGTTGTAACCTTGGGCAGCACAATGTCTACTTGCTGACCACCCGGCTTTACCTTATAGGAAAAAGTCTTTTTGTAATCGCCATATTCCACGTTAATCCAGATCAAGTCCCCTGTGTTAATGGCTAAGGGAGTGGCCGTTAAGTCCAATCGGTAGTAAGGCGAATCTGCGTCCTCATATTTTTCTGTATGAACCGCAGACATGTGGCGCGAAGTAGTTTTTGTCTCCTGAATGATAATTTTGGCCCCGGCAATCGGTTTTCCATCCAAATAAACATAACCACTGATACAGCAAGCCGGCGGCGTAGTGCTGCCCGGTGGGGTCACATTGACGCAACCACCCGGCAACGGCACTGCATTATCGGTTGCAGTGGTTGGCTGCTGCTGATCACTAGCACTGGCAAGCGTAATCGACAAAGTTGAAAACTCAAGGAGCAGAATGAGTACTGCGCTGCCGCACAGAAGCAGGAGAAGGAATAGACGATGCACTGGGGCCTCCTTTGTTTGATGGCAAGAATTTTGTTTATAACTATATGAGGCTAAACGATGTGTTTATAACGCTCACTAGGTATCTTCAAAGAAATAAATAGCCCGTAGGGCGGCATATTTTACTTTTTTGAAAGTGCCTTATCAAAAGAAATGCGCGCAATCTATGGTTTCTGGCATAATAAAGGCAAACAGCAGAAAAACGATTTACCGGCGTGTACAGGTAAATGCCGCCCACTGTGCTGGATGACAAACCTTGGGATTATTAATAAAGGCCAATTGGGTTTGCCGTAACGCAACAGCCGGGGCAAGTCCAGCCGCTAAGGAGTGATAAAACAGACCCATCCATGTTGTTGTCACTTCATCACCGACTGGCCATAAGGTGCTGAGTATACGTTTGGCGCCCGCTGTAAAAAAAGCTGATTGGAAGGCCAACAAAGCGCCGCCACTCTCTAGACCAGCGGCAGTTGTACATCCGCTCAAGGTAACAAGTTCAGTGCCATGTAAGGCCAAGTCATAACATTGTTCAACTGATAGAAGGGCATCCGTCAGTTGTAGAGCGCTAAAAAGTGGTGTTGCTTTATGAATAATCGTATGGGCTGCAATGTGCAAAAAGCATGGGGCAGCCGGCAAGTTGAATAAATGAGTCAGTGTTGTCGGCACATCACATAAACAAGTGCTATCGGGAAAGAGACGTTGAATTGCTTGCACTTCGGCGTGGGTGGACTGAAGTTTACTCTCCGCAGAGGCAGCGATCAGTAGCGGCGGCGCACTGCTGGTTGCATCTGGCAGAGGTGCGGCCAACAAGGCGCCACTTGGGATCAACTCAATCGTATAGTTTTCTACCAGATATTCTTGCCCATTCCAGAAGGCAGCAAAGGGCAGAAAATAGAGGGGGTCACAGGGCGCAATCAGTAAACAGCTTGTTGCTGGTGAGATACCTAATGGCGCAATCAGTAGGTCGTAACATTTGGCTAATAAAGGTTGACATTCCGCCAGCCAGGTTGTCATTCGCTGAACGCGTATATCATCAGATAAGGTTAACAGACTTTGAAAACTGAGGTTGATCTCGTCGATTAGATCCAGGATTATATCGACATCTGCTAACCAAGTATGGTGATATTCGCCTTTTGCCGTGGCGCAAACCGCCAGCAGTTGCTGGTCACATCGCATATATTCAATCAAAAGATCAGCATCATTCTGTTGAAGTAACTGAGCCGGATCGTGCCACTGGCTAAAATGCGCTTGCTGCAAGGCTTGATTTCGCTGTCGCCGTAAAGTTTGCAGAAGGTGTTGAAGTTGCCTGATCTCTGCATTGTTCTCTTCGCTAAGGTTATCTGGGCCATCTTGTATATTATGGCGAAGTGTATGGTAGCGTAAGATAGCCAGTTGTTGCCGTACCTGCGCTAATTCTTGTTCTACTTCCGCATTTTCTTGGGCTATTGGACTCGACAATTGTTTCGTTACTGCGAACAATTCAAGCAAAGCAGCGCCTTTGGCGCGCCAAAGGTAGGTTAACGCTTGTCTTGGCTCGTTTTGCGTGATAACCAAGCGGATGAGTAAAGGGAAAAGATCGCTGCTCTGCTGGATAAAGCTGGCTTTCAGTTCCTGAATACTTAGTTCTTGGCGAATTTGATCATCCAAACCAACAGCCTGTTCTAACAAACTGCGCGCCCCGATTGCATCGTCTGCTTGTAGCAATCGGCCTAAACCTGTCAAAGCCTGACGCTGAAGGTAAAGTTGGGAGTGCGTTTGGCTATACGCCAACACCTGTTGATAAATCTCGCGCGCCCTCATAAAATCCGTTTGTTTACCGTCTCTTTGCCAGCAAAGCGTATGAATATCGGCCCATAAAAGTTGATAGCGCGCTTGTAATGCTGGATTTGCAACGAACAAAGTTGGATCAGTGAAGTGTTTAGTTAACGTGGCAATTGCATCTGTACTATTGCCATACGCCAGATAAAGTGTGGCATATTCTAGATACACTAGCCTTTCCCATGCTGGCTGCTGTAATCTTTGCCAAAGCGCCGCTGCTTCGGTAAGTAATTGAATGGCTTGTTTATATTCGCCATACCGGCGATTTACAATTGCTCCCTGTAATAACACATGGCCGACTTGTGGCCACATTTGGTGGTCGGTAAAGCAAGCATAAGCTGACGCGTAACTTCGCCGTGCTTCATTGAGAACGCCAATGCGTTCGAAGAGTGCTGCTTCACGTAAAAGAATTGAGCCAACCTCCATAGGGGTGTTTAGATGAGCGAACTGTTGACGAGCAGACTGCAGCCGCCGCATCGCATCGGCTGGGCGACCTTGTGCCATATAAAGCTCACCTAAGTTCATATCAATTCGTGCCACTGTTAAATGATGTTCAAGCGTAGCGGCGACGGGACGACTCGCCAAAAGCAATTGTTCACCTTCCGCCAACCGATCCAAGTAGCAAAGCGTTAGGGCGCGATTGACGTCAATTTCGGCCATTCGATCAAAATAGGCGAATCGTTCGGCAAAAGCGCGTGCTCGCTCATGGGCGGCCAAAGCTTCTACATAATGACCTATGGTGTGTAATAATAGACCGTAATTTTGTTCAGGTGAGATCAGAAGATGTTGATTCTCCGGATGTAAGTGTTCTGCCAAGAGATGCACTTCATCATATGCTTGATAAGCAGTTGTAAAATCACCTGTCTCCAGGCAAGCTGCAATGAGATTGCTTAATAACCTGATCTTTGCTTCTTCATTGTTGCTATGACGATAGCCACGTAAAGCTTGTTGATAAAAGTAAATTGCCTGTTGTGGATCGTGGTAACATGCCCAATTTCCACGCGCCCAGCAAGCTAAAGGATAAGCAAGCGGTTCATGAAGCAATTGCTCGGCCACAAGCAGACAACTTTGTGTTACTCGATCTGCCGTTTTGGGATCGGATCTGAGCAGTTGATCACTTTTTTGTTTGAGTAAGTCGAGAAATGGGATGCCCAAATCGGCGCGGTGATCGGCGAGCCAAGTTTGTTGTGCTTCGTCTGGGCAGGTCAACCACTCTTCGACCAATGTTGTGCTTATCATTGGGATTGCTCACCATTATGGCGATTAAGCATCGGAACCGATGGTGATTTTGCGGATTACGATCTCTTCAGATGCGGTTATCACATGTAAGGCATATTGGCCTGCCGCCAGTTCGCGAAAGGTCAGGGAAGGTTCACCCGGTATTAAGGTAGCAACCATTGGCGCTTGCGCCGGCTTATCTAGTGCTTTTAATATGGCTTGTTCTACCTGCTCAGTGACCAAGTCCCCGTCGATTGTGCGCAACTGTGTACGCAAAATCCAAGTGCGGCTTTTCCCTGTGCTTTGCCGTACATTTACATTAAGCATCAAATAGGGTGTTCGGTAGTACAACCAGTCACCGCGCACAGCTAAATTCAGCGGCGATTGAAATATCGCTTCTATTACTTGCCGTATGATACTTGGTTGCGGTTCAATCGCCTCTTCGTCGGTTGCCTTCAACATCTGTAATTCTGCCTGACACAAAGGGCATTGTTGCAAATGACGAGAGATCACCAGTTGCTTTGAACCAGTCAATTCGCGTTGATGATAAGCAATTAACGTTTCAACATCTGGACAGTGCAAACGGTGTGCTGCGGTAAGCAACGGTCCTAGCTCATAAGCAAGCTGGCGCGCCGCTTGGCGACAGGCAACCGAATTTTCGATGGCAGTGGCGATTACTGTCGTTGTCAAGCCTGTCAAATAATCTAAGAGCGTCACTTCATCATAGGGGCAAGGTGTATCCACGCTGATATCCTTTGAATTTACCTTTTCTTCTTCAAACATACTTATTTTAAGAAATGCCGCATCTGTCGATTTCTGGCGTGGAGAATGCAAAGTTTGTAAAACTGGGTCTTTGCGTAAACGGCGCGTAAGCCGTTGAATAACCGTAGCAACGTCTTGATAGGTTGGGAAAAGATCGGGATAGCTGGCAAAGATCTCTTGCGGCTTTACATTGCATTCAAAACGAAGCTCAAAAACCAGCCGCTCTATGGGATTTTCCAACAACTCATCCAGCCGCTCTTTGATGTCGATTCGCAAGTTCGCCTGTGCTGTCTCATCGATCTGGGTATGGATTTCAAAGAACTCTTCTAGAGAGGTCGGCGGCGTTAAACCATGATATTTGCGCTTCGTTGTTAAGCATGCACTTTGCGTGCATTTTTTCAGATACTGGACGACTGGCCCCAACGAGTCATGATTCAATAGGTCAGCTCCTTGTGGGGCATGGCGAACAAAAGCCAGAAAAGCTTTCTGTAGTATATCATCTAAGTCTATCTCGGCTTGCTCACTGATTGTCTTGTCCATCATCGCATTGCCCCACTTGCGCATCATGGGTTCAAAGATGATATGGATGGCGCCCCAGGCTGCTTGGTGATCTTTCGCATTCGTAAAAGCGCGCCGAAAAATTTCGAGGCAGGCTGGTGAAGTCGCTGTGCCGCTTTTTTGAAATTGCGATCGTTCTTTTTGACACCGATCAATCAGTGCGGTAAGGACAAATTTTGTGAAGTGGGTTGTCATAAGAAAGCCACCATGAATAACGTAATGCGCAAGCAGCAAGAAAGGTAAGTGCGCTTTGTTCTTACATGACGATTTTGGGTGTATTACTTTAGGAGCTTGTAATTCTAGTATAATGTAATTGTTGAAAAAAGTAAAATTGCTGTAAAAGGTTGTATGGAGCATTGATCAGAAGCGATGTTCGCGGCTAACTAGGGTTTGCGTAGTAGCGTCAAGGTATGATCGTGGTCAGAGCCATTAACTTGGAGAAACAGCCGCAAGCCGCGGTCACACATAGAGAACCGGTGCAAACTGATTCGTTTGTCGGGGTTGGGCAAATGCAGAAACATGCAGGTAGTGGTTGACAGGCAGGGAAGTTAGAATGATCATCACCCGGTTATGTTCGGTCGTGGGAAGTTGTTTCAAGTCCAGTAGATAACAACTTTCAGTCGTTTTGCTGACCTGCTATTCTATTGGCGGGTGCCACCCCGCCAGCACCCAATAGCTGCGCACCAGCAGCGCGTCGGGATCTTCGCTCAATTGCAGTGCAACCACCGTGGCGCGACCAATCGGTGTGAGGCCGATAATGCGAATACCGTCACTGCTCCAGCAAAAGTGTTCGGTACAGGCTTGGGTGCGTGGATTGAATAGCGGAACAACATTGCCGGTTTCAGGGTCGGCTGCCGTCACCTTATCAGCCTTATGTCGGTTGCAGAGAGGGCAAGCCAGCCAAAGGTTTGTTTCATCGTTCGTTCCACCTTTGACCAGAGGAATCATGTGTTCGACTTCAAGGCGCGCCATGACTAAATGCTGGGGGCTTAAGCAGTAGCCACAGCGCTGCCTTGCCGCATGACGAATGCGTCGATCGAGAGGCGTAGGAATACGTGGACGGGCCATGTTCTGGAATTATCCAGCTTGGCCATGTAAAGCTGGGCGCAGCCCGCGTTCAACCGCAGCTTTCACCGCCTGCGCCTTGCGGATCAGATTGTGGCGGTAAACCTGCATTAGCTCATCTAACCGCGACCGTTGCTGGCTGGTTACCATGCCTTCCCGGTTGACGGCCAACAATTCACTCAATTCAGCTTGCATGGCGGGCGCAAGTTCCATCGTGCTGAGCGAAAGCACTTGTTCATCAGACAGATCCTCAACCGGCACTTCGTCCGCCATTCGATCTAACCAGGTAAGTAACACATCATCGATGGGACGACGTGTCCTAACCGCGACTGAGCGCGCATTTTGTGCAATTTTATCTGGTATATCTAAGGTAACTGTGTAAGCCATAGAGTTCCTACCATGTGTAACGAAAGCTTCGCTCTTCACCAAGTATAGCACCGAAAGGGAAGGATGGCAACCCCCTACCACCCCCCCAAACTACTCTGCCGCATCACACAAGCCTGTGCCGGGCAGACCACAGTGCCGGCGACACTCAGGGTGCTATTGGTCATATCCAACCAGACGACATCGACATTGCCGCCGGCCCCAGCCGGATTGTTGACCCGCCGCAAGCTGGCATAGAGATGTTTACCGCTGGTGGTGACCGCTGTGGGGCTGCGCCAACTGCTGTTGGCGCTCCTTGTGCGCAAGAAGATCTGCCCGTCTTTCGGATTATCAGCCCCATCATCTGCTCCGTCGTTGGGATTGCCCAGGCTGCCGCAATCGGCGCTTTGCGTCCAGACGATCCACACTTGATCGCTGCTGTTGATCGCAATGCTGGGGTAGTAAAGACAGCGTTGCGAGACAGAAGCGATGGTGGCCGGTGATGCAACCCAGCCGCCACGACCACTATTCAGCGCCGGGTCGTAAACCCGATAGCGCAGGATGGTGCGCCCGCTATATACTTGGCGCCAGACCAGATGGAGCCGCTCTTTGGTGTCACGCGCAACGCTCACATGACGCTGGTCGGTGCTACTGGCGGCTACCGTCTGCCACGCCAGCCAGGTATCACCATTATCGCTGGAGCGGCTCCAGTAAATCTGTGCAATGCCATTTTGGCTGCCATAGGCAAAGAGATAGAGATAGCGGATCTCACGATAGTAACTGACCAGCAAGGTGGGCCGGCTGAAGCCGACCGTCGAGGAGGGGCGCACCAGCACCGGGCTACTGCGCCAGGTGACGCCATAGTCCGTTGACCGTTGAAACTTGATATGGGCGCGCGGGGTCTCATTACTCTCCCACACCGCATAAATATTGGTGCCATTGACATAGAGCGCCGGGTGTTCTTGCCAGAGCGTTTTGGTGGTTGTGTAAGCCGCGCCATCGTAGAGATTGCGCCACGGTTCCCATTGTAAGCCAGTGGAGGTCGCGATACTGCGGGTGTACTTGATCTCCCGCTCGTTGCTGTTGTTGGTCGCGTTCGTATTGCCGGCGTCATTGCCATACCAGACCAAATGCAGGCGATCCTGGTTGTCGATGGCCAACGCCGGCACCCGTTGATTGTACTTCCCCACCGTCTCGACCGGGGCGCCACTGTTCAGTACCTGCCAGGTGGCGCCGCTGTTACTCGACTGGGCGACAAAGATGCGGTAAGCGCCATCCACCTTTTTCCGATAGGCCACATAGAGTCTGCCGCCGCTGTCACGCACGATCTTGCGCGCATCGGGATAGCCGAGCGCCCGGTAATCTTCCGTGCCATCAATGGTGTTGACAGTGAAGGCGCTCACCGCGCTACTTTGCACCAAATCTTGCACCAAATCGTCCGGCTCGAGCGCAACATCCGGCTCGTCCGGGAAAAATTCAGTTGGCGCCGCCACATTTTCCAGGTCAGCGGCGCTGGTATCGCTGTGCTGGGTTTGCTCGCCGCCGGCGTTGGCCGCAATGGGCAAAAAGAGGCGGTTGTTTGGCGCGTCTACGTCCGTTTGTCCCCAAAGTGTGTAGGGGAGAACCAACAAGCCTAACAGCAACGCAACCACAAAAAGCGGGCGCAAGGGGTAGGACATGGGTTATACTCCTCATGGAACTGCTACTGCGGTCGGGATTACCTTTCGACTATACTACGAAAATAAGTATAACAAAAAAGTTAATTCTATAATAATTTTGTAGTCAGCGAACTTACACCGCTTCCCCGCGATCTTTCGTCGCCAACTCCCCTCATTTTTGACAAATTCCCTACTCTCCTGCTACACTTCTCAACTAATAATAAACTCTTATCCAGAGCGGCGGAGGGAACGGCCCATTGATGCCGCGGCAACCAGTGCGCAGAAGCGATTTCTGTAAACTACGGTGCCAATGCCGATAGCATCTTGTAGATAGGGTGAAAAACAGCCATCGTATGAAACAACAAGCGATCTATTTCATTGTGATGATGACTGGGACGACGACTACTACTCGATGCTGGGCGATGAGAGCGCGGTCTGTGAGTCGTTTGTCTCCAAGTGAGTAAATCACAACCGCCGGTTCGGGTAACCAACCCCGCTCATCGCCAGACGATGAGCGGGGTTTTTTATTTCTCAAAAATGGTTCTGGTACGCTCGTTGGTTGAGCCTGTCGAAACCAACGAGCGTACCAGAACCAACCAACATTTTTCAAAGGAGCAAAGCATCCATGATTGTTATGAAATTTGGCGGAACCTCCGTCGGCAGCATCGACGCCTTCAGACAGGTGGCGGCCATCGTTGCGGACAAGGTGGCCGCCCAAGCTAAAACTGCTCGCCCCGGTGTTGTTGTTGTCACCAGCGCCATGAGCGGCGTCACCAATCTCCTCATTGCCGCCGCCACCCAAGCCGCTGCCGGCGACGAACGCAACCATCACGCCACCGCCGAATCGTTACAAGCCAAGCATCGCGCTGTGATTGACCATTTTGTGGCCGGCGCCGAGGAACGATCTGCCCTCGCCGAATTGAGCGCAGCCCGCCTCCGTGACTTTGATCGTCTGTGCAGCAGCATTGCCATCCTGGGTGAATTGACCGACCGCGGGCTGGATGTGGTGAGCGGCTTGGGTGAACGGCTGAGCGCGCCGATTCTGGCCGCCGTATTGCGCGCCAGCGGTACACCAGCCGAGTATGTGGATGCCACCGAGATCGTCGTCACCGATGCGGTCTTTGGCGGCGCTGAACCGTTGATGGAGTTGACCGAGGAACGCTGTCGCGCCCGTCTGTTGCCGCTGGTCGAAAAAGGGATTGTGCCGGTGATCACCGGCTTTGTCGGCGCCACGGTCAATGGCGTGCCGACCACCTTGGGCCGCGGCGGTTCCGACTATTCAGGTGCCATCATCGGCGCCGTGCTGGATGCTGATGAGATTGAGATTTGGACTGATGTCAACGGCGTCTTGACGGCCGACCCACGCGTCGTCCCCAATGCGCGCAGCCTGCACCAGTTGAGCTACGAAGAGATGGCCGAACTGGCCTACTACGGCGCCAAAGTTGTCCACCCCAAGACGGTCAAGCCGGCGATTGCCAAGCGCATTCCCGTGCGTGTGTTGAACACCTTTGAGCCGAGCCACCCCGGCACCCGCATCGTCGAAAAGGCCGACCAGGCCATCGCCGGTACGGTCAAAGCCGTCACCGCCATTCGGGATCTCAACCTGATCACCGTCGCCGGTCGCGGCATGATCGGCGTACCGGGGATCGCCGCCCGCACCTTTGGCAGCGTCGCCCGCGTCGGCGCCAATGTTTTGATGATTAGCCAGAGCAGCAGCGAACAGAGCATCTGCTTTGTCGTGCCGCAAGGCTCCGCCGCCACGGTCACTGATGCCTTACGCGAAGACTTCAAGGCCGAACTCGAACGGGGCTTTATCGACGACATCTCCGGTCACGGCAAGATTGTGATTGTCGCCGTCGTCGGCAGCGCCATGCGAGGGACGCCGGGGCTGGCCGCCGGCATCTTCAAAGCCGTGGGCGATCAACAGATCAATGTCATTGCCATTGCCCAAGGCTCCAGCGAGGCCAATGTCAGCCTGGTGGTCGATGACGCCGACGCCAATCGCGCCGTGCGCCCCATCCACGCTCTCTTTGAACTGGACAAGCCGAGCGCCGAGCGGGCGGGGAGGGTAGTTGGTTAGTTAGTAACTACCAAGCCACCCCCTCCGCGCCCAGTGGCGCACCCTGAGGGTTCCCGCTTTTAGGCGCGTCCCCCTGCTAAGGGGAGGAACTGTCCCTCCCCTTAGCAGGGGGAGGGTAGGCGGGGGTTAGTAGTTACGTTGGTTGGTTCGTTCGTTATTACCTTACACTCCCAACCAACCAACTAGCCAACCAACTACTAATGCTATACGCCGAATTTGCGTCAGGCAATGGTCTGAATGATGAATTTCAAATGGCGCTGTGGTATAATCGAAACCCGGCAGCAAAAGGTGGGTGGCGATGAATTGCCTAGCGGGCTGTAGCGCCGTTTTCTGGTAACAAACCAAACCGATACAGTTGCCGGCTTGGGGCAGGCAGATCACCTGTCACGAGTAGGGTGCTGTACCAAATTTTTGCGAGTGAAACACATGCGATCAGTACCAGTTATTCTTTTTGGCGTCGGCGGCGTTGGTCGTGCCCTGGTGCGCCAGATTGTGGAACTACGCCAGTTCCATGCCGAAACTTATGGCCTCCGCTTACAATTTCACGCGCTCTGCGACAGTGACGGCGCCGTTGTGGAAGATGCGGGCTTGAGTGACGCCCAATTACAGGAGTTGCTCGCCTACAAGGCGCAGGGGCGCAAATTTGCCAACCATGCGCTGGGCGGTCAACAACATGACCCGGCGGCCATTGTCGATATTGCCGGTCGCGCCGACGCGGTGATTGTTGATTGTACCGCCAGCGTTGACACGGTGCCGGCCTTACTGCTGTCATTAGCAAACGGCTATCGCGTCGTCATGGCGAATAAAAAGCCGCTGACCGTTGAACAGGAGGTGTACGACCGGCTGGTCAATGCCGGCGCCACCAGTAACGCCAGCGGTGCGATGCGCAATCTGGCGCGCACCCGCTGGGAAACCACCGTGGGTGCCGGGCTGCCGGTCATCGTCACCCTCAATCGGCTAGTCGCCAGCGGCGACCCGGTCACGCGCATTGCCGGCACCTTTTCCGGCACGTTGGGCTATGTCATGACCGGTCTGCAAGCTGAGCGCCCCTTTAGCGAAATCGTGCGCGAAGCCCACAAACTCGGCTACACCGAACCCGACCCGCGTGATGATCTGGGTGGCGTCGATGTGGCGCGTAAAGCGCTGATCCTGGCCCGTGGCAGCGGTTGGCGCCTGGACATGCACGATGTCCAGGTGACGGGTCTCTACCCGGCCAACATGAGCAGCCTCTCGGTCGCTGAATTTATGGACGCCTTGCCGTCGTTGGATGCCGATTTCAGCGCCCGCGTACAAGCCGCCAAAGCCGACGGCAAGGTGCTGCGCTACGCTGCCACCATTGCTGATGGTCGTTGCACGGTCGGCCCCGTGGTTGTCGATGTCAACAGCCCCCTTGGGCGTTTGAGCGGCACCGACAATCTGGTCGAGTTTCACACCAAGTGGTACTCGCCCAATCCTTTGGTCGTCCAAGGACGCGGCGCCGGCGTCGATGCGACGGCGGCAGGAGTTTTGAGTGATATTGTTGAGTTGGCTTATACAAATTAAAAGACAGGAGACAGGAGACAAGAGGCAGGAGACACGAGAATGCTGAAGTGACGCATCTCGTGTCTCGTAGCTCGTGTCTCCTGTCCCTTCCTATAAACTGGAGAAGATAGTATGCAAAAGAAGATTAAAGTCGGGGTATTGGGCGCGACGGGCGCCGTGGGGCAACGCTTTGTGCAGATGTTGCAGGGGCACCCCTGGTTTGAATTGACGGCGCTCTGCGCTTCCGAACGGAGCGAGGGCAAGCGCTATGCCGATGCCTGTCGCTGGAATTTGCGCGGCGATATGCCGCTCCACCTGCGCGACTGGGTGTTGCAACCCTGTACGCCCGATGTCGATTGTGAGATTGTCTTTGGCGGTTTGCCCAACGAAGTGGCCGGCCCGATTGAACAGGACTTTGCCGCCGCCGGCTACATTGTGTGCAGCAACTCGCGCAATCACCGCTATGACCCTGATGTGCCCCTCTTGATCCCGGAAGTCAACCCCGAGCACATGGGCTTGATTGAAATCCAGAAGCAGCGCCGTGGCTGGCCCGGCTTTATCATCACCAATCCCAACTGTAGCACCACCCACCTCGTCAGCGCGCTCCATCCGCTTCACACCGCCTTTGGCGTTAAGCGTATCTTTGTCGTCACCATGCAGGCGGTGAGCGGCGCCGGCTATCCGGGCGTCAGCAGCATGGACATTCTGGACAACATTGTCCCCTACATCGGCGGTGAAGAAGAGAAGATGGAACAGAAAGAACCACAGAAGTTACTTGGGACTTTCACGGGAAACGGTGTACAATATGCTGACATTTTGATCAGCGCCCATTGCAATCGGGTGCCGGTGCGTAATGGACACTTGGAAGCAGTGAGTGTGGAATTTGGCGAGAAACCAACGGCTGGTGATATTCTAGAGGCGTGGCAACAGTATGCGCCGTTGCCGCAACAGTTGAACTTGCCCAGTGCGCCGCAGCCGCCGGTCTTCTATGATGACCGCCAGGATCGCCCGCAGCCGCGCCTGGATCGCTTGATCGGCAATGTGCCGGGCATGACCACGGTCGTTGGGCGCTTGCGCCCCGACCCGATCTTTGATTACAAGTTTCTGGTGTTGGGACACAACACCATTCGCGGCGCCGCCGGCGGCAGTCTACTCAACGCTGAATTGCTCGTGGCCCAAGGCTATCTGGGGCAAGAACGCATGGCGGCAGTACGTGAAGTAGGAAGGATGAAGTAGGAAGGATGAAGGATGAAGTAAGCATCAACGTATTACTTCATCCTTCATCCTCCACCCTTCATCCTTGTACAAGGAGAAAACCAGATGAGTGTATTGACCACAGCTATGCGTATCGAGGCTGAACCGCAGACGAAGTTACAAAACTTTGGCCGCGCGGCGCTGGCTGATTTCTTCGGCGATATGGTGATCTATCGCAACCTGGAACCGCTGGAGAAAAAGTTGCCCGGCTTGAAGGCCGCCGCCTATCGCATGGGGCTGACCAGTGATTTGATCCCTCGCAAATTTGAACCGGACTATGCCAAAGCCGCTCTCTGGTTTGCTGAGGAAGCGCAACGCTTACGCAAGGCGCCGGCGACGCTGCGCGAAGTTCTCTTTCTGGGTGATACGCTCCTGAATGATGGACAAGCTTATCACAACCTGGTCAAGCTAAGTGGCTGGAAGGGCGCCTGCTTTATCGGCGCCGACCGCCTGGAACAGCCGCCGACTACGGAAGTTGATGAAGCCACGAAACTGACCAATGCCAACCGTTGGTCGGCGCTGGGCGATTGGGTGCAAACGGTGGCGGCGCAAGGCTTTGCCCTGGATCAGCGCACCTTGCTGCTGGTCGATATTGACAAGACCATCCTGGGCGCCAAAGGCCGCAACGATTCGATCATCGACCGGGCGCGCCTGGAAGGCATCTTCCACACCATGGATGCGGTCTTGGGCGAAGATTTTCATCGCACCGAATTTGAACAACAATATAGCGCCCTCAACCGCGCCCGCTATCATGGGTTGACCGCCGACAATCAGGACTATCTGGCCTATATCTGCCTCGTTCTCAACACCGGGCTGATCACCTTTGATGAGTTGTTAAGCGAGATCGACAGCAAGAGCCTTGACAACTTTGAACAATTTGTGCGCTGGGTTGATTCCCGGCTGATGAGTCGCAATAGTGTCACGGAAGCGTTCCGTCAGGTGCATGAAGCCGTGCGCGCTGCCCTCCATGTTGGCGACCCGACCCCTTTCAAACAGTTCCGCCGCGAAGAATTTCGCAGCACAGTGGCCCGCATGGGCAACATGGCCGAAGATGCACCGATTGACAAAATCCTGGCCGAAGAGATCACGTTGACCGAAGAAATCTGCCAGTTGTGTGAATGGCTAAAAAGCCGCGGCGCCCTTTTGCTCTGTCTCAGTGACAAGCCCTATGAGGCCTCCTGCCCCACCCGGCAACTGGCGACGGCGTTCCAGCCCCTGCATCGCATGAAAACCCACCGAATCGGCATATCGATTGCAGAGAAGTTGCGCGGGTTGCGGTAGGATTAGCGAAAGTTGTGTGGTAATTGAATTACGAGTTACGATACTACATTCGCAACCCGTAATTCGTAACTCGTAATTCAATTACACACTTGTGCTTAACAGAATGGAATGATTGCATGGCATCTGAGAAAAACCCTAAACCACAGCGCAAAGGTGGCGATGATAAAGGCCAGAACGGTAACTTTTTTAGCCGGGGCTGGTTTTGGATTATCCTGGTGGTGTTGGCGCTCTTTGGCTCGCGCTTTCTCTTTAACACCACCAGCGAAGTTGGCGACATGGTCGGCCTGAATGAGGTGGCTGACTTGATCAATGACGACAAGGTAGAAAAGATCACCGTTCAGGGTGAATCGGTTATAGTCGATCTGAAAAATGATCAAAAGGCGGTGCGCACGCGGAAAGAGGGCAATGAAAGCCTGCTGGTCACGCTGAGCGCCTTTGGTGTGAATAAGGCCAAGCTGGAAGCTGTGCCCCTGGAGATTGAGAGCGCCCCCAATACGGCCATCATTCTCAATTGGTTGATCATGATGTTGCCCATGATCTTGATCTTTGGCTTCTTTATTTTCATCATGCGGCAGGCGGGTGGTGGCGGCCAGAATCGCGCCATGCAATTTGGCCGCAGCCGGGCGCGCAAGCTGGACAACGCCGATCGCCCTACCGTCACCTTTGACGATGTCGCCGGCTCTGATGAAGCCAAACAAGAGTTGGCCGAAGTGGTGGAATTTTTGAAGGAGCCACAAAAGTTTGCTGCACTGGGCGCCCGCATTCCTAAGGGCGTCTTGATGGTTGGCTCGCCCGGCACCGGTAAAACCTTGCTGGCGAAAGCAGTGGCCGGGGAAGCCGGCGTTCCTTTCTTTAGCAGCTCCGGTTCTGAATTTGTCGAAATGTTTGTGGGTGTTGGCGCCAGCCGGGTGCGTGACCTCTTTGAACAGGCCAAAAAGAATTCGCCCTGTATCATCTTTGTGGACGAAATCGACGCTGTCGGTCGCCACCGTGGCGCCGGCATGGGTGGCGGCAACGATGAGCGGGAACAGACGCTCAACCAGATCCTGGTCGAGATGGATGGCTTTGACACCGATACCAACATTGTCATCATCGCCGCCACCAACCGCCCGGACATTCTCGACCCGGCGCTGCTGCGCCCCGGTCGCTTTGACCGCAAGGTGATTGTGGATAAGCCGGATCGCAAAGGCCGCGAAGAGATTCTTAAAGTCCACGCCCGTGGCAAGCCGATTGGACCGGATGTCAATCTGGAAACCATTGCCGCCCAAACCCCAGGCATGGTCGGCGCTGATCTGGAAAACTTGATCAACGAAGCGGCCATTCTCTCGGCCCGGCGCAACAAGCGTTCGATCAGCATGGATGAACTGGTGGAGTCGATTGAACGGGTGATGGCCGGCCCGGCCCGCCGTAGCCGGGTATTGGATGTCAAAGACCGCCGCGTGGTGGCCTACAACGAGGCCGGTCGCGCCCTGGTCATTGAAGCGCTCGAACACACTGATCGCGTTGCCAAGTTGACCATTGTCAGCCGCGGCCAATCGCTGGGGTATGTCATGTCACTGCCGGAGGAAGAGAAGCGGCTGCGCAGCCGCGCCGAATATGAAGATGCGATTGCGGCGCTCTTGGCCGGTCGCGCCGCCGAAGAGATCGTCTTCGCCGAGCCGACGACCAAGGCCGCTGAAGACCTGGAACGGGTCAGCAAGCTGGCGAAAGCGATGGTCACCCGCTTTGGTATGAGTGAGTTGATCGGCCCCATGCAGTTGCAACAGGGTGATAGCAACCCCTTCATGGGCATGGAGATCGGCGAACAGCGCTCCTACAGCGAAGATGTCGCCCGCAAGATCGACCAGGAAGTGCGGCGCATCGTCAACTCCGCCTATGACCGGGCCAAGACCATCCTGCTCCAACAAAAGGACAAACTCACCAGCGTCGCCGAAGCGCTCTTGGAGCGGGAAGTGCTGGATCGCCAGGATTTCCTCAAGTTGTTGGATGCGCCGGCGGGCGCGTAACTAATCGCTACAGGGGGGACATAACGATGTCATCAACTGAAATTGTTTGGGACGTGCCGGAAAATTTGTACCAAGACCTTGTTAAAGCACAACATGATCTTGCCTTTCAAAATCCGGTTGATCTGATTGCGCAAGCTGTAAAGCGCTATTTGGCCGAAATTGAGCATCAAAGTTGGGAACAAGAATTTCGCACTTTCCAAAAGCAAGTACGCATGGCTGGCGGGTTTCGGTTAGGCGAGACCAAAGAGGAAGTAATTAACAACCTGCGTGAACAGCGCCGTCAAATTTTTGAGGCGGAGTATGCGCATTTGTATCGATAGTAATCAGTTCATCTTTGGTATATCTGGTACGGATGCCGCTTGTGAACGCTTGCTCTTCTTGTTACCACGTCTGGAGGTTGTACTCCCTCGCATCGTGATCACGGAAGTAACGCGTAATCTAAGTCCAGCCGAAGTGAAGACGTTTCATACGCTCCTGCGAAAATCGTCAAACACTACTGTGATTTATGAAGCTGTGCCGCGCAGTTTGGTCGACAAATATGTGGCATTAGGGTTACGTGAAAAAGGCGACGCGTTTATTGGTGCATTTGCAGAGTGGCAGCAGGTAACATACTTGATTTCTGATAATCGCCACTTTCTTGTCGAATTAAAGACGACAGCCTTTGAAATCGTGACGCCTGAGCGGTTTCTGCAAAGCTACATTCCAAGTACATATAGTTGAGTCGGCCGAATGCAAGATTAGAAATCTTGCATTCGGCAATTTTTACCTGCTCATCCTCGCTGTTTCAATGCCACCGCAATCTGCGCCGCCACGGCAGCATTGTTTTTAAGCAACGCCAGATTCGCATGTAGACTTCGCTCGCCACTCAACGCCACCAGGCGCGACAAGAGATAAGGCGTCACCTGGGCTGACCGCAACCTTTGGTGTTCGGCCTCGGTCACCGCTTGCCGAATGAGCGGCTCGATTTCGGTGGCAGGGATCTCCTCTTCAGTTGGGACGGGGACCGTCACTAACAGGCCGCCCGGCAACTGCAATTCCTGCTTGGCGCGCCAGATAGCAACCACTTCTTCTGCACTGTCACAGCGCACATCGACCGGCAGGCCACTGCTGCGGCTGTAGAAGGCGGGGAACTCGTCGCTCTGCCAGCCGATCACGGTGACGCCGTGGGTCTCCAAATATTCCAACGTTGCCGGCAGATCCAAAATTGCTTTCGCGCCGGCGCAGACGACAATGACCGGCGTCTGCGCCAGCTCTTGCAGGTCGGCGCTCACATCAAAGCCGTTGCCCCGATGTACGCCACCGATGCCACCCGTCGCAAAGACCTGGATGCCCGCGCGCGCTGCGATCCACATGGTCGTCGCCACGGTGGTCGCGCCATCTTCCCGGCGGGCGACGACAATCGGCAGGTCGCGCCGGCTCACTTTGCGCACCTGGCGACTTTGGGCCAGATGGGTCATCTGTTCGGTTGTCAACCCCGCCAGCAACTCCCCGCCCAAAATGGCAACCGTGCGCGGTTCGGCGCCATACCGGCGGACAATGGCTTCCATCTCCTGCGCCAGCGCCAGGTTATGGGGATAGGGCAACCCGTGGGTGATCACCGTCGATTCCAAGGCGACGGCTGCTTGTTGTGTCATGCGTTACTCGCTTTCCTCTAGTTTTATTTGATGATTGGCTTGCAATCCTTTACGCTCATTGCCTGCCCCCTGCCTGCTCTTGGCGAGTCCGTGACTCGCACTGAACTGTTGCGAGTCACGGACTCGCCAAGAGCGGTTGGGCGCTTGTTGCCAAGCGGCTGCGCAAGGCGAGTCACGGACTCGTCAAGAGCGGTTGGGGTGGCGTTGCCATAGGGCTGCGCAAGGTGAGTCATGGACTCGCTAAGGGCGGCGGTATGAACCCTACTCGCGCTCAATCGCCCCTAGCGCCCGTAACGCCGCCTTTTGCGCCGCGGTCAGGCCGGTGACGCCGGTGATGTTCATGCGCTCGTAGGGGCGTTCGCTGCGCAGGGTTTGCTGCCAGGCGCCGCTGTGGGCATCCCAAAGGCGGATGGTTTCATCCTGGCCGCCACTGACCAACAAGCCGTTGTCGGCAAAGGCCAGCGTCCAGACACAGCCCTGGTGGCCGTGCAGGGTATGGACCAGGGCGCCATGTGCGACATGCCAGAGGCAGATGCGCTGATCATCGCCGCTGCTGGCCAGCCACTCGCCATCGGGACTAAAGGCGACGGCCCACACGGCGTCACTGTGGCCCGCCAGTACATAACGACAGCGCCCGGTTGCCACCTCCCAAAGGCGCACCGTACAATCAGCGCTGCTGCTGGCCAGCCAGCGCCCATCGGGGCTAAAGGCGACATGCCAGATGCGGCCTTGATGACCGCGCCAACTTTGAATCTGTTCGCCGCTCTCGGCATCCCAGAGGCAAACCGCCGTGCTATCGGCGCCGCCGGCCAGCAAGGGACTGTGCGGGTGAAAGGCAATGGACCAGATGCGCCCGGCGCTGTGACGGATGGTGCGCTGCGTGCGTCCGCTGGCCGGATCCCAAAGCCGCACCGTCTGATCTTCACTGGCGCTGGCTAAGGTGCGCCCATCAGCGCTAAAGGCAACCGACCAGACGCGATTGGTATGACCAGTCAGGATCTGGTGACAAACGCCATGATGTGTCTGCCAGAGTCGGATGGTGTGATCATCGCTGCCGCTGGCCAGCCATTGGCCAGCGGGGCTGAAAGCCACCGAACGCACTCGTTCGCGATGACCTTGCAGCAAACGGACATGTTGGCCGGTGCACAGGGACCATAAGCGTACAATCCCATCGTCACCGCCACTGGCGAGCAGTTGGCCGCCCCCGCCCTGCATCGTAGGTAGCGCCAATGACCAAATTTGGTTGGTGTACCCTTCCTGTTTCCGCACGAGATGACCAGTGGCGACATCCCAAAAACGCAAGGTTTGATCGTCACCGCCGCCGACCAGCAGTCCGCCGCTTGGATGAAAGGCAACGGACCAAACGCGATTGTGATGACCCGTCAGGAGATGACGCACCTCGCCGCCGGCTACCTCCCACAAGCGGACGCTCTGATCATCAGCGCTGCTGGCCAGGAGGGTTCCATCGGGGCTAAAGGCAATTGACCAGATTAAGTTGGCATGACCGGTTAAGGTGCGCAGACAACGACCGGTGGCAATGTCCCAGAGCTTGATGGTGTGGTCAAAGCTGCCGCTGGCGAGGAGTTGGCCGTTGGGGGCAAAGGCCAGGGCGCGCACGGGCGCGCTGTGGCCGGTGAGCGTTTGCCGCCATTGTCCCGTCGCCGCGTCCCATAGTTTGATCAACTGATCTTGCCCGGCGGTGGCGATGAGGCGATCATCCGGGCTGTAGATGGCGTGCCAAAGCCACCCTTCATGCGCTTGCCAACCCTGTCGGCTCTGCCCCGTGGCAACCTCCCAGATCCGCACCAGGGCGTCATGGCCGGCGCTGATCAGGTGGTCGCCCGTGCGGTCAAAGGCGACGCTTTTGACCCAGTCGTTGTGAGCATGGATCTGCACGAGACATTCGCCGCTGTTTACATCCCACAGGCGGACGCTCTGGTCTTCACTGCTGCTGGCCAGCCGCTGGCCGTTGGGATGAAAGGCGACGGACCAGACCATGTCGGTATGACCTTGCAACCGCAAAGGGGGCGCCTCGCTATCAAGCCGCCAGATATGAATCTCCCCGTTGGTCATACCGGCCGCCAGTCGATCACCCTGGGCGCTATAGGCGACGGTGGCAATGCTGCCGAAGGTCTCCAAGAAGGTAGTGTCACGGAAGGTGCAACCACTAAAATTGACATCTTGCAAGATGACGTTATGCAGGTGGGCCTGGCGGATCGACAGCGCGGATAAATCACGTTTGGTAAAATTGGCCGAAAGATAGGCTAACAGATTGAGCAGATTGCCGGCGGCGTAATCGGGAGGGGGCGGTTGTTCGCTTTGTAGCCGTTGTAACATCTGCCAGAGCCGACCGGTGATCGCTTCGGCTGACCAGGTGCGGCGTAAGTGTTCAATGATTGGGAGGAGCAACCGGCGCGCTTGGGTATCGCGCAGATGTTCCTCGGTCTCGGTTTTTAAGAGGGCAAAGCTGCGTAGGATCAATGGCATCTCGGCCTTGATCTCGGCGACAACCAGATCAACTAGGCGTTCGGTAATATAACCCAGGACAACCGTAACGAGGCTAAACCCATGTTGATTGGCTTCGATCAGGGAGCGGCGCCGAAGCGAGTGCAGGGCGTCCACCAGTTGGACGGCTGGTACGGGTTGGACGAGATTCTGTTGCAACGTTTCCAGGGTGACCATCTTGCGTTCGATGCCCAACCAGTAAAGCGTCTCGCGTTCGAGCAGCGTGATCCGGCTAAATTGTTGATCGACCAACTCGCGAATGTCGTGCAGGAGGGTGGTATCGGTGGCCAGAAAGGCGGCAATATCACCGGCAAAGAGTTCACGAATGGCATCGGCGGCTAATTGGAGCGCCAGGGGGTTGCCGGAGTAGCGTGTACAGAAGTGGTTCCAGCTTTCATCGTCACCGCACAGCCCTTTGCTGTGCAACAGTTGCTGGGCCACTGCCGCCGACAACCCCGTCAAGGTGAGCGCCCGAATGGGGAGACCGCTCCCCTCCAGGCGGGCAAATTCAACCGGTTTTTCCTGGCTGGTCAGCAGGATGCAACTGCGGTGGTGGGTGGCGGTAAGCGTATGGAGGAAGGGGCCATAGTTTTCGTACCCGGCGCGATAGCGGCCGGTGGCGTCCCCTTCTTCCATGACGGTTTCAAAGTTATCAATCACGACAATGCACTTATGCCGGCGGAGCGTTTGAATGAACAACATCTGCCGTTTTTCCACCGTTAGCGGCAATTCACTTTCAGGTTGCGCCGTCAAGCTGGTTAGACAATCGCCAAGAAAATCGAATAAAGGCTGGGCATTGTGCAGGGAACGCCAGCAAATTCGGGGGAATTCGGGCGCCATTTGGTGCGCCAGACGGGTGGCAAGCAGACTCTTGCCGATGCCACTCATGCCAAAGATGCCGATGGCGCGACACTTTTCCTCTTGTATCCAGCGCTGTACGATGGCAAGCTCACTGCTGCGGCCATGAAAATGAGCAATGTCGGGCGCTTCCCCCCAATCAGCTTCGGGCTCGTGCGCTTGGCGCGCTGTCGAATTTGTGAGACGTTTTTGCCCATTATTTGATCGGGTTTCTTTCGTTTCTGTAAGATAATCTGATGCAAATGTTGTGTTTTGCCCAATCCAAAAGTATAATGTTGGTACGTACTTTTCTATGGCTCCTGTAAACTCTGCCGGTGGAAAAAAGTGGTTTACTTCAGAAAGAAGGTCGAGCGGTAATCTGACCAACCTAGCCAACTCAAGCGCCTCCTCGGCGCGACAGCGCTCATCGTTCAATAGATTTTGTGTGAAGGCGCGAAGTAGCGAAAGCAGCCAAGCTGCCGGTACATTCGGTTTCTGATGAACACGCGTCGTAAAGCGATTTTCAAAGGTGCTGCGGGTAATCTCACAGCCGTCTACTTGCATGCGGGCAACGACCTGGTCAATGCTTAACCCGGAGCGCGCTAATAATTGATTGACAAGCAGGATAATGCGTTCTTTTTCAGGGTTTACTGGTTTCATAAGTCACAAGTAATTCTATATAGCGTCGCACAGCTTTTCTCGCAATAGTATGCCTGATCATCAACCAAAAAATCCGTCAATAATGACGTATCTCTTATCTAAACCTATAGTACGCTTGTTGCAGCTAAGGAGATAGGAAACGGTATGCCAAGATCGCTCCTGTGTGCCTGGCAAAGTTGAAGTTCTCACATTTAGCCATAAGGATACGAGCATGCATTTACTGACAACATTGTTGCTTGCGCACTTATTTGCTGATTTTCCCTTGCAGACGAATGGCTTAGCCAAATTAAAGAAAGAGAGCCTTGCCGGCGTCTTTCTTCATGTTCTCGTCTATGTTGCCATTACCGCGCTCTTTCTTGTTCACCCTCTCGACTACTGGCTGCTCATTGTTGGCTTGGGCGTTGTTCATTTCTTCATTGATGCCTTAAAGACCCGCTACAAACAGACCTTTGAACCCTACTATTTTGTCTTTGACCAATGTTTGCACTTTTTATCGATTGCGCTGGCCACCTATTTAGCGCTCACCTACTATTTTCCACCCCCGACCAGTATTGTACCTGCCGGCGTTGCGATAATTGCTTTGGTCTGTGCGCTCCTCCTCGCCTTTATGGTCTTCTGTTGGGTTTGGGTTAACAGTTTGACGGAAGAGCGTGTCCAAAGCCATTTTCTGCTCAACTGGGCAAAGCACCAGATGCTGGAACTGGAACAGCGGATCGGTCTGGTGTTGATCGGCTTTGTCTTTGCCGGCCCGACCTATCAATGGTTGACGAACCTGTTTCAGGTGATGTTGAAGTAGTCAACAAGCGTCTGTAGTCCCTAGTCCCGTAGTCCGTAGTCGAGTAGTCGAGTAGTCCGGCGCTGGTTTATGGGAATGCTGACCGCGTTGCTGTGATTGATGATGACTTGAATGTAGTCATCTGCTGCTCAAGCGTCAATGGCGGCTTTGGCGGCATCGGCGCTGGTCAGTTGCTCTACCATTGTCGCACTCAGGGGTAGGAGCCGCCTGCTCTCTTCTATCGTAATACCGCCCCCTTGGGCAAAATCTTCACGCCCACCCCCCTTACCACCAACTTCACGCAAAATGTCGCGCAACAGGTTGCCGACATGGAGATCGAGATCGGCTGACCGGGCAAAGATCAACGTCGCCTTCTCCCCTTGCTGTACACTGAAAAGACAAAGCGCGCGCGGCTGTTGTTGCACTTGCAGGGCAAGCCGTTTGACCAGGTTGACCGCGCGGTCGGCAAAATGCTGGGACAGGAGCCGATAGCCGTTGACAAAGCTGGCCGCAGACAAAAGTTGCAAGGCTTCGGCGCGCAATAGTTCTTCTTGTAGACCATCTATGGTTTGTTGCAGTTCTTTGATCTGCCCCAAATTCCGCTCGACCAGGGCCGGCACCTGGGTAATTTCATTGCTGAAGAGGTTGGCCGCTGTGGTGATCAACCCATGTTTGACTTGGTAATCGCGCCAGGCCCGCTGCCCACACAAAAAGGTGATGCGCACTTGTCCCCGTCGTCGTTCGGTTTTGGTCAATTTGATCGGCCCGATCTCCGCCGTCGTGCGACAGTGGGTGCCGCCACAAGCTGAGTAATCAAAGCCATCGATCTCCACAATGCGAATGGTTCCGGTCACCTTTGGCGCCCGGCGCAGGGGAATGGTGGGCAGATCCTGGTCGCTGACGAAATAGGCTTTGATTGGTAAGGCGGCGTAGACAAGCTGCATAGCAGCCTGCTCAAGCGCCTCAACCTGGGCCGGCGTCACTTCCGGCGTTGCCAGATCCAGGGTCGACTCGACGGCGCCAAAGTGAACGGCGACTGTCTCAAAGCCAAAATGTTGATAAAAGAGTTGTGAGAGTAGATGTTGCCCGCTATGTTGCTGCATATGGTCGTAGCGGCGCGGCCAATCGAGCTGGCCTGTGATCGGTTCCCATGCTTGCTCCGGCGCCAATGGTTCGGCCAGCAGGTGCAGCACTTCCCCTTGTTCGTCAACCATGACATCCAAAACCGCTTTACCGCCTAAGATCCCCGTATCGTTGGGTTGACCACCGGAAGTGGGATAAAAGCAGCTTTGGTCAAGGATTACCGCCAGTTGGCCATTGACTGTGGTGAGGGTGGTGACATTGGCGGTAAATTCAGTTTGATAGGCGTTGGTGTAGTAGAGACGTGTTGTCATAATCTGATCACTATCGTTCCTGGTGGCGCTTTGTACACATAGCTACTGTCATTGGGGGTAACTACTCAGGTGTGTGGCACTGGTCAGGAATAGATTGTTCACCCTACCAATGTTTGACCAGTGCCGCGCACCTGAGGCTGAGTCGTTACATTGGGGGAGATGTACTTTTGCGCTCTGTAGTTTATGCTACCCCTTCCTACTTTGACAACAATCAGCGTACGATGTGGGCAATTAGGTTGCACCTTTCTTGGACCCATGCTAGGATCAATAGCCAACCACCCGACCCTTGTAAAGCTCAACTTAGTAAATCTCAACTTACATTTACTGGAAGATTCGGTAATGTTGCGCCGCGGCAACCCGACCCTTTCACAACGATTCAACCGGCAACTGCTCAATCGAGAAGGCAACCTATGAAACCGACAGATTTGGAAATTTATCTCTTTGACCTCAACGGCTATTTGGTCTTGGAAAATGCGCTGACCAAAGCGGAAGTGGACGAATGCAATGCGTGTTTGGATGAAATTCCGTCCTTGAAAGTAGGTGAGTGGTGGGGCTATGTCCACGCCCACTCTTTTGGCACCACTGATGGGTTGAATTTGCAACAGATCTATGAAGCGGGTGAACCCTTTGAAAAGCTGATCGACCACCCGTCGTGGATTGAGAAGGTGAAGTATTTTGTCGGCGGCGAAGGCACCTTTGACTACAACCACGGTCCGCTCTTTATTGACGAAAACTTCGCCAACTTCCGCGGCCCCGGCGAAGCCATCGGTCTCCACTCCGGCGGTCATACGCACACCAAACGCACCCAGTTTCAGGTCCACAACGGGCGCTTTCAATGTGGACAGATCAACATCCTGTTGGCGCTCACCGACTTTGGCCCCGGCGATGGGGGGACGATGGTGATCCCCGGCAGCCATAAAGCCAATTTCCAACACCCCGACTTTGAAAAGCATCGTATGGCCCACAACGCGTCCGTTGATGGGATTAGAGGCGCGCTTGAAGTCAACATGAAGGCCGGCGACGCGCTGCTCTTTGTCGATGCCATCTCCCACGGCTCGGCCAAGCGGACGAATCCGGGCCAGCGGCGCAACACGGTTTACCGTTACGGCCCTTCGTGGGGCAACTTCCGCCACGGCTATCAACCGTCGCCTGAATTGCTGGCGCGCCTGACCCCGGAACGACGGCAAATTGTCCAGCCCCAACGCCTAATCCCGCGCACGCAGCAGCGCAAACCGGCTTGAGCCAGCAGCAATCCACAATGGAAAAGCAAATTGTAACCCGTCAAGAATACCCCTATGCCCTCCAGATCGCCACCCGCTGGATGGATAACGATGTCTACGGCCATGTCAACAATGTGCAGTACTATTCCTTTTTCGATACGGTGATCGGACACTACCTGATCCACGAAGGCGGGCTGGATTTTCGCCACGACCCGGTGATCGCCTTTGCGATTGAAAATCAGTGTCAATACAAGCGCGCGATCGCCTACCCCGATATTGTCGAAGCCAGGTTGCGGGTGGCGCGCATCGGCAACAGCAGCGTGCGCTATGAGATCGGCATCTTCACGCCGGGGTACGAAGAGGCCGCCGCCACCGGTTACTTTGTCCATGTCTTTGTCGATCGCGCCAATGACAACCGACCGACGCCGGTGCCGGCAAAGATTCGGACGGCATTGGCGAAGCTATTGGTGAGTGGGTGATGATGCGCTTTTACAAATACCAAGCGCTCGGCAATGATTACATTGTTATTCCACCGGCAGATACCCCCAATGGTCTCACCACTGCTGAAATCATCCGCATCTGTGATCGCCACTACGGCGTCGGCTCAGACGGCATCTTGCTGGGGCCACTGCTCAGTACAGCAGCCGACTTTGGCTTGCGGCTCTTCAACCCCGATGGCGGCGAGTTTGAGAAGAGCGGGAACGGCTTGCGCATCTTTGCCCGCTACCTCTGGGATGAAGGCTTGGTACAGAACGAACCCTTCACGATCATGACCCCCGGTGGACGGGTGACGGCGCAGGTCTTTGACCAGGGCCGGCGCGTGACGGTGGATATGGGCCAGGTCAGCTTTGACAGCACCCGCATCCCAGTGGCCGGCCCGCCCCGTGAAGTTCTCAATGAAACGATTGAAGTGGCGGGTCAAGCATTACGCTATTGCGCGGCGACGGTGGGCAATCCGCATTGTGTCGTGTTGATGGATGAAGTGAATGCCGCCATCGCCTATACTCTGGGACCACACCTGGAAAGCGCCGAGCGCTTTCCTAACCGCACCAATGTCCAATTCATGCAGGTGCTGGATCGCAATAATATCCGCATAGAGATTTGGGAGCGGGGAGCCGGTTACACACTGGCGTCGGGGAGCAGCAGTAGCGCAGCGGCAGCGGTAGCTCATCGCCTGGGGCTGTGTGATAACCAGATTCATGTCCACTGCCCCGGCGGTGTGATCGAAATCGGTATTGGCCCGGATTGGTCGATCCGCATGACGGGCGCCGTGACGAAGGTGTGTGTTGGCGAGTTGGCGGCGGAGGCGTTTGGGTGAAAAGTGACACGCTCCGCATTAGCGCTCATTGGGGCCGCAAGCGTGCCAGGCACTGGCCGGGAAATATCCTGTCATTGCAAACTTCGATTGGCCAGTGCCTGGCACGCTTGCTGTTTTACCGTACTGCCAACCCCGCTACCTTCGTTCGTATCCGGTAAAGCGACGTGCGTGCGGTGACATACAAACTCTTGCGATCGGCATCGCCCCAAGCACAGTTCGCCGGCCGCTCCGGCGTGACGACAACGCCCAGCAATTCGCCATTGGGTTCAAAGACCCAAACGCCGGTGGCGCCGGTGACATAGAGATGACCGGCTTCGTCGATCTTCATGCCGTCGGGTGAACCGGGCTGAGGATGGTCCATGTCGGCGATGATGCGACTGTTGGTCAGCGTGCCATCGGCGCGGACATCAAAGGCGCGCACATGGCGGCGGGGCGAATCGTCAATATAGAGGATGCTTTCATCCGGTGAAAAGGCTAGGCCGTTGGGGCGATCAAAGTCATCAACCAGCCGTTCAATCGTCCCATCGGGCAGGACGCGATAGACGCCATTGCACGGTTGCTCCCGCTCCTCCGGCTGGATGCCATAGGGCGGGTCGGTGAAGTAGACCACGCCATTCGATTTGACCACAATATCATTCGGGCTATTCAACTTCTTGCCCTGGTAGCGGTCGGCCAACGCTTTGACCGTGCCATCCGCTTCGGTGCGTGAGACCCGTCGCCCCGAATGTTCGCAGGTCAACAGGCGTCCCTGACGATCCAGCGTGTTGCCATTGGCGTTGCCCGTCGGCTCGCGCCAGACCTGCGCACCACCCTCCGGCGTCCAGCGGTAGAGCCGACTGGCCGGAATGTCCGAGAAGATCAATGAGCCATCCGCCTGCCAGACCGGCCCTTCGGTAAATTGAAACCCACCGGCAAGCAATTCAGGGTCGCCGTCTTCGATCAGTGTTCTGAGTTTGAGCATGGTTTCTCCTTTGGCTGTTTACCTGTCTACCTATCTACCTACTTCCCCATCTTCCGCAACGCATTCAAGCAACGCGCCACTGCTTCCAAGGGCGGATAGGCGTCGCTTTCATATTCGACAATGTACCACTCGGTGCCGCCCACGCTTTCACACGCCTGGAAGAAGTCGGCCCACGGTACATGATCCTGACCGATGATCGGGCGGAAGATCGCCTCGTGGTCGCTCATATCGGCGACGCGGGTGAAAGGCTTGAGATGGACGGTGACGGCGCGTCCTGGATATTGCTTGAGAATCGCTACCGTGTCGGCGCCGCCTAACATGGCATTGCCGTTGTCAAGCTGCATGATCACCGACGCCTTGGTGTTGCCAAAAAAAGTATCCCACGGCGTTTCGCCATCAAGGGGAGCAAATTCGACGTGGTGATTATGGTAGCCCGTCACCATGCCGTGGGGCGCCAGCTTGTCGGCCAGCTCATTGAAAAAGGCGGCCAACTTGAGCCAATCGGCGCGCGTCTTGCGCAGATCGGCGGGGATGCCGGGAATGATCAGCTTGTTGTTGCCGAGAATCTGGTTAAACTCAATGGTTTCTGCCAGTTTATCAGCCTGCACCGCCGAGAATGGGGTGTGTGACCCACAGCAGCGCAACCCTTCGCTATCCAGAATGGCGCGTAACTCTTTGGCGCTGTGATTGTGCCAACCGGCGAACTCGACCCCTTCATAGCCCATCTCGGCGACGGCATGAAGCGTCGTGTGTACATTCTCTTTCATCTCATTGCGCACAGAATAGAGTTCGAGGGCAATTGGGATTTTGGTCATGATTTGATCCTTTCGTGACTCGTGCTGCGTGACTCGTGCTGCGTGCTTCGTGGCCTGAGCCTGTCGAAGGCCACGAAGCACGCAGCACGAGTCACTTATCGCATCCGCGACGTTGACATCCACATATCGGGATTATTGCTTAATTTGGTTTTTACGGGTTCCGTGATTCGGTTTAACTCCGCCACCACATCTGCCGAGAGGGTGAGATCCAGCACGGGTAAATTCCACTGTAACTCCTCCGGCTTGCGGGCGCCGACCAGGAAGGAGGTGACGCCCGGCTGTTGTCTGACCCAAGCCAGCGCCACCGTTGCCATGGGCTGGCCTAAGTCATCGGCGACGCGTTTGATGCCCTGCAACGCTGTAAAGACCTCCGCTTCACAGCCGGGATCACTGTGTTCGGCCATTGGACGATGATTCGCATAGAGGCGCGTGCGCGACAGCCCGTCCGGCACCGCGTCTGCGCTGGCATAGCGACCGGTCAACAGCCCTTGCGCCAGCGGGCTGTAACAAATGACCCCCACGTTATGGTCAAGACAAAGGGGCTTGATCTCCCGCTCGATCACTCGCCAGAGCAGACTGTAGGGCAGTTGATCGGTGGTGCATTCGCTCAACGTCACCATCTCGCTCAAATCCTGGACGGCGAAATTGCTCACGCCGCTGGCGCGGATCTTGCCCTGTTGTTTCAATTGTTGCAGCGCCTCCACCGTCTCGGCCAGCGGCACCTTCCAGTTGGGCCAGTGGATCTGGTAGAGGTCGATATAGTCGGTCTGTAAGTTAACCAGACTTTGTTCACACGCTTTGATCACGTCGGCCTTGGCCAGGTGGGAAGGGCTGACTTTGGTGGCAATGATCGCTTCCTGCCGTCGCCCTAGCAGCCCCCGCCCCAGCACCCGTTCCGAATGGCCGTTTTCATACCCTTCGGCGCTATCAAAAAAGTTGATGCCGGCATCGAGCGCGGCGTGAACCGTCGCTACTGACACTGCATCATCCTGTTCTCCCCACACGTTGCCCCCGGCAAAGGGCCAGCACCCTAGCGCCATCACCGAAACCTGCATATCGGTTTGGCCTAATCGGCGGTATTCCATAGCATCCTCCCTGGTAGGTGATTGGTCATTCGGTGATTGAGCTTGTCGAAATCACCGAATGACCAATCACCTAGTCATCCCAACTTGACAATCCGGTTCTCTTCCACCGACTGATACGCGCCCAGAATAATCTGCAACGTTGTTGTCGCCTCATCGACTGAGTGGAGCGGTTCATAGCCGCCGATGATGGCTTCGGTAAAGTGTTTGATTTCAGCGGCAAAGGAACGACGGTAATCCCAACCCGGATATTCGACCGCCGCCGGGCTGGAGAAGCCGACCGGTTGGTAGTAGAGCTTGTCGATTTCGCCCCAAAGCTGGCCGGCTTCGGCCATGATGTAGAAAAGGGCCGGTTTGGCGCCGGGGCCGCGTAGCCCCCAACTGGAGAAGATCTGGCCGATCATCCCATCCTCAAATTTAACCAGCGCCATGGCCGTATCCTCGCGCGCCAGCGGCAGGCGATAGGTGCCGAGCATGGCCGTCACTTCGGTCGGGCGCTGACCGGCCAGGAAAAGCAGGCGGTAGGTGGGGTGATAGCCGGTGTCGATCAACTCGCCGCCGCCCATCTTGGTCGGGTCGTTGCGCCAACCCCAATTAGCGACGGACATGGGCTGCCCCCAGGTGGCTTTGTTGGGGTTCAGTGGCGGTCGCCGGGCGCCACAGTCGAGCGAGTGGATCATGTAGACCTTGCCCAAGTCGCCATTCTGCAACATCACCTTGGCCTGTTGCACCGAGGGGAAGAAGAGCTGGTTGTGGGCGGCCATCATGATGATACCGCTCTCTTTGACTGCTTTGGCGATCTGTGCTGCCTCAGCCAGGTTGAGACAGAGCGGTTTTTCGGTCATCAAATGTTTGCCGGCCTGCGCCGCCGCCACAATCGCTTCACAGTGCAGGTGATGGGGCAGGCTGATGTCCACGGCGTCGATGCCCTTGTCCACCAGCAGGTCGCGGTAATCGCTGACAATTTCCGGGTCAGTGCCGATCTGGGCGGCGCGGCGTTCGGCATTCTCGCGCGAAACGTCGGCCACGGCCACAATCTCCGCCTGATCAGTTACAGTTTTCCAGCCCTCGACATGGGCCTCGGTAATGCCGCCACAGCCAATCAAGCCAATTTTGAGCGTCATAGTACATACCTTTTTCTAGTTGGGAAGAAGTTGGATCCTTGCACCGGAGGAGCGTGCCAAAAGCAGACATAGCGCGATCATACCCCTTCCGAGTATAATGTGCAAGTGTTATTGGACGTGACCCAGGTACACAACAACGGATTTAGGAAGCAACGGATGTATTGTCCTGTCGGGAAAAATCCGTTGCTTCCTAAATCCGTTGTCGTGTTGCCGACGTATAGATGATCCAGGCAACGAACAAACAGGAGGAGAGCAGATGCGGATTGCCAATGTAGAGGTGATTGCCAAAACCCGTGTACCCAGCCCCACGCCGAAGCGTGATGCGCTTCAGGCGCTACCAGGGACGGGATCAGTGCAGGTGGTGGTGACCACGGAAGAAGGTGTGCAGGGGACGGGCGAGGTTGGGTATGGGCGAATCGATGGCGGACCGGCGGCGCTGGCGGCGGTGATTGAGCATACGCTCAAACCGTTGCTTTTGCACCAGGAATTGACCATGATTCGGGGTTTACACCAGGCCATGCTGCGCGAGACCGAATATCATGGCGCCTTTGGCTTGACCATGTTTGGCATTGCCGCCGTGGACACCGCGCTGTGGGACTGTCTAGGCAAGACGTTAGGCGTTCCCTGCTGGCAACTGTGGGGGCGGGTCAATGAGCGGATTCGCGCCTATGCAATGGTGGGTTGGTTGAACTATGACGATAAGGAGGTGCAGGAAATTTGCGCCGGCGCCGTGGCGCAAGGTTTTCGCGCCGTAAAGATTAAGGTGGGCTATCCGACGCTCAAAGAAGATATTCGCCGTGTGGAAACGGTGCGGTCGGCGGTCGGTGACGACATCGAGGTTATGGTTGATGCGAACCAATCACTTACGGCAGCAGAGGCGATCCGGCGTGGTCGCGCCTTTGAAGCGTTGGGCTGCGGCTGGTGGGAAGAGCCGATCCCGGCGGATGACATTGAAGGGTACGCGGCCCTTACGCGTGCGCTCGATATTCCGGTGGCGACCGGGGAAAATCTCTACACGCCCGCCGATTTTGCCCGCTTTTTACAGCGAGGCGCCGTTGATATTATCCAGCCCGATCTGCGGCGCGCCGGCGGCCCAACCGCATTATTGCAAATTGGTTTGCTTGCTCATGCCTTTCATATTCCCTATGCTTCGCATGGCGGCGGGCCGGAACAACTCAACATCATGGCTTGTCTGCCCAATGCGCTTTACCTGGAGACCGGCAGGATCGGGCCGGAGTCGCCGCTAAAGTTGGTGGATGGCTCGGTGCAGATTCCGACCGGGGCGGGCTTTGGCTGGTAGTAAAGACTTTTGCTTCTGCGCGGGTGGGCGGAAGACTAATGAAGGGTAGCGAATGGTTTCGGTAATCCTTGGAGCTTGTCACGCCGGCGGCGATGACCTACAGTTACCGATTTATTTTCGTAACGTTCATTAGTCTTTACTACCGGCGTTGGACAAAAAAGAGGGGAGTTAACAATGATTGTCAACTCCCCTCTTTCGGTTCGCAATATTGCCGGCCTGTCGCCCAAGGGCAACTAGCCGGCGGCGTGGTTCTTAGATCTTGGTAACGCCGGCAGCGGCGGGACCCTTGGCCCCTTGCTCAATGCTGAATTCGACGCGATCACCCTCGGCCAGGCTGCGGAAGCCGTTGGCGATGATGGCGGTCTGGTGGACAAAGACATCCTTGCCGCCGCTTTCGGGGGTGATAAAGCCAAAGCCCTTTTGGTCATTGAACCACTTCACGGTGCCTTTTACTTTTACTTGGTTGCTCATTGTTGGAAAACTCCTTTTCCGAACTAAAATTTGGTTTACTACAACGTACAAAATGGATGTTCCCAACAATCCGGCACAAAAAAACCGCTCGATTGTTGTGCGCGAGCGGGTAAATCAGTACTCGTGATAGAACCTACAACATCTTGCAGGGACTATTATAGCATAACTATTTTGATATGTCAATAGCAATGCTCCTCGACTTTTGCGTTTTCAGTGGAAAAAAGAACCGTTGTCGCCGGGTTGACAAAGTTGCCAAAATCCTGCCTAATATGGCTATATCTTCCGTTCATTTGCAATTCAAAGGCTGGCTGGTTGGTTCGTTGGTTTCGCGGGCGCGAAACCAACGAACCAACCAGCCAACGAACCAACCAATCAGTGAGGAACCTAACAATGCTAAAAGCAACTGTTACTGGCGAACGCCAAGCCGCTGTTATTACTGTCCCCGACCCGACACCCAAGGAGAACTGGGTGGTGGTCAAAGTCCATACGGCCCCCATGTGTACCGAATACAAAGCCTACGTGGCTGGACGCCCGGTGGACCAACTGGGTCATGAAGCGGCCGGCGAGGTGGTGGCCGTGGCCCAACCGGGGCGGGTCAAGGTCGGCGACCGCGTGGTGGTGATGCCGTTGAATGGCTGCGGCAAATGCGCCCTCTGTCTGGCCGGCGACTATATCCACTGTGAAAGCAACACCGACTTTGCCGCCTTCCACGGCACCCGCGACGGCAGCGCCACCTACAATCAATACCTGCTCAAGCCCGATCACCTGCTCGTTCCGATCCCCGAAGGCATCTCTTATGATCATGCGTCGCTGGCCTGTTGTGGGCTGGGGCCGACCTTTGGCGCTATGCAGCTAATGAATGTCAATGCCAACGATACGGTCTTGATTAGTGGGCTAGGGCCAGTGGGGTTGGGAGGCGTGATCAATGGCGTCCACCGCAATGCACGGGTCATCGGTGTCGAGAGCAACCCCTGGCGCGCCCAACTGGCCTTAACGCTGGGCGCCGAAGTAGTCGTCGATCCGACTAACCCCGATGCGTTGGCCCAAATTCGCGAATTGACCGGCGGTAAGGGCATTGACAAAGCCATTGATTGCTCCGGTGTTGTCGCTGCCCATCGGCTCTGTATCGATGCCGCCCGCCGCAAGGGGCAAATTGCCTTTGTCGGTGAATGTAGCGACGAAACACCCTTGCGCATCAGCCCTGACATGATCCGCAAAGGGTTGACCCTCATCGGTTCGTGGCATTACAACCTGAAAGATACGCCAACGATGATGGCGCTCATCGGCAAAGTCGGCCCACAGTTGGACAAGTTCGTCACCCATCGCTTCCCGCTGACACAGGTGCAGGACGCCTGGGAGTTGCAGTTGACGGGAAAGTCGGCGAAGGTGTTGTTGCAGCCGTGGGAATAGGACAGCAGATGCTGACAAGGTTGCCCTTTTTCCGGCTTTGTGGTATATCATACCTAGACTTTTGAAATAACCCTGTTGCGACGTTCCAAACCCATCCGCACTGATAAGATAGGAGAAACTGCAATGATTCCTCTGGCGACGACTCGTGCTGTCCAACCGTCCGGCAATCCGCTGCTGGCCTCGCTCTATGCCGGCGTCTTGACGGCGCTCATTGCCTATGCCGCCGTCTATTTTCTGCAAAATGACCAACTGGTTCCCTTTGCCGTCGCCCTGTTGCTGACGGGGATTGGGCCGGTGTTGGGCTATGCTTTTGCCTCCGGTCGCGTCGGCGCCAGCATCCCCGGCTTGATCGGCGGGATCATCGGCAGCATTATTCCGGTGGTCAGCATCCTGCTTTGGCCAATTCTGGTGGGCGCTTTTACCAAAACGCAATCGGTCGGCAAGTTACTGCTCGGCAGCATCATCGGCGCCATCTTGGGGGCGGCTGTCTTCTTTGGCCTGGCTTCAGTCATGGGCCAGGATCCAAGCTGGTTTGGCACCGGCGTCATCCTCACCTTTGCCGTTTGGGGCGGCGCTTGTGGCGCCATCATGACGGCCTGGGCTAAGTACTAATGAAGGTTCCGCAAATAAAGCGGTAAACACCGTAGGGCATCCGCTTGCCGGTGCCCTAGGGCGACCGCAAGGGTACGCCCCTACCGAGATAATTCTGCAACCTTCATAAGTAACAGGTCTGTTTCGACCAGTTCAAATAACGAATAACCCACCTAAAGCAGCCCGATGGACGCAAGCCATCGGGCTGCTTTGTGTAATTTGCATAACACAGTCCTGGCGAATTGCTGAAAAAGCCGCGATAGATATATAATTCACATATTGCCCGCACAGTTACTGCAAGAGTAACAAAAAATTTACCAATAAGCGTGCCTTGTTTTTTTGGTCAAATCGTACTTTTGTTGAAGTTTTGTTAAGTGTATTGCGTAAAAACCATCTGCGGTTTCACTTTTGATTTGGGCATTATGTACAAAAATGGTGTAACACTTGATGATGTCTTCCGGCTGGCGCTACCACCGGACAGCAAGTTACTGGTCGGCGAAGAGTTATTGGACCGAACGGTGAGCTGGGCCTGTAGCTTGCGCCCCAGCCCGCCCGCCTTTCCCAAGTTGGACGGCAACGAACTGGCGCTCATTGATCTGGCGGATCTGCGTCGGCTTGACCCCAAGATGCAACTGGCGCGCGTGGTGCGCAGCCTGGAAAATGCGCGCATTTCCGCCATCGCCGTGCTTGGTGCCGTCGATGAGAGTGCAATTGTGGCGGCACAAGCCAACCGCATCGCGCTTTTTCAACTGGGCGATACCCAGTCACTGGTGCAAATTGAGCGCGCCGTCATCCGCTTGATTGTGGACCGGGCCGGCTATGTCGCGCAACGTTCGGCGGAGTTGCAACATGAACTCAACCAGATTGCCCTGGACGGCGGCGGGATTGCTAACCTGGCCCAACATATTGCCCGGTTTGCCCAACAGCCGTTGATCCTCCTACGTGAAGATGGACAGATTGCCACTCATGCCGGTTTAGAGCTGCTTTCGGAAGCGCGTCGTCATGGCCTCTTTGGCCTGTTGCCCAATATGACCACATTGCGAAGCTGGGCAGCGACCCAACCGATTGCCAAGTTGAGCAAGACCGTGGGCGCCTTGCCGCTCAATGGCGTCGGTGATGCCGCCGGGTATAGCCAGGTGGTGATTACGCCGATTGTAGCTGTCGAATCAGTGCGCGGCTACTGTCTGTTGTTGCGTCTTGCCGGCAATGCCGGCCAACCGATCAGCGCGGTGGAGGAGATCGCGGTTAGCCAGGGTGCGGCGGCGGCGGCGTTGGAATGGGCCAAACAAAACGCCGTTGGGCTGGCCGAGGAGCGGATGCGCGCCGCCTTTGTTGATGAATTGTTGGCGGCGGAGATCGCCGATGAACAGGCTTGGATTCAACGGGGCGCCTCGCTGGGCTATGATCTGACCCGCCCCCATGTGGCCTGGGTGGTGGAGGCCAAACAGACGCCCGAATGGCCGGCGCCGCTCCTGCGCTTTCTGCGCGATCAGGGGGTCAATCTGCCAATCAGCCGGCGCGATGAGGGTATTTTGCTCTTCTGGCCTACCGACAACCCCAAAAGTGGGCGCGAGTTTAAGACCATTGCCAACACCTTTGCCGAGCGCTTACTGGTGCAATACAGCAAGGCGCAACTGATTATCGGCATTGGCCGACCGGCAGTGAAACCGAGTGACTGGCTCCAAAGTCAACAACAGGCGCGGGAAAGCTGGCGGCTGGGCAAAGAGTGGAAGGGGACGCCTGTCACCTATTTCGGTGATCTGGGTTTATATCAATTGCTGACAACCCTGGGCGGGAATGCCGAGGCCGGTCGCTTCTACCGGCGCACCTTGGGCCGCCTCCTGCAATATGACGAAACCAAGAACGCTGAGTTGGTGCAGACGCTGGAAGCCTTCTTTGAATGTCACGGCAACGCCAGCCAGACCGCCAGTCGTCTGCACATCCATCGCAATACGCTCACCTATCGGCTGGAGCAGATCGCCAGCATCACCCAACTCGATTTGGATGACCCCGATGCGCGCTTTTCGCTACAATTTGCCCTGAAGTTGCGACCAGTGATTAAGTGAAACGTGTTGCGTAATTCGTGAAACCGTTCCCCACGCAGTACGTAGCACGCTTCACGCATCACCAATCACGCTTCATCTAAAAGCCCGGATAGCTCTAACACCCGATCTGACCAACGCTTGGCTGCATCGGCAACTTCCTGGCGTTTGATCGGGTCGGGCCAGATGGTGGGCCAGGTGCGTTGCCAGCGCACAAGTTGCAATTGTAATTCTACCAATTCGGCAGCGACTTCAGCTTCAGCTTCGGCGGCGGTCCATTCAATGAAATATTTGCTTTCCTCTACAAGGCTGCTTACCAAAACACTGTTTTCTGGATGAGTGGAGAATGATTTGACCCGCGACAGATTCGCGGCGACGCCACCCAGCCGTATTGGTAACGGATCGCGTAGATACCGGTGACGCGTTTTGCTATAATCTCTCATACACCTCCTAATAGCTGATAGACAATCTCATCAATTTTTTGTCGTAGGACAGGATCTTGGATTACCATCGAGCGATTGTTTTGGCGCGGTCGAATGTTAATTAGGGATTCGTACGCTACTTCTTGTTTAATCGCACTCCAGTCCGCTCCCCAAATATTCTCTTGCCGGCTGCCATCTTCCAACAAAGCATCTTCGCAGTCAGCGTGCATTTCGCCGCCGCCGGCCAAAATTTTTCGTTCGACATCAACCGCAAGTTTGATATAGGTTTGGAGCATCTGCTGCATCTCGACCATTTGTTGGGGTGTGGCGCGTGTACGGATAATATGGATAATCATGCCGTCTTCTGTCTCACTTTCCCAAGCGGTGTGACCCGGCAGCCAACTCTGTGCCCAATTTACGTACTGCCGCCACCCCTTTGTCACTCCCCGCCGCCTTTACCAACGCTGACCCCACAATCACCCCTTCGGCAATTTCACTCACGGCCGCTGCCTGTTCGCCGGTGCCGATGCCAAAGCCAATCGCCAAGGGCAAGTTGGTATGGCGCCGCACGCGCTGGACAAACGCCTTGAGATCGGGCGGCAATTCTGTGCGAGCGCCGGTGACGCCGGTGACGCTGACCAGATAAATGAAGCCGGTCGCCCGTTGCGCCACAAGCTGGATGCGTGCTTCGGTGCTAGTCGGCGCCAGGAGATAGATCGTTGCCAACCCGGCGTGGCGACAAGCGCTTTCTACCTCGTCGGCTTCCTCCGGCGGCAGATCGGGGACGATCAAGCCATCAAAACCGGCGGCAACGGCATCCTGCACAAAGCGTTCCACCCCATAGGCAAAGAGCGGGTTAAAATAAGTCATGGCGCAGAAGGGCTGTGTCACTCCTTGCGCGCGCAATTCACGCACCATTGCCAGACAATCCTTGACGGTGGTGCCTTGGGTGATGGCGGTGTAGGTGGCGGTCTGAACGGTCGGGCCATCGGCCAGCGGATCGCTATGGGGAATGCCGATTTCAAAGAGATCGGCGCCGACATCCGCCAGGGTGGCAATGACCGCCAGAGTGGCGGCGCGGCTGGGGTAGCCCATGGCGTGATAGGGCATAAAGGCGGCGCGGCGCTCCTGCTTGGCTTTTTCAAAGACGGCGCGAATTCGTTCTAGCCCTGTTGGTTGCGTTCCTAACAATGTTTGCGAGTTACTCATAAAAAGAATCTTCCTTACTAACTGGCCTTGCCTTGCAGCATTATAGTGGATTCTGTTATCCAAAATGTGAATTCAATCACAAATTAAGGTTGTATCTACACCGCAATTGTAACGATCTTGCCTTGATCTATATGACTACAACAACTGCACCCAACCTCGCTGTTCGTCCCGTGTCTTGGGCTTGGCTCAAGCGCGTCGGTGATTTTATTTATTACCAAGGGCTGTGGATCCCTATTCTTTTTCTCGTTTTCATGTTTGCGCAAAATCCTTTTGCCGATGCCGCCGACTATGATTATGATGAAGGCATCAACCTCATGAAAACGTTGTTACACGAGCAAAACTATCAGTTGTATAGCGATATTTGGAGCGATCAGCCCCCCCTTTTCACCGTCTTGCTCGCCGGTTGGTTTGCCCTGGTTGGCGAATCAGTTACGACCGCACGTATTTTGGTTGCGCTCTTTTCGGCCCTGTTATTGTGGAGCTTCTATCTGGCTGTTCACAAAGCGGTGAGCGCTTTTGCTGCCATTGGCGCCACCCTGCTCTTGCTCTTGAGTCAATATTATCTACGGTTGAGCAGCGCTGTCATGATCGGCCTACCCGCGCTGGCGTTGGCGCTGGCGGCCATTGCCTGTTTGGTCAATGCCAGAGAACGGCGGTGGCTGCTGGCGCTGTCGGCGCTCTTGATGGCGCTGGCGTTGGAAACCAAGCTCTTTGTCGTTGCGCTCTTTCCAGCCATTGGCCTCTATCTGCTGCTGGCCACGCCGCCAACCTTCTCCTGGCTTTGTCGTTTGCGCGATCTGCTGCTCTGGCTCCTGCTTGTCACCCTGGCCTTTGGCAGTCTGAGCATCTACTTTGGCGCGTTGAATGTAGATATGCTCCTTACGACCCACTTTGGCGCCCAAACCCAACAACAAGTGGCCTTTGCCAGCAGCGGCCAGGAATTCTTGGTGACCTTCATCCAAGAACAGCCGGTTTATCTGATCGTGGCGCTGATGGGCGTCCTTTACGCGATCCGGCAACGCCAATGGGTCTTTCTGCTGCCGTTGACCTGGTTCGCCACGGTTGCCACCGCCTTCATCGTTCACCGCCCTCTCTGGTATCACCACATTATGTTGCTGACGATTCCGATGGCCTGGCTCTGCGCCTTCAGCCTGGAAGCATGGGGCAAAGTGTTGGATCATCTGGCCGGCCAAACGACCCGCCGCCGTTTCGTACAAACGGCTCTGTTAGCCAGTACGGCTGTCGCCTTGATCACCGCCATCCTCTACTTTCCGGCGCCACTGGAAAAGCGCTTGGATGAACAGGCGGAAATCTACCGACCACTCTATATCTGGGAGATGGTGCAACAATTACAAACCGATGCGCAGCGCCAGCCGGGCTATGTCTTTACCGATCGCCCCTTCTACGCCTTTCAAGCCGGCCTGCCGGTGACGCCCCCGATTGCCGCTATTAGCCGCAAACGGGTAGAGTCCGGGATCTTGACCCAAGCGGATATGCTGGCCGCTTTGACAAAATATAAACCGCAGTATGTGATCCTCCAACGCTTTACCGATGAGGACTACAGTGCTGAAGTCATGGCCGAAATTCATCGCCACTATGTACTGGTGCTGGAAATTGATCCTGGTCGGTACTATCGACGTTTGCCGGGAAGTTGAATGGCTAGTTAGGCGGTTGGTTGATTCGGTGGTTTCGACAAGCTCAACCACCGAATCAACCAACCACCTAACCAACGCTACGCCTGCAACACCTGCATGACCGTATTCAAATCTTTGTCCCCACGTCCACTGACATTGACCAGGATAATCTGGTCTTTCGCCATTTGGGGCGCCAGCTTCATCACATGGCCGATGGCGTGCGAGCTTTCCAGCGCCGGAATAATCCCTTCCAACTGGCAGAGGAGCTTGAAGCCCTGCATAGCGTCGTCGTCGGTGCAGTAGCTGTACTCGGTGCGGCCCAGGTCGCGCAGCCAGGCATGTTCCGGGCCGACGCTGGCATAGTCCAGACCGGCGCTAATGCTGTGGGTGAGGGCGATCTGCCCATCTTCGTCCTGCATGACATAGCTTTTGGTGCCTTGTAAAATACCCAGGCGACCAATCTTGGGGTCGGCAAAGCGTGCCGCATGTTCGCCTCCTGCAATGCCATGCCCGCCCGCTTCGACGCCGATCAACCGCACATTTTCAAAATCGAGGAAGGAGTGGAAGATGCCAATCGCATTGCTGCCGCCGCCCACACAGGCCACCACGGCATCGGGCAAGCGCTTGGGGCCATCCTCGCTGTCACGCATCTGGTAAACGGCTTCGCAGCCGATAATGCTCTGGAAATCGCGCACCATGGCCGGGTAGGGGTGCGGCCCCAGGACGCTGCCCAGCAGGTAGTGGGTATTCTGCACATTGGTGACCCAGTCGCGAATTGCTTCGTTGATGGCGTCCTTGAGCGTCTTACTGCCACTCTCGACGCCACGCACTTCGGTGCCCAGCAAGCGCATGCGGAAGACATTGGGCTGTTGCCGCGCCATATCTACCGTGCCCATGTAGACCACACACTCAATGCCCAGCCAGGCCGCTACCGTCGCCGTCGCTACGCCATGTTGACCGGCGCCTGTCTCCGCCACAATACGCGTCTTGCCCATCTTGCGCTTCATCAATAACGCCTGACCGAGCGCATTGTTGATTTTGTGGGCGCCGGTGTGGGCCAGGTCTTCGCGCTTCAAATAAATCTGCGCCCCGCCCAGGTGTTGACTGAGCCGTCGCGCATAGGTGATCGGCGTGGGCCGACCGATAAAGGTGCGTTGGAGATAGGCCAGTTCGGCCATAAACTCCTTGTCATTGCGCGCCTGGAGGTAGGCTTCTTCCAGCTCTTCCAGGGCGGGCATGAGCGTCTCTGGTACAAACTTGCCGCCATACGGCCCGAAGTGGCCGGATTCGTCAGGGTAGGCACTGTAATTAACAGCCGGTTGTTTCGTTGTGGTCATACCTTGTCCTCAATTGACCGGCGGCAGTCTTCCTGTCGGCCAACCACCGCTTGCTCTCGATTGCACGCAAAATTGCCTGGCTGTAGTGTACACTATGTTAAATTTCCCGGCAATTGCGATGTTGACCGTATCGAAAGCGCATACCAAACGTCTGTTTAAATACACTGCACTCTCTCCGCGCCCGCCGAAATCAAATCCCATGATGACAATTGCATAGGAGGCATCAATCGATGGAATGGAGCGCTAATTCTGCAAAACGTTTGTCCTTTGTGCGACCCTGCCTGTTGGCGTTGGGTCTTTTGTTTGGCTTGTTCATGGTGGTTGGCGCCTGGTCGCAACCGGTGGCCGCCGCCGACGGGGATGAGCTGACGGTCTGGGTCGATGGCCGCGCCGTCACGGTCGAAGGGGTGGAAGCCCAACTCAACGGCAGCACCGCCACCTATACTGAGGTGTTAAAGGTAATCGGTCTGGAGCCGGTCACGGCGGACTTGGTGGAGGTCTTTGCGCCGCCGGATACGCCCATCCTCGTCACGAATGTGGCCGCTGAGGTACATGGCCGCACGATCAAAGTCACCAATCTGGCCCAAACCCTGGCGGCGCGTGGCCGCATTGGCATCTGGATCAGCGGCGCCAACTGGCGGGTTTGTATTATCTTCACCTGGGGCAGCAAGGCGAATCTGGATGTCAGCGTCGATGGGCGTGATGTTACCGTCGAGGGAACGGAAGCGCAATTGCAGGGGCAACTGGTTCCCTTGCCGCAACTCCTGGCGTTTTTAGGGCCTGATCTGGTGACAGCGGAGAGGATCGAACTCTTCAACCCTGCCAACCCCACTGTTACCAGCGTAGTGACGGAGGGGGTGCAGGCCATTGTGCATGGCAACACCTTGCACCTGACCGGCCTCGCCCGTGAAGTGGCCCTGCGCGGGCGGATCGGCATCTGGGTCAGCGGTAGTGGTTGGCGTATCTGCATCATCATTCGTTGGGAGAGTAAAGCCAACCTGGATGTGAGCGTCGATGGCCGTGAAGTCACGGTTGAGGGCACCGAGGCGCAACTGAATGGCCAGTCCGTCGAACTGCGGCGCGTGCTCGCCTTCCTGGGGGCGGCGCCAGTGACAGCAGAGAAAATTGAACTGTTCGACACAGCCACTCCCACCATCACCAAAGTGTTGACGCAGGGTGTACAAGCCGTGATCAAAGAAAGCCACCTCTCGCTGACCGGCCTCTCCACACACCTGGCGCGTGGTCGGATTGGCATCTGGGTCAGCGGCAGTGGCTGGCGCATTTGTATCATCATCGTCTGGGGCAATAAAGCCAACCTGGATGTGACCGTTGATGGCCGAGTAGCGACCCTGCAAAGCGTTGCAGCGGAATATCAAGGCCGACCGACCGATCTGCGCCGGGTGCTGGCGCTGCTCGGTACGACGGCTGTCACCGCCCAAAAGATCGAACGCTTTGACCCGGCTAATCCCAGCAGCACCACCGTGTTGACCCAAGGCGTCCAGGCCGTGATGGAAGGGAGTCATCTGCGCTTCACGGGCCTCTCGCCACACCTGGCGCCGCGCCCAATCGGGCTGTGGATCACGATCCTTGATGAGGTGCGTGTTTGCATTATCCTCGCTTGGGGCAGTCACGCCAACCTAAATGTCACTGTCGATGGTCGCGACGTGACGCTGAAAGGACTGGAAGCCCAGGTCGATGGTCAGATGACGGAACTGCGGCAGATTCAGGCGCTGCTGGACGGCGCAGCCGAAACGGCCGGGAAGATCGAACTCTTTGACCCCGCCAACCCCGGCGTGACCAAAGTGTTGACGCAAGGGGTGCAAGCAATCCTGGACGATGATCACCTGCTGTTGACCGGTCTGGGCCAGGAGTTGGCGGCGCGCACCCAGATCGGCATCTGGATCAGCGGCAAACGGTGGCGGATCTGTATTATCATCACCTGGGAGAGCAAGGCCAACCTCGCCGTCACGGTGGATGGCCGTGAGGTGACCAATAGCGAGCCGATCGTCGAAATTGATGGACAGCCAACCGAAGTGCGCCGGTTGCTGGCCCTGCTTGGTTCAACGCCGGTGGTGGCGGATAAAGTGGAACTCTTTAAACCGACACTTGGCGCGGCGGCTGTGCTTACCGATCCGGTGATCATCACCCCGACCCAAAAAGTGACGGCGACGGTTACCGGCAACCAGGTGCGCTTTACCGGTCTCGCCAACACGCTGGCGAAACACAAGACCATCGGTATCTGGATCAGTGGCCGCAACTGGCGCGTCTGCATCACCATCACGCTGCGGTCGGCCAATAGCCCACGCGTCGTGGTCGATGGCCGCCCGGTGATCGCCTACCACCCGGAAGCTGAGTTGGATGGGCAACCGGTCGATCCACAGCGCGTCTTGACCTTCCTGGGCAAACAGGAAGTCACCGCTGACAAGATCGAAATTCAGGCCAACGGTCAGCCGGTGACGGATAGCGACGCCAAAGCCATGGTGAAAGATGGGCAAATTCTGCTCACCAATCTTGCCGATACGCTGGCCGCACGGGGTCGCATCTCGATTTGGATCAGTGGCTCACGGTGGCGGATCTGTATCATCATCGAGTGGGGTCGCTTTACCAGCACCGATGGGCAAGTCAAGGTCGATCTGCCGGCTACCGATGCCCACGCCGGCGTCGATCTGCTCTATACCTCGATCCAGACGCCCACCCATCCGCTGCCGCCAGGGAAACGGGGTCTACGGCTCTTCCGGCTCATTGCCGAGAACAGCCAGGGTGATGCCATCAATCAGTTTGAGGCCAACTACAACCTGGAAGTCAGCTACACAGATGCCGACCTGGCAAAGCTGGGAATTGTGGAGGGGACGCTGAAACTCTATTTCTATGATGAAGCGACCGGTCAGTGGGTGCTGGTGGCGACGACGCTTGATGCTCCCAACAACAAAGCAATGGGTGCGCTCGATCACTTCACCGAATTTGCGCTGCTGGGTGATCCGGTTGCGCAACCGACGACGCGTTCGCTCTTCCTGCCGTTGATCCAGAAGTAGTAAGACGAATTCAGGCAACACTACAGCGGATGTGGGCGGGAGCGGATTTCTCCGGCACAGGAAATTTCCGTTCCTTCCCGCATCCGTTGTCGTGTCGGTGACAACCGTAATCAACCTACTCTGTGACTGGCTGCCATAAGAGGCGCTCAAAGCCGATGGCGACGATTGCATAGCTATGTAAACGCTCCGGCTCGCCATATTTGGCGCTGAGTACCGCACGATACCGTTTGGCTTGGGTCACTGCTTCGCTCATTTTGGTTTTGACCAGATCCAGCGCGTTTAATTCAGCCTCGCTCTTTGTTTTCACCTGCTCCGTGGTCAACCCCAACTCACCCGGCTTGATAAATTTGAATTCGAGCAGAATGTTGAGCAACCGATAGCGCCACATCTCCGGGCGGAGAATCATCGTTAGGTCCGCATAGCCGCGGGCTACCGGTTGCTCTGAGTCAATGATGTAAAAGGTGTCATTGTAGAGCAGGCTGAGAAACGCCATTTTCACGGTTAGCTCATTGGCGTGTAAATAGTCGCGATTGTCCAGAACTTTAAAATAGTGTTGTTCGATGAACGCGCACAGCGGTTGCAACTCGCCTTTTTCGTACAGCGTTTCAGCGGCTTGGACGCCATCAGCGCGATCTTGTACTTCGGGCAATGCCAACTCGCGCAATCGTTCAATATATAGTTTGCGCATGACCAGGTTAGGCACGCGTAGCGCAAGCTTGCCCCCTGTTGTTTCACCACCTAACGTCAATGCCCCCAAATAATAAAGTAAGGAGGCCAAGAGGGTTGTTGTCTTGGTTTCGGCTAACAACTGGCGTAGACCAAAGCGATTGGCCAGCGCCACAACGGTGATTGGCTCCGCTTCATTCAAGGCGGCGGCAATGAGTCGTTCCCCATTCGGTCGCTGCGAAATATAGACCAATTTCTGATAGTCAGGTGCTAGATTGGTGTCAAGCAGTTCGCGCGGGTAGCTGCCTTCCCGTTGGAAATATTTCAAGAGATAAAAGACCAGCGTCGGATTATAGATCAACGGCTGTTCGCCATAGACAAAGCGGGAGCCATTGTAGAAGGTGCGCATCAAGGCTAACAGTTCCTGCGCTTTGCTGATCGGCAAGTTACGTTGTTCGGCAATCTGTGCCACCATAACCTGCACCTCTGCTGCTGTAAAGCCGCAAAGATCAAAGAGATCGTTGCGTAACGTGATGCTCTCAGAAATATTATGACCGCTCGTGATGTCGCTCAGGAGGATAGGGGAGACGCCGGTAATGAATACCCGACCTAGTCCTTCATCCATCGCCCCTTTGACATTCTTAAAGATCGTTTTGAGTAGACCTTCACCAGTTACCAGCGCTTCATAACGTTCATGGCCGGTCGGGTGGTTACTCATCATCACTTCGTTGGCAAAATTGTCATACTCATCGATCAGCAAATAGAGCCGATGGGGTGTGCGTTGCACGGCTGCGACTACCGATTCAAAGGAGACAAGGGCATTATTCGGGTAGTGACGAATCGGCGTCGTCAAATATGGCTGATAGGTGTCAACGAATATGGCGATGCGCTCATTCAAGTAGTCATGTAGGGCGCTTTTGATTTCTTCGGTTGCGCCTTGTGAATTCACCTTCGAGAAATCCCACTTCATGATCAAGAACTGGTTATGAAGTGGCGTTGGATTGCGACCAATCGTCAGTTGCCCAAATAAGCGTGCAAAGTCATCTGCTTTAGCAAGGTCATAATAGTACTCCAACATCGAGAGCAGGAGCGTTTTGCCAAAACGGCGCGGGCGCAGGAAGGTCAGATTTTTACCGGCCTCTTCGAGCAGCGGAATCCGATCCGTGCGATCCACATAGAGATAGCCTTCCGTGATAATTTGATAAAAATCGCTATCGCCATAAGGAAATTTCATTGCCCACCTTGCCTTACCCTATGCCTTCGCATCCATTGTTTCCGGCAAATACCGTGCATAAACCCGATCCGGCATTGCCTTGTCGGGCGGCGTTGTGATGGCAACGAGAACCCACTTGGCCTCATGCAAAGCGCGCAACGCTGCTCGCTCCTCATCCCAACGCTGCTCCGGCGCGTCAATCACCACCCCTTGACCGGTGTGGTACGCCCGCCACTGGTTGTCATCCATCTGCTCCAACCGGCAATGTTCTCTAGGTGTTTTCGCACTTACATACATGGCTGATCCTGTTCGTGCTACGTGCTACGTGATTCGTGGCTGCTGACCTCACAAATCACATAGCCTTAATTCTGCGTAGTAACTTTATCAGAATTATCACTTTATCAGAATTATACCATACGAGCCGTATCACAAAGTCCATTCAAACCAACTTCAAAGGCTGCGATGGGTGTACGCACACCCCAAGCCGTCAACACTTGGGGTGACAGTTCGCCCAGAAAACCGACTGGCGCACCGTTGGTTGTACGAATCAGGCCGACGCGCCCTTCAATGAAGGAAGGATGCGTCCACGGTTGCACGGTAAATTGAATGCCCAAGCTACCCAGCAGTGCATAGATCACCGACTGTGCGCTGTCAAACGATGCTTCGTCATCGGCAATGAGACCGGCTGCACGCGACTCGGTGCGCGAGCCAAGATTCTGCGTCGGATCATAGACCGCCACCTCGCCGATCTCAAAGATGCGATGCGGGTAGATCGCACCCAGGGAATGGGCGGCAATTTCCATCAACGACGGGATAATCCAGTCACGCACATAAGCATAGTTGCGATTCATAACATTGGCAATCTGCACGACGGTCCCGCCATGAAAGGGGGGCGCGCCCGGCCCGTCAGCAACAAGGTTCATTCGTTGTTGCAATTGTTCTCGACTGGTCAGGATGTTGCAAAACGCCTCTTCAAAGCCAAAGCCAATCAGCAAATCGCGCACCAAATCCTCAAACTCAGTCAGCGGCTGTAGTTTACCCACGGTGAAATCGGCGGGCATGGCAATGGCAAAGCTGTCATACCCGCGGCTGATGGCATAATCTTCAACCACATCGACGACATGCAAATAGTCCTGGCGATAGCTGGGCGCGGTGGCGGTGATCTGCTGGTCATGCGAAACCGCCGCAACACCATAGGCCGCTAGCCGTTGTTGCACTTCATCTGTGTTCAGCCGTTCACCCAACAGGCGTTCAAACTCGCCCAGTGGTACATCCAGGGTGATTGCCAGCGGATGGGGCGTTGTAACGGTTTGCCCCCGCACTGTATCATACGGATAGCAAGTGGTGACCGGCTCGATCTGCCAACCCCGATCCGCCAGGTTCGCCGCTAAGATGTTGAGCGTCAGCAACACCTGATCTAACTCCGTGCCGGTCGCCTCAACAAAGAGCGTACTCATCCCCGGCTGCACCCGTCCCAGGTCAGCGCTGTTGATAATCGGCGGGAAGGAGAGGACGTTGCCCGTCGCATCGGTGAGCAGCGGCACCTGCTCAAGGCCGTCCAGAATCCAGGCATATTCGCGCCCCGTTGGGTGTTGCACTAGAATTTCGTCCGGCGTAAGCGCTGTGCCAACCGGCCAGGTTGTGCCTGCTTCGCTAGCCGGGGCTAGGGGTTCAAAACGCAACGCCGACCGCCCTACCGCTTGATAGCGGATGGGAAAGGTTAAGGTGTCGCCTCGATACAACCCAATCGAAACACTCTGTCGCTTGCGACCAAAGTTGCGCGTCAAAGTTTCCTGGGCGTCGATAAAGGCCAGCAAACTTTCTTCGGTCACCACCTGTCCGGTCGCCAGAAAGCCGCCGATAAACGGGCGGAAGGTCGCAAGGTCAGGATCAACCTCAATTCGGCGTTCAACTGGACTTGCTGTGAAAAATGAGTATTTATTCGTGTAGCCACGGGCGTGGTCGCGTAACTGGCGCGCCACCCCCTCGACACACCACAGATCAGGGCGATTGGTGTCGTTTAGCTCAATGCGCAAGTCAAGTTGATGCTCGACCAGTAGTTTATTTGCTTCGACGGCGTTCAGTTTGCGCCCGTCGCGGCCACGAACGCTCAACTCACCTTTGACCAGCGGCAAGCGCGCCTCTAACTCTTCCAGCGTAAGCGTGTCAGGTAATTCAGCCAGACGGTATAAGTCCGCTTTTTGCACAGTAATGGTAGGCATACGCTAACCCCTTCATGTTTAATCTCTCAATCTCTGAATCTCCCAATCTCCACTAGCCAAGAGATTGAGAGATTTAGAAACTCCGATTATCCGCCAACCCATTTGGCAGGTTGTTGGTGAACAAGTGCCGAATGTCATCTTTGCCCAGCGCCATCATCGCCATGCGGTCGAGACCGAGACCCCAGGCGATGACCGGCACGTCAATGCCAAAGGGTTTGGTCACCTCCGGGCGAAAGATGCCGGAACCGCCCAGTTCGATCCAGCCCAGCGTCGGGTGGCGCATGTGGACTTCGACCGACGGCTCGGTAAAGGGGAAGTAGGCCGGCACGGCGCGCACTTCAGTCGCTTGGGCCACTTCGCGGGCAAAGATCATGAGCATCCCCAGCAGGTGGCGCAGGGTCATCTCCTCGGAAAGGACAATGCCCTCGATCTGAATAAAGTCGGGCGCATGGGTCGCATCGACCGTGTCATAGCGGAAACAGCGCGCCATCGAAAAGTATTTGCCCGGTATCTTTGGTTGCAAGCCCAGTTGCCGGGCCGAGAGCGCCGTCCCCTGGCTGCGCAGCACCAGGCGATGGGTGCGCTGTTTGTCAAAGAGATAACCCCAGCCCCGGCTGCCGCTGGTTGAGCGCCCATCATGTTCAGCGGCAACGTTGGATAAATAAGGTTCAGGAAGGCTTTGGGCGTGCGTCGGTTCTTCGACAAAGTAGACATCATGAATCTCCCGCGCCGGATGGAACTGGGGCATAAAGAGCGCGTCCATGTTCCAGAACTCATTTTCGACCAGTGAGCCGCGCATCTCTTCAAAGCCGAGGGCCAACAGCGTCTGTTTGGTTTTATCCAAAAAGCGACGGTAGGGGTTGCGATAACCGGCGACCAAGCGCGGCGGCAAGCCGATGTTGTAGCGCCGGAAGCGTTTGCCCTGCCAACTGCCATCTTGGAGCATGGCCGGGGTCAGGCGGCTGATTTCATCTTTGGCGGTGTTGGCTTGTTCACGCAAGGCCAGCCCTGCTGCTGTCAAACGATAGCTGCGCACTTTGGTTTCGGTGAACTTGAACAGGTGACGCAGACGCTTGTCCTGTAGGCGGGCCTGGTCGGTGGTGGAAATTTCGTGTAGCGATACTTCGCCAGCAACGCCAATCCGTTCGACCAATTGCTGGCGCGCTTGCAACTCGCTAAGGTCAGCATTGGGGGCAAGGTGGGCTTCATTGTTTTCGATCACCAACAGGCCATTGCGCCGCAACGCGCCAAAGGCTGCGCCTGCCTCGGCGCGATCTAAGTCATCACGGCTTTGTAGAGCGCCAACGAGTTGCACCCCGTGGGTGGTCAACGTTGTTACTAACCGTAGCTCAGGGATTTGCCGGGTACGGCACTGTTCGCCTAGCTCGTTTAATGCCACCTGTGTGTTAACCTGTTCAGCCGTTTGATCAACCGCGTCACGCAATTTCAAGCGCTCAACGGCGGAACGGGCTTGGGCCAGCGCAAGCCCGCTGCGTTTCGTCAAAGCTGGCAAGGCTACCTCTTCATCGACGGCAGTAAAGGCTAACAGAATGGCGGCTTCGTGTGGGCTTACCGTTTGTTCGAACGTCATTGTTTACCCTCCTATGTTAGGATACCTGTACCTGCGATGCCAGAATAAGTTTGCACAACCTGTTTTAGCGCAACTGGCGCATCCATCTGTAGCCATTCTGCTACCGTGACCCATCGGTGTGCCGTATGTTCAGCACTCAACTGAATCGCCGTGTTCGTCGCTTGACATTGATGGGCCACAAAGATCGAGTAGATCTGCCGATTGGCGTCAAACTTCGTCATCACTTCAACGACGCGCGGGTTGACAATGGTGAGGCCCGTCTCTTCCCAAATTTCGCGTGCCAGTGCTGTCAAGTGAAGTTCGCCAAAATCGATGCCGCCGCCAGGAAAATCCCATTGTCCTGGGGCCGATGAATCGTCGTCGGCGCGTTTGAGCGCAAGAAAGCGCGCTTGTTCGGGATGAAAGACCATTGCTTTCTGAAAGAATTTGACGTTATGGGTGAACATGCCAACCTCCCGCTTACACGGTTTTGCACTGGGACGCAGAGCGTCCATCCGGGATTCCCACGCCGAGCGTGGGAACCAGCAATCAGGCGGTGAGACGCAAATAGTTGCGTTTGCCGGCGCGCAGGGTTTGGCCCTGATGGGTTGCCGGTTGAATAACGGCATCGACATCCACAACAAGTTCTCCGTTCAGGCGCACGCCATTCTGCTGGATCAAGCGGCGGCCTTCGCTTTTGCTCTGCACCAGACCAGCTTGTTGGAGTAATTCCACCAATGGCACTTCGCCGGTCAGGTGAAATACCGGGGCATCACTGGGCGCTTCGCCTTCGTGCATTTTGCGGGCATCGGCGGCGGCTTGATTGGCGGCGTCATCGCCGTGAAAGATGCTCACGATTTCCCAGGCCAACTGCTGTTTGAATTCACGCATGGACAGTGCGCCACTTTCGACCTGCGCCAGGTGGGCGTTGATCGTTTCCGGCGTCCAGCGGGTGACCAATTCAGCGTAATTGCGCATAGCGGTGTCCGGCACATTTAGCACCTTGGTGAAGATCACGCCGGGCGCTTCGTTGATGCCAATGTAGTTGCCGGTTGATTTGCTCATGCGTTTGACGCCATCGACGCCGACCAGAATATCAAAAGTTAAGATGACTTGCGGTTTGCGGCCTTTCGCTTCCATCAACTTACGGCCAGCCATCAAGTTAAAGAGTTGATCGGTGCCGCCGACCTGAACATCGGTCTCCAGCGCCAGGGCGTCATGGGCTTGCATGAGGGCATAGAAAAATTCATGCAGCCAGATGGCGTCGCCACGGGCAAAGCGTTGGCTAAAATTGTCGCGCGCCAGGAATTGCTGCACAGTAAAGTGGCTGGCGAGATCGATCACATCCGTAAAGCTTAGTTCGCCGAGCCATTCATGGTTGTAGCGCACCAGCGTTTTGTGTTGATCCAGCACGCGCCATGCCTGAGCCGTGTAGCTTTGGGCCGCCGCCAAGGCCCGCTGCAGGGTTTGCTGGCTGCGTACACTTTCCTTGTCGCTAGGGTCGCCAATCGTGCCGGTGAAGCTGCCGATGAGAAAGACGACTTCGTGGCCCAGATCCTGGAACTGGCGCAATTTGCGCATGGGTACGGTGTGGCCCAAATGGAGATCGGGCGCCGACGGATCAAAGCCGCAGTAGACCCGCAGCGGACGACCGGTGGCGTAACTTTCGGTTAGCCGTGCGTGTAGCTCTTGCGCCATGTGTTGGTGGGTGAGTTCGTCACCAAACTTGACGCCGCGCATGAGGATTTCCATCTGTTGGTCAACTGCGAGGAAGGTTGCCATTGTTGTCTCCTTGTCAGCTATCACCGTATCACCGCGAATCAGTGGAATTAGCGAATCTACACCTGGTCAGATCGTTGTCGGATCTGATAAGAGTCGTGCTTTTAAGCGAATGATCTCGTGATTGCTCAAGCCAATGGCTTGCAGATAGCGTGTTGTGTCACCGTAACGATCAACAAGATAAGCTATCATATTGTGGATCTGTTCCGGTGGACAACGCACCCGTTCCAACACGGCTTCCGGTTCGGTCGGAAAGGCGGCCAGGTAAGGCTCGCGCAGGTTTTTGGTCGAAAGCCCATAATCCTCAACAATGGTCTCAACTTCGACATCGACCAGCGCCAGGAGCAAGGCGGCCACCATACCGGTGCGATCCTTGCCGGAAACACAGTGAAAGAGGACCCCACCCGGTGGCGCTGCCGCAATCACTTGGAGGACGGTGCGCAGTTCAGCCTGGAAATGTTCGAGAACGAGACAGTTAAATTGTTCTTTGCCCCTGGCCGGAATGGCGCGCCACGCGTCGATGCTCTCACCGAGCAACGAAATGGTGTGATGGGCCAGCGGTCCCCTGGTTTCGTGCAGAAAATTAGGGTGGGTGTCGGCGTCAAGCGGCCAGCGCAAATCGATCACCGTGCGCACGCCATAGTCGATCAGGTATTGCTCATTGCCGGGCGCCAGCCGACAGAGATCATCGGCGCGTAACAGCGAACGCCACCGCGTTTCCTGGCCGTCCCGTGTGCGGCAACCACCCAAGTCGCGTAGGTTGAGCAGATGGGGGAAAATCAGTTCACGGTCACGCATTGAGATTAAGTCCTCCGTTTGGCAAAGACAGCTTCGGCCGCGGTGCGCATGACTGCCACCGGCGGCAGTTGGCCGGTCCAGCGTTCAAAGGCAATCGCGCCTTGCCAGATCAACATACCCAGTCCGCCAATCGCTTGCGCGCCATCGGCAGCGGCTTTTTGCAACAGGCGCGTTTGCGGCGGATTATAGACCAGGTCATAGACCACCTGTCCCGGCCGGAAGGCGACCTGTTCATCCCACGGCAGCCCCTCGACGTTGGGCGTCATGCCGAGCGAGGTGCAGTTGACAATGATGTCTGCTTCTTGGGCCAGTACGGCGATTTCATCGGGCATGGCATGACCGGAGAGGCGACAGAAAGGGAAGACGGCTCGAATATCCATTGCCAAATCATGGGCCTTGTCCACTGTGCGGTTGAGAATGGTAATCGAAAGGCAACCGGCTTCGGCCAGCCCAAAGACAATAGCGCGTGCTGAACCGCCAGCGCCTAAGACCAGCGCCCGTTTCCTTGCCGGATCGACGCCATGATCACGCAAGTCGGCGACAAAGCCGCGGGCGTCGGTATTGTCGCCGGAAAGTTTGCCATCGCTTTCCACCCGAATTGTGTTCACGGCGCCAATGGCTTGCGCCGCCGGTGTGAGCCAATCCAGGTGAGGCATAACGGCTTGTTTGTGCGGCACGGTAACATTTGCCCCGCGCAAGCCAAGCGCCCGTAAGCCGCGCAGCGCTTCCCCCACCCGCTCTACGGGTTCAGTAGGTACAGGCATCGGTATGTAACACCAGTCCAGACCCAAATCGGCAAAGGCCGCATTATGCATCGCTGGACTGACGCTATGACTGACCGGCCAGCCAATAACGCCGACGATGTTGGTTTTGCCGGAAATCGGATAGATAGTCATCGGTTTTTTATCCAATCAAGAGCATGCGCAATTGAAAGTTGCAATGATCTGCCAACCAGCCACGGCGTGACGGCTGACGGTAGACCGGTCTTTCAAGACCGGTTTCACATGGCCTGCGGCATCGGGCGGCGGGTTTGCGGATCGAGGGTTGAAACTCGGCTACCCTCAGCCGTCACTCCGTGACTGTTAACTCCGCTCCCAGCGCTTGCAGCGTCACTTCAAAGCCGGGGAAGCTATTGGCAATCACTTCTGTGCCGTAAACGGTGGTTGTGCCTTTCGCCACCAACCCGGCAATGGTCATTGTCATTGCCAGCCGATGGTCGCCTTGGCTTTCGACTGGTGCGCCCCGCAGTTCGGTGGGGCCGTCGATGATAAAACCATCCGTTGTCGGCTCGATTTTGGCGCCCATTTTGCGCAATTCGGTGACGACGCCGACAAGGCGGTCGGTCTCCTGGCTGCGCAGGTCAACGGCGTCTTTGACGATGGTCCGCCCCCTGGCTTGGGTGGCGGCGACAGCGAGAGCGATCAACTCGTCGATCATGGTGACAATGCCGGCGCCGCCAAAGGTTGCGCCGTGCAGTTCGCTGTAACGCACTTCCAGATCCGCCACTGGTTCGCCGGTCTGTTCGCGTTGATTGCGATAGCTGATCTGCGCCCCCATCTGTTGCAGCGCATCAATGATACCGACGCGTCTTGGGTTGATGCCGACGCCGGTGATGGTCAGGCGGCTGCCAGGGATGATGCTGCCGGCCACCAAAAAAAAGGCGGCAGATGAAATGTCGCTGGCAATAATCACTTCGTGACCACGTAGCGGATGCGTTGGCCGTTCGCTATGCACCGTTGGGCCGATGATCTCAATGGGCGCCCCCATTGCCTGCAAGAGCCGTTCGGTGTGATCATGCGTTGGGCTTGGCTCGCGCACAATGGTCAGCCCGTGCGCGTAGAGACCAGCCAACAACAGACAACTCTTAACCGGCTCGCTGGCGACCGGCATTTCATACTCAACCGCACGCAAACGGGTCGGGCGAAAGGCCAAGGGCGCATAGTTGCCGTTCTGGCGACCGATGATGTCGGCGCCCATGCCACGCAACGGGTTCACCAGGCGACCCAGTGGTTGGCGACGAACTTGGGCCGAACCGTTCAAGAAAGTGGCGAATGATTGACCGGCCAATAATCCAATCAATAACTGGATCGTCACACTGGAATGTTCACAATTCAGCACACTATTCGGCTCTTGCAAACCAGTTAAGCCCCGCCCGTGGATGACAAGCTCGGTTGGGGTCAACAGATCAATCTGTACGCCCAATTCTCGCATGACGCCAACCGTCGCACGACACTCCTGGTTATCAAGAAAATTGCGCACAATGCTCTTCCCTTCAGCAATACTGCCGAAGATGACGGCGCGATGACTGATCGCTTTGTCACCGGGGACGCTGCATTGCCCGGTAAGGGCGTGGCCGGACTGGGTTTGGATCTGGCTCATCTTGGGCTAACTCTTCTTCCATTCTGCCCGCGCCTTCTGCGAAACGGCTAATTTGCTACTCAAGGTACTTTCATCGGCTTGCGCCAACAAAGCACGAATTTCGCTGAGATGTTGCGTAAAATTATCCAATTGTTCCAACACCGCCGTGCGATTGGTCATGAGAATATCCATAAACATGCGGGTGTCACTGGCCGCCACGCGACTGGTGTCACGGAAACCGCCGGCCGCCAGCTTCCAGACCATTGCGTCATCGTTGCCGGTTTGGGCCACAGCATGAACCAACCCACTAGCCAGCAGAAAGGGCAAATGGCTAATGCTGGCCACCAACCGATCATGGCGCGCCGCTTCCAGGACAACGGGTCGGGCACCGACGGCTTGGGCCAACTCAGTCGCCAGCCGGACGGTTGTTTCGCTGGTGCGGGGGAGTGGCGTCAAGACCCACGGCGCATTGAGATACAACCCCGCCTCCGCCGAGCCAAAACCGGCCGTCTCTTTGCCGCACATGGGATGGCCGCCGATGGGTTGCACCGCCGGCGGCAGCTCTGCCATTGCTGCACAAATCTCCGCCTTCGTGCTGCCCATATCCATCACCACCGTCCCCGGTTGGAGATGGGGGCCGATCTCATTCAGCATATCGACAATCGTCCGCACCGGCGTCGCCAGAATCACAATATCAGCGCCCAGCACCCCGGTGATCAGGTCATTGGTCGCCAGATCAACTGCGCCGGCAAAAAAAGCCTCCAACACCGTCGCCGTCCGGCGCGCCACCCCACGCACCTCGCGACAGAGCTTCCCCTTGGTCAAATCCAGACAGAGGCTGGCCCCCATCAACCCCAAACCAATGACAGCGACGCTGCAATCAGATAGACGTTTGGTCATTACCATCTCCACTGGGAGACAAGGTGACAAGGTGACAGGGTGACAAGATGACAGGGTGATTTCTACGCGCTAACTAGTGTGTTCCGGCCTAAGACGCTAAAGCGATACAGCCATAACTTGCACTATAGCTTTGTCTATAGCATCACCTTGTCACCTTGTCACCTTGTCACCTTGTCACCCTGTCAGATTTCGCGACCAACCGCCGCCGCAAGCGGGCGCAGGTCGTTCATCAATTTGGCAAAGCCCGCCGGGTTGAGACTCTGGGCGCCGTCACTCCAGGCCCGCTTGGGGTCGGGATGGACTTCGACCATGAGGACATCGGCGCCGGCGGCGACCGCCGCTTTGGAGATGGCCGGCACGAGGTTCGCCATGCCCGTGCCGTGGGCCGGGTCCGCCACGACGGGCAGGTGGGTCAACTCTTTGAGCAGCGGGATGGCATTGATGTCAAAGGTGTTGCGAGTGGCGGTTTCGTAGGTGCGGATGCCCCGTTCGCAGAGCATCACCTGCATATTGCCGCCGCTCAGAATGTATTCAGCGCCCATAAGCAATTCCTGAATCGTGCCGCTGATGCCGCGCTTGAGGAAGACCGGCTTATTGGCCTTGCCCAACGCTTTGAGCAACGAGTAGTTCTGGTTGTTGCGGGCGCCGACCTGGAAAATGTCAGTGTATTCGCCGACCAGATCGATCTCATCCACACTCATCACTTCGGTGATAATGGCGAGACCGGTTTCTTCGCGCGCTTCGGCCAGGTACTTTAACCCTTCTTCACCCAAGCCTTGGAAGCTGTAGGGGCTGCTGCGTGGCTTGAAGGCGCCGCCGCGTAGTACGGTGGCGCCGGCTTCTTTGATCATGTGCGCCGTTTCCAAAATCATCTGCCGGCTTTCCACGCTACAGGGGCCGGCCATAACAGCGATCTTTTTGCCGCCAATCGTAATGTCACCGTGAACCTTGATCTGGGTATCTTCATGGCTGAAGTCGCGGCTGGCGAGCTTGTAGGGCTGCATGACGCGCATGGTCTTCTCGACGCCATCCATCACCTCAAAGCTGGCTTCGTTGATCATGTGTTCATCAGCGCCGATGACGCCGATAATGGTGCGCGCCTCGCCGCGGCTTAGATGCACCTTTTTGCCCATTTCCTCGACGCGCTTGACCACGGCTTCAATGTCTGACTGGCCAGCGCCTTGTTTCATGACGATAATCATGGTTGTTTGCTCCTTGTTTGTAGGTAGATAGGTAGATAGGTAAACAGGTAGACAGGTACACAGGTAGATAGGTAGATAGGGAAGTAATCACTTATGGCTCATCTACGGAAAGTGTGAACACCTGTCAGGTTTCCAAAACCTGACAGGTGTGGCGGGTCGAAACCTCACACTTTCTGTAGATGAGCGATCACTTATTTACCTGTCTACCTGTCTACCTGTCTACCTATCTACCTACCTCACGCCAGCGCTTCCAATTCAGCGAAAGCGCTCAAATCCTCAACTTCCGGTTCCTCAATGGTGCGGTCAACGGCCTCGGCAATGCGGCGCAGATCCTGTACCAGTTTGGCGAAGGTTTCGACCGAAATGGTCTGGCGGCCATCGCTCATGGCTTTGTCGGGGTCGGTGTGAACTTCGATGATCAGCGCGTCGGCGCCGGCAGCCACCGATGCTTTGGACATGGCCGGCACATATTCACGGTAGCCGGTGCCATGCGACGGGTCGGCGACGACCGGCAGGTGGCTCGACTGCTTCAGCACCGGAACCGCGTTGAGATCAAAGGTGTTGCGCGTCGCTGTCTCATAGGTGCGGATGCCACGCTCGCAGAGCATGATGTTGTAGTTGCCGTTGCTGGCAATGTACTCGGCGCACATCAGCAATTCTTTGACCAGACCGCTCATGCCGCGCTTGAGCATCACCGGCTTGTTGACCTTACCCACGGCATTGAGCAAGCCATAGTTCTGCATGTTGCGAGCGCCGATCTGTAAAATGTCGGTATATGCCGTCACCAGCGGCACCTGCTCGACGGTCATCACTTCGGTGATGATGGGCAAGCCGGTGATTTCACGCGCCTCGGCCAGGTACTTCAACCCTTCTTCGCCCAAGCCCTGGAAGTCATAGGGGCTGGTGCGCGGTTTGAAAGCGCCGCCGCGCAGCACCTTGGCGCCCGCCGCCTTGAGGGCAATGGCGGTTTCGACGATCTGGTCGCGGTTTTCGACACTGCACGGGCCGGCCATGATGATCACCTCATTGCCGCCAATGCGCACGCCGTTGCCCACGTTGATCACGGTGTTCTCGGCGCGGATCGAGCGGTTGGTCAGCTTGTGCTGCTCCTGGATGCGCATGGTGTGGGCCACGCCATTCATCTCGTCAAAGACTTCGCGCGACACACGGGTCAAGTCGCCGACCAGGGCGATGACAGTGCGGCTCTCGCCAAAGATGGGGTGGGTCTTGGCGCCCATCTGCTCGGCCCGCTTCATCACGGCCTCGACTTCGACGCCGGTGGCTTCGGCTTTCATTACAACGATCATGGTTTTCTCCTCTGGTGATTCGTGATTTTGTGATTCGTGCTGCGTGATTCGTGCTACGTGTTGCGTGTACCGTGTCAAGTAAGAATCACGTAGCACGAATTACGAATCACGAATCACGGTTCAAATTTGCAATAATTGCGCTTGGGCATTCGTGTTGCCATTTTCCAAGGGTGCAGCGGCGGGATAGCTGCCGAGCAATTTGACAAAGGCGGCGCGGTTGAGCAGATAGACTAGCGCTTCGCCGGCGTCTTTGTCTTGCCAATGCCCATCAAAATCGACATAAAAGACATATTGCCAGGGCCGGTTGCGCCGCGGTCGGCTTTCGAGCTTGGTCAGGTTGATGCGCCGGCGGGCAAACTCTTCCAGCGCGCCATAGAGCGAACCGGCGGTGTTGGGTACAGCAAAGACCAGTGATGTTTTGCAACGGTCGGCGCGGGCGGCCTCCCCCTTGCCGATCACAAAAAAGCGGGTGTAGTTGTGTTGAATATCTTCAATGCCTGCTTCGACAACCTCCAATCCATAGGTTTCCGCCGCCAAACGGCTGGCAATGACGGCGACGCCCGGCTCCGGTTTGGCGGCCAGGTCTTTGGCGCTGCCGGCAGTGTCATACCAGGGGACGGCGGTGTAGCCATGTCGATTCATATAGCCTTCACACTGGGCCAGCGCTTGCGGATGGCTGCGCACTTCTTTGATCTTGTCGGCATTGCCCGGCGTCGTCAGCAAGCAATGACGGACCCGTAACATGATCTCCCCATGCACGCGCAGATCATGATCCAGCAGCAGATCATACGATTTGTTGATGCTGCCGGCGGTCGAGTTTTCGACCGGCGCCGCGGCAAAGTCGGCCTTACCGCTCTCCACGGCGTCAAAGATATGTTCAAAGGCGTGACAAGGCAGTGTCTCGACATCCGGGCCAAAGTGCTGGCGCACCGCTTCTTCCGAATAAGCGCCATGCTCGCCCTGGAAAGCAACGATGGTCATACAATCTCCTTAATAATTAATTGTCAATGGAGAATGGAGAATTGTTAATGCTCGTGTGCCGCACAGGCTCTAACAATTAATTATTTTCCATTCTCCATTAATTATTTTTACTGAGCTGTTCCTCGATCCACGCATTCAGTTCGTCCATATCCTGCTCGGAGAGGACAATCCGTTTGTCGGGGCGCAGGTTACGGGCTTCGCGCAAGTAGACATGTTGAATTTCCTGCTGACTTTTCGCCGTATTCCAGTGTAACAGGATGCGGATACACCGTCCCAGGCTGCCCGGCACGCTCATTTCGTGGGCGCACATGAGCGGCACATCAAGCCAGCCCAACTGGCGCGCCGCTGTTGCCGGAAAGACCGACACCAGATCGGGCGTTGTGGTAAAGATGGCGCTGGCCACCTCATCGCTGCGGATGCCGTTGAGGCGAATCATGAGCGCCAATAGCTCACGGGTCGCCTTGAGCACTAATTCTCGGTCATCCGCCTCGACGGTGGTTGCGCCGCGCACTCCTCGACAAAGTGTCATACGCCAATTCCCCTTTGGTTTTAAGTAACACAGAGAGCGCTGAGCATTCACAGAGAGCCACAGAGAGAAAAGCGGGAGTTACTCTCTCTGGCTCTCTGTGTAAACTTTGTGAACTCTGTGTCCCTGTTGCGGGCAACAAAAAAGAGCGGGGGGCTTTCGCCATCCCCGCTCTTGAAAGTTCAGTCTGCTCACTGGCGCTACCCAGGCATCACCGTTCTCTCCGCGTTGAATGGCGAAGGGTTGGTAAACGTAAAATAAAAGTAGCCCCAATAAGAAAACCCACGCACAGTATCGCGTGGGTTTTCGACAAACGCCAATGGACCAGCAACTTGATTGCTCGTCTGGGCAGTGGGTTGAAGCTGCAAGGTTCGCTGGGCGTTTGCCGGTTTCATAAGCTCTTCTTGGTTAGAACAAAATCAATGATGGGTACAAGATAGCATGAAGTGCGGGGCTTGTCAAGATGGTTGTGGGATTGATCACAAAATGGGGAAGGTGAGCTGCTGGACCCTAAGCAAAAAGCCTTGAGTCTAGCTTTAAAGAACTAAACTCAAGAACCGTCGGCAAGGCAGCCAGGGCTATGTAGGTAGCCAAACCCTTAGGGTTTGGCTACCTACATAGCCCTGAGAGCAAATGCTTTTCTTAGCGCAGCTCGACATAATAAGCATGGCTTGCTGAAGGGGCGACAAACCATGTTGCACCCAGCACTAAAGTTTTGCCGCCGATTAAACATTTTTTATATACGTCAAAGGTATATTTGGTGAGTGTTGCTCGGCTATAGGCGCGTTGGACACTTCGATTGGTAGAAAAGCTGTAGCTTTTCCGCTCTACATACTTAGTGCCACCCAACACATCCACATTAATTTTGGCTTTGATGGCGTTGTTCAACCCACTATTCAAAATGCCATCCATCCGCGTATCCCGGAGTATAGCAAAGTTTGTCCCGGGCGATTCATAAGTATACCGCGCCATGCTGGAATTATAATATTTGGTTCCGTATTCTTTGGAACCATAGGTTGTCGTTCGATGGTTTCCAGTTTCGCGCCAACATGCCCACGAATCCCAACCAGTCTGAACCACAGGAAGAGCAGCAATAACGGTTGCGACACCGATAACGACAGCAAACCATCCGGTAGGTGAATTTGTTGTCTCTGCGGGCGCGGCATATAGAGCAGAATTTCCTGTTGAAGAGAAGAGAAGGGAAAGCACAATTAAAATTGTAAAGAATGTAGCGAACTTGCGTTGCATGTGAAGCTCCTAACTGCTGTAAGCTGTAGATAGAGAAAGTGATAAAACTGCAGAATCAACGATCAATAAGCGTAGATAAGCAGTTAAGATAATAGTATGATAATGTTAAATACCTGTACTATGCCTAATAGTCCCAAACTTTACACAAACCCCGCCTCTTGTGCTACAAGACGCAGCCGTTCCCAGCGTTCCCGTTTTTTAGGCCACCCCTCTTTCGTCACATCAAAGCGGGCGTAGATTTCGCTAATATAGTTGCGCACCAAGGGTAGGCTATAGCCCAGCCGTTTGGCGATGGCTTCACGGGGTAGACCGGCCAAGTAAAGACCAAAGACGGCGACGAGCGTCGGGTTTGGCGTTCCTTGTTGTTCGGCAGTGGTCAACCGGGCAAAGAGCAAGGGGAGACCGGCGCGCCGTAATTTGCGTTCGGCCACTAATGCCAGTAACACGGCGCGAATATGGTCATCCTTCACAAATGTCAGTTCTACAAAATTGTTTTGCTGCAAGGCGTCGAGAATGGGTTGGCTGCGTACACGCAAGGGCGGTTCGGCTTGCTGGTGCAGTCGTGTCAAGGACGTTATAGCAGCATCGCCCAAGTGGTTGACACAGATCTGATGCAGCAAGAAGTCATAGGCCGGACAATGTTCGAGGGCGTAGGTTGCCCACTCTGCCAGCAGCGTTGGGTGCCACCACTGGGGAAAGTAGGCAAGATGATGTTCATTGAGCCAGCGTAAGGCGGCATGAGCATGGTGTTGACCGCGTTCCGCTGCGCCATTGCGAAAGGCGGCTAGAGCCAGGTAACAATGAAGGGCGCAAGTCACGGCTGCCGCTTCGTATTCGGTTTGATAGCTCAACGCCGCTGTCAGCAATTCCTCGCCATGACCGGTCACGCCTTCCAGCAGATCGGCTACGCCTCGCACAAGATTGGCGCTCATCCATTGTCCAATGGTCATCGCAGTCGCTGCCTGTTGGAGCATGGCGCGGGCGACCTCAGTGGCGCCGGTCAAGACAGCGAGCCACGCCCGCTGCAACGTCAGCTCAGTCAAATAGGCATCGTAGCCAATCTTGGTGGCAAGAGCCGTCGCTGTGTCGTAGTGGGCTGTCGCCTCGGCATAGTTGCCCAAGGCCCGTTGAAGATGACCCAAAAGCGTCGTGGCATAGAGTTGCTGGTGGGGAATTTCTTGTACGCTGGCGTACTGGCACAACTCATCCGCTACCTTTTGCGCGTCCAGCAACTGGCCCCGGTGCCAGGCAATATGGACTTCTGCGTTGAGAATGCGTGCATAGTAAAGCGTCGGGACGGTCTTTGTTGCAAAAATTCTACGTGCAAGCGTGGTTTGGTCGGCGGCTAGATCCAGCCGACCTAGTTGCACGGCTGCGGATGCGATGGCGATCAGGCAGAGGAGTTGCGATGTAATTTCTTTGGTGAACTCAAATTGATGGTAGGCAACCTGCGCGTGGTCAATGGCAGCCTGTAAGCGACCCAGATCATGCAAGATGACGGAGTAGACAAGGTGGTAACGTGCCGTAATGTACGGGTTGCTAGTCGGCGTTGCGGCCAGTAGGGTCTCCGCTGTTTGTAAAGCATGGAGCGCATCCTGATAGTGGCGCTGGGCATGGGCTAGATCGGCAATCTCAAGGCAACTTAACGACGCTAAGACTGGCTTATCGCAACTAATGCGGTAAAAATAGTGGGCTTTCTCGAAGATCTGGCGCGCTTCCTCTAAACGATGCTGTCCCCAGAGCGCATGACCCCGCACAAAGAAAAACTCCGGCGTCTCTGGAATGAGGGGCAACGGCAGCTTGCGCAGTAGAAAACGCAATTTTTCCCATTCGCCGGCCACCAACCAGCTTTCTACCTGATCCCACGGTAAAAATTCTAATATGGGATCATTGTTGGTATGGAGTTCGTGCGCAAATTGTACGATCGCCTCAACAGCTTTGGCCAACACAGGTGCTAGCTCCGTAACAGTTCAAGCGATAATGGTTAGTAGGGGTGTAGAAAACTGGTTACATCAATTGTAATGACAGTTCTTAACAACAGACGTACTCTGGAAGAGTAATTGGTGCTCTCTCGGCTGCTAAGTTTGCTGGCGTGGGTAGCACTCCCCCTTTACCATGATCCTCGGTAAACAACTGAAACTGAATGATAACAAACGTTCACTTTAATCATATTACGTAAGCAACCTATAGTCAAGCCGTGAAAAGAGTATCTTGGCTTACAATATTATAGGACTTTCGCAAAATCTGTGTTTCCCATTAATTTACTCCTGCTTCATTCCTCCGCCACCCAGCGTGCATAGGTCCCACTCGGCAGTTGACGACCCGTCTGCGCCGTCACCGTCATTTCGCCGCTCTCCAACGTCCCGTCGCGGTCGTCCAGCATGGTGAGGAGTTGATTCTCCAGCGTCAGCGGGGTGAAGCCGGGGGTGTGACAACTGTAGAGGACGAAGAGCGCATCCTTCGCTAATAGCGTCTGACACGCCTCCAGCAGCGGCATCAAATCATTCTCGATCTTGAAGACTTCCCCCTTGGGGCCGCGCCCAAAGGAGGGCGGGTCGAAGATAATGCCGTGATAGGTGTGGTTGCGGCGCACCTCGCGTTCGACATACTTCATCACATCTTCCACCAGCCAGCGGATCGGGCGCTCATCCAGGCGGCACTGCTGGGCATTTTTGCGCGCCCAATCGACCACCCCCTTGGCTGCGTCAACGTGGGTCAAATGGGCGCCGGCCTGACTGCACGCCAAGGTGCTGCCGCCGGTGTAGGCAAAGAGATTCAATACATGAAGATTGCGGTTGTTCGTGCGCGCCAGTCGTTGGCGAATGATCTGGCGCAGCCAATCCCAGTTCGCTGCCTGCTCCGGGAAGAGACCCAGATGCCCAAAGTTGGTCAGGCGAACGTTGAAGGAGAGGCCATTATACAAAATATCAAATTCCCGCTTGATCTTGCGCTTCCACGTCCACGCTCCACCCCCATCGGCGGAACGGACATAGACCGCATCGGCGCGCTGCCATTCGGCTTCCGACAACTGCGGTCGCCAGACGGCCTGCGGCGACGGGCGCACCAGGGTATATTCACCAATCCGTTCCAGCTTCTGTTCGTTGCCGGAATCGAGCAGCACATATTCGTTATCAGTTAGTGTTCGCGTTGTACTCATCCCCCCAGTGTACCACACGGTGGAGGTAAGTAAATAATTCACAAGCGCTAAGTTGACAGCAGGACAGTGAAACGGTAAATCAATAAGGCCATTCCAGGAAATAAATCATACAGCGACTGTCGAACAGTTCACGCAACACGTTTCACGCATCACGTATGATTATTTTCTTGGTATGGCCTAAGGTTGCCTTCCTGTCCTACTGACTGACCATGCCATTGATTGTCGCGTAGATCACCAGCAAGACGATGCCATTTTGCAGGGCGTGGATCACCATGCAAGGGATGACAGAGCCACTGCGCTCACGTACCCAGGCCAACACCATGCCGACGAAGAAGAGGCCGGGCAGCAAGAGCGGAATGACATGGATCAGGGCAAACAGAAAACCGTTGACGACGATGGCGACCGGCGCCGACCACCGGCGGCGCAGCACCGGGTAGAGCATCCCGCGAAAGAAAAGCTCCTCGACAAGCGGCGCAACGATGGCGACAAGCACCATCAGCGCGCCTAATTCAGCGAGGGAGAGCGTCGAGCCGCCGGTGAGCGCTTCAATTTGCGGATTCTCAAATTCGCCGCCGGTAAAGGGCATGACGAGGAGTACATTAATGACACCCATGCCAAACAACATTGTCATGGTGATCACCGGCGCCATGAAGAGCCAGCCCCAGCCAAAGGAGCCAAAGCCAAGTTGCGACCAATCCCCCTGCGCCCGGCGGACGGCAAAGAGATAGACCGCCAGCGCCACCACGCCGTAGATCAGGATGCCCAACCAAAACAACGGCGCCGCCGCCATGCCTTGCCCTTCCGGGAGTGGTAACGCGCCGGTGGCAACGCCAATGCCGACCACCAGCGCGCCGACCACCAGCATGCCGACAATGATAAACAACAGCGCCTTGACAATCTCGCGCCAGCCCCAGGGCAAGGGCGGTTCGGTTGGCGGCGGCTCGGTCAATTGCATAAACGGATCAGGCGTTTTAATCATGCCGGTCAAGCCTTTCAATGCTCGGTAAATTCTCAAATTCAATTTTTGTACAAGCCAGTTTTGCCATCGGCTAATTTTCGTGATAGACTGGTTTGGTAATTGTAGCATAGCATACATAGCTTGGTTTGTTTGTAAGTTATGCTGAAAAGCGGTGAACGCAATTCTTGTGGAAAAGTTCGCCGTTGCTCATGGTGATTATGGAAGTTTTTCCCGAAAGGAGGCATGTCGATGCCAGCTCAAGTCAAGGTCTATACCCAAACCCAAAGCAATCGTCCATTGATATGCCTGCTGCCGGTGTTGAAGTAGCGTTACTTACTACTTCGCCCTGAGTTCATTATAACTCACCACCGCTATCATATCACCATAGCCGTTACTTGGCTTTAGCCTGTTATAGGGTTAAAGCAGGTTGTTGTGTACGTGTTGTCCTGCCTGTAGCCGATGGCGGCAACGCTTGTACAAGCTGACGGGATGGTTATTCCTTTGATAGAAAAGCCGCGGGTGTATCACCCGTGGCTTTTTTGTTCCCTGCGTCTTGTCATCTTGCCTGGTTATACCGGCGGCTGCAAGCGTAGCCGAGCAAAAGAACCCTGTTGTGCTGTTGATAAAAGCAGCCAACGTACACGCCACGGGACTGTCCAGCCCGTGGCATTTTTCGTGTCACGGGCCTTGTCGCAAGCTCAATCCAACGAATCAATGCACACAATGAATAGTTCACGCAACAAGCAACACGAATCACGTAACACGAATCAGCGTTATTTACAAGGAAAAACAACAACCGTGACTTCCAACTACACAGTTACTAACGACTTCTATCAAGACGAATATGAAGATGTAATGGATCGTTTTGGCTTGCTCGACCGGGCGGCGCGCCGCACCCGCAATGGCAAGCCCAAGCAAAAACCGAAGAAATCCGCCACCGATGTTGTGGCGCAACTGACCGAGAACGCCGCCGGCTTAGAAGCGGGCTTCCAGATCACCTATAAGCCGAAGCTCTTTGAAACCCAGTGGCTGCTCGACTCGCTCCGGATTTTTTATGATCAGGGCTTGATTGTCGATGTATTGAGCCAGGTCAAGGGGGGCAAGGAAGCCAATGTCTATCTCTGCAAAGCCAACCCGGACACCGGTTTGGATCTGCTGGCGGCCAAGGTCTATCGCCCGCGCCAGTTTCGCAACCTGCGCAATGACATCACCTATCGCGAAGGGCGCGAGATCCTAAGCAGTGAAGGCGGCATTGTCAAGCGGCGCGATGGGCGGGAGATGCGCGCCATGAAAAAGAAGACCGGCTTTGGCGCCGAACTTTTGCATGGTTCCTGGATCATGTATGAATACGGCACCTTACAACGGCTGTATGGCATGGGGGCGACGGTTCCCAAGCCGGTCGCGCTGGGGGAAAATGCCATCCTCATGGCGTACATCGGCGATGCCAAGATGCCGGCGCCGGTGTTGCATGGCGTTACCTTGCCGCCGGCCGAGCGCCAGCCGCTCTTTGCCGAAGTCATGCGCAACGTCGAACTGATGCTCAAGCACGAGCTGATTCATGGCGATCTCTCCGCCTATAACATTCTCTACTGGCAGGGCAAGGTGACGCTCATCGACTTCCCGCAGGTGACGATGGCCGTCTCTAACCGCAATGCCTACAAGATCTTTCACCGCGATATCACACGGGTCTGTGAATACTTCCAGTTGCAGGGCATGAGCCTCAACCCGACGGCGATGGCGGAAAAGCTCTGGTGGCATTACATCGGCGTCGAACCGGGGCGCATGATGACGGATGAACCGGCATGAGCGCCGTGTGCTTGACCGCGCCGCAGGCAGTGGCGCCCTTTGGGTGGGATGCTGTTCCGCCACTCAGGACGCCACGCCTCGATCTGCGTGCGCTCACGCCGGCTGACCGTGCTGACCTCTTTGCGATTTACGGGGACGCCGCCGTCATGGTGTTTACCAGTGACCCGGCGTTCCCCGATCTCACCTACGTTGACCAGATGTTGGCGAGCGTCGCCCGGCTCTTTGCTGAACGGGCGTCGCTTGAGTGGGGCGTCGGCTTGCGGGCAGCGGGGCGGATCATCGGCACTTGTGGCCTGCATAGCTTCGACCAGGAAGCGCAATGCGCCGAGATCGGTTGCATCCTGGGGCGCGCCTACTGGGGACAGGGCCTCATGCGAGAGGCTCTGTCCGCTGTCATCGCGTTTGGCTTTGATGGTTTCAACCTGCAAACGATCAAAGCCGACATTGATGCGCCCAATCATCGTTCCTTCGCCCTCTTCCAACGGCTGGGCTTTGCGCCCGCAGGCGCGGGCAGCACAATACTCATCCGCCGACGGCAGCAAGCACTCCTTGACAGAGAAGATATACTATTGGTATGACAATTCAATTTGTTCCAGTCACATTGACTGATCTGTTGCCGACCTTGCAGCAATACCTTGGTGCTTTCCCCTCACCTATCGATTCGTTTCTGGAAGACCACATTCTCGCCTCGAATCATTACGCGATTCACGATGGGGATAGACAAATCGGCTGGGCAGCGGTCTATCAACAATCCTTGCTGACTCAATTTGCCTTGCTGCCGGGCTATCGGCAGTTGGGGCAGCGGGTTTTTGCCCTGGCGCGCAAGCTGGAAGAGGTGCAAGCGGCCTTTGTCCCGACCTGTGATGAGTTCTTTCTGGCCCATGCGCTGGATGACTATCGCCAACTCGAAAAGCAAGCCTACTTCTTTCAACATGACCCTCAACGCCTACCCTATCAAGCGCCGCCGGGATTGCGCCATCGACCAGCGATCTTGGCCGATTTGCCAACCTTCCAAGCACTCTCCGGTGATTTTTTTGATAAGCTGGAGCAACGCCTGGCAGCGGGACAATTGTACATCACCGAACGGGGCGCTACCGCTGACTGTGTCGGCTTTGGCATCATCGACCAAGGACGGCTCCTGCCGACATTCGGCAGTTGTGGCATGTTTACCGTTGCCGAGCATCGCAACCAAGGCATCGGCCCGGCCATCATTACCCATCTGATCGGCTGTTGTCACGCCCAGGGGTTACGACCGGTGGCCGGTTGTTGGTATTACAACCATCGTTCCAAAAAGACCTTGGAAAAAGCTGGACTCTTTTCGGCAACAAGGTTATTGAAAATCAGTTATTGAGTGGGGAGAGGGCGCCAATGGCCGAAATTACCTATAAACTGGATCTGGAAAATGTAGACTGGGCTGATCTCAAAGCCAAGGTGCAGGAAGATGACTTTGACAATGGGCGGACACCGGCCCAATTGGAGGCTTCCTTCCGCAACAGCGCCGTCACCGTGCTGGCCTACGCCGGCAACGAAATTGTTGGCAAAGCGCGGGCGCTCTCCGATGGCGTTTGCAATGCCTATGTGGTGGATGTTTGGACTTATTCGCCTTATCGGGGCCGCGGCATTGCCCGCACCATGATGGAAACGTTGTTGCACCGTTTACCCGGTCAACATGTCTATCTTTTCACCAATACCGCTGTCGGACTGTATGAAAAAGTGGGTTTCAAGCCGCAAGAAATTGGCATGGGGCGGGTGGTGGGAACGTGGTTGGTCAATGAATGGTAGTAAAGACTTATGAACATTAGGTAAATAAACCGGTAATCGTAGGTGCGGTTTGTAACCGCACCTACGATTACCGAAACAAATTCCTAACTCCCATTAGTCTTTGGAAGCGTGCCAAAGACTAAAGTCTTTACTACCATTACTCCGCTTCGACCAGCTCCGGTGTCACCGGTATCTCATCGACGTGACCATTGGGCGAAAGCGGCTTTGCCGGACGGGGACGACGGCCATTGTTGCCGACTTTCTTTAACCCTGGCAAAACGTGGGGGAAGACATCGTCAATGGTTTCGGCCAGGACAAATGTCATCTTCTCGCTTACTTCGGGCGGCAGGTCATCCAGATCTGCCTCATTGCGCTTGGGGATGACCACCTTCTTCAAGCCGGCGCGATGGGCGGCCAACACCTTCTGCTTCACCCCACCCACCGGCATCACGCGCCCGCGCAGCGTCACTTCACCGGTCATGGCAATCTGCCCCGACGCCGCCTTTTTAGAGAGCAGCGAAAGGAGCGCCATCACCATTGCCACGCCGGCGGACGGCCCATCTTTGGGCGTGGCGCCGGCAGGGACATGTAGGTGAATGTCGCTTTTCTCAAACAGGGTCGAGTCGATGCCAAAGGTTTCGGCGCGGGCGCGCACGTAGGAGAGCGCAATGTTGGCCGACTCTTTCATCACATCGCCCAGTTGACCGGTCAAGGTCAGCCGGCCACCGCCGGTCATGCGGCTGGCTTCGATAAAGAGAATATCGCCCCCCACTTCGGTGACAGCCAGCCCGGTGACCACGCCGGGCGTCTGTGTGCGTTCGGCGGCTTCAAAAAAGAAACGGGCTTTGCCCAACAACTTGCTGATGTCGGCATTTTTGAGCGTCACGTTGGTGGCAATTTCGCCGGCGGCAATGCGTGTCGCCATTTTGCGCGCGGCGCGACCAATCTCACGCTCCAGTTGACGCACACCAGCCTCACGCGTGTAATCGCGGATAATGGTTTTGAGGGCGCCCTCGGTGAATTTTACTTCTTTGGGGCGCAAACTATTGGCGCGCAGTTGCCGCGGAATCAGATATTTGTTGGCAATATGTAACTTCTCTTGTTCAATATAGCCATCAAGCCGGATGATCTCCATGCGGTCGCGCAGCGCCGGCGGAATCGGCTCAAGCAGGTTGGCCGTGGCGATAAACATCACCTGTGAGAGATTGAAATCGACATCCAGATAATGGTCGCGGAAGTTGGCGTTCTGTTCGGGGTCCAGCACTTCCAGCAGCGCCGACGACGGATCGCCGCGCCAGTCGGCGCCGACCTTGTCCACTTCATCCAGCACAAAGACCGGGTTGCGCGTGCCGGTGCGCCGTAGCGCCTGCATCACGCGGCCCGGCATGGCGCCAATGTAGGTGCGGCGATGACCGCGAATTTCCGCTTCATCGCGCATCCCGCCCAGGGCCATGCGCGTAAATTCGCGACCTAAGGCCCGCGCAATTGATCGTGCCAGCGAAGTCTTGCCGACACCGGGCGGGCCGACAAAGCAAAGAATGGCGCCGCGGCGATCACTGTCGTCGGCTTCCAAGTCGTCGCGCTCTAAAGCCAGTTTGCGTACAGCCAAAAATTCGAGAATGCGGTCCTTGACCTCTTCCAGGTCATAGTGATCTTCGTTCAATACCTGGCGCGCATTGGCAATGTCGAGATTATCCTCGCTCAACTTATTCCAGGGTAATTCGCATAGCCAATCTAGGTAGGTTTTGATGACCGAAAATTCGGCGGCTTGCGGGGGCATCTTCTCCAAGCGCCCGAGTTCGCGTAAGGCTTCTTTGCGCGCTTCTTCACTCAGGCCGGCAGCCTCGATCTTTTGGCGATACTCCTGGATCTCGGCTTCGGTTTCGTCGCTTTCGCCCAATTCTTCGCGGATGGCTTTGAGCTGTTCACGCAGGATATACTCACGTTGCGAGCTTTCCAGTCCGGCCTTCGCCTGTTCACGCACCTGCGCCTGCACCTGGGCGTAGGCCACCCGTTGACGGAAAAAGTCGCGCACCAACAAGAGGCGCTTTTTCACATCATAGGCGTTGAGCAGTTCAAGGCGCTGTTCGTAGGTGTACTCCGGCGCATACGCGCTGTTGTCAGCCAGATGGCCCGGCGCGCGGATAGAGCGTACAAAGTTGATCACCCCTTCGGGCAGACCGGGCGTCAACTCGACAAACGCTTCGATCAGCCCGCGCACCTCCAGCATCAACTGGTCCGTCTCTTCGTCCCATACCTCCGGGTCAGGGCGCGAGTGACAGAGGGCGCGAATGTAGGGCTTAGTCTGCACAAACTCCCTGACCTCGGCGCGCACAATGCCCTGCACGACAATCACCACGCCATTGCCCCGCTGCATCGACTGGACCTGCGCAATGACGCCAATGTGATGGATCTGGTCGAGCAGCGACAACTCTTTGCGGTCCATGAGGGCGAAGAGCAACAGAATGCGTCCATGTTCCAAGCCGGCCCGCACGGCGGCCTGAGTCATCTCGTCGTCCAAATCTAAAGGCGCCGCCATGTGGGGGCCGATGATCATATCCTGTAAGATCACTGCCGGTAGTTCAGTTAATGAAGTTGTTTTGCTCATAAAATGTATCACAGTATGATTGCCGCGCACCAGTCCCCAGACAACTATTGATTGCGCGCAACAATTTCTCCCCGTTCGCCATGTGACAATCAGGATAGTTTTACAGCGGATTTCGTTGCGCTAGGGCGTATGATGGGCAAGCAGATGAATCCAATCCACTGAAAAAGGATGATTCGTAGTCCGCAGTCAGGCAGTCCAGCGTCGGGTTGTTGCGCTCTTGGCTGGATTGCGGTCTACCGATTATAGCTTGATTGTACTACATCAGGGCTAAAACTCTCAGATTATAAACCCGTCAATTTACTTATGCAGTACCGCTGCTTCCTATTAAGTTTCGTCCTCTTGCCAGACCGAACATCTGTCATCGCGCCCTGACTGGAATTGGGTCTCCTGAACACTTTGGCTATAATAGCGAAGGCTGGCGACAGGGCGCGCCGGCCTATTTTTTGTCATAAGGAAGTTGAGAATCCGATCTATGCACATGACACCGCTGCTGGTTGCGCTTGCATTCATCTTGCAAAGTTTCTATGCCGTTGGCATGATTGGCCTGGCTCTCTATGGTCTCCAAGCGTTTGGTTTAACCTTTCTCTTTCTGCGTCAACAGTGGCGCAGTCAACCTGCTGCTCATCATCAGCCGCGGCGTTTACAGGCGCGGCCCACTGTCACAATCCAGTTACCCATCTACAATGAATGGCATGTGATTGAACGCCTGATTGACGCCTGTGCTGCGCTCGATTACCCGCGTCAGCTTTTGCAGATTCAGGTTTTAGACGATTCAACTGATCAGACGACCGCCATCGCGTTGCGACGCGCCGAATATTGGCAACGGCAGGGGGTGGATGTCACCGTCATTCGCCGGCCAACGCGTGATGGTTTCAAAGCCGGCGCGCTGGCCTATGCGGCGCCGCTGGCGAAAGGTGAGTTTATTGCTATCTTTGACGCCGACTTTGCACCGCCGCGCGATTTCCTGGTGCGCACTTTGCCGCGCTTTTCCGGATCTGGCGGTGAACGGGTCGGCTTTGTACAATCCCGCTGGGGCCATCTCAATGCGGCCTATTCGCCGTTGACCCGCAGCCAGGCGCTGGCGCTGGATGGTCACTTTGTGGTCGAACAGGCCGGTCGGCAAGCGGGCGGTTTTCCCATTGGCTTTAACGGCTCCGGCGGCATCTGGCGGCGCGCCTGCATTGACGACCCGGCGGTAGGGGGCTGGCACGCCGACACCCTCTGTGAAGACCTGGATCTGAGCTATCGCGCCCAGTTGGCCGGCTGGCAACCCTGCTTTCTGTGCGCGGTCGAGGCGCCCGCCGAAATTCCACCCCAACTGGCTGCCTTCAAGCGCCAACAGTTCCGCTGGGCCAAGGGCAGTATCCAGACGTTGCGCAAAGTGGGCGGACGGGTCTGGCGCAGTGAGTGGCCGCTTCTAGTGCGGCTGACGGCGCTGATTCACCTGGGCAACTATCTGATTCACCCGCTCTTATTGCTGCTGTTGTTGGTCAGTTTGCCGCTCTTGTTGGCCGGTCAGAACCCTGGTTCGCAACTGGCGCTGCTCAGTTTGGCCTCTTTGGGCCCGCCGCTCTTATACGCTGTGGCCCAAATTGTGCTGCATGGTCGCTACTGGTGGCGTCAGTGGCGCTATTTGCCGCTCCTTACGCTGCTGGGGACTGGTCTCTGCTTTAACAACACGCTGGCCGTCTGGCAAGGGTTACGCAACCAGGGCGGCGTCTTCTTGCGCACCCCCAAGTTTCGGGTGGAAACCAAAAGCGACGGCTGGCAGCGCAGCGCCTACCGTTTGCCGCTGGACGGCACCCTGATCGGCGAGGCAGGGCTGTTCCTCTATGCGGTGTGTACCGTGAGCATTGCCCTAGCCCAAGGGCATTGGATGCTGGGCGCCTTTTTGTTGATCTATGTCGGCGGCTTTGCCTTGATGGTCGGCGCAACGCTCTGGCAAGCCTGGCCCCAACCCACCCAGCCGCCAGCGCCGGCCCAACAACAAAACAGCAGCCACCCAGTGGTTACCTGAGAAGCTGTTTGAAAAGCCGCGATCGCGGCAACAAGCGTGTCGGGGAAGGACCAGTAGTGATCTGCAATGTAGCGTAACGATTCAGGCCGATTTGTTAAGCTGTGTAACCTGCACAATCTGATGGCTGAATAGTTACCCCGTATCTTTGTCAAAAAGGCGTTTCCGGCGGTATAATAGGTGCAATAAGAGATGAAATTTTGTTGATTAGCTAGTTAGTTAGCTGGTTGAATAGACGACTAGCAAACCAACTAACCAGCCAACTAACCTTAGAAAAGGCAATCATTGTCATGGGAAAGAACACATCCAGCAACAGTAACACCTGGCAGGAAGATAAGGACGACATCATCATCCTCGCCAATCGGTCCAACAAGAATTATATTTTGGAACTGCCCGCCGGTCGCTACCGCCTGGATGCCGGGCGCCGGATGCGCACCCTGCGCTCGATCCTCAAGATCAGCCAGGTGAAAGATCTGCTCCAGCAGGGCAATTTGGTGATTGAAAATTAGAACGTGCTTCGTGCTTCGTGCTGCGTGCTGCGTGCTGCGTGCTTCGTGGCCTGAGCCTGTCGAAGGCCACGAAGCACGCAGCACATTGACAAACAAACCATGCCTACACTTCTTCTCATCGACGGTCATTCCCAAGCCTATCGCGCCTTTTTCGGCATGAAGACGCCGCTTTCGACGCGCGAGGGTGAGCCAACGGGCGCAGTCTTTGGCTTTGCGCGCAAATTGTTGAGCGTCTTCAAAGAGTATCAGCCAGAGTATGTGGCCGTTGCCTTTGACCTGGGCGACACCTGGCGCCATAGCGAGTTCACGGCCTATAAAGCCACCCGCGACAGTATGCCGGACGAGATGCGCACCCAGATGACGCGCATCGACCAACTGTTGCGCGCCTTTATGATTCCCATTATCACCTATCCTAACTATGAAGCGGATGATGTGTTGGGAACGCTGTCGCGTCAGGCGGCGGAACAAAATTTTGATGTGCTGGTGATGACCGGCGACCGTGATATGTTTCAACTGGTCGATGAGCGCACCAAGATTCTCTACACCTCCGGTGGTCCCAACCCGGTCACCAGCGTCTATGGGCTGGCGGAAGTGCAGGAACGGTATGCGTTGACCCCGGCCCAGTTTATCGACCTCAAAGCACTCACCGGCGACACCTCGGACAATATTCCGGGCGTGCCGGGGGTGGGTGAAAAGACGGCCTCGAAGTTGCTTAAAGAATTTGGCAGCCTAGAAAAGCTCTATGCTAACCTCGACGCCATTCCCGGCCCCAAGACGCGCCAGAGCCTGCTCGATGCCCAACCACAAGTGGAATTGAACAAGCGGCTAGTGACGATTGTGCGTGATCTGCCGGTGACTTTCGAGCCTGAAGCGTGCCGGCTACGCAGTTACAATCAGAATGCCGTGGTGGCGCTCTTTACTGAACTGGAATTTCGCAGCCTCCTGAAAGAGTTGCCGCAAGCCGACGGCTTTGGCAATGAAACAACGCCCGGCGCCACCGCGAGCGGACAGATGGGGTTATTTGCAGAACCAGGCGTTGCTGTCGCCGCCGCACCGGCTGCGCCGATCAGCACCAGCTATCTCTGTGTTCAAGACCAGGCTGGTCTGGCTGAACTGGTTAAAACACTCAGCGCCGCCGAACGCATCAGCTTTGATGTGGAGACCACCAGCACCGATGCTGTCCAGGCCAAACTGGTTGGGCTGGGGCTGGCGTGGGCGGCTGGACAAGCGGCCTATATTCCCATCGCCCATACCGAAGGCGCCCAGTTGCCGTGGTCTGCGGTGCAGGCCGCACTGCAACCAATTCTGGCCAATCCAGCCGTTCCGAAGTTGGCCCATAACGGCAAATATGACCTGACGGTCTGCCGGCGCTATGGCTTGAATATTGCCGGCCCGATTCATGATACGATGACGATGGCCTGGTTATTAGATCCGGCGAGTCGCGCACTGGGCTTGAAAGATCTCGCCGCCACCGAGTTGGAGTGGCAGATGACTGACATCATCTCTCTGATCGGCAGCGGGCGCAAACAGGTGACGATTGACCAGATTGCCATCGACCGCGTCACGGCCTACTGCGGCGCCGATGTTGATGCTACGATTCAACTCTTTGATAAGCTGGCGCCTCGTCTCCAGGCGGCGGGCATGTGGTCGCTCTATGAGACCATTGAAATGCCGCTCCTGCCGGTGCTGACCGATATGGAGATGGCCGGCATTACCCTGGATACCAACTACCTCTCCGTTATGTCTGTGAAGTTGACGGACCGACTTAACGTGTTGGAGACGGAACTTTTTGAAATTGTCGGCCATCCCTTCAATCAGCGCAGCACGCAGCAACTCAATCAGGTTCTCTTTGAAGAGATGAAGCTGCCGACCAAAGGGTTAACGCGCACCAAAGGCGGTCAGATCAGCACGGCGGCGCTGGAATTGGAAAAACTCGCTTCCATGACCACTGACCTGACCGACAAGCAACGGCGACTGTTGGCGATCATCTTTGAACAGCGCCAGTTGGAAAAGTTGCGCGGCACCTATGTCGATTCACTGCCCGAACTGGTCAACCCAGAGACCGGCCGGCTGCACACCAGCTTTAACCAGACTGGCGCCGTCACCGGCCGTATGAGCAGCAGCAACCCTAACCTGCAAAATATCCCCATCCGCACCGAGTTGGGGCGTGAGATTCGCCGCGCCTTTGTTGTGCCGGCAGGGTGCCTGCTCATCTCTGCGGACTATAGCCAGATCGAACTGCGCATTCTGGCCCATGTCGCCAAGGAAGAGACGCTGATCAACGCCTTCCGCAACGACCAGGATATTCACGCCACTACCGCCTCCAAACTCTTTGGCGTGCCGATTGAGCAGGTGACGCGCGACCAGCGTGGTCTGGCCAAGACGATTAACTTTGCCACCATCTACGGCTCCAGCGCCTTTGGCATCAGCAACCGCACCGACATGGACCCCAAAGAGGCGCGGCGCTTTATGGATCAATACTTTGTCACCTACCCCAACATCAAGGAGTATATCGAGAAGACAACCAAAATGGCGAACGAAGCCGGCTATGTCGAGACGTTGCTGGGGCGCAAACGCTTCTTCCCTGAGTTGCAAAGCGGTCGCCTGCCCTTTATGCAGCGCGCCGCGGTTGAACGGGCCGCCATCAACGCGCCCATTCAAGGCGCCGCCGCTGACATTATGAAGATCGCGATGATTCGCCTGCATGAACGATTACAGGCGGAGGGCTTCCAGGCGCGCATGTTGCTGCAAGTGCATGACGAGTTGGTATTGGAAGCGCCGGTTGGGGAAAAAGAGGCATTGGTGCCGGTCATCTGCGAGGTGATGGAAAATGCTTATCAACTGGATGTGCCGCTCAAGGTGGATGTCGAGGTGGGGCCGAATTGGTACGACTTGCAGCCGGCGTGAGTCGTCATATGGTAGGCACGAGGGTTTAATGCAGAAGATATATATCAAGCACTTTGGACCAATAAATGATCTTGGTGTTCATTTATTTGAACAAAACTGGAAAAAATTTTAGAGTACATTCATGCTGTGTGATCAAATTCAAGCTCTTGTCGAACAAGCCATTATCGCTGCACGAGCCACCGGTGTACTGCCAACTTTCGCAATACCGACAGTGGAAATCCTCCGCCCCAAACAGGCCGATCATGGCGACTACAGCACCAACGTGGCCTTAGTGGTGGCGGCTGCTATCCGCAAAGCGACGGGCGCGAAAATCAATCCGTGTGCCATTGCGGAAGCGGTGATTGCCCATCTACCTGTCAGTGACATGCTTGGCCTTGTGGAAATTGCCGGCCCTGGTTTTATCAACCTGCACCTGGCTGAGCGCTGGTTACAAACCCAGGTTGCGACAATTCTGCAGATGGGCGAACGCTTTGGCAATCTCACCGTGGGGGAAGGGCAGCACTGGCAGGTCGAATTTGTCAGCGCCAACCCGAATGGACCGTTGCACATCGGCAGTGGGCGCAATGCGGTGTTGGGTGATAGCCTGGCTAACGTACTGGAAGCGGCCGGCTATCGTGTTCAACGCGAATTCTATGTCAATGATCGCGGCACCCAAATGCGTCTCTTTGCCGAAACCCTGCGCGCCCGCTATTTGCAACAACTGGGGCTTGATGAACCAATTTCGGCCGACGGCTATCAGGGTGACTATGTACTTGAATACGCCCGTCGTCTGGTTGACCAGTATGGCGACCACTTTGTTGAGATGGAAAAAGAGCAGGCAATCCATGAATTAACCCCCATTGGCATCGCCATAGTTATCGATGTCTTCAAAGCCCAACTGGCGCTGATCGGCGTGCGTTTTGATAACTGGTTCAGTGAACAGAGCCTGTACGACGAAGGGTTGGTGCAACAAGCGCTTGATTATCTCGATCAACGAGGCGAACTCGAACGGCGCGATGGGGCGGTCTGGTTTTTAGCCAGCAACTACCCGAAGAATGAGAAAGATGAAGTGGTCATCCGTTCCAGTGGTTCGCCCAGCTACTTTGCCAGTGACATTGCCTATCACTATGATAAATTCCTGCGCCGCAACTTTGATAAAGTGGTCAATGTTTTAGGAGTTGATCATCAAGGACATATCCCGCGTATGGCGGCCGTGATGCAATCGTTGGGACTCGATCCGGCGCGGCTGAGCATTTTGATGTACGATCTCGTGAAATTGGTGCGGGATGGCCAGGAGATCAAGCTAAGCAAGCGCGCCGGTAACCTCATTACCATTCACGATGTTGTGGCGGAAGTCGGATCGGATGCGATTCGGTTTAATCTGCTTACCCGCAGCCCGGAAAGTACGATTGAATTTGATCTTGATCTGGCGGTGGCGCAGACGAATGACAACCCGGTCTATTACGTGCAGTATAGTCATGCGCGCATCTATTCGATTTTTGCCAAAGCGTCGGCAGAAGGATTGGCGACAACTGACTTGGCCCAGATCGGCCCTGACGCGCTACAGCACCTGGTGCATCCGTCCGAGTTGGCCTTGATTCGCAAATTGTTGGAATTGGAAGAGCAGATTGCCGTAGCCATTGAACGACTATCGCCCCATAATTTGACCCATTATGCCATTGATTTGACGAAAACCTTTAACAGTTTTTATCGCGATTGTCGTGTGGTTGATCCGGCTGAACCGATCATGAGTCGCGCGCGTCTTGCGCTGAGTGAGGCCAGCCGGATCGTATTGGCCAAAGTACTCTGGCTCATTGGGGTGAGTACACCCCAAACGATGTGATTGTTTGTTGAAAACAGCACTTTGCTGTAAAAATAGCAAATTTTAATAAGACTGTATAGGTCATGAGTGAAACTTTAAAAATTTTAGTCAGCGATGCCTTGGCTGACGTGGGCTTGGCGCCGTTGCGACAGGCCGCCAATGTTACCGTTGATGTTCGCACCGATTTAACCCCGGCGCAATTAATTGAAGTCATTCCCAACTATGATGCCTTGTTGGTGCGCAGCAGCACCAACGTCACGGCGGAGGTGATTCGGGCCGGCAAACACTTGCGCGTTGTCGGGCGCGCCGGCGTGGGCGTTGATAACATTGACGTTGACGCCGCCACCCAAGCCGGCGTGATTGTTGTCAACGCCCCGACGGGCAATACGGTTGCGGCGGCCGAGCATACCATCGCGCTCTTAATGTCGCTGGCGCGCCTGATTCCCCAGGCGGATGCCCATGTGCGCACCGGCAACTGGAAGCGCAACAAATTTGTTGGCGTGGAAGTGCGGGACAAAGTGTTGGGCACGGTGGGCATGGGGCGCGTCGCCCAGGAAGTGGTGCGTCGCGCGCAAGGTCTGGGGATGCGCGTGGTCGGTTATGATCCCTATGTCACGGCGGATTATGCGGCCCAACGCGGTGTCGCCTTGGGCGATTTGGATCATGTCTTGACCCAGGCTGATTTCCTGACCATCCATGTACCGCTGACGCCGCAGACCACCAACCTCATCGGGCGCGACCAGTTGGCGAAGATGAAGAAGGGCGCGCGGCTGCTCAATGTGGCGCGTGGCGGGCTTGTCGATGAGGGGGCGTTGGTCGAAGCGGTCGAGCGCGGTCATCTGGCCGGCGCTGCGCTTGATGTCTTTGAAGAGGAACCGCTGGGTAAAGACAGCCCGCTACGCAATTCCGATAAGATCATCCTCACACCCCACCTGGGCGCCAGCACGGTTGAAGCGCAAGAGCAGGTGGCCGAAGATGTGGCGTTGCAAGTCTTGGATGTGCTGAATGACCGGCCGGCCCGCTATGCGGTGAATGCGCCCATTATTCCGCCCAAAGATCTGGAAGTGCTGGTGCCGTACATTACGCTGGCCGAACGCTTGGGTGGTTTCCTCCGCCAATTGGGCGCCCAACCGATTGGCGATGTTGAAGTGACGGCCTATGGCAATTTGGCAAACTTCGATCTCGCCTATATCAACGCCGCCGTTATTAAGGGGTTGTTGGGGGACGTTGTGCAGGTGCGCGTGAACTTGGTCAATGCGGCGCTGGTGGCCGAACGGCGTGGCGTCAATCTGATTGAGATCAAGAAACACCAACATGACCTGCCCTACGAGACCATGTTGACCATCAGCACCAAAGCTGACCCACAGTGGAAGGTGGGCGGCGCCATTTTGCAGGGTGAAGCCCATGTGGTGACCATCAACAACCAATGGATCGACTTCCCGGCGGACGGCCATGTTTTTCTCACCTCGCACACCGACCGCCCCGGCATCATTGGTCGCGTCGGCACGACGTTGGGCCAGGCCGACATCAATATCAGCTTTATGCACGTTGGTCGCCGCGCCCCGCGCACCGAAGCGATCATGGCCCTGGGCACCGATGAACCCGTGCCCGCCGATCTGGCCGCCACCATTGAAGCGTGGGATGACATTATTTGGTTACGGACAGCGACGTTGTAGACAGGTAGACAGGTACACAGGTACACAGGTAAATAGGTAAATACGTCTTATTACTCTGTCTACCTGTCTACCTGTCTACCTGTCTACCTGTCTACCTATCTACCTATCTACCAAACACATTAATACGTATGTAAGCTCTTCGCAATACACAGAATTGGCAATGGCTGCTATAATCGGTCTCTATGAATATGGATTCACCTAGCTCGATACGACTGCGGATTTTGGGTAGAGGCGGCTTGCCGCTGCTGCTGGTTTTTTCGTTACTCTGGCTCTTGCCGGCGCTGGCCTGTGGTAGTTTCGCCCCTCGCCCCACGCCGACGCCCACCCCGAATGTAGCGGATACGTTCCTCCAGGCTACGGCTACGCCCGGTTCGGGCGAACCAGAAGTAAGCGTTGCCCCCGTTGTCCAAGCCACACCCATACCACTGATTGCCACCGATACACCCGTCGCTGATCCGACTGCCACCTTTACCGCAACCCCGGTGCCGGGTACGGTTTTGCAGCGCGGACAACCGGCGCGCGTCACCGCGCCGGCGGGTCTAAATATGCGCACCGAGCCGCGTTCCGGCTCAACATTGGTGCTGCAACTGGGGACAGGCCAACGGGTCACGGTGATCGAAGGCCCCGTGAGCGCCGATAACTTTACCTGGTGGCAGGTGGATGATGGGCGGGGCAATATCGGCTGGGTGGCGGAACGGGATGCGGAAACGGTGTGGCTCACGCCGCAACTGGGGGAACCGCAAGCGGTTAATCGTGCGCCACGGGTTAATGATCGGGTCACGGTAACGATGCCGGCGGGTGGTCAACTCAGCATTCGCACCCTCCCTGGCCCCGATGCACAGCTTTTGATACGGGTGAATCCGGGGCAACAATTTACGGTGCTGGCCGGCCCTCAATCAGCGGGTGGTTTTACCTGGTATCAGATTCGTTCGGATGATGGGCAGATCCAGGGCTGGGCCGCGGATGGAGATGGGACGACACGGTGGTTGAGTCCGTTGGAGTAAACCCATCGTTATGTTCATTGCTGACTAAACGTTGGGCATACAAAAGACAAGCCTGAACATCCTCGTATTCCAGCCAAGGATAAGCATCAAGCAGCGACTCAATGGTATCGCCGGCGGCTAACATGCCTAGTCCATGTTCCACAGCTAGACGACGGCCACGGATAATTGGTTTGCCACCAAAACATAGACAACAAGCCAAAAAACGTTACATCGAAAACGCGCAAAACTCGGCTGTCACCCTGAAAGGGTCTTAGCGTATTGAAGGCTAGAGACCCTTTCAGGGTGACAGCCGAGTCTTTCTGTTTTTTCCAAAAAGCTGGTTATTAAAATCGTCCCAACGGCAAATTCCCCAAGCATTTTTCGGTTATTTACAAAATCTCACTTCTTATCTATAATTAGCGCCAGTCTTCCCGATGGCGGAAGCCGTAACCCTGAGCAACGAAGTTGGCAATTCATGCACTCCTCTTACGGTGGTCCCAATACAATGCAACCGCCGCCGCGTCTCCTCCAGCGGTTGGGCGGTTATGCCATCACTGCGGTATTGGGGCAGGGGGCAATGGCGGTTGTCTATCGCGCCCGTTCACCCCAAGGCCAGATGGTGGCGCTCAAGGTGTTGACCGAGATTGCGGCGTCTAACCCGAAAATGCGCACCATGTTTCAAAACGAATATCGCATCACCTCGCGGCTCAAACACCCCGGCGTCGTCCAGGTGCGCGACAGTGGGATGATCGACGGCCACTTCTTCATTGCCATGGATCTGGTCGAAGGCAAGACTTTGCAAGATTTTCAAAGCAAAGACAAGGGGTTGGGGGAAGCGCCGTCGATCAATCTGGTGCGTCAACTGGCCGGCGCCCTCGACTTTGTTCACAACCAGCAGGTCGTACACCGCGATCTCAAGCCGGCAAATATTTTTATCACTCAGGATGGCCGCGCCCTGCTCTTTGACTTTGGCGCCGCTCTGGATTTGCGCCAGCCACCCGCCGATCCGGCCAGCGGCATCTACGGCACGCCCGGCTTTCTGGCCCCGGAACAGATCCGCAACGGCAACGCCATCGACGGACGCGCCGATCTCTATGCACTGGGGATCATCTTCTACCGCATGATTACCGGTCGCCGCCCCTTCTACGGCAGTCGCGAGGAAGTGTTGGACGCCCATCTCTACACCCCGCCGCCGCCCCCCAGCGCAGCCGGCTATATCTCGCCCGAACTGGAAACCGTCCTGCTCAACCTGCTGGCCAAAGACCCCGCCGCCCGCTACCAAACCGGCGCCGACCTGCTCCATGCGCTCGACCAAGTCCACCTCCAAGCCCCCCCCGAAAGCGGCCCGCAACGGCTGTTGCGCTGGTTCCTGGCGCGTGAGTAGAACAGCAAAGTAGTGAGACAGTAAGACAGTGAGACGGTGTAGGGGAACTAATCTACTGACCTACTGTCTTACTGTCTTACTGTCTCACTGTCTTACTGTCTTACTGTCTCACTGTCTTACTGCCTCACTGGCCAACTCATTCTGCACTTCTCCCCCTCCCCGCGTTTCCCCAATTGGCCAGGCAGCAAGTATAATGGGCGGATATGGGTAACGATTTACGCAGAAAAATCTTATTGTCTTTTGTGTTCGCGCTCCTGGTCTATATGGGCCTGGCATTGTGGAGTGATTGGCAGGAGCTGGCGCAAGCATTAACCAATTTCCCGTGGGGATGGGTGCCGCTTGTGATTGGATTAACCCTTGTAAATTATGTCGGCCGTTTGTTAAAGTGGCAATGGTATTTGCACTTATTAGGCGTCAAGATCACGCGCCAGGCGAGCGCCAAGGTCTTTGGCATCGGCATGTTAATGGTGATGACGCCAGGGAAGGCCGGCGAATTTCTCAAGAGCTACATGGTGCGCAATGTCACCGGCACACCGATGAGCGTTACGGCGCCAGTGATATTGGCGGAACGGATGACCGATGGCATGGCAATGTTGTTGCTGGCGAGCGCCGGTCTCTTTGCCTTTCCTGATCCAACGGCGCGCTGGGTTGCCGTACTGGTCTTATTAAGTTCACTGGTGACCATTACCATCATTCAGATTCGCCCTTTGGCCATGCGGGTCTTGGCAATCGGCAAACATCTGCCGGTGGTGAAGCGCTTTGCCCAGCATCTCTTTAGTTTTTACGAGAGCAGCTACATTATCTTTCGCCCACGCAATTTGTTTGTGTCGCTCGGGATTGGCGTAGTGAGTTGGGTAGCCGAAGGCATCGCCTACTATTTGGTATTAGTTGGTTTTGGCGCAACCCCCGGCGAACAGACGCTCTTGATCGCTGTTTTTATCTTCTGCATTAGCACCGTGATCGGCGCCCTCTTTGCCACACCGGGTGGTTTAGGCGGGGTAGAGGGCAGCTTGGTGGCGTTGAGTGTTCGTCTGCTGACATTGCCGACTGCAATGGCGACTGCCGCCGCCTTGTTGATTCGCTTTTGCACCCTTTGGCTTGGCGTCACCATTGGTGTGGTCAGCTTTGCCTTATGGCCCAGCCTGTTAGCGGGATCGGAGTTCGCACGCCGGGAAGAAGCCCTGGCGACGGAAGAGGTATTGGTAAACGCGGAGTAGGTAGATAGGTAGACAGGTACACAGGGAATAGAACCTATCTACCTGTCTACCTATCTACCCATATTCAGAATGAGTGACGCATGACAACCTGGAAAGTGGATCTCCATACCCATACCATCTATAGTAAGGATTGCTTGACACGAACGGCGCAGTTGTTGGAACGGGCGCGGCAGATTGGATTGCAGAAGGTGGCGGTGACAGAGCATAACCGGCTCGATGGCGCCTTGGTTGCCAAAGCGCTGGCGCCCGATCTGGTCATTGTGGGCGAGGAGATTATGACCACCCACGGTGAGATCATTGCCTACTTCCTGACCGAAGAAGTGCCGCGCGGTCTTTCGCCCAAGGAAACCATTGCTCGTCTGCGCGATCAGGGGGCGGCGATCAGTATTCCCCACCCGCTCGACTCGGTGCGCCGCCCGGCCATGGGTTTAACCAACGTGTTGACGGTCATCGATCTGGTAGATGCGTTGGAGGTGATGAATGCACGCTGTGTGCTGGCGCGCGACAATGACGCGGCAGCGGCGCTGGCGCGCAAACATGGCAAATTGATGACCGCCGGCAGTGATGCCCACACCACGGCGGAATTGGGCAATAGTTATCTGGAAATGCCGCCCTTTGCCGATAACGCCGCCAGCTTTTTGGCGGCGCTGGCGCAAGCCAAGGTGGGTGGCGCCGTCAGCCCCTTCTGGCCCCATTTTGCCAGCACCTACGCCAAGTGGCGCAAACGGATTGCGCCAGTCTCCTTGCCGCCTGTTTCCCAACCATTATGAAATAATTAATTGTCAACGAAGAATCGTTAATTGTTAAGTTCTGGCCCAAGCGTCATTAACAATTATGCATTTTCAATTTTTCATTAATTGTTCGATAGGACACTTTCCCAATGATGAGCGCCCTGCTGTTAAGTTTGGCTGCCGCTATCCTTCCGACCATTCTGTATGTGTTGCTCTTCTATTGGGCGGATCGCTATGAACGGGAACCGATCTGGCTGGCCGTGGTCGCCTTTGTCTGGGGCGCTGTGCCGGCTGTGATTGTCAGCCTCTTTGGCGAATTAGTGCTGGGGTGGCCCTGGATCGATGCGCCGGATAGTATCACCGGCTCGATCATTGAAGGGGCGGTGATCGCGCCGGTTGTCGAGGAACTGGCCAAAGGCTTTGCGCTGCTGCTGATCTTCCTCATCATCCGCCGTGAGTTCGACGGCGTCTTGGATGGCATTGTCTACGGCGCCTTGATCGGCTTTGGCTTTGCCATGACCGAAAACTTCTTCTACTTTGTCGGCGCTTATGATGAAGGCGGTTTTGTGCAACTGACCGTGGTGATCTTGTTGCGGGCTGTCCTCTTTGGCTTGAACCATGCCTTCTACACCGGGTTGACCGGGGTCGGTTTTGGTCTGGCGCGCGTCTTTCGGTCGCCAATGGCCAAAGTAGCCTGGATTTTGTCGGGGTTGCTGCTGGCCATGATCACCCATAGCCTGCACAATCTCGGCGCCACACTGGCTGCCATCGATATTACCGGCCTGGGCTTAAGCCTGGTGGTGGCGATGGCCGGGGTTGGCTTGCTGTTGCTGGCTATGGTTCTCGCCTGGCAACATGAGCGCAACTGTATTCGCAGTGAATTGGCCGAAGAAGTGGGAACCGTTCTCTCTGCCGAAGAGTATACGCAGTTGACCACCCGTTGGCGCAACCCATTGCGGAAGCGCGGGACGGCGGCCCAAAGTCGCGCCCATCGGATGCATCTCTATGTTGAGTTGGCGCTACGGAAGGCGCGTTTACGCTATGCCGATCCCGGCGAAGCGCTGACCATTTTGCAGGAAGTGGCGCAAATTCGCCACCAGTTGGCAGCGCCGCCCGCCCTATAATTTCCTGTGGCGGAATCGTAGTAAAGACTTTAGTCTTCCTTGCGCTTGCCCAAAGACTAAAGTTTTTACTACCGGGTGTAATAAAAAACCCAGTGTGATGGGGCGCATCACACTGGGTTAAGTAGGCGGTTTGCCAAAAGGTGAGAAGAGTGACATCTATCGGGCGACAGAGGAGCACTCGGCGCCAGTTGGCATCGACCACCCCATTTTGTGAAGCCAAGTGAGAAGGGTCAATTGTCTTCACACAACAGCGCATCCATAGGATAAAACAGAAAAATTAACCGTGGATTAAGTCAGACTGAGTCTTTGCTAAAAAAGGAAAGTTTCATTGGCGTCACATGCAATCCAATCCAGCCCCGTCCAAGCCTCGCTCACCTACAAGCTCACCTACCGATTGCTCGGCTTTGGCCTGCTTTGGCTGGGGATCACCTGGTTGTTGGCGACGCCGGTCCAAGCTTCGGAGCCGTGCAACCCGCCAAATCTCATTCCACAGCCGGTCTGTGACATGGATTCGTTCCATGGTGAGCCGCCCCGCCAAATTCCCGATGGTTGGACAGAATTTGTCATCTATGGGGAGCCGGCTTTTATGAACGATCCCCATTCGTACTTTGGCAGTGGCACGTTGCGCATCTGGAGCAATGGCGGCACCTTTAAGGCGGGGATCTTTACCCAAGTCAATGTCACGCCGGGCGCCGGCTACCGCGCCAGCATTGGCTGGGGCGCGCCCAATGCCCCCGATGCCTTTGTCCGCCAATTAGGCATTGACCCAACCGGCGGCGCCGATCCCAATAGCCCCAATGTGATTTGGGGGCCAACGCATGTCGGCGAAGGGCGCATGTTGAACTATCCGCCGGGGCAGGGGCCGAATATTGATGTGCTGGCGCGGGCCGTCAATGGGACTGTCACCGTCTTCTTTGTCACTGATCACCCCTACAGCACCGGGGACAATCTGATTTACGTGGATGCCATCGCGCTGTATCCTGACGAGAATGCGCCGGCAGCCGCCGCGCCGGTTGCCAAAGAAGCGGCGCCAACCGAGCCGCCACCTGCGGCCCCGGTTGCCGCCGAAGCGGCCGCGCGCGCCGCCGCTGTGGTCCAGCCCACGCCCGTGCCGCCGACCCCCACGGCAACCCCGCTGCCCACGGCGACACCGACCCCAACCGTGACGCCGACACCCACGTTGACGCCAACACCCACGGCAACCCCTTCCCCAACGCCGACGGCGACATGGACGCCCTGGCCGACAACCGTCGCCGCCCCGCCAACCGATGGGCTGGCGTTGAGTGCAATTGGGCTGAAGACAACGATCTGGCAGCAGCAATTTGAAAACACCGCTAGCCGCTTCTACCCGACTGGTTTACTCCTGTTGAGCCTGTTGAGCTTTGGCGGCGCCGGTCTGTGCGCCGGTTCCCTCTGGTGGTTGCGGCGCCGCTATTGAGTTGATAACGGCTCGTTGGTTGCTTGCTTAGCCGATGGAAGCGTCAGTGGGCAACCAACCCGTTCATAAAGCTTCCCCTTGATAAAAGCATCTCCTTTTCCATTGCTTGTGCTGATCAGTGCGTAAGCTAATCGCTAACTCCTCCCCCTATGTCTTCAAAGATTTCTCTTCCTGCCTGGAAAATGATATAGCAATAATTGAATGTTTTGTTATCAAACCGAAATTCCACCTTTCTTGACGTAGGGTGAACAAATGTTACAATATTAACTATGAAATTTTCGTTAGTGACGAGTGTACATAGAAGACAACAAAATGAAATTTCGTGGTCAGATTTATATCGGTAGTTTGATACTGCTTGCTTTGTTGTTACTACTCAACAGCAACCCCTTGACAATGCCTACCAGTACGCAACTGGCAAGCTTGTTCGTTCTGCTCTCCATGGCCACTGTTTCGCAATTTTTTGAGGTTCGCTTTCATGATGGCCGCATCTATTACCCGCACAGCGTCTTCTTTTTTGCGGCTGTGTTGCTCTTGCCGCCCTTTCTGCTGCTACCTCTCTTTGCCATCCCGCTCTGGTTGGCGCTGTTGCGCACCAATCGTGAAGAACGTTACGCCATTAGCACCCAGCACGATTTGCTCCTGAGTGTCGCCATCCAGATTTTGGTCGGTTGCAGCGCCCAATGGTTATACTTTGCGCTCAATAATCATTTGAACGAAATGGTGGAGATCGGTCAAGTCTTTGCGGCGCTGGTGGCGGCCTCGGTCTATGTCATGGGGAATCATACGCTCTTCCGTCTGGCGGATGTCTTGATCAACGAGACCACCTGGCGTGACTCCGGCTTATGGATGGCTGACAACTTGTGGGCGGAATTTGTCATGGCCTATCTCGGCTATGTGGTCGCTGTCCTCTGGTTTGTCAATCCGGTGATGATCCTGCCCATGTTTGGGGTGTTGGTGCTGATCCAAAAAGCGCTGCTCTTACCAAAATTGAAACATGAAGCGCAGACCGACAGCAAAACCGGCTTGCTCAACATCCGCTACTTTAACCGTTTGGTGGCCGACGCCTTGGCGCGCGCCAAGCAAACCCAACGTTCGTTTGCCGTCATTATGGCCGATCTCGATTTCCTCCGGCGAATTAACAACAACTATGGTCATCTGGCCGGCGATCTGGTGCTAGTCGGTGTCAGTCGGATCATTCAACGATCCGTGCGACATGAAGATGCGGTAGCCCGGTTTGGCGGCGAAGAGTTTGCGGTTTTGTTACCTGACATTGATCAAGAGGAAGCCTACGCGGTCGCCGAGCGGATTCGCGTAGCAATTGAGGAGAGCTGGTTCGAGGTGCCGACCAGTCAAGCGCCGATCAAAACCACGATGTCACTGGGGGTGGCTTCCTATCCTCATGACGCAACGACGGTGACAGATCTGATTCATCAAGCGGACGTGGCGGTCTATCAGGCAAAAATGGAGGGGCGCAACCGTATTGTCACGGCCAGTGATCTCTTTTACCGGATCAAAGAAGAAGAGAAGGTGGCTTCCACCGGACAAGAGGCGCGTCAGCCGGGCGCCGCGCCCGGCTTGCTGGTGAAACGATCCCTACCGATTGATGAGCGTGACACCGAGTTTGCCCCGCCCATCCTGTCCCTTTCACCGCTTTTGCCTTTCTTCTCACCGCTAACCGTCCAGGTAATCGTGTGCAGCATCGCCCTTTGCCTTGTGGGTTGGGGAGTGGTCTGGCAACCGCCCATTGAGTGGAGTACGATTATTGGCTTACTAGTACTGGCCGGCGTGACCCAATACCTTTGTGTACGCCTCTTTTCGCTAGAACGGCTCTCTGTGGCTTCGGCTATTCTCTTTACGGCGGCCCTCGTCACCCGCCTGCCTGGGGTGGCATTGGTCAGCGCCGCCATTGCGCTGGCCACCATCCTGGCCCAACGGGAGCGCTCCTGGCGCGAACGCTTGCATAGCGGCGTCTTGTACCAGTGGGCAACCGATGTCATCGCCTGTGTGACGCCGGCCTTGCTCACAACCCTCCTCGCCCTGCCGTTACAGGTGAACTATGCCTTGCTCTTTGGCCCACCCTTTATTATTGTGGGCCTTTGTTTCGGCTTTACCACGGTTGGTCTGACCGCCTTGGCCGATATATCCGTGAGCGGCAAAAATTTTAGCGAAGTCTGGCGCGAGCGCTATCAGGATCTCCCCTGGCACTACCTGCTCCTGGCCCTGATTGGCCTCTGCTTTGCCATTGTGCACACCATGTTCGGCTTGCGTGGCATGATCCTCTCGGCGCTGCCGATCTACATCATGTACTTTTCCCAAGAACGCCTCGTCGGCCAAACCCGCCAATGGTGGGGGAATTTCGTGTTGAGCCGCAAGCAGTGGTCGTGAAGGGTGAGACAGGTAGATAGGTAGACAGGTAGATAGGTCCTATTTCCCTGTGTACCTGTGTACCTGTCTACCTATCCCCTTCAATCACCCGCAGCAACGCTTCGATTAGAACCTGATGCTCCGTCTGGTGGATGCGTTGTTCCAGATTTTCCAGGGCGTCGGTGCGATAGATGAGGACATCACGAGTGGCGAGAATGGGGCCGCTATCGACGCCTTCATCGGGCACGAGATGCACCATGACGCCGGTTTTCTTAATGGCGCCGGCTTGAAAGGCTTCGTAGGCGCGCTGGATCGCCTGCGTGCCGGGAAATTGACCAGGTAGGGCAGGGTGCAGGTTGATGACGCGGTAGGGGAAGCGTTGGAGGAAGGCGTTACTCAAAATGTGCATCCAACCGGCCAGCACGACCCAATCGGGTTTGTAGGGCGCCAGCAGAGCCGCCAGGGCGGCGTCATAGTCGGTGCGCTCCTTGCCGGCTTCGCGGAAAGGTTTGAGCGGGTGATAGAGGGTGGGAATGCCCGCTTTGGCCGCTCGCTGCAGGCCATAGGCTTCTTTGCGGTTGGAAACCACCACCACAATCTCTGCATGGAGAATGCGCTGGCGAATGGCATCAATGATAGCTTGTAGGTTAGAGCCGTTGCCGGAAATGAGAACGGCGAGTCGTGTAGGCATAGGGTTGCTCAACTCATGTCACTTTGTAACGCTCAAATCTGCTCGTAGCCGGTCACCGGTTGCCTTTTAGGCGCGGCTACGAGCGGGTGGGCGTAAAATTTAGGCTGCCTCAACCAACTGCACCGCCGGTTGCGCCGCTGTGCGTGGCGCCAGATGGCCGATGGGCAGCGCTTCCGGTAAGGTGGCCTGAAGGGTAGTGGCCGCCGTCGCCGGCACAATCAAAATCATGCCGATCCCCATGTTAAAGACCCGAAACAACTCTGCATGCGCTAGCTTGCCCCAGCGTTGTAATTGCTGAAAGAGGGGGGGGCGCGGCCAGCGCTCAAGGTAAATGACCCCTTGCAGATGGGCCGGCAAGACGCGCGGCAGATTCTCAATAAAGCCGCCACCGGTAATGTGCGCCATGCCCAATAGATCAATGTGCGCTGCTTGTACTGTGTTGATCGCCGGTAGATAACAGCGATGGGGCGTCAGCAGGGCATCCGCCAGCGTTTGTCCATCCGCCAACGGTTCGTTCAAATCACGGTTCGCTATCAGTTGGCGGATCAGGGAATAGCCGTTGGTGTGGGGGCCGCTGCTGGGCAAGCCAAATAGACAATCGCCGGCCTGCATGGCTTGCGGTTGCGGCAACAATTGGCTGCGATCCACCAAGCCCACCACGGTGCCGGCCAGGTCAAAAGCGCCCTCTGTATAGACTCCCGGCATCTCCGCCGTCTCACCGCCGATGAGCGCACAACCGACCGCCCGGCACGCGTCGGCAATGCCGGTGACCACACTTGCCACGGCGGTGGGAATCAACTTGCTGGTTGCCACATAATCGAGAAAAAAGAGCGGGCGCGCATTTTGCACCAAAATGTCGTTGACACAATGGTTGACAATATCATGACCGATGCCTTCCCACCGACCCAGTTGCGCCGCCAGCTTAACCTTGGTGCCGACACCATCGGTGGAGGCCACCAGCACCGGCTGTGGCGGCAACGCCGTCAATGCGTAAAGACCGCCAAAGGCGCCTACATCAGCCAGCACATTGGCGGTAAAGGTGCTCCGCACTGCACGCTTCATCAATTCAACCGCCTGTTGGCCGGCGTCAATATCGACCCCGGCGGCTTTATAAGTTACGTTACTCATCGCTGCCCTATCTTTCGCTACGCTTGTTCTCTTAGGCACATTCAAAGCCATCCATAGGGGCATTCCCTTGCGGGCGGCCTAATCTGGGCCGCCCGCAAGGGAATGCCCCTATGGATGGCTATTTTACTTTTTGAAAACGCCTTAGCTGAGTATAGCATGGGAAGGGAAGTGGTGAAAATCGGTTGGTTTACTGTTTTACAGCTATAGGAGTTACGCAGTTGACGGGCGCTACCAGAGACCTGTCAGGTTTCGCAAACCTGACAGGTCTTGTCCAACTGCGTAACTCCTAAGCTAATAAAAAGCTAGGGAAAAGCTTGTAAATAGCCAGGAAAAAGAAAAGTGTGTGATTTGGGTTTGCGGTTTTGGGGCGAGAATGGTTGAAAGAGCTAGAAAAAAGCTTTAAGAAAGCCGAGAAAAAGCTAAGGTTGCAAAAATTCCAGTGGTACTGATGGTGTGGCGTGCTATTGATGCGCCGTGCGGCTTCTGCAACTGTTCGCTTTTTGAGCGCTTTTTTACGTGGATCAGCCTGTAGGATTGGGCGCAAATGCGTACTTGTAACCTGATTTTTCTCCTCAATCAGCCCGATTTGGCGCATTTGTGGCCACTTTGGGCTACCTGGTGAAGCCAAGGAGTGGCCTTGGGAGCCATTGCGACTGTTGCCAATGCGGTCGACTGAGGGGTAATTTACTCGAGTGTCAGGCGGAATTGTCGCCTAAGGCTCGTGCTTCCTCGGTTGGTCGGCAACAGAAAGCCGGCAAAAAGCTGCAATTTTCTACGCAATTCAGCCGAAATTTAGGAAAGAGGGATTGACAGTTCAAGTAGGTCGTGATACGATGAGACCCAGGCAGATGCTAAAGAAAAATTAAGCTGATTTGTGGAAAACCACAAGGAGGTTCAGTGAATTTGCCGGAACACCTGCTACTTTATGAACAAAGCCAACATCTAAGAAAGGTTGATGAATTATGGCCAACGACAGAACAGACGACAAAGTAAGCTCACAAGAGTTAGAACTGGGGAAGGATTTGCTGATCTACGCTGGCTTATTTGGGTTTGGCATTGGCTATAACAAGTTTGTCTCCCACATGAATCGCAAGTATGGGCAGCATGGCTACACGTCACTTTTCGTCGTTTTCGGGGTCTTTGCCACTATGGCGGCGCTCAGTATGCGGATTGGGGCGATCAATACGCTGAAAATTGCCGCCGGTTTTGTTGCTTCCGGGCTGCCCATGATCTTGGGCGATACCACCCGTCACCTGGAGTACAAGCAGGAAGTTGCCGTTGCACTTGCCCGCGCCAGCAAAGCAAGAAGAAAAGGGATGAACGATGTCGGACAAACCCAAACCGGGGAAAGACAAAGATTTGCGCTTCATCAAGAACGCCATTGATGATGCCGATGATATCTATCGCATCCTTTCCGCCGATCTGCTTGCTGAACAATCGCCAACCGTCATTGAGTTGATCTCGGAAGGTATGTTACTCATCATGGAACAGTATGATGAACTCAATCAAATGCTGGATGATGAGTCAATCACACCGACACAGGTTTTAGAACACAATCGTTGTCTTCGAGATTTGCTAAAGCTCATGATCAAGGAGCGGCTTTCTCCCGTTGGGCGGGTAGCAACCGCGAACGTGATTCAGTCACTGGGCAGTCAATTACGTTCGCTGATGGTCACGAAAGAGATACGCGGTGTTACGGTCAATGGCTACCACGAATAAAGGACGGTATTGCCGTAACGACGCCATCTGTTCCCGCTGAACACATTAGGATAAAGAGAACCGAGTTCGTCACCCATAGCCATCAAGATTACTGGCAAACTTTATCGAACGTGGAGAGGAAGCCACCATGAGCGCTACTAGTCAACCAACCAATCTGTCTGAGAAGATTGCACAAATTTGCCTGGGTCTCAAACCATTCCAGGCCCTGGAATATGACCCAGTAACCAATACGGTTTCGATTGTGACCGAGTGTCTGGTGCCAAGCAAAGCAGTTGATCAGATTTCGCTCATCATTACCAGCCGGCGCGATGATGAAAAGGTAATGGTGCGGCGTTACGCTGATAAGTTCAAAATCACCTTTGTGCGTAGTATCAAGTTGCAGCAAGGATAGGGTGGTCGTTGCACCACATGGTAAGAATAACACCCTATGCTTTGCGCTGCTAAACGAATTTAGCAATTTTTACCCTAATGATTGATACCGAATGGTTACTATTGAATGACTGATATACACCCTAGCCAACGCTAGTGTTGGCAGACAGAATGTGAAAGTTCTTCACACCATAACGCTTTTATTGACCAGGTGTGATTGACAATAAAAAAGAGGGAGACTGAATTACAGCCCCTTCCATTATCTAGGCACGTGAATAGCCGGCCTGTCTTCTTTTGTAGACAGTGCCGGCTATTTTTTTTGTTACGAAAATTGATGGATGAAGGAAGCACGAAAAGCAATGCGCAGGGCGATGCACCACGTTGTCTTGTTACCGTTTGCGCCTAGTAGGCTACCGCCGCTCACGGCAAAGCCTTGTCATCGTTCGGGAGAAGTGTAGGATGAGAACCATTAATTTGCAAACAGTTTACCAGCTTGTGATTACAGCCTTGTTATTAGGCGCCTGTTTAGGCTTGTTAGGCCAGCGCCTGCAATGGCTGAGTGGTTCGCCGATGTTTTTGGAGCAACCGATCATCGCTGCGCCGTCGTTCTCTATGCCCGGTGTGTTGCCGGGCGCGCCGGCCGCGGCGCCCCAAGCGCAAGATGTCACAACGAGCAAAAACAATGATTCCAATGTGCAGGTGGAAGTGGAAGTACATACGCGCGGCAATGCCAACGCTGAAGCGCGTGCCCGTGGGCCGGGTGATACGGAGGTGAAGTCCAGCACCCAAGGGGAAGGGGATGGCCGTTCCGTGGCGTACCTCAAAGTTCCGGATGTGCCGGCCTGGACGCCGCCGGTGCAACAAATTCTGGTGCCGACAGTGGTCGCGCCGCCGGCGCCAGGCAGTGGGCAGCCCGGACAACCCAAAGCCCTTGTCATGGAAGAGATGGTGAATTTGCGCGCCGCGCCTACCCTAACCAGTGCAATTTTGGGAACTGCCCGGCGCGGCCAGGAATTTACCATCATCGGGCGTGACCCCACCAATACCTGGTGGCTGGTCTGTTGTGATCAAGGGCAGGCTCGTTGGATTTATAGTGGTGTGGTGCAAGTATCGGGGGTGGTGGATAGCGTCTCCATTGTGGATCAACCGGTGGCGGGGGCGCCGGACACGACAACCCCGATCGCTCTACCGACCCCAACGGTGGCGCCCCCCTTGCCTACAGCAACACCGGCGGTTCAATATGAATTTATGTTGGCTGAACAGGCGCAATTTGAAGAACGAATCACTCCCCGCATTCACCTCTATGTTTACGAAACCCAGGAGGGATTGGGCGGGTACATGGTCAGTGTGCGCAAAGATGGTCAGGGGTTGCCGGCGACAGCAAAAACAGCCCCCGGTATGCCCGGCATTACCTGGCCCATTCCTAACGAACGCCAACGGTATACGAATTTGAAACTGGAATTTCCCGGCATCTCCCCCGCGGGTCTGTGGGAGATCCAGCTATTGGATGCCAATGGCCGCCCCGTTGGCCCCGTTGCCACCTTTCGCCTGCAACCCAATGATCCGCAACAAGAGCTTTATGTGAAATATCGTAAACGGTAAGGCGCCTGTCGCTACTCTCTGCACCGTGATCTAGCCGATAGGCCGGCTGCTGTGGCAGCCACACCGTTACACCGAACGCCAAAGTTATACCAAAGGTTATTACAAAAGGAAAAAGGAGGCAGCGCCATGCTCCGCTCATGCTTGAAAGCCATTTTTTATGTTGTGCAAATAACAGTCTGTTTTGTCGTTCTTTTTGAAAAAACACAACCAGCCCGTTTTCCGGCGTCCCATTCGATCGGGCGCCTGCCCGCACGCCACCCAGCTTATAAATCACCCCGCTCTCGCTGGAGTCAACCGCCACGGCGCAGTGTCTTTTCCTGGCGCCGATTACTTTTCCTGCTAAGCTAGTCAGGACAGCCGATTTACCCACCAACTTATCTGACCCTTCTGTAAACCGACAATCCCCCGGAGCGGGTGCGTTCGGAATTGGGGCAACCGCCCTGTCAGAACCGCAAGCGTTAGCGAGCGGAAAATCCCGCTCGCTAACGCTTGCGGTTCTGACAAAAACTCGCCACTTTTTGGGGGCGCACTTCCCCGTTCTCGGCTGTGGACAAATTCGTTAGGGATGGCTATACTTGTTGCGTACACAATTCCACTGCCAGCAACAAGGAGCCTATTGCATGTCAACACGACTATTGGATCAAAGCTTTCTACAGGCGCTCACCTGGCGCTGTATTGGCCCGCCACGCGGCGGGCGGGTGGTGACTGTCGCCGGCCATCCAACGGACCGCATGACCTTTTACTTTGGCGCCGTGGGTGGCGGTGTTTGGAAGAGCACCGACGGCGGCGCCTACTGGGAAAACATCACCGACGGTCAATTTACCACGGCGGCGGTCGGCGCTATCGCCGTGGCTCCCAGTGACCCCAATGTGATCTACGCCGGCACCGGGGAAGCGACCATTCGGGGCGATGTCTCCTATGGCGACGGCGTCTATAAATCGACCGACGGCGGCAAAAGCTGGACCAACGTCGGACTGGCCGACACCTATCACATTGCCCAAATTCGTATCCATCCACAAAATCCGGATCTACTCTATGTGGCCGCGCTCGGCCACGCCTTTGGCCCCAATGCTGAACGGGGCGTCTTCCGTTCCAAAGATGGCGGTAAAAGCTGGGAAAAAGTACTCTACAAGAGCGACAAGGCCGGCGCCGTCGATCTGAGCTTGGATCGCAATAACCCGCGCATCCTCTACGCCGCCATCTATGAGACTGTGCGCAACTTCTGGTCACTCACCAGCGGCGGCCCTGACACCGGTTTATGGAAATCAACCGACGGCGGCGACACCTGGACGGAAATTACGGCCAACCCCGGCATGCCGACCGGCTTGCTGGGCAAGATTGGCGTCACCGCTTCGCCGGCCAAAGCGGATCGCGTCTGGGCGATCATTGAGGCGAAGGATGAAAAAGCAGGCGTCTACCGTTCCGACAACGGCGGCGCGACCTGGGAACAACTGACCGGCAACCGTGACCTGATCCAGCGCCCCTGGTACTACTGCCACATCTTTGCCGACCCGCAGGACACCGACACCGTTTACATCAACAACCTCAAGATGTGGAAATCGGTGGATGGCGGCAAGAATTACAGCGAGATCACCACCCCCCACGGCGACAACCATGACCTCTGGATCGACCCACATGATCCGCAACGGATGATCAACGGCAATGACGGCGGCGCGTGCGTCTCCTTCAATGGCGGCGCCTCGTGGTCAACCATCTACAACCAGTTGACCGGCCAGTTCTATCACCTGGATGTTGATAACCGTTACCCCTACCATGTCTACGGCACGCAACAGGACAATTCGAGCATCGGCGTCCCTAGCGCCACCGAAAAGGGGGGCATCCCCTGGACGGACTGTTACGCCGCCGGCACCGGGGAGAGTGGTTACATTGCCGTCAACCCCGTCGATCCCAACATTGTCTTTGTCGGCGCGGTAGGCAGTTCACCGGGGGGCGGCGGCGCGCTGCAACGCTATGACCATCGCACCAAACAGATCCGCCTGGTGACGGTCTGGCCGGAACTCTACACCGGCTGGGGCGCCGATAGCATGAAATATCGCTTCCCCTGGACCTTCCCCATCACCTTCTCGCCCCATGATGCGGGCGTTCTCTACACCTGCGGCAACCACGTCTTCCGCACCACCGATGAAGGAAGCAGTTGGGAAGTCATCAGCCCCGACCTGACCCGCAATGATGCCAGTAAACTTGGCCCCTCCGGCGGTGAGATTACCTTGGACACCAGTGGCGCCGAACACTACTGTACAATTTCCGCCTTTGTCGAATCGCGTCATGAACGGGGCGTCCTCTGGGCGGGCAGTGATGATGGGCTGCTGCACCTGTCGCGCGATGGTGGCGCCAACTGGCAGAATGTCACCCCGCCGGACTTACCGGAATGGAGCTTTATCACGGCGCTTGAGCAGTCGCCCCATGCCGCCGGCACGCTCTACCTATCGGCGACGCGTTACAAACTCGACGACTACAGCCCCTATCTCTTCAAGACGACCGACTATGGCGCCACCTGGCAGCGCATCGACGGCAGCTTCCCGACCTACCAGGGACGCCGCCAAATCACGCGTGTGATCCGGGAAGACGCGGTGACGCAAGGTTTGCTCTTTGTCGGTACAGAAACGGGTCTCTACTTCTCGTTGGATGACGGCGCCACCTGGCAGCGGATGATGAGCAACCTACCCATCGCGCCCATCTACGACCTGCTGATCAAAGAAGGCGACCTCGTCGTCGCGACGCATGGTCGCGCCTTCTGGCTTCTCGACGACATTACGCCCCTTCGTGTAGCCAAGGTGAGTCTCGAAAATGCCAACGCAGCAATCTTGTTTGCACCCCGTCCGACCACTCGCCTGACCCTGGGCTGGAGCGTCAACATGTTCCGCGGGCCGGGTAAGAATTATATGATGGGCTTGGGATCGGCGATTACGTTCTTGGAAGAGAAGGGTGAAAATAACGAACAGAAGCGCCTGATGCTCGACGCCGGCGAAAACCCGCCGCAAGGGGTGATCATCTACTACTGGCTGGCCGATGCACCGTCGGCGCCGATCAAGTTGACGATTTTGGATAGCGCCGGCAAGGCGATCAAAAGCTTCAGTAGCAAGAGCGCCGATACGCCCAAAGACGATGTGACGCTGCCTGCCAAAGCCGGGCTGAATCGCTTTATCTGGGATATGCGCTACCCGGACGCCGTGAAGGTGCAGAACGACCCGACCACGGAAAAAGCCGTCACCGGTCCCCGCGCCGCGCCCGGCAACTATCAAGTGCAGTTAACTGTCGGCGAAGAGACGCAACAGGCGCCTTTTGTCATCCAGGTCGATCCGCGCATGGTTGTTTCCCAGGCTGATCTCGATGCCCAATTTGCCCTCTGGCAGCAGATCACCGATAAGATTGCGGAGACGCACACCGCCATTAATAAGGTGCGTAAAATTCGCAGTCAGTTGGATGGCTGGATCGAACGGGCCGGCGACAACCGGCAGATTAGCGATGCCGCCCGCTCGCTTCAGGAAAAATTGACCACCATCGAGCGGGAGTTGATCCAGACTGACGCCAAGAGCAGCAATGATCGGTTGCGCTTGCCGGCCCGGCTCAACACCAAGCTGATCGGCCTCATCAGCATCGTCGCCGCCGCCGATGTCCGCCCGCCGCAGCAAGCCTACCAGGTCTTCGGCCACCTGGGCAGCCAGGTCGATGAACAACTGGCGCTGCTCGACGGGATCATTGGCGATGATCTGGTCGCTTTTAATGATCTGGTGCTGTCGGCCCATCTGACGCCGGTGACGGTGTAACAACCTGAGATAAAATCCGTGTTCCTTCTTTCTGTGTTTAGTCTTTTGGTGGCGCCTAAAGACTAAACACAGAAAGAAGGAACACGGAGATAATTCATTTTACTGAATATGGGGAACGATGGATGAACGCTATTGCCGAATTCGACGTCACTACCGATATATTGGCTCGACTGGAAAGTCAGCAAACGCCGGTGCGTATCCAAGGTCAGCGGCACGCTTATTATGTTTTGACCGTTGATCAGATTCTGGCGCTAATGCAGCTGTTGAAAGCCGGGCGGATGGTCGTTGCGAGTATTGCCGCCGCTATCAAGAGCCGATTGGTGCAATTTTCGTAACTACGAACCCCTCCCTACCCCTCCCCTGCTAAGGGAGGGAACCGTGGTGCGCTCGACAATTCCCTCCCTTAGCAGGGGAGCGCGCCTGGTAGGCCACCGCTTCTAGGCGCGGGAGGGGTGGCTTGGTAGTTACCAATTTTCTTTGAAGTTGAACACATCGTCCCCGAATCGCAAGGCGGCCTCACCGTTGGTGAGAATTTGGCCTTTGCCTGCCGTCACTGTAATTCCTATAAATCCGCAGCAACGGAAGCGGTTGACCCCGAAACCGGGCAGATGGTTCGCCTTTTTCACCCGCGTCGCGACCACTGGTCTGATCATTTTGAACGTAGCCCTGACCGGTTGCTGATTTTAGGCCGGACACCGATTGGTCGGGCAACCATGATGCGCTTACGCTTCAATGACCCCAGCGAACTACTATCAACAACGCAACGCCGCCGAGGTGGCTGAAGAAGCCGAATTCCTAGCTGACTTTGCTTTTGCCACTGCCAAAATGATAGTTCACCCAACCTGCATCACCGGTAATAGGTAAATTGCCAATCACCACCCAGATAGCGAATGCGCTCATAGGTCGGGCTGGTGCGCACCAACAGGAGACCCCAGCGATAGGTGGCCGGCTCCAGCCGTTCGCCCAGGTCGTTGTCCAGCCGGCGGAGATCGACGCTGACCTGGTTGCCCCGTGTGGGCGCCGCCACTCCGAAGCCATGCCGGAGGGGGTCCCGATCGGGACGCCAGAAGACTAACTCAAACGCATAGCCCTCAGCCGGGGTAAAGTTGGCCTGCCACGCGAAGCGTACAGTGCCATTGCTCGATTCGTTGTCTAACGGAGTTAGCGGCTTTACTTTACCGGCGACGATGGTTGCTGTTGGTGTTGGTGGGCGACGGGTGGCGGTGTTGGTAGCGGTGGGGCGTGGTGTGGGCGTCTGGGTGGGAAGCGGTGTGGGTGTGGCGGTCGAGGTGGCAGTGGGGGGCGGCGTCGGCGGCGAGGTGGCCGTCTCCGTCGGCGTTGGCGTGGGGGTCTCCGTGGGCCGCAGGATGGGGGTGGCCGTGGCGCTGATGGTGCTGGTGGCGTGGATGGCGGCCGTTGCCGTTGGGGTTGCGGTTGCCGTTGGCGGCGGGGTAATATTGACCACCGGCGCCTGGGCCGTGGCAAAGGGGGTTAAGGCAATTGCTGGGGTTGGTGCGTTGTCTTGCGTGATCGCGGCAATGCTTGTGGCGACTGGGGCCAGCCAATCGACGCCGACCCAGCGCGTAAACCAATTATCCGCCGCCGCGGCCTGTTGTGCTTTCTTCTCCGGTGTTGTGCTGCGGACATTGATGGCCACCGGCGCAACGGGTGCAACCAACGCTGTCGGCGTTTCGCCGCGCACACGGCTGAGGAGGGTATCGACACGCAGCGCGCCGGCCTCGGCCTGGCCAACGCCCCACCAGCCCAACAGCCCCACATTGACCGCCAGCAGCACAAGCATGGCACTGCCGCTAAACGAGACTCCGGTCACCGGCATCCCGTCGTCGCCCACCTCGGTCAGGGTGACATCCCACCCCTCTTGTAGGCCATCGATCAGGGCCTCGATACAATGGTAGAGCAAGAAGAGCGCAAGCAGCGCCCAGACGCCGGCAATGATCAACCCAATCTCCTGGCCGGTGGCATAGGCGTGGAGCGCCAAGCCAGTGACAAAGAGCGCCAACGCACCATAGAGCGGCGCCAGCACACGCGGCGCCTGGGCGGCATGGCCGGTCTCCCAGCGCTGTTTGCGCCGGTATTGGAGCAGTGCAAGCAACGCCAGGAACGCGCCAAACAACCCGATCATCCAGAGGAAATTGACCAGCAACAGGATAAACTTATTGTCAAAGATCATCGATCGTGCCTTTGTTACAGAACAGATAATTATTCAGCCCGCTCCTAGCCGGTCCGTGACCGGCCAGGAGCTGAATCGTTACCTGAGCAGAATGATCAGCGGCGCATTGCCTGAATAACAGCCACGACCCGCGCTAATTCTGCCTCACCTAAGCTTGAACCGGAGGGCAGACAAAGCCCACGCGCAAACAGATCCTCGGCCACGGCGCCGCCGACACACTCATAACCGGCAAAGATCGGCTGCAAGTGCATCGGCTTCCAGACCGGGCGGGCCTCAATATTTTCCGCCTCCAACGCCAGACGGATCTCCTCGCTGGTGGCGCCAAAATGGGCCGGATCAACCGTCATGCAGGTGAGCCAACGCGTATGGCGTCCCCACCCTGCTTCGGGCATAAAGGCCAAACCAGGCAGACGCCCCAGCCTTTCCTGATAATAAGCGAAGTTACGCCGGCGCGCAAGGACGCGTTCTTCCAGGACACGTAATTGACCGCGGCCAATGCCGGCCAATACATTACTCAACCGATAGTTGTAGCCGATTTCTGAATGTTGATAGTGCGGCGCCGGGTCGCGTGCTTGGGTCGCCAACTTCTTGGCACGAGCGATCAAGTCCGCATCAGGCGAGACCAACATGCCGCCACCCGAAGTAGTGATAATTTTGTTGCCGTTAAAAGAATAGATCCCGGCATTACCAAAGACGCCGGGCGTGCGGCCAAGGTAGCGACTGCCCAGCGCTTCGGCCGCGTCCTCAATCAACGGCACGCCATAGTGATCACAAGCCGCCATGATCGGTTGCAGATCAGCGCTTTGACCGTAGAGATGGACAACCACAACTGCTTTGGGTAAGCGCCCCTGCCGTGCTTTGCGCGCCAGTGTCTCCGCCAATAAATGGGGATCCATGTTCCAGGAGGTTCTTTCACTATCGACAAAAACAGGACGCCCGCCCAGATAGACTATCGGATTCACGCTGGCCGAAAAGGTGAGCGTGGAAACGAGAACTTCCATGCCGGCTTTCACACCCGCCAACAAGAGCGCAAGATGGAGTGCGGCTGTCCCTGAACTGAGCGCCGCCGCATAAGGCGCACCCACCAGTTCAGCAAACTCTTCTTCAAAGGCGGTGACATGCGGTCCCACCGGCGCAATCCAGTTGGTGGCAAAGGCTTCCGCAACAAATTCCTGTTCAAACCCGGACATGTGGGGTGCTGATAGGTAAATGCGCTTTGCTGCCGGTTGTTGACTTATAACTGTGAAGGGTTGGCGCCCGGGTCTATCTAGCGTAGGCTGGTTGACCAACGTTGCGGTAGCTATCATGCAATCGTTCCCCTTTGAGAGCCAATGACTCTTTGATCTTTGCCGGTACACCAATCGCTGTCACCCGCTCCGGTAGGTTGCAATGGACTAACGCCCCAGCCCCCACCGTACTCCAGCGGCCTACACTCCGCTGGGACATAATGGTTGCACCAATCCCCACCAACGTCCCTTCACCCACCTGGACATCGCCGCCGAGATGCACGCCAGGGGCTACATGGACATGATCACCAATGTGGTTATGATGATCGACCGTACAGCCCGTATTGAGGATCGCATTGGCGCCAATCGTGCTGCCGGTATTGATTACGACGCCGGCAAACACGACCGTGCCAGGACCTAACTTGACATCCGGCGCAATGATGGCGCGCGGGTGGCAGACCGTAGCAAAGCGGTAGCCCTGCGCTTGTAGCTCCAGGTAGAGCGATTTACGCACCCAATTGTTCCCAATGGCAATGACAAGGGCATCGTGGGCAATGGTCGCGACCGCATAGAGTGTGCCGAGCACGGGCAAGCCGAGCCGTTCTTGACCGATAAGGCTTGGGTTATCGTCCAAATAGCCGATGGGTTGGGTGTTGGCGCCGGCGTCTCTGGCCCGCAGCAGCGCATCCGCCACAACCTGGGCATGACCGCCGGCGCCAATAATCAAGATTCGCACTGGTTACCTCCGTTCCTCTCCTAAAGGTGCGTTACGTCAGCATGGTTGTACTGCCATGTGACCTAATTTCGGTTTCCGTAACTAATCAGGCCGTTCCTCGCCGGTGGGGAACGGTAGAGCGGTAGGGCTGAATCATTACCGGCTCCCCATAAATTTCTCGACCGTGACCTGCCCGACTTGATGAATTCCTTCGCGTAGCAAAACCTTTTGGCTGGTTAGCCATAAAATCTTGAGATCCAACCACAAGGAACAGTGGTCCACATACCAAACATCTAGAGCAAATTTTTCATCCCAACTAATTTTATTGCGCCCGTTGGCTTGCGCCCAGCCGGTAATCCCCGGTCGTACATGATGGCGCCGCGCCTGTTCCGGTGTATAGCGCGCCAGGTACTCCATCAATAAGGGGCGGGGACCGACCAAACTCATGGCGCCGGTCAGCACATTGAACAACTCCGGCAATTCGTCCAGACTGGTACTACGTAGAAAACGTCCAAAGGCAGGCAACCGTTGCGCATCCGGCAACAAGTTGCCCTCGGCATCACACGCATCGGTCATAGTGCGAAATTTGAAGATCACAAAAGGCTTGCCATACAAACCGGGCCGCTCCTGACAAAAGAGGATCGGGGCGCCAAGCACCAGCCGCACTATCACCGCCACCAATAAGAACAGGGGCGAAAGCAGAACGATCAGCAGGGTTGCCAACAGTAGATCGAACCACCGTTTGCCATAATGTCGGTACATCTCTTCTCCTCTACTTCAGGGGAATTCACCCCCAAGGGAATTAACTCCAAGGGAATCCTTGCAGCGATGTGCAACCAGACGATGACGAAGGCGGTCGCGGAAACGACTGGGAAACATCGGATGACAACACGTATCGATTGGCCGGGCAGCCGTTTGCGTTGAACAGACGCTGGTGCTACCCTTAAAAAGACAAAGCAAACCCGCTGCGTGTGATGAACACACAAGCTGTGAAACGCTCAAGGCTTCGTTCATCCTTGCTACAGGAGAAGCCGTGAGTGTCGGTTCGTTTTGTTACAACCGGCGTCACCGTGGTCGCTACACTGCAGTGACGCCTTTTTTATTCAGGCTGCCTGGGATTGGTACCCGGACGATAAACCGATCTTGCTCATGAGTAGGCGCTGATACTCTGCCTTGACTTTACTAAAAACAAACTCTTCATCAAAACGGGCTTCGGCCAGCCGGCGCCCAGCCGCGCCCAATTGTTGGGCGTATGCCGGTTGTTGTAACAAGCGGAGAATGGCAGCCGCCAACGCCTCAACCTGCCCAAGCGGCGCCAGTAACCCATTGCGTTCATGTTCCACCGCCTCGCGACAACCGCGAATATCGGTGACGATACAAGGTACGCCCATCGCTGACGCTTCCATGGGCGCGCGCGGAAAGCCTTCGCGATGGGAGGGCAGCACAAAGATGTCCATCAAGCCGTACAACTCCGGCATATCCTGGCGCAGGCCAGTAAAGGTGAAGGCATGAGCAACCCCATAGTCCTGTGCCACGGCGGGCGTCAACGCATCGGCTTTTTCATGGTCAAGCGGACCGACAAGCAGAAACTGGGTGGTCGGCGCTACTGCCAACACCTGTTTTGCCGCCTGTAATAGCTCCAGAATCCCCTTCTCGGCCACCAGTCGCCCGACAAAGCCTACCACGGGACGCGCCGGATCGAGGTTAAATTCTGCCCGCCGTTGGGCTAATGCCTGGGCATCGAGTCGGTGGCGGTCAAAGCGGCGCAGGTCAATCCCGTTGCCCAAAAACTTAATTTTTTCCGGCGTGCAGATCCCTTCAGCAATGGCCGTTTGAATGTCCTCACTATTTTGGGAAAGGATGACATCCGAGCAGCGCGCCGCCAGTTTTTCCAGGGTGATATAAAAACGCCGGACAGCCGGTTTGGTGCCGGCATGAAAATAAAAGCCGTGTAGCGTATTGACCACAAAGGGCACGCCGGCCAGGCGCGCCGCCACCTGGCCTAACAACCCTGGTTTGGGGTTATGGGTATGGACGATAGTAAAGCGCTCCCGTCGCATAATCCGCACCAGCCGTCCTAACGCCTGCAAGTCGGCTAGTGGCGATAGGGTGCGCGTCATCGGCGCACTAATATGCGGAATGCCGGCGGCGGTCAAAACCGGCACGTCGGGGCCGGGAGTCGAAATGCCGCTCACCGCATAGCCGGCGGCCTGAATGCTACGTAATTGGTTCAACAGTAAATAGCGTAATGAGAGATCGATGGTCGTAATGTGGGCAATCTTGACGACGGTCATCCTATCCCCTTGTGATCGTTTTGCTTTGGTTTGTGTGCGTACATCATGCCGGTTCAGTGGGTGTAAGCGTGGATGTAGGAATCGGTTAAGCCAACTGGGCATTATGACGTAGTGCGACCTTAGTTTACCGCAAAATTGCGCTGTAATGTACTTACAATAAGTGTAATCAACTTACAATATTTTCGGACTTCTATTGAACATTTGTATTATTTGTCTTCGTAAGGATTAACGCAAATGGTAACTTCTAAGCTTCTAGCCAGCCCGTGACTGGCGCCGGCTTCCTAGTCATGGACTGGCTAGCGTCGGTAGCGCAAACAGGCATAAAGCGCCTCTTCATTGGCCATCCGTCCCTCTACTTTCGCTTGAAAGTAGCGCCAACCGTCACTGCGTCGAATCGGTAGGCGCGGAATCCGATAGGGATGAAATGCTGCGGTTGTGGCGGCGCCGCCCCCGCCGATAACAGCCGTTTCATAGGATTGGCCGATTTGGGTTTCCAACTCCGGGCGCCAGCGGGCGCGCGGATAACAGAAGTGCTTGGGGGTTATGCCGATGCGCTCTTTCAAGAGCGCCAAAGGTTTTGTCAATTCCTCTTCGACTGCTCCCGGCGCAACCGCCGTCAGATCGGGGTGGGTATGGGTATGCGCACCCAACGTCACTAGTCCGGACGTCGCCATTTCGGCCAACATCACCCAGGTGACCGGCTCTACCGCCAGATGGGGATAGCTTACCATTGGGTAGGCCACCCGCTCCTCAACAAAGCCGGTGGTGACAAAGAGCATCGCCGGCAATTGCCATCGTTGCAACAGTGGGTAGACAGTGGTATAAAAATCAAGGTAGCCATCATCAAAGGTCAGCACCACCTGACCGGCGACCCCAACCCCACGTCGTAACCTGTTTAACGCTTCGTCATAGGCAATGACGCGTCCGCTTTGCGCCAGGTAAGCCAATTGCCGCTCCAACAGCGCCGGCGCCAGATCTAATTCGATTGGCAAGCGCCCGGTTACGCTGTGGTAGATCAAAAAAATACATCCCGTTTGGACGGGTGCCCGCAGCCGCCCGCTGAGGAAGAGCGACTCTTTGATGCATCGTTGCACCCATACTTTTGCGTTCATGCTGACGTTCCTCACTCTGCCGTAACCATTCACCAGCTGCCCGGCGGCTGGCGACCAGCCGTGGGTAACTGTAAAATTGTTGTATAGATCGCTTCAATCGCGGCGACACGTTGCTTGATATGATAATGCGCTTCCACTTTGGCCGCCCCTTGTCGCCCCATGCGCTGCCGTTGCGCCGGATCAGCCAACAAGGCTGATACCTGTTGCGCCAGTTGTGCAACCGCTCCCGCCGGCGCCAACCGACCTTCGCCGCCATCGGTGATCACTTCGGGAATGCCGCCGACGGCGGTCGCCACTACCGGTTTACCCAGCGTCATTGCCTCCAGCAAGGCAATGGGCAGCCCCTCAAAGTGCGAGGACATGAGATAGAGATCCATCAGTCCGATACAACGCCGTCCATCGGGACGAAAACCGGGCAGGCGCACTCGTTCCTGTAAACCCAGTTCAGCCACTTTGGCGCGCACCACCGCCATCTCCGGCCCATCACCCACCAGTAGAAAAGTGACCTTCGGCTGTTGTTGCGCCACCTGCGCCGCCACAGCCAGCCAGTCAGTCAATCGCTTTTGCGTGCGAAAGACCGCCACACTGCCCACTACCAAGTGATTGGCGGGAATGGCAAATTCAGCCCGTAGCGCAGCCAGGTCGGTTGCTTCCTGGCGCACTTGCTCGACTGGCACGCCATTAAACAAGGTGCACACCCTCGTCTTCTTATCGCCGCCCGCCCGTTGGATCGATGCCTGCACTTCATCTGACACGGTGATGACCTGCTGCTGCCAACCAAAGGTGGCATTGTGCAGCCAGCGGGTCAACGGGTGGTAGCGTTCTAACAGGTTGTGTTCCGTGTAGACCACCGGCACGCCCAACTGACGCCCCACCAGGCGCGCCAGAATCCCAGCCACCGGCATATCCGCATGAATCAGATCAAAGCGTTGCCGTTGCTGCCAACGATAGAGCCGTGCATAGGCCAACGGCGTTGCCAGCGCTGCCTGCACGGAGCGGGGCGCAGTGACGGTGGCGCCATCGCCAACCGCCGACGACCGACCACCCAAACAAGTGACCGGCAGACCGGCGGCCTCAATCAGCGGCACGAGGGTCGCCTTCCACGGCACCAGATACGCGACCTGATACGCAAAGCGCTCGCGGTCGAGATAGGGCAAGCTATCGACGAGTAGTCGCTCGGCGCCGCCGAGGCCAAGGCTTTTAATTAATAACAAAATCTTCACTTTGGTCACAGCTACAGGCTTTCTGACAACTATCGTGTTCTAAACAAATGTATCGAAGCGTATCTACGCAATACACCAGAAGTGCTGGACAAAATTCCGATCTTCCAGGCTGCGTTGCGCGAACGAGAGCAACGGGGTGAACTAAACGCACGTCGCCAAACGCTGTTGCTGCAGTTGGAACATAAATTTGGCGCCATCCCAACGACCATGCGCACCCGCATCGACCGCACCACCGAGCTGGCGCAGTTAGACCGGTGGCTGATCCAGGTGCTGGATCGGGACACATTGGCCGCCATTGAGTGGTAGCAATGAATCCGTAGACCGCAACGTAGCCGAGACGGCAGCAGATCGACCCTGGACTACGCGACTGCGAACTACTGATCATTTGCCTTCCTCGTGTTCGATGACATCCCGAATGATCTTGTCCAAGCTATGGATTGGCTGCCAATTCATGGCTTGTTGTAGCTTCGTAATATCAGGGACGCGCCGGCGCATATCTTCAAAGCCTGGTGCATACGCTTCGCTATAAGGAATATGGGCAATGGCGGAACGCGAGCCGGTTAGATCAATGACTCGGCGTGCCAAGGTGTTGATGGTCACTTCGGTGGTATTGCCGATGTTGTAAATTTCACCGGAGGTGGTGGCTGGATTGTCAAGCAGTAAAAGCAGCGCACGCACCGTATCTTGCACATGACAAAAACAGCGACTCTGTTCCCCGTCACCATAAACCACCACCGGTTCCTGGCATAATGCCTGTTGCACAAAGCGCGGAATCACCATGCCATAGCGCCCCGATTGCCCTGGCCCCACGGTGTTGAAGAAGCGTGTAATTGTTACGGGCAACCCATATTCCCGATAAGCCGCCAACCCCAAAAATTCATCCAATAGCTTGCTGGCGGCGTAACACCACCGACTGCGACTGGAAGGGCCAAGCAACAAATCATCATCTTCACGAAAGGGCAGGCTGACACCCTTGCCATAAACCTCACTTGTGCTGGCCAGCAGGGTGCGACAGCGATAGCGCCGCGCGGCGGCCAATACCAAATGCGTCCCCAAAACATTGGTTTCAATGGTTTCGGTCGGTCGTTCGACGACTAATTGCACGCCCACAGCGGCGGCCAGATGAACAATGGCATCTGCCTGACTCGCCAGCCGATCAATGACCAGCGTATTAGTTAAATCGTCAATCGCCAGATGATAGCGCGGATGAGCGGTGAATGCCCGCACATTCGGTAGTTGGCCGGTACTCAAATTGTCGAGAACCGCCACGTGATCGCCCCGTTCTAACAAGGCGTGCGTCAAATGGCTACCAATGAAACCGGCGCCACCGGTGATCAATACATGCATGATTTGTTCCTAAAAGTTCAAATTATGATCGTGGCGTTAACGCAACCGCGCCAGCTTTATCATTGCTGCTCAAAGTCATGGTCATAGACAGTTACATTTACACAAATAACATCCACAAAAAAGGCAGCGCCATCACCCGTTGACGGGCAATAATGCCAAAGTTTCCCATAGAGGTGAGCGCTAGTAGCATAATGACGGCATAAAAGAAAGCAAAGCTGCGTACCGGATCCCCCCGGATCGTGCGCAAGTTATGCAGAAAGGCGCGTCGTTGCAGCCAACAAAAGAGCAACCATCCCACGGTTTCCAGTGAAGTCATTAAAATGGGGAGACTGTTCGCTTCCCACGGAAATGGGCGCACCGCGGCCGTCAACAAACCCATGACAAAGCCGGTGGGGGTAAAGATCGAAATACTTTCATAGCGTGAGCCGCCCTGCGTAGTGCGGCGTTGCTGTTCTTCAATGCGGGTCTGTAGCGCATCCGTGGAAAGCTCCTCTAATGCTAAAAAATCAGCGCCGGCCTGCACCATGTAAACGCCCAACCCAACCACGACTATGCCGCCAACCAGCCAGGCGAGAAAGGAACGCTGCCCCCGTGTGCTATAGAGCAGATAGGCCGCCCCCATGGCCAAAGCCAGAAAAGCGGCAATGTGCGGTCGCACCAATTGTAAGAGCAGCAGCGCCAGGCCAATCCAAAGCAAGCCCAGCAGATTATTGCGTCGCGTAAAGCTGGCCCAGCCCCACACCGCCACCCCGGACCAGCAGAGAATCCAGGCATCCTTGCCCAGGGCCGCCGGCCAGAAGAGGATCGACGGCAAGAAAAAGACACAGAGAATGTAGTAGCCCAGCTTCGCTTCCGGCCAGGCAATCCGGGTCGCCCGATAACAAAAGACGATACCCGTGAAGGCCAGACCGGCAAAAAAGAGAAAAGCGCCGGCCATGCTGACGGGCAAGACGGTATAGAGTAGACCCGTGATGTGCGCCAACATGGTTGTGCCTTCGCCACGAACCGCATACGTTTCGATAATAGAGAAGTCAAAGACTTTGAAATATTGGGCCAGAATCTGCCCATGTTCATGGTAGAGCGGCGCGTCGGCGGCGCCATCGTAGAGATCAAAGACCATCCAGTAGCGCGCAATGGCAGACAAGATCTTGGTGATGAATGCAAGCACAAAGAGCGTGGCAGGAAAAGCCGGGTCAACGCGTTTGATGCCAAGGTGGTAGAGGAACAGCCCACCAATGGCAAGAACAAATAAATAGATGCCGGCTGCGCTCCATTCGCTTGCTGGAATGACGGCAAAGAAAGCCGGCACGGTGATCAAGGAAGCAAGCAAGACCAGCGGTGTATAATTGCGCTGATCGTTGGTTATTGGGCGGGGGGCAGCCAGGGATGGTGCAAGCATAAACAGTCCTTATTAAAAGATTTCCAGATCACCCAATGTCAGATCCCATTGTGCCGATTGGCTCAACCATTCCAATCCCGGTTGTAATGGTCGCACGGCAAAGGTCATCTGCTGGCGCGGGAGGCGTAGGAAGCCGTTGCGCCGCAGCAGTTGTCGTTCCAGCGTCTGTTCAGCAAAGTGCGCAATCAAATAATCGCCACGAAGCTGCCGCGTTATGTTTTGCAGCAGCCGCCCCCCACTCCCTCGTTCCGGCGCAACCAGACAAAGTTCGGTCAACACGACCTCTTGCCAACCGTAGCGCACATTCGGTCGCAAGATGGCAAAGCCCACCAATTGGTTGTCCTTCGTGGCCTCGGCGTAAACGCCATATTGCACCGTTGGATGTTGTCCGTAGCGCCAGGTCAGGTACGCAAGGGTGCGCGATGTACGTAACCCAACCTGCCGGCGGGTGGCTTCATTGGCGACCAGGAAATCGGGCAACTGATTGCCGTAGGCTGCGATAAAGGCCGGCCAAGTCAAAATTTTAGCGCCAAAATAAGCGGCAAAGGGCCAGGCGCGCGAGGCTGCTTGCGGCCGCAGGCGTCGCCAGGCCATGCGCAGGGGGCGCAACGGTTTGATGTACAGCGGCCACTGCGCCGCCACCTGCCAGCCCATCTTCAAGTAACCCGGTAGGCTCTTTTGGTTCGGTGTGTTGAAAATACAAGCGATACCTGCGGCGCTCAATTCGGTAATGGCCTGGCGGGTTAAGCGCGAAAAGAGACCCTGCCGTTGGTAAGCTGGGTGCGTTGCCGTATCGACGGCGCGTACTGCTGATAACTCTTTGCCTGCTTTGTCACGAAAGACCCATCGCATCAACACCCGCAACCCAGCAGCGCGCTGTTCAGCTTCATCCCACGCATACAGACCATACGAGGCGCCAAAGGGATTGGCATGGTGCTTCCACTGCCAGAAGGCTTCTGTTTTGCGTACAGCGCCGCTGTTGCCCAAGGTGGTCTGCAGGAGAGAGAGGACGCTCGGTATTGGGTCCTCTCTATAAGCGCGTATTTTCAGATCTGATGCCATTAATTCGTTCTCAATTGTGAGAGTAGTAACCATGCATTTCCTTGTTCCTTGCAACTCTGAATTCGATGTGTTTCAATTGCTTATACGGCTATGTACCTTAAGGAGAAAATACGACCAACTATCGCTGCGGCGGATGGTTAACCTGGGGATCCGATAGGGATGAAAACTGCCGATTGTTGCCCGTTTCCCACCCGCTACCACCGCCGACTGGTAATAACGCATCACTACCTTTTCCACTTCTATATTCCAGATGGCTCTGGGATAGGCAAAATGGCGTGGCGTTAGTCCCAAACGCTTCTGAAACAGTTCAAGCGGTCGGGCCAACTCTTCTTCCAATTGCGCCAGTGATACTTTGGTCAAAACTGGATGGGTATGGGTGTGCGCTCCTAGTGTTACTAGGCCAGATGCGGCCATCTCGCCTAACATTTCCCATGTCACCGGCTCAATTGTCAAGCCAAAATTGTCGGGCATAGGATAAGCAATTCGTTCCTCAATAAAGCCTGTAGGGACAAAAAGAATCGCAGGCAGATTTAGACGTTGTAATAGCGGAAAGACATGCGTGTAAAAGTTTAGGTAGGCATCATCGAAGGTTAAGACTAAACCAGGCTTATTTCCTATTTGGTCTGACTGTAATTGGGAAAATGCAGGATCATATCCGATTACTCGTGCTGTGTCGGCTAAGAAAGTCAGTTGGCGCTCAAATATCACAGGCGCCAAATCCATCTCAGTAGGTACCTGACCGCTAACACTGTGGTAAGCCAGAAAGTTGCAACCAGGATTGGCGTTTGGTCGCAACGCCGCCGTCAGAAATAGTGCGCTTTTGATAGTAAGTTGGGTCAGTCGTCTTACTGTCATACAAACATCATCCTCAATTAGTCACTGGTAATATGCGCACGCTCAAAATCAATGACATCTTGTAAAATTTGCTCTAAGTTATGGAGCGGATGCCAGCCCGTTGCCTGATATAGTTTTGTTGTGTCAGGTACACGACGGCGCATATCTTCAAAACCTGGTGCGTATGCTTCACTATAGGGAATATATTGTACTTTTGATGTACTTCCAGAAGCTTTAATCACACAAGCCGCAAGTTCATTGATTGTGATCTCCTCGGTACTACCAATATTATAAATTTCGCCAGCAGTATGTTGAGGTACTTCTAGTAAGCGAATCAGGGCATCAATAGTATCAGCAACATGGCAGAAGCAGCGGCTCTGTTCTCCATCACCATATACACTAATCGGTTTATTCTGCAATGCTTGTTGCACGAAGCGTGGAATGACCATGCCGTATCGACCTGTTTGGCGGGGTCCGACCGTATTGAAAAAGCGTACAATAGTAACTGGCAGACTGTATTCCCGATATGCGGCGATCCCTAGAAACTCATCTAATAATTTACTGGCGGCATAGCACCAACGACTACGACTAGAAGGGCCAAGGAGTATATCATCGTCTTCTCGAAACGGGATGCTGATCCCCTTCCCATAGACTTCACTGGTACTGGCAATAATCGTGCGGCAGCGATAGCGTCGCGCCGTAGCTAAGACCGAATGGGTACCGAGAACATTGGTTTCGATTGTTTCTGTGGGCCGTTCAACCACTAGTTGTACCCCCACGGCTGCGGCTAAATGAATAATAGCATCAGCCTGACTTGCTAAACGATCAAGCACAAGTGCATTGTCTAGATCATCAATTCCAAAGCTGAAACGCGGATGATCGACAAATTTCTGAATATTTTCAAAACGCCCCGTACTCAGATTATCCAAAATACTAACGCAGTCACCGCGCTCTAACAGGGCTTGAGTTAAGTGGCTACCGATAAAGCCTGCTCCACCGGTTATCAATACACGCATAAATTTCCTCTCTATATTCTCTCTGCCTTGGTCTAAACCCCGCCTGCGCATAACAGCTTGTTAATAAAAGCAAGATACGGCTTAATAATAAGGTAGTTAGCAGAAGTGAAAACCCCAGGGTACTATTATCAAACCGAATGAACCTAAACTTTGTTAATACGCAAAATGATACTCTTCGAGTTGACAAAGAACTGTGACACATGATCTGGTTGTGATATACATTCGTCCCCGCGTGATAAAAACCACAGAATAACTTCAAAGGGATCGATTGAATTGATAGCATCAGAGTCCGGCATCCAAAATTTTTCATAATTAGGATGGAGTTCTCTAAATTTTAGCCTTAAGTTAGGATGATTATTTAGCCAAACAGCCAACCTCATGAGTCGATGCCAGAAGATCGGTATATATCGGCCCACTTTAGAATTACGGGCAAGGATGGATGCTTTAATTATTTTTCCGCTTAGACTGAAATCACTGTAGGGTCTCACTGGGTACCCTTGCGCTGCCCAAGGCTTACAGAACCAAGCCGGATGTAAATATAATAATCCGCCATTTTTGAGAACTCGTCGCATTTCGGAAAGAGCTTTTTCAGGATTAGGAACATGTTCTAAGGTTGTAATGCTCCAAATTGCATCAAAATTATTGTTAGGGAAAGGCAATTCAGCACCATCACAAACTACAAACGGTTTATGAAGATGCTTACCTACTGATTCAGTTATGTCGATACCAACATAGTCTATGGCTGAATCCTGCAATAATCCTATTCCACACCCAACTTCAAGGCAACGTTTGTTTGATAGTTGAAATTCATTAATAAATGAATTTGCTTCGCGATAATGAATTTTGTTGATTTTTTGCTTTGCTGCACCATAACTACCATCTGCATACGTTTTGTCATAAAAATGCTTAGAAGTATTTGTTTTTACTGTATGCATTTTATACACTTGCCGTTCTTATTGGTACTTGTGAAGCAAAACTTCTGAGTAAAAGGCTAAATAGTGCTGTGCAATTTGGTCTATGGCAAAGTTCTCGCGTATCCAAACCTGGGCTTTGTGTCCCATGGTGCGGCGTTGGATTGGATCGCTTAGTAAGCCTAACACTGCCTTTGCTAAACCAACTTCATCTTGTGGCTCAACCAATAAGCCTGTTTCACCATCTAGTATGCATTCTGGTATGCCGCCAACCTGAGTGGCTATAACCGGCAGACCCTGTGCACCTGCTTCTAAAATAACTGCGGGAATTCCCTCTGTATCACTAGTTAACATGAACAGATCAGCAGCAGCCATAAATGAAGATACATTTTCCTGGACACCCAGAAAGCGGACATTACGCTCAAGACTCAACGCTTTCACCTGTGCCTCCAACGCCAGGCGTTGTGGACCGTCACCAACTAGCCATACATATAGTTCAGGCATTTGTTTAGTGACTCTGTCGACAACCCTTAGCAAACGATCTACTCGTTTCTCTAGACTAAGATTGCCAACAAATAATAAGGTGCAAGCGCCTAGTGGCGTCTGTGTGCAGTTGCGAACTTGCTCATTGGAATAGATAAAGGATTTAGAGATCTCTATACCATTCGGAATATACCGGATCGGTATGTTAAGCTGATAAAATGATTTGACTACATTCAGTGTTGCCTGGCTAACACCTATGACGCCATCTACTTGCGGTATGACGAACCATTGATAAAAAAAGTATCTTTGCCACCCACGTACCCAATCTTGCGGATTACCAATATTGCGGTAGATCAGTACCCAAGGCTGGCGACGTGAAGTCAAGCGCAGGAAGGCACCATATTTGACTGTACTAGCTCCATTTACTTGAATTATATCTGGTTGGAATTTATCAACTGCTTTGTGTAATTTCTGTAACAGACCAGGATGGACACCAAATATTTTTTCTAACGAATGCGCTTCACTACCGGCAAGTAATTGGTCTCTAGATGTTAGGGTGAGCGCTTTGGATTCTTTATGCGGGTATAAGTACACTGTTTGCGTTATATGGCCTTGGGAATGTAATGCTGCATTTAGTTGAGCGACAAAAATTTCTGCCCCACGTCGTTGTGGCTTTTGGACAAGCTGTAAAATTCTCAATTTATTGATTTCCGTTTCTGTAAAACCTCTGTATAAAGCTGTTCATGTTGGGCTGCGACCCCTTCAATCTTAAAGCGCCCTAAGGCAACTTGCTGTGCATTTTGTCCCATCCTGCTTGCATCTTCGCGATTACGCAACATAGTAATCACACTCTGGGCTAATTCCAAAGGTTCCTTTACCGTAGTCAATATCCCAGTTTTACCTGGCTCAATTGCTTCACGATGTACTGGAATATCGGATGCCACAATTGGGCAACCTGCAAACATCGCCTCAACTAATGCACCTGGATAGCCTTCATAATGGGAGGGGAATATGAATACGTCTGATAGATGCAATAACTCTGAAATATCATCGCGTTGGCCTATCAGTTTTACATTATGAGCGACATCTAATTCATGTATTAACTGTTCCAGATCTGGGCGGTATCCCCCTTCGCCAACGATTAATAGTAGAGCTGTTGAGTAAATTTTTCGAATTTCAGCCATTGCTTGGACGAGTTCACGTTGTCCTTTGCGCTGCAATAAACGAGCAACATTTAATAAGACAGGTCTGCTTGGATGTAAGTCGAATTCTTTACGCAACTGTTCAATCCTATCAGAAGGGGCCTGACCATACTGTTTTGGATCTCTTCCTCGATAAATCACAGTGATTTTACTTGCAGGCAAACATAGTGCTTTGGCATTAGCCGTCTTAATTGTCTCTGAATTAGCCGTAAAATGGGTACACCAACGTGCGGTTAGTGCATCCATGATTTGGATGCCCCGTAATTTAACACGAGAGAGTAAAGATGACTTCTCCAACCGAAGTGGCGTATAAGCCTCGTTAACAAAACTACTAATCACTGGAATGTCAAGCCTATGCCCAGCGACGCGGCCAACCATATCGGCCCGAAAAAGGGTAGTGTGAAGCATATCAACTTGCTCTCGATTTAGGATTGCTTGAATGGCTAAGATTGCTTGGCTAAATGAATATTTGCCTGGCAGGTTTAGCGAAATTGTGTGGATGCCTGCTTGCTCATAGGCTGCTTTAAGCCTGTCACCAGGGTATAGGTGACAGACGATAGGAGTGACAGTGCAAAAGTGACTTGCAATTTCAAGAATACTCTTTTCTGCGCCGCCTATTTCAAGTGTATCAATTAAGTACAAGATTTTCATAATGAATTAAAATCTTAGGTAAAATCATAACCCTACAGTGGGAAATTTTATACTTTTTATTTATAAATTAACGCGACGCGCGTATAAATTAGCATACCACTTTGCCCCTAAAGCCCCAGATTGCAATAACCGATTTGTCTCTTCATAATCCAGTGGCTGGCCCTGAGTTTCTAAATAAAAATTCATATCTAATAGCAATTGGGGCAATGCATCAACTGTGTAACCAGCGCGTTGCATAAATCGTGGATTCCATTCGACAAGTAGTTGAATCTCCGGGTTGCCGCCTATCAATCGCTTCATTCCTTGAATAACTTCAATCTCACTACCTTCCACATCAATTTTAACAAAGTCTACTTTGGCGGGTAATATATCATCAAGCCTTACTTGCTCGACTTGGATCGGCTGAACTGATACCTCATTGCGTTCTGCATAGAAACTATGTAGAGTACCAGTCTGGCGTAGAAAAAAGTACGAGTGGTTAGTTTATTTCCTACTGCACATGGAAAAATTTCGACATTTGTAAGATGATTTAAGGTGATGTTTTGCCTCAAAAACTCAAGATTGTCAGGGGCTGGTTCTATTGCAAAGATTTTTCCTTTATCTCCACTTAGCTGTCCAGCGAATACGCTGTAATAACCGATGTTGGCACCGACATCAACAAAGGTCATTCCAGGTTGAATGCTGGTTTCAATCAGACGTCGTGTTGTTGGCTCAAAATCTTTATGACAATAGTCATAAAAGAGTTGATAGGGTACAAATAGTTTTTGATTATGAAAATCCAATTTTACAAATTGCCGCGACAAATTTGGAGATTTAAAAATTAAGGCTTGCTTTAGCAAGGATACACATGAACGGTAGATATGATTGTTCGAAAAACCTGAATTATGAGCAGCCCTGGCTGCTTTATAAGCAAAGCGCATGATTGTATTATTCGCCATTTTAAAATTCCATGGGATATTTTTATCTGGCAGAGTGACCTTAAAGCGCAGCCACATTTCTATATACGTAATATATGGCTCTTCAATCGTGAGAGCTGTTTATGTAGCTGCGTTGCTTGCTTTCTAAACAGTTCGTGTGTAAGCATTGTAGCCCAAGTTTTTAGATAAAAGGGTCTGCAACGTAGCGCCATCAACATATATTGTCGTGCCTTGGCTGTGTCTCCGCCATGATAATATAGCCAACCAGTTTTGTAATAAAGGGTAGACCCTAATTGGGGATTGGTGGTTAGTGTAGCTAAATGTTTTTGGATGATTAGCTCATAGGCTTCAGCCATGCGCCTGTCATAAAATGTCAAGCGCGTACCAGTATGCTGGTGGACTTTGACTAATGTGACAGGTATAACTGTGAAATCAAAATGACGAACGATGCGAATTAAAAAATCTGTATCTTCAGCTTTTGACATTGTCTCATCAAACAACCCAACTACATCAAAACATGTACTCCGAATCGTTAGCCCGCAGTTTGTACCAATACGCCGAGAATGAAGAAATGAGCGATATGCTTGATCGCGGTTCTGATAAGTAGGTTGCCAAGCACCTTCCCATACCTTCTGTTCACCATCCGCAGAGTCACGAACCGTAAGCGTACTGCACCAAGCGAATCCAACATTGGGTGATGTTGCCGATAAGGCTAAATTCATTTCCATCAGAAACTGTGGAAAATATTCATCATCATCATCAAGAAAGGCGACATATTCGCCACGAGCGTACTTAATACCTGAATTTCGCGTTGCAGCCGCACCTTTATTGTGGGTATGGCGCAAGTAAATAATCCGAGGATCGATAAATGATTCGACAATGCTGAACGTATTATCGGTCGAAAAATCATCGACAATAATAAGTTCAAAACCCTGGAAAGTTTGTTCTAATACACTATGTATAGCACGCGCCAAAAGAAATGCCCGGTTATAAGTTGGGATGATGACGCTAAAGATTGGAGAATCATTCATTTGATTTTAGACGATTTGATCCGCGCTATCCTACATAAGTTGTTAATATTTAGGTTTTGGTAGAACCGTACGACCTAACCGGCCACGGTAACCATCAACCACCGCCCGCCATTGCAGTCGGCTAAACGCTAATCCATAGTTGATACCATGTACCCAAGCAGCTAATCCACGGACAACCGACTTCGCTGCTTTGCGTCTTGCTAGATCTGGGCGCCCAAATGTACTCTGCATGGCATAGATATAATTGCGGGTCGAGTAATACTGACGCCATGGGCTAGTAAGCTGTTTAGATAGATTGAGCTTTTTCTTGGCCGAGTGATTGAGTCGACCAAAGCTTTCTCGATGCAGATGCATGAAGTCCCCATCAACAAGTAAGCGATAGCCTGCTCTCCGCAGGCGAAGACAATATTCGGTATCCTCGAAGTCGATGAAGAGGCGTTCGTCTGGCAATGCTATGTTTTTGACTGCTTCACAACGTAAGATAAATTGACTGCCACCACCCACGACATCGACATCAATAATGCCCTGGAGCGCTGCATCGGATAAGCGTTTTACCTGACCTTGTTTCCAGTCAAATAACTGACCAACAGCGGCCACACCACCGACGTCTTCGATTCGGTCTAGCCGTGGAACGATGGCAAGGAGCCGTTTAAGTGTATCAGGAAAAATTGGGGGATTGTCATCATCTACCCAGTAGACCCAGTCATATCCCTGTTCACAGAACCAGTTCAAACCAAATGCTTCTGCAGCTGCCGGACCAAGATTGTTACCAAGCGGGTGGTGCATAATCACAGTATGATCAAACTCACGTAGTACCTCTGCCGTTGCTGAGGCATCGCCATTGTCGATCACCAGGATGCATTCTGGTGGCTGAGTTTGGCTGAGGATAGTCTGAATGGTTGTCTTGAGGATATTTGGTCTATTAAAAGTGATGATAAAACATCCTAAGCGCATTTATGATTTCCTTCTCTAATATTAAATGCTCAATCCTTATTTGTCATTTTGCGAACCTATACACTCTAGCTAACTGTCGTACAACATTTTGCCTAAACCGTAACGATAAGGAATGATACCCAGCCTTATACAAGCGTGAAGGACGCCGGTATGAGTAAACAAGCACTCCTCTTGCTAACTTTGACCGCTTGGGCTCCTTTCCTGTATAGTCAAGACAATAGAACTGAGGGTTAATTTTATAAACTACATTCTCTACCAGAGTGCGATCCGGCCAATTATTGCCAACTACGGTAGGATCAATAACACCTAAATCATCAATATCATCAATAGCAATGACTATTTCTCTAGTTGGACATGATTTACAAATCATCTGCAATTCGTCAACTAATGGACATGGAGACTCAAATCCGCCGGTTATACCCGCACTGAAATGCGCATCTAACCAGAAGAATATGCGATCCGATGAAGTACACAAAGGAAAAATATCTCTAGCAAATACTACATGGCTACGGCCTAAGAAGAGTTTATGTTTCTGTTGATTTGGATACTGCTTCAATAGGTTATCAAAGAGCTTAGGAACTATTTCTACTGAATAACAATGCTCAAAAATCCCAGAATGAATAGCCCGACGCCAAGATGTTCCTTGAAATGTCCCAGATTCAATAAATATATTACAACGAGTATCCCTGGCAATTGCTAATACCTCAGATAAGATGGCTGGCATAATTGACTATACATCCCTCGAAATTTAATGAACGCTCTTATCGTCTACTCTACCAGTATTTGCGACCAAGCGGCGGAACTAAAGATAGGAACAATCGGCCATAGTGTCGCCAATTTATGGGTTGTGTATAAATTGCGTTTAAAAAGAAATGCCTTGCTTCGCCATATTGATCAAGAAGTGCAGCATTGACACCTGCAATAGCACAATAGTTGGCATAGGCTTGACTCGTTTTTTTAAGCCTTGGCAAGTGGTGTTGCAAAGTGTATTTTGTTGCATTCAAAAGCGTTTGTGCCTGCTTGCGCGTCTGAACTTGATCGACCATTGGCTGTTTATGATAGAGTATGTGAGCCGTATCGATAGATGTAATGTGGTACCTTTTTTGTAAACAGTACGGGATCAAACGCAATGCCAACTCTGTGTTCTCACGCGGTGCAGCCTCTTGTACAAAGCCGCCAACTGCTTTAAATATTTCGCGCTGTACGGCGAAGGTTCCCGCTAGGAAAAGCCCTTTCTGCCCATCAAAGACAGCGCCTAAGTTATGCGGTCGTACTATCTCTTCATTGCCTGGTTCATCAACATTGATGATCTTGATTCCACAGCAAGCAATACCAACATCCTTAGCCAAGAAAGTAGTCGAAAGCTGCTGCAACCAATCGGGTAATGCTTCATCGTCGCTATCAAGAAAGGTCACGTACTTACCCAGCGCCGCTTTTACACCAGTATTGCGCGCATTCGATCTTCCTTGATTTTTTTGATAGACATAGCGTAGACGTGGATCATCGATCTGTTTTACAATTTCCCCTGTGTGATCGGTTGAACCATCATCTACAACAATTAACTCAAGATCATATAACGTTTGACTAAGTACACTTTTGATAGAGCGAGAAACAATGTAGGCACGATTATAGGTTGGAATGATGACGCTGAAAAGAGGAGTAATAGTCATCAGGTTCTCCAATTAATTGTAACGAAAATTGCTTTCGATAACTCAGCAAAACCTCATCAACAATTTAGGCAGATGCCATGAATAGTTGAAAATGTTTTGCAGTGCAAGCCTGTTATTCAGTTTCGCTGCGGTTGTAACTGCATGTATTGCACTTTTGATTTTGCAGTGTAATAAATAACGGCCAGCCATATGAGTCCAGAAGTGAACAAGACTTTTCTTATCCGCTTCTGGTAAAAGATGCATATACTTCTCAACAATACGAACTTTCTCTTCAATGAAGGCTTCCTCGTGCATACGTACTGTTTTGGCCGTAGAATGTACACGAAAGAAAGCGAGCGCATCTTCTAGATAAGTTACAGAACTGTGTTGTAAAATTCTAACCATAAAATCGCGATCCATACAATAATAAAAGCTATCGTCCAGCGGGCCTACCTGTTGCCATGCGGCACGCGGAAAGAAAATGCCAGGTTGATGCCAAGGCTGATGACCTTCCCAAAATTTAAGAAAACGCTGCCACGTGAGATTCTTCTGCTCAATGGTAGCCGTTGCTTTTGTGATCCTTGTTTGAAAATTTAAGACACTTCCAGCTATGATTTCGTCTGGATGATTGCGGTAAGCAGCGGCAACTTTGAAAAGTGCATCAGGGGCATACAAATCATCGGAGTTGAGCCAAGCCAAAATCTCACCTGTAGACTTTGCCCACCCCTTATTGATTGCATGTGCCTGTCCACGGTCAGGTTCGCTAACACAGTAACTAAGCCATGTCTTGTACCTGTGGATAATATCTACTGTATTATCTGTCGACCCACCGTCGATGATGATATACTCTAGATTTGGATAACCCTGTAAAAGCACGGAACGGATCGTTTCTTCAATATACTGACCTTGGTTATACGATGGCGTGACCACTGTAATTCTAGGCCAGTGTGAATCTGTTGCAGCAGATTTACAGGATTGTCCCGCTGCAACTATCCAGGGCCAATCCGCTTTATCCGGTGGCCCCAGTGGTAAAGTTTTGCTATTGATTTGGTTCATTGTTTACTCAACATAGATTGGTAGAGGGCCACATAGCGAGAGGCCTGAACCTCCAAAGCATATTCTTCCACAGCAATACAGCGACAATTGACAGCCATTGCACTTCGCAGGTCCTGGTTATCTAACAATGTGGCAATTGCATCTCGCAGACTCTGCACATGACCAACGGGTGCTAGTAAACCTGTTTTGCCAGGTCTTATCATATCAGGAATACCACCGACATCGAAGCCTACAACTGGCGTGCCACAGGCCATTGATTCCATCACCGTATTCGGCAGATTATCCTGCCGAGAAGTAATAACAAAAATATCAGCAGCACTATAGATCATGGCCATACGGCGATCATCTTCGACTGAACTAAATGCGGTGTGTGGAATTCCCAAATCGAAACAGAGTTTTCCTTTACCTAGCGATACTAAGTGCAAATCTTTATAGTCAGTCATCCCATTAAGTGCTGCAGACAACAGATCCAATCCTTTTCTTTGGTCGGTGATTTCATAGGCGACAAAAAGTATGATTTTTGCGTCTTGTGGCAGGCCTAGTTCTGCGCGCGCTTGGTCTCTTTCCATAGGCGCAAATTCAGCTACATTCAACCCATATGGGATTGTGTGAACGGGATAGTGACCCATAAGTGTACTTCGTTTAACTTGCTGTGCCATCCATCGACTGGGCGCTACAAGCTGAAACCTATTTGGATTTAACCCCTGATAAGCTTTTCTTTTTCTCTGTAAAATCTGAAACGATAAATCTCTTTGTTGATTAGAGCCAAGTTGAGGACAGGCACCACATTGTTGTGTATATTTACCACATCCATAGTCATAGTGGCAGCCACCTGTAAAGGTGTTCATATCATGTAGCGTCCAAATCAACTTTGTCGATGTTGGTACGTTGGTCAAGAATGCTTGTAGATCAACAAAGCGATTAATCCAATGCAGATTGATCACATCTGTATTGGGTATTTGGGCAAAGAATCCTTTTACATGCTGTGTACGCTCGTCGCTAAATAATTCAGCAAAGTTAGATCGAGACTTACTATATCGGTTAAGATCACGCACAATCTTTTGTCGTCGTAAGGTGCGCTGCATGTGGCTGAGCAGATCCGAGAGTGGTTGAAAACTTGATATGGTTGAATTATCTAGGGTGCGACGCGCTACAAACATTAATGTATTACAGCCAAGTTGGTGTAAGCCTTGATGTAATCGATAAGCAGCACGTGCTGCGCCGCCTATATTATCAGAAGTACTTACATGAACGATCTTCATCATCACTTATCCAACTTTAGTGCTTCCATATACAAGGAATCCGGTTTATAGAGTGTGCCATCCGGTTCAGCATCCAGCGAGAATTGTTGCCAATCTGGCAAGTAGCTATCGTGTGCTGAACGTTGAACTACGTTCGTGAGTCTACACTTATATAAAAGGGCTGATAGTGAATACCGATCATACATCCACTGGTGAATTTCTCCCTTTTGGCGAAATCGGCCAATCTGAAGCGCTGAGTATTCGCCGCCTAATAAAAGCTTGAACAGGATTTCTCGCCGGATAATTGGATTGCGAAAGAAACGATATATCTCTTTTAAGAAGTTCATAGATACCGATTTTGACAGAGCCTGTCCTGTGCGAACTTGCTGAGTAGAAGATAATAGATTGCGCGCTTCGATGCCAAGCCGCGCCAAAATGAAATCTTGATTGGGAATTTTTGCCTGAGAAAGATAAGCCGCCATTTCGCCGCCGGATACATTTCTCACCGTTTGGTCAAACATCTCCAACAACATCCACTCATAGTTTGCTTTCCATGTTTCATCGCCGGCAAGTGATAATTCAACTGCTTGTAAATATAATTTTGCAATTTTTTCCAGGTCTGGCACTACAATTCTTAAAATACCCTGAGGGCGCAAAACCCGAGTACATTCCTGAATAAAAGCCTGAGCTTGAGGCTTTGTAAAATGTTCTAGGAGGTGTGAATGATACACGACATCAAATGAGCTATCAGGGAAAGGGATGCCTTCAATGAGATTATGAGCAATGACACCTGCGCCAGTACTTTTAAAGTCAATATTTTGCCAGTCGGTGTGGAATCGATTTCCACAACCTAAATTTAAGTAAGCCATTAGATTTTTCGAAATTGTACATATAAGCTTTGCCCGGTAGTTAACATTCGTAACCCCCTATTTAAGGATTTTTTATAAAATGGTATTGTATAGCGGTTAAAAGCTAATTTGCCTAGCCACCTAAAGGAACGATAATGATTTCTGTAGGCATCTATATATCCATTTATATGATAGTATGCCAACGGTTCAAACAAAACTTTTTCAAGCTTAATCGGAAATAGGTTCTCTAACGCTTGAAAAGTAAATTTCGACCACCGCGACATATGGTGAGGTGGTAAGTCCAGCAAATTATGTTGATATTTTAGAAAACTATCTGAATTCGGAACGCAAAAGAGCAAGGCTCCCCCCTTTCTCGTTGCATCAATACAAGACCACAAAAACTCTTTTATGTTTGGAACATGTTCTAATACTTGGAATGCACATAATACATCATAAGAACCTGGGTCATTTTGGGCAACCTCTTCGATAGTTGCCTTTACTACGTGACGTCCATTGCTGCGAGCAACCGATACAGCGGTTGGGTTTAATTCTAACCCTGTAGCATCGACGTTTCTACTCTCGGTGAGCCGCTGTACAAAAGTTCCAAATCCAGAACCAACTTCAATGACACGCTGATTGAAGTTTATATCGTTCAGAGCCATATCATGTTCCCATTTATGGGGGATATAATACCAATCATACTGTTGTAGTGAGCTATAAAAAGCTCCTGATCCAGCCACATCAGCAGGTGTAAAAAACTGTAAGTGTGTTTTGCTACACTCGTATAAAGAGATGATACTATTGTGACCTATATCACCAGAAACATCAATACCATATCTATTCTTCCACTCTAAACATAAGTTGTCAACAGCGATGTCTTTGATATGTTTGATCTCATTAGTGTTGGTTAGCGGACTGACGGGTATCATGCTGCCCTCTGTAAGAGTAATGCGTTGAACATGATACGTAAACGCTTACGCATCATGTATCCCAGTTGTTGCCAACGTGGCGGAGGTAGACGCATCACAAAGTATTGTTCGGTTGTATAGCGATCTGCGTTATAGTTACGCATCATTCCCTTTGGATGGATGAGTGGAAAATTTATAGATTGCACAGGTAAATTGGCGGCGGGATTCTCTTTTCCGTGTGTGTGTGTGCCTCGTTCATCAAAGCCGATGTTAGATACTAGATTTGCATTAGGAAGAATAGTTAGGCCATGTTGTACCCAACAGGAATACGTCCAAGGGTAATCCCAGCTATTAATTTGTCTTTTATAGACTTTATCAAAAATTTGTTGCCAGTATTGACCACCTTGTCTATCGCCGAGCCATTGAATCAACCACTCTGTTTTACAAAGTTGTGGCCACTGTGTGAGATCGCCATCATAGTGTTGCCATGCTCGTCGCCATGTTGCCCACCCCCAAATATGATTGTAGACTGAAAAATAATAGGATATATGCGAAGAAAGGTGTCCATTTTGGAAATTATTGCCACTGATAACCATAATGCGTTCGTCATTTCGGTAGCGGTTCAACAGTTCCGCACAAAATGGGAAAAACGTTGGATCGGGCAGACAGTCATCTTCTAAAATGATGCCTTCTTCTATTTGGTCAAAAAACCAAGTGATTGCTGAACTAACCGCTTCTTTGAGGCCAAGATTTTCTGCCCTAAATAGCGTATATACGTCACATTCCCAATCAACTTCTTGGACAATTGCGCGGACTTCTTTGCACAGTTGGTATTCACCTGGCCGATCTTGCCTTGGACCATCAGCGGCAATAAAGAGTTTGTTGGGTTGTGCCTCTCGTACGCGTTCAAAGACACGGCGCGTTAAATCGGGACGATTGAAAACCAACATGAGAACTGCTGGGCATTCGTTTGGAAATTCGCGCATAATTGCTCATAGTCCATATCTGTAGCTTTGATATAGCTTCTTAGAGTCTGCAATTTATAAACAGGCTTTTTGCTTGTAAGGGATGATTTTAGTAAGGTTTGTCATATTGCATTTCAGTGCGCGATGGCTCATTTTCTAGAGCATATTCAAGTATTTTTTTTAACTTATGGGGGTCTACCCAGGTTTCGTAATTTGCATTAACATTATCCCCCCATATATGCCAATGCTGATAATCTACTATACTTGCCAAACGGCAGACTGTGTGATCCCATCTTTGACGATTGAAGATTTCAATAACTCCCCCGCGTTGTGGACAAAACATAATGTTGTGCATGCCTGCACCGTGTGCGCCGAGCACTGTATTTGCTTCAGCAAATAAGCGAATCTGCTCTGTAAAACTTAGATCTTCGCAAAAGACTGTTTCAAAATTGTAATGGCGTAAAATTGGCATCAGTTGTTCTTCATTGACAATGGACCGTCGCGATTTTGCCCGTGAAACATATAATCGACGATGCGGCTTTGATGCACCTTCCTGCCGAACGGCTGCTTGGAGTAAACGATCACGAACATGTAGTAAATGGATAGCGCTTGGCACACCTGTGTGCTGTGCCGCGTGAGCCAATAAACAAGTCTCAACGTTGATGCCATCACCCGACATCTCAACTATTCGATCACTTGTGAAACCAAGCAACTGCAAAGCCTCCATCTGATAAGGTTTGGGATTTGTAGGAAGGACAACTTTGATTTGACGATTAGTAATGTCGACTAAGTCTAGCTTAGGCAGGGCATCTAATAACCAGTGTGCATAACCTTTCGACCATTTATCGACTAAAGAAATGTAGAGACCAGGCAGACTATCTTTAACAGAGCGCAAATTTTGTAAACTCATGAGTAGATGCTTCGTCAAGAAACCATTGTAGACTGATTGCGCAAGCACTTCATTCTGCGCAGTAATAATGACGCCTGACGGATTTGTGATCAATGCATCAGGAATTTCACAAGCAAATGTTTCATAAATTGGATAACGGGTAATCGCATATAAGTGCGAATAGTACATTTCGGCGCGCTTTACCCTTGCTTTTGTTAGAAATCCTCCCTCTAAATGGTCAAATTTGTTTAGTAAAGCACGTCCTTTACGGATAATATTGATCGCGTCTTCAGTAATAGTATTGGAAACTTTGCGTTGTTGCACCGTTTGAAGTTGATGAACCAGGAAAGGCCAACCTCGTTCCCTTGCCAATGCTTTTAGATCTGTGACTACTGTGGGTAATAGGTCAGGTCGGAGATGACGTATGACTAAGTAACGCACTTCCTCTTTGGCTGGATACAGTAGATGCTTGTATAGCCTCATCTGTGTAAAGCCAAGCTGTTTTAACCTTTGTTGAAGAATACTCAATGATCTACTCGTTTCAAAGTTACTTATGCCTAACACTGTTTACGGCTGATGTAATGCTAGTGCGCTCTTGACGACGTTTCTGTAAATTCGATGGAAGCGAGTTGCACGTAGTTGTTCGCGCCATGTTTGGGTGGGCCGGGCATGGCGATCTACAGCAATTCCTTCGCGGGTACATAGCTTTAGCGCGCCTGGAACCCACTTCCCTTTTACCACTGCAGTACAGAAATAAGGTAGTGATAGCTCAGTTCCCATAAAGACACTTAAAAAAGGTTCATCTATCGTGTCAGTACGCCGAGAACCCTTAATCTCGAATTCCCAAGGACTCTCGCCAATCCGCAATAAGTCTTGTAAAACTTGCTTGCGCCAAATTGCAGCTTGTGTTGACAATCGATAGGCGGCTCCCTTTGCAATAATACCAACCTCTGGATGATCCGAGGACATATCTGGTCCCGGACATGGAAACAGCCTTAAACAGGCGGCTTGCTTTTGTTGCATGTATTGTGCTAATGCTTCAATTTTTGAGGTTTTGGCAAAATCTGTGAGTAGATAATCTTCAAATAAAAGCAATATGTAATCTGTTGTTATTACATTCAATGCCTGTGCAAAACTTGATGACCAATCTCGATCTTCACCAACGGTAATAGTTTTCACTCTAGAATCATTATAGGTCTCATAATTTGCTAGAAGATGTACAGGGTAAGGGCAATCAGGCCAATACTTGAAAAAGAGCGTAAAAAAGGGCAGCCATAAATCTTGATATCGATCACAAGAAACGACTAAGACTGATATCTGTTGCATTTTTCACCGTTACAAATTCCGTTGTTGAATATTTAAACGAATTCTTACTTTGTGAACCAAAAAAATCCACAGGCATATCTGGCACTATCAAAAATGTCGAGCGAAATATGCTCACGATAGATTCCATGATCGTCTACACCAGAAAATTCTAATAATTGAAGGCCATCAAAATAGTATAAAATCTGACTGACACTATGGACACGGTGCCCATTAAAACACAAGCGTGGTTTACCGACTGGCAAAGCAAAAAAAAGATTTCCTCCTGAGGCTACTACCCTTTTCATTTCGTTAATTGCTTTCTTCGTACCTGCGGGGTCTAAAGGATCTCCATAACGTCCCAAACCTATATGTTCAGCAACATGAAGGCAGGAGATGGAGTTAATGGATCTCTCCGCAAATGGCAGCGCCATGAGACTACCAGGTAATGATTGGTAATCTTGGAGTTCGACTAGAAGAGGCCGAATATCGATAAAGATAATCTTAGTAAAGCATGTTGTGAATCCGACAAAGTTGATAGCAGAACCAATATCCACATGGATGGATGGCTTCGTACTCATGAGTCGTTTTGCTGCCCAAATATTTAAGTAAAAATAATGTGCATCGAATTTGCTGGTGTTGCTGCGTTCAAATAATATTGGATTTAAATCGCCAATCTGTATTGGTTCGGCATCCTGCATTTGAGAATATTTGTACAATTCCTGAAGATAGCGCTTGTATTCGGCAAATGAGCGCAGTACATCTTTATACCTAAGTGTCTTAGACAAAAAATGTCGTGAAATTTTATAGATAATCTTGATGTCTTTTTTGGAATTAAACCACATAATAGAAATTAGCCCAAAAGGAAATTAGAATAATTTTAATATAATATTTGCCATTGTTCATGTAACTTTCCTAAAGTCTTTAGGTATTGAAATGAATGTTCATATAAATAGTTCTCCATATATGGATAGCGATGCCGTTCTCTGCTAATCAGCCCATAGGAAATATCCCAAACAAATCGTAGCAGCGTCGTAGCAATTTGCTTAGATAGCTGGATACGGCTTACTGGCAATGTTGTGTTGCCCCACAATACCCTAACAGCATGTTGGCCGTCAGCGAAACTATGTCTTATGAGCCAATAAAGTGTCATCTTCTCAGGTCGTACTAAGTGGTACACATATAACTGAGGGTCATAATAAAATGACTCCTCAGGCAGAGCTGCTCTAATCCGTTTTTGTAGATCAGTCTCTTCGCCATAGGCGATCTTATTTTTGGAATGGCCTAATTCGCCTTTGAAACCGCCCAATGCCTGAACCAATGCACGTTGGATAATCATGTTTGAAGTTGAAAAAAAGCCCTCGCCTTTTGCCAAATAGCGAGCTTCACTACCCAGATCATGAGTACCATAGTCATCCCTAAACCAAGGAGGTCGAGGTGTATCATAGAATGCCAAAATAGCTCCTCCCAATACTGAAGGTTTTACTTTTTGTATTATGTCTGTAGCAGTTTTTAACCAATGGGCAGGGACCTTGCAATCATCATCTGTGTAAGCAACATAATCAGCTTTCGCTTCGCGCCAACCTCGATTCCGCGCATACCCTATACCCTGTTGTGTTTCATGTACATATCGCACATTCGGATGATTCTGGCGAAACGAGTGAACAATATCGCGGGTATGATCGGTCGAATTATTATCAACGACGATAACTTCATATTCAGAAGGCGGCAAAGTCTGCTCACATAAGCTTTGCAACACATTGCTTAGTAGATTGGCGCGATTATAAGTACAAACCACAACAGTTATATTGAGTGAATTGAAGAGCTCGTTTTCAGCCTTGACCAGTATTCCGAACATTTTAGAATCCCGTTCTAGATCGTTTAGATCTTGCATACCGAAATCTGTTAATAAACTTCTTCACGTATGATGGCGTATATTGGCGAATCTTACAAAGTGTTTTTTCACCAACTGTAAGTGGTGGGCGCGTTTGCTTAGGAATTGTGATTGTTTGTGGGTAATGTCTGCTAGTGCAGTTCCCATTCTCATGTTTCTTTATCTCCTGTGTAACGAACGGGAAAAGTTGATAGCGATTCAAGACAAGTTGACGAGCATGAGCTATTGCGTCAAAACGTTCTTCCCACATATTACTGTCAATTATCTCGTTTATCTTTTCTGCCGCTAAAGGATCAGCTATATCAATTTGCACTAAAGCCTCTTTCGGAAAGAATTCAGTGATGCGCGTACAGCCGTAGTAGATAGGCATTGTCCAGGTAAGAAAACAATCAGCTAGCTTTTCACTCCAATAGTAGGGGTTACTAAAATTTTCCACTACAATTGAGTATCGATAGGGGGCTAATCCGTCCCACTTGTCTTCAATATAATGAAACCCTCTTCCATAAAGATCAAATGTTAGCCTACCCTGAAGTTGTTGGAGAAACGCTAGGCGTTTTCTATGTCCTTGAAAAGCAGAAATATTGCTTGTAATCCAAGAAAGCCTGTACTCTTTTTGGGGCGGCCCACACTTCATTAGAAAATCATACGAGCGGTTAACATGCCATGCAACCGCAGGTTGAGAATGAATGTATCGTAAGCCATTTAAACCAGGATCACTGGTATAGACACGAGAGAAACTAATATCGCCTCGATGCATCCATGTAAATTTTTCGTTAGGTGGCTCTTGTATAATAGCCCAGATATGTTGCGACGGACATTGAACAGTAGTATCTTCAGATGGATAATTGAGTACAAGCGTATAATCGCAGTTTCTAACTGGGTCAAGTGTGAACTGAATATCTTCCCAGATCCCTTTCTCTTCCTGCGTCTGACGTAAGGGATTTGGCCAACTCCAGTTTTTAAGAATCCTAACTACTTTCATTTTGTCGCAGCCTTTTTGCTGTTATACTTAGCCAAGAACAAACTTGCTATATTCGGGAACCTGTTGTTGCCACTCCATAAAACCTTGGATATGACGTTGCCGTGCTGCATTCCCTATTTGTTCCAAATTAAGAGATCTGATCTCGCGCCAGTTTTGGAACTCACTGATTTTGTGCTTATTATCTGTTTTATTCTTCCAAACTTGATTTAGCCGTTGATATAAGGCGTGCTTCAAACGAACTGGAAGCGCAATTTTTCCTAATGAATGGAGAAGATAGCCATTAGAGCCATGAGAAATATACTCATTCATCGTTGGTGCATTAAAGGCAAAAACTGCTGCACCGCGTGCTAGTGCTTCAAGAAAAACCATCCCAATTCCTTCATGAGCTCTTGGGGCAACATAGATGTTAGCTTCTTTCGTTGCATTTAAATACTCATCGCGTGTCCTAAATATTGGCAACTCTTCTACTAAAGTATTACCTATTTGATTTGGTAATTGATAGCCTTCGGACGGTGAAAGCCAAGAGTCTAGTTGATTGCGGAATAGAAGTTTTTTCACCTTAAGCACGGTACAGAGCTTCTGTAAAAACTGCGGCCCAACAAGATTGGTGCGATTCCAGTATAATAATACACGCCCCTGGTCCCAAGATACAGGCTCAATCATAATTGGGTTTTTATAGTAACGTAATCGCAATGTTGGTAAACCTGCTCCCTCTGCTAGCTGTGTCACGGCTTCAGAAAACGCAACGATTCGCAGACTTTTAGGTAGGCGATTCCACCATTCTAAAGAGGCACTTCGAGTTTGATCCCACATGGGTAACCAAATGGTTTTTGCTTTTAATGTTTGCAATACTTCAATGGATGGTAGATGTTGACAGAATATATGTGATATGGTCTCTATATAAGCATCTTGCGGCAATGAAACGCCATCCCATACTTTTATCCTTACTTCTAGAAAGGACGCAAGAGGTTCGACTATTACGTCATAAAAAGCAGGGCTTTGGGTAGTATGCCATTCAGTAAGATAAACGTTGACACAACACATAGAAAACACTTTGACCTAATTATAAACAGTCGGTGAAAAATGCGCATACACCACTGGAAAATTTGCGATCAGTTTCTCTCTGAGGCGGCAATGGCTATAGGTGTAATATTGTAAAATAATTCACAAACTTGTATGCGCATTTTTCACCCATTGATAATAAATACTGTATCCAAAAGCGACTTACTTACACCTTTTGTTTTGAATGCTGGTTTCAATAAAGCCCTGCATGTTCTTTTGAAAATTTTCCCTTGAAAACTGATGCAACGCATACTGTTGTGTTGTATAGATTTGATCTGTTAAAGTGTTCTCATTCATTTGATATGTTGCCCAAACTGCTTCTTCGATTTCATCTATCGCACATTTTTGTAGGTAAGTGCCACAGCCCTTGGGCAAAGTTACACCAGTATCCCGACTCACAATCGGGTAAAGACCAACCTGCAAACAGGTAACAACTGCAGTAGATATACTTTCACTACAGGACGGTGCGACAAAGCAGAAAGTATGTTTGATAATTTTTTTAAACTCTTCGCTATTCGGTTTAAGATAATGATGACATTTGATGTTAGCAAGCTTAGTTAATTCGTATTCATAAATTTTAAAAAAGTCGCTTTCTCCTCGAACAGGGCCAACTATGTTCAGTACCAGATCTTGATTTCGAGCAAACACTTCTATTACTAGATCTAATCCTTTATGAACTAATCCACCGCCAAAGAACCAAAGGAATTCGCGCTTCTTTGGCACCAAATCACTCTTACACTTGATATTACTTTCTAAATTTGAGGCCGTTACAGTGACCAAAGTCATTTTATCTCTAAACGTTTCGGGGTAAGTAGACCAGGTATGGCTATTTCCGATTAAAGAGCAACTATCTGCTATTTGAAGCGATTTTCTTGCTAATTCAGGGTAAGGATTCATGCGTTTAGGTGCGTACCAAGTGTTGCGTCTCTCTTCTAAAGCTGCAACCCGCGCCATCTCTGCATGGTTTTGATAATAAGCGTCGCTTCCTGTACAGTGTAAGATTTTTAAAGTATTTTGCTCAAGAAGTGGTACTAGACGCTGTAAGTTGATAAATATATCAAAGACAATATCATATTGATGTATAGGTATAAATGTATAATCATCAAGTCTAATTGCATCAACGATGTAACCCATGCGACTAAAAATGTATGCGATTTCCCGGCTTTCCCATAGATTACTGTGTCCATTAAGCCTAGGATCATCTTCAGACCACAAAATTGAATCGGGAAGATAGCTGAATAAAACCCTACCATGAACCAGGCCTTCTGTAGGGTAAAGAGTAATGGGATACTTTAGTTCAGGCAATTTTTCAGATTGAGGTGCGGGTTGGCATAGCAGTTTACGCAACCTCCTTGCTAATTTTTTAGGATCTACATACTGAGACCATTGTTTCTTAATCATACTATAAAATGTATATCTTTTGTATTACTTCTACATTTATGTGGTTTGGGCAGTGAAGCTCACTAAATTCCACTTCATGATTGGCAAAATAATTCCCCGCCGATTTTGCCCTAATTTCAGAATTGGACTTGAATCATCATAAAGTTGAAATACCAGACGGGTTTCTAAGACATCTAAACCTTCTACTACAGGTACAGAAGAAGATACTTTAATGCTATATTGTCCTTCTCGAAACATAGTGAGATCGATAGGACATTCAAAGACATACTGACCAGAATTTAACATTTCTTTTATGCCAGTTATATCTTGATTACTACTACAAAATAGACATTCATGATTGGCCGCAAATACTTCGTAAGCTAGCTGCGCGCCATCAATTGGTTCTCGAACAGAACATTCAATATGCAAGACCAACGTATCAGAATTATTAAATGACGTAGAGACTACACCATTTTTTAATAGGCTAATGTTATCAATACTCAACTTTTTGCTTTTATCCTGAGGCTTTTGGTAAATACCGCGCAATTGATCGCTGCTTACATATCTTGAAGCTACCTTCGTGATATCTGCATCCATATTTACCTGACCTTGATCAAGCAAAATGCCACGTGGACATAGGCTCACCACGGCAGACATATTATGGCTTACAAACAGTACTGTCCGCCCTTCCTTTGCCACCGTCTCCATTTTGCCTAAACATTTTCGCTGGAAGGCCATATCACCTACGGCCAGTACTTCATCCACTAACAAAATTTCTGGTTCAAGATGGGCTGCTACTGAAAAAGCTAGTCGAACATACATGCCACTTGAATAACGTTTAACTGGCGTATCAATAAACCCTTCAACACCAGAAAAATCAACAATCTCATCAAATTTATTATCAATTTCAAGCCTTCGCATACCAAGGATAGCGCCGTTAAGATAAATGTTTTCGCGACCAGTCAGTTCTGGATGAAAGCCGGTACCCACTTCCAACAAACTTGCTATACGTCCTTTTACCTTCACTGCGCCCGTTGTTGGTGTGGTCACGCGTGATAGAATTTTGAGAAGAGTGCTCTTACCAGCGCCATTATGTCCAATGATGCCCACTACTTCACCCTTTTTGATCTCGACATTTATATTTTGTAAAGCAAATAATTGTTTGCCCTGTCGGTTGCCATGATTTGTCTGGTCTATTCTAAGCGTAGGATCGGGCTGACCGCGCTGCTTCGCCCACCATCTGGCAAGATCACCACGCATCGTGTGTACGCCAATCGTCCCCAAGCGATACTGTTTAGAGAGGCTTTCAACATGAATCACAACATCAGACATGATCTACACCGTATCCATAAAGCTACGTTCAACCTGGTTGAAGATCAGCAGGCCAACGAAAAGCACAACGACCATAAAGCCAGCGCTATAGAGCAAGCCGTTCATGTTGATAGTCCCCGCCCCTAGAAACGCAAAGCGAAAGCTTTCAATAATCGGCGTCAGCGGGTTTGCAACAATCAGGTGGCGGTAGTGTTCCGGTACTGCTGAAAGTGAATAGATGACCGGCGTGGCATACATAAGCAGTTGCACGCCAAAGCTGACCAGGTGTTGCAGATCGCGGTAGCGCGTCGTCAAGGACGAGATAATAATGCCAAAGCCCAACCCCAACCCGGCCATGAGTAGGAGCAGCAGCGGCATCAACAGCGCCCACTGATTGGGGTGAACATCAGCCCCGCGCAGGGCAAAGTAGCCGACAAAGAGCAGAAACAGCCCAAACTGAATGGCAAAGCCGATCAAGTTCGAGATCAGCAGCGACACCGGCACCGCCAGCCGTGAAAAGTAGACCTTGCCAAAAATGCCGGCGTTGCCGGTAAAGGTGTTCGAGGTCTTGGTCAGACAGGCGGCAAAATAGCTCCAGATCACGGTGCCGGCCATGTAAAAGATGAAAGGCGGCAGCCCATCGGTCGGTAGTTGGGCCACATTGCCAAAGATCACGGTAAAGGTCAGCGTTGTCAGCAAGGGCTGGATGATATACCAGAGCGGCCCCAGAATGGTCTGCTTATAGCCCGCCACAAAGTCGCGCCAGACAAAAAGTTGCACCAAATCACGCGCCTGCCACAACTCGCCCAAGCGCAGGTCGAAGAGGTGGCGCTGCGGGCGGATGATCAGCGTCCATTCTTCTGTGGCCGCGTCCTGTCCGGCGGTTGGCGGCGGATAGGTGGCTGGTGTTTGTGTATCAATCACAGTCGTCATCATTTCATGTTTCAGGCTTTGGGTGTTCTATCCCCAACACCATAGTAGTTCCGGTTGTCGAAAAGCGGCGTCTGTGCTATGCTATAAAACAGCAGGATAGCCAAACAAACGCCCAGCCGCGGACGCGGTGACGGTATGGTTGTCTTGCCACTGAGAACCCATGCGCCGGCCCGGATCAGGTAGGGCGTGTGGGTTCATTTTTCTTTTTTGGCGATTGATCGTCGCTGCGCTAGATGCCTGTCAACCATTCCTCACTTGTCGGCGCGGTTTGGATCGTGGCCTGCAACTGGTGCAGGGTCGCCAACGGACATTGTTGCAGGCGTTCTGACAAATCACCAGGCAACGCTGATCCAAAGCGCAATTGCGCCATTACCGGTAGTACCTCTTGCAACGTTTGTCGTCGCTCTTCTGTGCGGGCCGATTGAATTTCATCTTGATAACTGGCCCTTGCCAACCAAAAGCGTTCATATGCTTGACGATCCGCCGCACTCATCTTCATTAAGTCAAGTTTTTCCCGTGCGGTTTGAATATGTTTGGCGCGAAATTCGTCCAGAATCGTCGAATGTTTGAAAAAATAGATCCATTCATCCAGTGCGCTTTTGACCACATCAGGAAAGCGCTCCACTTCGATCAAGTAATATTCGGGAAAGATATTGCGTTGGGCGGCGCTGGTACGATTGCTTCGGCGCCTGCTGCGCACCATCTGTTGGTCGCTCTTTACCGTGTCCTGGTGTACAGGTAACGCTTTGCCGCTATGCAAGCCATAAAACTCTGTAGCGCCATGATAGACATAGTCGCTCTCTTCGTCACTGTCGCCCAACAAAAAATAGAGCAAGCTGATCGAAATGACTTTTTTGACATTGCTATACTCGTCACCAACTTCCAGATGTTCAGTGATCAGTTTTGCTGCGCCATATAACAACCGTTTGAGATAGTGGCTGGCATAACTATACTGCACTTCGATAATAAAGTTAACACCTTGACTATCTTGCACCAGTAGGTCAACACGGTTGAATTTGTCGTCCGCCGCGCCTTGGTTTGCTTCGCTTTCCAACAGGGCAATGACCTGGATCTCTTCTCCTAACAAAGCGCTCAGAAAGCCTTCCAGAACATCAAAGTTGGCTTTATCGCGCAAAAGGTGTTTCATTGCCCAATCGAAACTGACCAAGGTGCGTTCTTTGCTGCCTGTCATTGGTTGTCCCCCTTCTTGTCCAATCCCATCGCCAACGTTATGTTCAGTATAGCTTGGGTAGAAAGAAGGAACAAACTCAACCTTGCCGGGTAAGTCGCCTGCCAGTTTTTTGCGCTTCGGCTTTTGTCCTAGTGTACCATACAATTTGGTGATATTTACTTACATAAAGCTTGCTATTTATAGGACTTTTGTTGGACTAAACTTGCAATCGGGCGTAAGCTTAGGCCCCCTCGCGCCGTCGCTCTTGGCGAGTCCGTGACTCGCAATCGAACGGGGCGAGTCACGGACTCGCCAAGAGCGGCGCTTATTCTTTCATGGACCCTTGGGGCGTACTCCTCAGATCAAGCCCCCGTTCACGCTTCCGGCGATTGAGAAGTCGCGGCCCAAGCGCGGGCTTCCCAATCCGTCGAGTTGGTTGCTGCCGGGGGCGTATCCGGTACAGGCGGCGTGCCTTCCACCGGCTGGGTGGGCCGGCGTCGCCGCTGGCGGTTGTGTTGCGGCATGGTCTGCCCCCATGTCCCGGCGCCAAGCGCCAGGCCAAAGAGAAACCAGACCATCACCGACGGCCGCGCCCCCAATGTAATGGCATCCATCATGCTGTAGACCAGATAGGCTACAAAGGCGCTCAACAGCCCCAGGCTCCAGGTATGGAGCGGACTGGGCCGGTGGCTGCGTTGAACGAGCCGCCAGAGCAGCCAACCGATCATGACCAACAAGCTGACAAAGGTAATCAGCCCCGGTAGGCCCAAATCGAGACCTACTTGCAGCACAATGTTATGGACATGGCTCATATCCGGGTCGGGGCGATAGCCGGCAAGCTGGGGGTAGGGCTGTTGAGAGACCACTTCAAAGGCGGCCAGCCCCATCCCCGTCAGCGGCGCATCGGCCAAGCCATGCAGCGCGCGTTGCCAGAGGAGCAGGCGACCGGCCAGGTTGCGATCCTGGATCAAGGCGTCGGCGCTTACCTGCTGGGGGTCATACACCGTCAACGCGGTCAGCAGCCGACCAGGGCCAATAGCGGCTACCACTGTTGCCCCAACGACCGCCAGGAGGAGCAGCAGCACCCAACCGCGCCGGCCAAGCTGGCTGAGCATCACCAACGCCGCACAGCCCAGCGCCAACCAGGCCGCGCGTGATTGGGTAAGCAGCACCGCGGCGCTAAAGCCGAGCGCCAGCAGCGCCGCCACCGGTTTGGTGACGAGCCACATCAGCCACTCGCCACGGGTGGGGCGATGGTGGCGCAGGCGGCCCACGGTTAACGTCAGGGCAAAGGGGGCCAACAGCACTGCCACCCCGGCCACCCGGTTCGGGTTAAACCCATTAACACCCGCTAACGGGAACTGCGGTAGTTGCGCCAGCCAGTAATCCAGCCAGGCAAACTTGTGGGTCGGCCCCATGACGAGTAACCCGACCGTGGTCAGCGCCAGCCCCAGGGTAAAGAAAACAATCGTCGCCCAGGCCAGCCGCGGCGGCAGGTGACGGGAAGCGGCGCTTGCCGGTGCATGATGCGGGTGACACCAATGCAATAATGCCAGACAGAGCGCCACCCCCCAGAGCAGGCGCACGAGTTCCGGCCAGGTGTGCGCCCACGACGGGGTCACTTTGAGCGTTAGCAAACTCAGACCGACCAGCAGCAACAAGGGCCAGAGGGCCAATGTGGGGGTGGTGAAAGCGCCGCCAATCAGCAGGCGCAGCGCGCCGGGGAGGAGCAAGCAGCTCAACCCGATGATCAGCCAGCCGGGCGCCATCTGTTCGGCAAAGAGCGCCGGTCCGCCAACGGCGGCGATCAGCGCCACTTCGCCAACTTCAATCGCCGTCAACAGATGACGGCGCCACGGCGTCAGGCCGGCAGTTGCGGTTGGCATTGGTGCAGATGGTGTACTAGTTAAGGTGTACATAAGGGAATGGCGAACATTCTTGTGCTATCTTCATCCTGTACTGCGCTAGGCGAATCCGCGACCCGCCCTAACCGGTGACACGTTACGGATTCGCCTAGTCCACAACGGCGTAAATAAACCCATAGTTGCCAGTGAGACAGTGAGACAGTGAGACAGTGAGACAGTGAGACAGTGAGACGTGAGACAGTGAGACAGTGACTGACTTACTGTCCTACTGACCTACTGGCTTACTTAGGCCGCTCTGTACTAGCGCGAACTTATATTTTGGTGGACCCTCATTGCTTATGATGCGTATAGTCACCCTGGACGCCATTGGTGCTGGGCGCATGGCGTGTGCGGTGAAATGGGTTGTGCGCTTCCTCGCTGGTCATGGTGTTGATGGCAAAGCGTGCCTCTTCCTCGCCGGTTCGCTTGCCGCTATGATTGTTGGCGCTGGTTGGCGCCGCCGGTTGTGTGTGCCGCTGGTGTCGCCGCCGGCGCCGTTGCCAGGGCCAGCGCCACTTGCGCTCGGTGGCATTGGCGTGATCACTGTTATAGTAGCCGCCATAGTAATAGTAGTTGGCATAGTAGCCCAGGTCGATAATGGCGACTCGATTCAGCACCGGACCGATGACACGGGCGCCGGAGCGTTCGAGCAACTCTTTGGTGCGGCGCACCAGATCGATGCGCGGCCCACGAGCATTCACCACCTGTAACACAGCATCAACCTGCGGTGCGATCAAAATCGCATCGGTCACGGTGGCGGCCGGCGCCGTGTCATAGATCACCATGTCGGCATTTTCCAGTAACAATTTCAGCACATCGGTACTTTGCTCCGCACTGAGCAATTCTGCCGGGTTGGGCGGGATGGTGCCACAAGCCAACACGCGCAAATTGGGGATGCTGGTTGGTTGCAACACCTGTTGCAGCGTGTACTCATTGCGCTCAACCACCAGATTGCTAAAGCCGGGTTCCGGGCGCACGCCAAAGCGTTTATGCACCTGCGGCTTGCGCAGATCCAGATCGACCAGAATCACCTGCTTGCCGGCTTGGGCGATGCTGATTGCCAGGTTCGTGGTGACAAAGGTTTTGCCTTCGCCGGGACCGGCGCTGGTGATCAGCAGCGAACGGATGGGTTTACCAATGCCCGCCATGCGCACCGAAGTCCGCAGCGCCCGAATCGATTCGGCAATGGGCGAGCGGGGCGCCTTGAGCATAATCAGACTGTCGCCAACCTCCCGTGCCCGGTCGGCTTCCGCCACATGCCCGATCACGCCTTGGGTGGGAATGCCGTAGATGGCGTCCAACTCTTCCGGTGATTTCACCGTATAGTCAATATATTCCAGGCCATACGCCGCCGCCAGCCCTAATGCCAGGGCGGCCGCCACCGCCGCCAGGAAAGGTTGTAACAGATTGCGGGGCAATGGCCCCACCGGCAACAGCGCTTCTTCCACCACCACCACCGTATCGACCTGGGCGTTGCTTTTGTCGGTTTCGACCAACAGCGCCTTTTGGGCTTCGGCTAAACTGCCCAAGAGGGTGACGCGTTCGCCCCGGTATTGGAGCAATTCTGTCCGCAACTCGCGCACCTGGGCATCTACTTCGCTCGACTGTGGCCCATTGCGTAAGGCCGCAATCTGTTGCTGAATTGCCTCGATCTGATCTTCGTAAAACTTAAGCTCGTCGCGCAGGACATTGTTGAGTTCCATCAACCGATCGCGTTCCTGCACACGACTGGTGTCCAGTTGGGCTTCCAGCAAGGCCGCCTGTTCGGCGCGCATTCGTTCCAGGTTGGCGTTGATCAACAGATGGGCGGTGGTATCGGCTAACGCTTTGGCAACCACCGGATCGCGAAAGGTGGTTGTAATCCGAAAGAGCTGGGTATTCTGCACATACTGGGTGATAATGGCCCCCAGAATCTCTTCTTCCGTCGGCTGTAGCGGCAAGCTCTGCTTCTGTAATTGCGCAGCGACCAATTGGGCAAAAGAGCGGCTTTTCATGAACTCCGTATAGGTGTTGGCCAATGGCACCAGTTGATTTTCCACCTGATAGGCCACGGCCGAATTCAAAGCCGCCGGACTGATGGCCAGCGTGGTGCTGGTGCGATACTGGAGTGGTTGACTCAAGACATAGTAGCCGGCGCCGATGGCGGCCACGATGACAAAGAGGATAATCAGCCACAATCGTTTCCGTACAATCGTCCAGTATTGTAATAATTCCATAAATGCAAACAGTCCCTTAGCTGGTGGCGATGGCCCTGGCCCAATCGCGATTTGTCTGATACCAATCAACGAGGGCGGCCAAACCTTGGGTAAAGTGATAGGCTGGTCGCCAGCCTAACAGGCGCTGCGCTTTGGTAATATCCGCCCAGGACGCCGGTACGTCCGCACTGTGGCGTTCGGCAAAGATTGTCTTTGCCTTTTGGCCGACCAATTCTTCAATCGTATGAATGGCATCAAGCAGAATCACCGGTTCATCGGAACCCAAATTGATCACTTCATAGCCCACTGGTTTTAACCCGGCAATCGTCCCGCGGGCAATATCCGCCACATAAGTGAAATCGCGCGATTGGCGCCCATCGCCAAAGATTGTCACCGGGCGCCCTTCGCTGATCCACTGGACAAAGCGAAAGAGGCTCATATCCGGGCGGCCGGCCGGCCCATAGACGGTGAAATAGCGAAAAACGGTGACATCTAGTCCATAGAGCGAGTGGTAGGTATAGCAGAGCGCCTCAGCCGCTTTTTTCGAGGCCGAATAAGGGGATAAGGGGCGGCTGGTATCCTGCGCCTCTTGCCAGGGCATGGGATTTTCCTTCCCATACAGGCTGGAGGTGGAGGAGAGGATAAATTTTGGTACAGCAAAGGTTTTGCACAATTCCAGCAGGTTTAAGGTGCCGGTGGTGTTGGTTTCAAAGTAGACCCACGGGTTTGCCACCGACTGCCGCACCCCGGCGCGTGCGGCCAGGTTGAAGACCGCGTCAAACCTTTGCCCCGCGGCTGCTGACTGCTGAAAGATCGCCTGTAAACCGGATTGGTTACAAATGTCAAGCGGATAGAAAGTAAAATTCGGCTGGGGCTTGAGCCGCGCCAGCCGCCATTCTTTCAGCCGCACATCGTAGGCGTCATTGAGGTTATCCACGCCGACAACGGTATGCCCGGCGCTGAGTAATTGCTCTGTTACCGTTGCCGCAATAAAGCCGGCAACCCCTGTGATAAGATAAGTAGCCATCCGTATATCAAGCTCTAGTTTTATCGGCCTCTACTAACAACTTCCCAGCCTGCTCATTGCGCGTCCATGACTCGCCTTGGGTCGCAGCGCACCACCGGTTGCTTCCGCGGCGCGCAAGGAGCGGAAGGTGTGTCTAGACGATTACTTAGTGATAGGAGTAGCCGCAGCGGTGATGATAAGAGCGATGACTACTAGCTTGCACTGATAAGACATTTGATGTAAATGTGCCTGTAGTATAGCATCATTTGGCTTGGTTTTAGCTTACAATGTCATGAATTTGTCTTACATAATTGGGTGATTAATCTGGGAAAGTTAAGTTTTTGTTAAGTTCTAGGGGTAACGATTACCCTTCCATACTTACCACCTGGCTTTCCCACCGGTGCCAATCACTAAAGCGGTTTTGCAGGGAGCGCAAGCCTTGACCAGGGGGCGTTACCCCCAATAGTTCCAGATCTGCATCGAGCATAATTTGCACCAATTGTTTGAAGCGCACCTTTGCTTCCCAGCCAAAAGCGGCTTTGGCTTTGGTGGCGTCGGCCAACAAATAGTCAACTTCGGTGGGCCGGTAGTAGCGCGGGTCGATGCGCACATGGTCGCGCCAGTCGAGTTCAACATAGCCGAAGGCTTCTGCCAAAAAGTCGCGCACGGTGTGGCTCTCGCCGGCGCCGATGACAAAATCATCCGGCTCTTCTTGTTGCAGCATCAGCCACATGGCTTCGACATATTCGGGTGCATACCCCCAATCGCGCTTGGCTTCCAAGTTACCCAAGTAGAGATGCTCCTGTTTCCCCGCCACAATCGCCGCCACGGCTCTGGTGATCTTGCGCGTCACAAAGGTCTCGCCACGGCGGGGCGATTCGTGGTTAAAGAGAATGCCGTTACAGGCAAAGAGATTGTAAGCATCGCGATAGTTGCGGGTAATATGATAGGCATAGACCTTGGCAGCCGCATAAGGGCTTTGCGGTTGGAAGGGGGTCAACTCATGTTGCGGCGGCGGCGCACTGCCGAACATCTCGCTGGACGAGGCTTGATAGAAGCGCACATCCGGCTTGGCCCGCCGGATCGCCTCCAAAATGCGCACCGTACTCAATCCGGTGACATCACCCGTATAATCCGGCAGGTCAAAACTCACCCGCACATGGCTCTGCGCCGCCAGATGATAAATTTCCGCCGGCTGCACCTCACTGATAATGTCGGACAGATTGCCTGAATTGCTAATATCGCCATAGTGCAGATAGAGCGCCTTGCCGTTCTGGACATGTGGGTCGCGATAGAGATGATCCAGCCGCCGGGTGTTAAACGTACTCGCCCGGCGGATAACCCCATGCACCTCATACCCCTTGTGCAACAAAAACTCCGCCAGATAACTGCCATCCTGTCCGGTAATGCCGGTAATTAATGCTTTTTTCATAAGGTTATATTCGTTCGTTGGTCAGTTCGTTGGTTGGCTCGTTGGTTGGCTCGTTGGTTGGTTGGCTCGTTGGTTGGCTCGTTGGTTGAGCTTGTCGAAACCAACGAGCCAACCAACCAATCCGTTGCTTCCTAAATCCGTTGTTGTGTCCGCTGTTGTGTCCCTACGCTGCCCGCGCCAGCAGCGGCTTTTCCGGTTTGACCATTTCCTGGCGATACCAATCGATCGTGCGGCGCAGCCCTTCTTCAAAGGGGGTTTGCGCTTCAAATCCAAAGCGCGCTTTGGCCCGACTCACATCCAATTTGCGCCGGGGTTGACCATTCGGCTTCGTCGTATCCCAGACGATGCGTCCGTTGAAGCCGGTCAAGCGGGCAATCGTCTGTAAGAGTTCGCGAATGCTGATCTCGGCGCTACTGCCCAGGTTGACCGGCTCGCTGTCATTGTAATGTTCGGCAGCCAGCAAGATCCCTTCGGCGGCATCTTCGACATAGAGAAATTCGCGTGTCGGCGAGCCATCCCCCCAGGCTTCCATCTGTGGCGCGTGGCGCGCTTGGGCATCCAGACATTTACGAATCAACGCTGGAATGACATGGGAGGTGTTCAGGTCAAAATTATCACGCGGGCCATAGAGGTTGACCGGCAGCAGAAAGATCGAATTGTAGCCGTATTGGGCGCGATACGCCTGGCTCTGCACCAACATCATCTTTTTTGCCAGCCCATAAGGTGCATTGGTCTCTTCCGGGTAGCCGTCCCAGAGCGTCTCTTCGCGAAACGGAATCGGCGCAAATTTGGGGTAGGCGCAGATCGTCCCCGTTGCGACAAATTTAGGCACCCCGGCCTGCCAACACTCATGGAGCAATTGCACTCCCATCATCAGGTTATCGTAGAAGAACTCGGCCGGTTTGGCCCGATTGATCCCAATCCCGCCAACGTTGGCGGCCAAATGGATCACGATGTCCACGGGCGTGGTATGGCGACTGGTGAATGGTGAGTGGCGCTTTGTGCTTGTATCCCGTGCTTGCTCCGCAACGCTGGTGTCACGGAGAAGCTGGCGGATGGCGGTGATATTGCGCAGATCGTAATCCTTGCGGCGGGAGACGATCACTTCCGCGGCCCCCCGATGCCAAAGTTTATTGACCACAAAAGAGCCTAAAAACCCACCGCCGCCGGTAACAATCACCCGTTTTCCCTGCCAAAAGCGCGAACGCTGCTCCTGACCCAGTAAACCACCATTTATAACACTATTTTCACTCACCATCGCCTAACCACTCCTCTACTTATAAGGATTTGCCTGTCGCCCTAAACCGGTCAAATTTTTTGCTTGATGCTGTTGGGCGCTCTACCGCACCCAAACCGGCTCCCAATCATTAAACTCATTGTTGCTCAAATTGCGTGCATTGCTGCCGTCGGCGTTCATGATCCAGATTTGCCGGCGGCGCGTATCACGGTTCGACCAGAAGACGATCTGCTGCCCATCGGGCGACCAGGCCGGAAATTTGTCCCACTCCCACTCATTGTGGGTCAATTGGAGCAGCCCGCTGCCATCCATGTTGATAAGATAGATCTCATCATTGCCGGATTCCGGCGAGACAAAGGCAATTCGGTTATCGACCGGTGACCAGACAGGATCGTAAGCAATCTGCTTAAAGTTGGTCAACTGCTGACGCGCCCCGTTGCTCAAATCAACAACCCAGAGTTGCGAATTATTGATCTGTTCGCTCGAAACAATCACGCGGAAGCGCCCATCCGGTGAAACATCACGGTTTTGTTGCGCCCGCTGGTAGACCCAATCATCAGCCCCGCCTGTCCACACTGCGACATTACTGCCGTCAGGGTTCATCACCATCAGCGAATCGCCGCTAAAGCGATCCGAGAAAAAGAGCAATTTGTTGCTCAAAATGGCCGGCAGCGCTACGGGCGTATGGGTTGGCGTCGCCGTTGGGGTCAACCCCTCAAAAAAGACAATCATCGGCGTGGCGGTGGGCGGCGGCGGCAGCGGCGTAGCGGTCGCCGTCCACACATTCGGCGGCGTCGCCGTGGCTGTACCGCGCACCACAGCCTGCGCGGTGGCGATTTGCGCTTCCCAGACCGCCGTTGCTTGATTTTCCGGGACAGGCGTATTGGTCACAATCACGGGTGTGGCCCAGTTGGGCGGTAAGGGCGTGGCGGTTGCCGTCGGTTCCAGTGTGCCGGCTGCCCCCGGCGTTGCCTGGGCGGTCGCGGTCAAGCGTTCGGCTGCCTGCCGCAGAATGGAATTATCATCCGTTGGTGTCAACGTGATCATAACATAATGCGGGGTTGGCGAGGGCGGCGGTTCGGCCGGCGCCGGGCCGTTGGTGACAATGCGTAGCACCGGCGCGCGCCCCGTGGAGCGGGCGCCAAAGCCACTGTCCCAAGCAAACAAATTATCGCCCCCGCTGCTGGAACCGCTGATCCGAAAGGCGATCTTGCCCGTAAAAAGACGCGCTTGCAATTCGGCAATGGCTGCCGGCGGTAGCGCGAAAGTGTTGAAGCGTCCCTGTCCAATGTCAGCACTGCCGACTTCGCTGTCCAGGAACGCTATGCCACTATCCGCCCGTGAGAGCCAGTGGAAGTTACGATTGCGCCAATCGTCGTCGATCCAACTTGCCAATAACTCCGCCCGCCAGCGCCCGTCGAGCGCCACCCATTGTCCATCCAGCCCGGTCAGTGTCAGATCAGCATAAATAATGGGTGAGCCGGGCATAATGGTGGTGAGATCAAATTGTACGGCGCCCACATGTTGCTGGCCGCCAAAGACGCCGGCATAAACATTGTAATCGCCAAAGTGATTGATCGCCTCATCCTGCGCCTTGGCCCAGCCCACGGCTTCGGCGGCGGTGGGTTGCAAGAGATAAACTTGCCCCCCTTCCGGCACATTCACATTGGGCAGCACCAGCGGCGGCACCGGCGTGGGCGTGGCGACCGGGGTTTCCGTGGCAAAGGGGGTCAAATTATTGGGCGGGGCTAAGGGCGACGCAGCGGCGCTATTTTGTCCGATGGCAAAGACATTTGTGCCGGTCGGCAAAGCCGCAGCGACTTCGTTGGCGACGGCCGGTTGCGCGCTAGGTTGGACGCCCAGCAAAAGCAGGGAACCCAGACCCACAATAATGACGGCCAGCGCCAGCCAGGCCGGTAAGGAAGAGTTGTGATTCATGACTACATTACTTCCGAAAGTGCGGTAAGGTCGCCGGTGGCATGGCCAGCGTCAACGCCACCGCCGCCGTTGCCCCTTCGCTGCTTTCTACCATCGTCCGACTATCAAAAAGCAGACCATTGGGCGTGGTCGGCTCGACTTGTAGCGTTACCTGGGCGGTCGCCGTCGTCGCCGGCGGCAGCGTGGCCCAGTCGATGCGCACCTGTCGCTCATTGCCCGCCGCCGCTTCCAGATGGAGCTTGCCGGCCTGGTCGCTGCTCCCGGTTTGATAGAGCAGGGCCGCCGGCAGGGATTGGCGTAGCGTCAGGTTGGTGAGTGTAACCGCGCTCGTGTTCTGCACCCTCACCTGCAGTTGTAGTAGGGCGCCCTGCCAGATCAAGGTTGGCGTCAGCGCCACAGTCAGCGTCATGGTTGGTTTGTCTTGGGTCGGCCCGCCTGTAATGACCGGCAGGGCGAGCAGATCGCCACCTGTTACCTGAACAAAGGGCGCGCTGACCCAACCGTTTTGCGGCGGTTGGCCGCCACAACAGAGATAGAACCAATCGGCCGCCGCTGTGCGCCCCAGTAATGTGACTGCTGTATTGGCGGTCACGGTTGCCAGTATGGGAGCGGTGGTATTCGGCGCCTGGCGCAGATTGACCTGGTCGGCAACAATCACGCCGGTTATGATGGCCGAACCAGCAGCGGCTGTGTTGGTGTTTGGCGCACTGCCCCCATTGGTGCCGGCATTGGCATTGGGCGATCCGTTACTTGGTTGGGCGCCGGCGGTTTCTTCGGTATTGTTGCCCGGCTGATTGCCCGGCGCGGCAGGCGTTGCCGGCGCCTCTTGGGTAATGATGACGATGACCGGTGCGGGCGTTGGCGTCGGCGTGAAGAGCTGGCCGGGTTTGGGCACCGTAGAGACATTGGGTGTCGGGGTGGGGTCCGCGCCATAGAGCGGACTTTTTGTATAGGAAAAAATGGCGCACAACACAAACAGGGTGCTGGGCAACCAGTGGCGTAAGATCGGGTAGGATAATTTTGCCATTGGTCTCAATTCGTCAATCTTGCTCGGCCGACAAGCGATACGGGCAAACGGTGTGTCAGGTCAGTTATGCAAGCAAACAAGCAAAGCCCCCTTACTCCATCGTTCTCCATCGTTTTGGCTAGCAGCGCAAGAAACGTGACTAGGCAACAGCGGTGAGCAGAGACGGTTGGTACGTAGCTTTGCGTGTAAGCCGTTGAATGTAGGGCAAGGTTAGGCAATAAGTCATCAATGTCGTGTAAAGTATACAGCAAATGTTGTACTTTTGTGCTTACAAAATTCGTGTTTTCCTTACAGAAATTGTGTTAGGAGTTACGCAGTTGACGGGCGCTACCAGAGACCTGTCAGGTTTCGCAAACCTGACAGGTCTTGTCCAACTGCGTAACTCCTATGTGTGTTTGCGAAATGTGAATGGGATAAAATTGTCCTTTGCCGGTGTTGATTGCCTTTATTGGCTTACCACACCTGCTGCGACTGCTGGTGTGCTCCGTAAGTTTGCCTTGAATAGATACGCGCGAGTAAACAAATTGGCAGATTAGCGGGAAAGGGGTATAATAGACCGTTGTAAAACTGTATTGCTCGGCTCTTTCTATCCAGGGCCGAGCATTTTTATGTTTAAGCGACTTGCTCTTGCAAGCTTATTAGGAAAATCATGCTGGCCTTAAAAGAACCAACCATTCAACCGCCAATCATGCAACCGGTTGTCTTGCCGACCGCCGACCGCAATGGGACGCTTGTGCGTTCTGACATTCGCAATATTGCCATTATCGCCCACGTTGATCATGGTAAAACCACCCTGGTCGACGGCATGTTGCGCCAGACCAAGGTCTTTCGTTCCAACCAACAGATGCAGGAGCGCGTCCTCGATTCCAACGATCTGGAACGGGAGCGGGGCATTACCATTCTGGCGAAAAACACCGGCATTGTCTACAAAGATGTGACCATCAACCTTGTCGATACCCCCGGCCATGCCGACTTTGGCGGCGAGGTGGAGCGGGTGATGAACATGGTCGATGGCGTCTTGCTCCTGGTCGATGCCGTGGAAGGGCCAATGCCCCAGACCCGCTTTGTGCTGCGCCAGGCGCTCAACAAGGGGTTGAAGGCAATTGTGGTCATCAACAAAGTGGATCGCCCGGCGGCGCGCATTGATTATGCCGTCAATAGCACCTTTGATCTCTTTATCGATCTGGGCGCCACCGAAGAACAGGCCGACTTCCCCATTGTCTACACCATTGGTCTGGAAGGCCGCGCCGGTCGCGACCCGGCGGCGATGGAGGCGGATCTGACGGTTCTCTTTGACACCATCCTCGCTCACATTCCGCCGCCGGAGGCGGACCCCGAAGCGCCAACGCAAATGTTGGTCAGCACACTGGAATATAGTAGCTATGTGGGCAAAATCGCCATTGGCCGGCTGCAAAACGGCACGATCCGCAGTGGGCAGATGGTGATGCACATCAACGCCGAAGGGCAGATGAAGCTGGCCAAAGTCACCCAGGTCTACAGCTTCCGCAATTTGCAACGGCAGGCTGAGGAAGTGGTCTACGCCGGCAACATTGTCGCCGTGGCCGGCATCGAAGATGTGGGCATTGGTGACACACTGGCTGATCCCAACGACCCGCATCCGTTGCCGCCGATCAAGGTCGAAGAGCCGACCGTGCGCATGACCTTTAGCGTCAACGACAGCCCCTTTGCCGGGCGCGATGGGCAATATCTCACCAGTCGCCAGTTGCGCGCCCGCTTGATGGCCGAGTTGGAACACAATGTCTCGCTCCGGGTGGAGGAGACCGATCTGCCCAGTGACTTTCTGGTCGCCGGACGGGGTGAGTTGCACCTGGCGATCTTGATCGAGACCATGCGTCGCGAAGGTTCGGAGTTTGCCGTCAGCCCGCCCGAAGTGATCTATAAAGAGAGTGAAGAGGGGCTGCTCGAACCGATGGAACATGTCTACATCGAAGCGCTCAACGACTACCTGGGCGCCGTGACTGAGATGCTGGGCAAGCGTCGCGGGCAACTGGTCAACATTCGCTATGGCGAAGATGGCACGGTCTATGCCGAATTTCTGGTGCCGACGCGCGGGCTGCTCGGTTTCCGCCAACTCTTTCTGACGGCTACCCGCGGCACCGGGATCTTCAACACGCTCTTTGCCGGCTACCAGCCCTTCCTGGGCGAGATCGACACGGTGGAGCAGGGGAAACTGGTGGCGCTGGAGAGTGGCATGGTCACATCGTATGCCATGGTCAAGCTGCAACAACGGGGTGAGTTTATTGTCCGCCCCGGCGATGATGTCTATTCCGGGCAAGTGGTGGGGCGCAACATCCGGGCCGATGAGTTGGTGATCAACATCTGTCAGGCCAAGCAATTGACCAACTTCCGCGAAAAACCCTCGGCCACCTCCGACATGCTGGTGCCGCCGCGCGAGTTATCGCTCGATGAGGCGATCCAGTATCTGGACAAGGGCGACCTGCTCGAAGTCACGCCAAGCGCGCTGCGCATCCGCAAAAAAGAGTTGCGTCATGAAGTCCGCCAACGCGAAGCCAAACGCGCCCGGCTGGCTCAGGGCGAATGATCATCAACCACGCGCAAATAATCCCTTGCCGTAGGGGCGTCCCCTTGCGGGCGCCCCGATGCGCCGGGAGCCTGGGGCGCCCGCAAGGGGACGCCCCTACGCATTTTGTTGACTATGTCTAGGGCCAGGTAAATAGACCACTGGTGATGGTCGTCGCAAAGGTCTGTTCGTTGACCGTGGCGGCCAAAGCTAAGGGACCGGCGCCGGCCTGGCGGCGCACCGTCAATGTGTAACCATCGGGTTTGATGGCGGGGGGCAGCCGGTATTGCAAGATGACCGTGTTGGTGGCGCCGGGGGCAAGGATAAAGTAGCCGCTAAAGAGTTGCGCCCCGCCTTCGCCGCGCTGGCTGCTGACCGTGCCATCCAACAGGCCGCTGCTGCCCAACAATTCACTGCCGGCCGGGACAAAGAGCCGCACATAGTCATAGTAACAGCGCATCATCATCTCTTCGTAACTATCTTCATAGCGGGGGGTCTGGTCGCAGATATAGTTCGGGCGCGCCACGGGATGGCGATAGTGCAAGGCGACCGTCGCCACAGCCGGTTGCGCCGGCCCGTCAGGCCATGTCACCTGATATTGCACCGTGCGTTCGAGAAGCGCATCAACCTTGTTGTAGCCAAAGTTGCTGTCCACCAACGCCAGAAAGTCACCGGCGGCCGGGGGCTTCAACCCGCCATCCCACCCAATGCGCGCTAACTCTTGCGCCGCCGCCCCATTCGCCAGCCAGAGTTGTAAGCCACGGCTATCGAGCGCCCTTTCCAGCGCCTGCACCATTGCTGATCTGCTGAACGTGCCTTGTTGAAGCCGCCCCACGGCCGCCTTGGCCAGCAGGGGGATAAAATCTTTGCGCTGTTTCCACCAATCTTTATCACCACTGGCGAGCGAGGCTTCACTCGTCAATGGCGCCGCCCACATCTCTTTGATCTGTGCCAGCACGGTCGCGCTGGTGAGCGTCTGTTCATGCCCAGGCAGGGTCAGCGGTTCAAGCGCACCCACCAGCGCTTCGACGGCATGGAGATCAACCGAGATCACGCCGTCAACCGTATAGCCGGTCTGTTGCGTATAGATGGTGCGTGCAAGCTGCGCGGTTGTCGGGAAATCGGGCGACCAATTGACATCACGCAGCAGCATGATGTCAATGTGCATATATTTCTGCACCGGCGGCGGCGCTTGGGGCAGCGTCTGGTCAATGCGGCTGATGGTCGGGTCGTAACTATCGACAAAATCGAGACCAACGATCTTGCCGTCGGCGACAGTGATCCGGCCGATGGCAGTGATAAAGCCGCCGGTGGCCCGCAATTCGTGATTGTTTTGGGCCAGGACGAGATAGGTGCGCGTCTGGCCGACGCCAAGCAGATCCGGCAGGTGCGCGCCCAAACGTAAGGCCGGCGCCAGCAGGGCGACGCCGGCTTGCAGTTCGCTCACGGGCGTTGCCAGCAAGCCGGGCAGGCGGTTGGGGTCGATGTCCTGGAGTTGTTGGTGCAGTTGCTCGGCCTGCGCGATCAGCTCCGTCCATTGGGGCTGGTTGGCTGCCAGGGCCGCCGGCAATTGGGCCAGCGGGGACGCGCCCACGGGCGTCATGAAGACCGGTTGCAGCAGTTGGTAGCCGTTTTGGGCAAAGCGACCCAGCTCGTCAGCCGTTGTCATCAAAGTGGGGATAGCGCTCAGGGTTGGGCCAAGCAGCGGCAACCAATCCAGACGGCGCAACAATGGGGTGAAAACGGCCATTTCCTGCTCGGCCGCGGTTAAGGCCGTGGCGCTCCGGGCCAGTAAAGCCTGTGCGGCGTCATATTGCTCGCTGCTGAGATTGCCATTGATCAATTGGGCAAATTGCGCGCCATCCCGGTAGGCGCTTTGCAGTTGCGCAGCGACCCGCACTCCTTTATAGAGTCCAAAACAGAGCAAGACCCCGACCAGTGCAGTCAGCGTCAACCAAAGCGGGCGTAAACGCCCTGATCGTTTGGTGCGTCGGTATCGTCTATTCATCAGACAATGGTGGTAGCACTTTTGGACGTGGCCGCCGTGTTGGGCCGCGTTGACCGTTGGGCGACCAGCTTGGTAATTTGCGGCAGCCCGAATTTGATCAAGCGCTGCAACTCAGCGACCGTGTTGCGAAAATCTTCGGTTGTTCCGCCGATGGGGTCGGCAATGTCGTAATGCAAGCCGACCATTTCGGTCAACTGGTAAACATAGGCGCGCGCCGCCGGGAACTCGATCTGGAGCGCTTCTTTATGGCTCTGCTCCATGGTCAAGATGAGATCATACTCGGTTAAGGGCAAATCTTCGACATTCCGGCTCCGGTGTTGGCTGAGATCAAGCCCAACTTCGGCGCCGACAGAACACATTTGGGCATGGGCCGGCCGTGCGCTGGCAGCCCAGGTCCCGGCTGATTCGATCACCCAGTCGGCGTGATTGGGCGCTTGCGCCATCTGTTGCTGCAGCAACGCCGCCGCAATGGGTGATCGACACTGGTTGGCCGTACAAACCATGAGAATTTTTGGCATGATGAAAGCTTATTGTGATTGGTTGGGATCAACTTGGATTGAGTAAAGACCGTTTAATTCAGTCTTGGCCATCAACTTATTTTCAAAGAGCGCTTGCGGCTGCGGCAGGAGCGGTTTTTTACCGCCCTGGCTTTTGTCCTGTTGCTTTTGTCGGCCCTCCTTGCGCTTGGGCTTGTTGTCACCATCACCCCCATCCTCGTCATTTTCATAGTAGTAGGAGTAGGAATCGTAATAATAGTAGTAGCCGCGCGCCGAACTACTCAAGCGATTGAGGACGACGCCCAAGATACGGCCATTGGCGCGCTGAATCGCTTCCGCCCCGCGCGCCACCATCGCGCGGGGGGTTTTCTCGGTGTTCACCACCAGCAGAACCCCTTGTACATCGTTCGCCAACACCTGGGCGTCAGTGACAGCCAGGAGGGGCGGCGCATCAACCACCAGAAAATCGGCTTCTTGCTGCAAACTTTGCAACAACTGTTTCATGCGGTTGGAGCCTAATAGCTCAGCCGGATTGGGCGCTTCTTTGCCGCTGGTGAGGATGCGCAGGTTTGGCACTTGGGTATCGCGCAGGAAGAAGCCAATGGGCGTGTTGCTGGAGACCATGGCCTCGGTAATGCCTGGGCTTTTGGGCAAATCGAAGATTTTGTGTTGTTGGGGTTTGCGGATATCTGCATCAATTAAAATGACGGCTTTCCCGGCTTGGGCCAAGACCACGGCCAGGTTGGCGGCCGTGGTGGTCTTGCCTTCGCCGGGGGTGGCGCTGGTGACCAGCAACGAACGCAGGGTTTCGTCGACGCTGGAGAATTGCAAATTCGTGCGCAAACTCCGGTAAGCCTCGGTCACTGGGTGACGGGGTTCTAGAGAAGTAATCAAGGATGCCTGCCGATTGGCCATCGCATTTTGTTTGCGGCGTCCCCCCGTTTGCGGCAGGCGGGCAATGGTTCCTAAGATCGGTGTATTGATGATATTCAGCAGATCTTGTGGCGTCTTAATGCGGTCGTCCATGTATTCCAGCAAAAGGACGACACCCAAAGCTAACATGGCGCCTACAACGGTTGCCAGTAAGGTGTTCAGGAGAATCCGTGGGCGGATGGGGGCGCTCGGTATATGCGCCTTTTCAACGATCACAATGCTGTCTACCGATTGTACTTCGGTAAGGCGTAACTCTTCATAACTGCGCAATAGGTTGGCGTAACTGTTCTTCGTTTGCGCCAATTCGTTCTGCAACTGCCCCAACCGCACCGCTTCATCGGCCGTCTCCGCTTTGCCAATGTCATCAACGGCCACCTGCTGTAATTCAATTTGGTTGTTCAACTCGGCAAGCTGTTGCTCAAGATTCTGTTTTGAGCCGGCAAACCGTTGGGTTTGTACAGTATTAATATCGGCAATAAAGACTTCGGGCAACGTATCGGCCACCGCCGCCACGAGTTCCGGGGATACGCCTTCGACGGTGACTTTGATTAACTGTGTATCACGGAGCGGGGTGACGGTAATGGCGGTAATGGCGTCATTTAAGACATTCGGCTCAATCCCAAATTTGGTTGCTACCTGGGCCAGGGTGGTCGGTCGTTTCATCAATTCGGCGTAGGTGCGTGCAATCCGTTCACTGACCAAGAGATCTTGATAGTTTGCATCGGGGTTACGGGCCTCATCGACCAGCAAGGTTGTCGAAGCTTGATAGATCGGGATGGCGAAAAGGCTAGTGGTGTAGGCCGCCGCCGCCGCTAATAAGGAACAGAGGATAATTAACCAGGCCCAGTGCCAGAGGACGCGGAAGTAGACCTTGAGATCGAGCTCCGGGAACAGGTTGATATTTTGTTCAGTTGACGGGTTGAGATTCGTTTGCACAGTGCTTTCCTTAGTTTTCAGAGTATAATCTGATACTGAAAATACACAAACTTCGCAGGCTGTTTGTTATTGCGAGAAGGTTTGGTAAATTACTGAATAGTAAACTGCATTAATGTTGTGAAAGCAAAGATCTGATAAGCATAGCAAATTATACTATAAGAGTCTTTGTTTTCAACTTACATTTACCTTGCATCTATGAAACTTTCCTGACATTTTATTGATTTAGGGATTTTCAACTACTATACGTCTAAACTCGTGACATAGAAACCTAAAAATAGCGTATCATTATGCGACAAATGACGGTTATCTTACGGTTTTAGCGCGTATCGAAGGAAATAGCTTAAAAAATAGATAAATATTATACAAATGGCAATTTTGTCATGGCTGTTATTGAATTAAGTGATTTACAAATACGTAATTCGTACTATGATCGTTTGGGCGTAAATCCAGTATACTATGGTGGTTAATGACCATTCATACCCATTGTCTACATCCGTTGCCCATCATACCAAAGAAACAGGAACGCGTGGCATGTTACAAGTTTGTTGTGATTCTCCCCCCGGCGGAAAGTTGGTTGCGCCATGAAGCTCTTGCTCAAGATGGGGCACAGTTTTCTATGGCTCGAACCATTGTGGGTTGCGCTGTTGGCGCCATCCTTACTGCTCCGTGATCTACTTTGGGATCCTTGGGTGCACCCCTGGTTGATCCTGGCGCTCTTTCTCTTTTGGCCCTTTCGTCTTCTGCTCACAAAGCGATTGGGGCCGCCAACGCCGATAACCTGGCCGGCGCTCTGTCTGTTGCTCTGGACGCCCATTGGGCTGGTCAATGCCGTCCAGTGGGAACGTTCCTGGCACGCCATCGGCTTTGTCGCCTTTGGCATTGCCCTGCTCTTCGCCTTGCTCAACTGGCCGCCAACGCAGCAGCGACCCTGGCTGATGGCCGCCCTGCTCAGCCTGGCCGGGTTGGCGCTGGCTATCCTAGGCCCGATGATTTTGCGCCGCTTGCCGCAGGAGTTCTTGCGCTTTTCGGAAGAGCTAGCGCGTTCAAAACCGGCCGATCTCTTTAATGCCGGTGAGACCATCAATGCCAATGTCCTTGCCGGCGGTTTGCTGTTGCCGATCCCCTTGTTAACCGCGCTTGCTCTCCGTTGCGATCTGGCGCGCCGCCGTTGGCTGCCGCCACTGTTACTCTTACCGACGGCGCTGCTCCTGGCAACTTTGTTGTTGGCCCAAAGCCGTGGCGCCTATGTGGCGGTGGCGCTTAGTCTGCTTTTGGTGCTGATCCTCCGTTGGCGCTGGGCAGGGCTGATCGTTCTTGTCGGCGCCATTGCCGCCGGCACTGTGCTTTCGTTGGATGGGCTAGGCGCCTTGGCCGCCACCGTGAGCAATGAGGGTTCCATTGGTTCCCTGAGCGGTCGTTGGGAAATTTGGGGCCGCACCTTACAGGCCATTGCTGATTTTGCCTTGACCGGGATTGGCATCGGCTCTTTTGATCTGGTCATTCCCCACCTTTATCCCTATGTCGAAGTGCGGAATGTGATCCCCCATGCCCATAATCTCCTGTTGCAGGTGGCTGTTGATCTGGGGTTGCCGGGGCTACTCTTCTATGGTTGGCTGTGGGGCGCTGTTTTTTGGATTTTTAGCACAATTCTATGGCATGGCGGCGCGTTGACACCAGATGTGGAACCCACATCCTTGCGCCGTCGCGACCAGCGGAAAGAGCTGCGGCGACAACGGCGGCAGGCCGCGTTGCGCTGGGCTTTGGCTGCCGGCGGCCTGGGTGCAACCGTTGCCATGTTCTTTCATGGCCTGATCGATGCCGTTACCTGGGGCACCAAGCTGGCCTTTTTACCTTGGCTGCTCGTTGCGCTGGCTGGTGCGCTTGCTTATCAAGCGCACCAGCCAATGGATGAACCAACATTTGATTGATAGATCTAGGAAAGTACTAATGAATGCCAAAAAGTTTACGCTCATCTTGTCGTATCTGTTACTCGTCAGCACTGTATTCGTGCTGGCCGGTTGTCGCTTGGGGCGAGCGGCGCCGACACCGATTGCCATCAATTTGCCTAACCAATCGACCACCGCGGTTGATACCCTGACCAGTTACACGGTGCAGAAAGGTGAAGTGGTGCAGGAAGAGCTTTTCAGCGGGCGGGTGATCCCGGCGCGGGAAGAGAATCTCTTTTTTCGCCGCAGTGGGCAGGTGACAAAAGTGTATGTCAACGATGGCGATAAGGTGCAGAGCGGTGATATTATTGCCGGATTGGATAATGAAATTCTTGAGCTTGATCTGGAATCAGCGCTGTTAAGCCTGGCCATTGCCAAAGAAAGTCTTGCCGGCGCCGAAAGCGAGCTGGCCTATCGCCGGCGCCAGGCTGAATTGAATCTGAATATCGCCCAAGTCAATTTGGCCACTGCTTCCCGCGCCACCACGAACGACGCCGAAGGCGCGCCCGGAGTGGACCCCGGTCCCCTGCAAATTCGCCGATTGCAAGTGGAACTGGCCCAACTGGCGCTGGATAATATCCCGATGACCACCGACCCGGCCCTTGCCCTCAATGTTAAGCGGGCCGAATTAGCCGTCGAGCGGGTGAAACAAGCGCTTCTGGAAGGCCAAATTGTTGCACCCTTTGACGGTGAGATTCGCTTTATTAACCTGCCGACGAACAACGAACAGCTTGCGGTCCAAGCCTATAATGCCGTTGCACGCCTGGTGGATACCAGTCAATTTCGGGTTGAACTCAATTTACCCCGCGAGCAACTTGAAAATCTCAGTGAAGGCATGAACGTGGCGGTCAGTGCAGCCAGCTTGGGCACACAGAGCATCCAGGGCGTGATTGAAGCGTTGCCCCGTCCTTTTGGCACTAGTCAGGGTTCGCTAACCGAAGTAGCAATTAACAATGAGAATGACAATAGCCGGTTGCGGGAGGGGATTACGGTGGCCGTGACCGTGCGGCTAAAGAGCAAACCGAATGCGCTGGTATTACCGCTGTCCGCTTTACAAAAAGAGGGTGACTTTCACTTTGTCACCATTCAGCAAGGGAGCGAGTTAAAGCGGATCGATGTCGGGGTCGGTGTGGTGGGCAGTGATTTGGTGGAAATTACGTCCGGCTTGCAAGAAGGCAGCACGGTGATGGTGCAATCAAAATTGCGGTAGGGTAGAGTATCCGTGCCTACTAAGCTCCTAGCCGGTCACGGACCGGCTAGGAGCGGGCTTAGAGGTGCTCGAATGCTGCCGTTTACCGGTGCGCCAGGGGCAGAAAAAGCCCTTGATCGAGTGGCGTGTTGACCACCAGAAAGCCATACTCCTGACGCACCTGGGTCGTTGCCAGCCCCGTGTTGCTGTTATCCGCTGCGATGGTTAGAATGAACTTGTGCAAGCCCAACGGTAATGTGGCAGGTTGCCAGGTATAGGTGAACGTTTGACCGCTATCGGCCGCGGTGGTCGGCGCCAGCGTGGCCAACGTTTGCTGCGTTACGTTGGTCTCTTTGCCTTGTGGGTCTTGGTAGGCAAGGCGCATGGTGACCTCACAGGCGTTGACATTGCCCTCGTTGGCGATGGTTGCGGAGAAGTTGATCGGCGGCGTGGTTGTCATTGTCGCGGTCATGACCACTATGGCCGGTGTGATCTGTACTGTGGGTACGGTCAAGGTCAGCGCCTGTTGACTGGTTAACTTGTTGACATAGGCGCCATAGTCCTGGCCCAGCGGCTGAATGACCCCTGTATCCGGCGCCACAAGATTACCGTTAAAGCCAACCTCGGTCGCTTCATCATAAGGCGGGTAGTTGAGGCTGAACCACGACCAGGCTTGCACCAGCCGATTGTTATCGGCCGGGTAACCAATGGCGGGGTCGGCGCTGGTCAGGAAAAAGTCAAAGCTGGCTAACATGAAATTTTTCACCTTCGCATAGGGAAACCCATGGGCGGGGGAGAGGAGGATCCCATATTCGGTGATTAGCAGCGGTTTATCCCGATAGCCACGCGCCGCCATCCACTGACGGAAGGCGATAATGTTATCCTTGAAGATGGTCATGTTGTCGTGGTCTGTGATCGTATATTGCATTCCTTCGTTGGCAAAGGCTTCCAGACCCAGTGGGATGGAAGCGCCCCACACATTATTTTCCGGTAAAATAAAGGCATGAAGCGTCCAGACATCAATCGGCATGGCTGCGCCGTAGCGATTTTGGTATTCAGTTAAGACCAGATCCAGGTAACGGCGGCGCAACGGGGTTGATTGTACAACGCCGGCAATGGCGACATGGGCGTTCGGGTCACGCGCTTTGAGAAAGTGATAGACCCGATAATAAAAATCGGCATAGGCGCCGGCGGTTTGGCTATCTTGTTTATCCCGCTCCGGCTCATTGCCGACAATCCAGAGCGCGCCGGGGTTGTTTTGGATGATCGCCTCAACCGTCTTGGTAAAGGCGCCGCTTTTCCAAAAGGGGGGACGGATCATCTGGGCATAGACCATGTCGGCGGTATGCGGCGGCGTCTGTTGGGTGGCATAGTCGAGATACCAATGGCTGTGGAGCGCAGCGACATTGTAATCTTGAATCGTGCGGCCATTTTCACGGGCAACATTGAACCCGAAGCGGGTCGCCGGTGCGGGGTAGGGCACGCAACTTTGACCATAGCTGGTCTGCGCTGTGAATAAAAGGAGCATGACGAGGGCGCCGGCTACGCTTAAGAGCTTGCGCATAGTGATATGGTTGTGTACATGGAATGTTACGGGTATCATCAGTCACTTACATCCTGTATTTTATAGGACTTACGCAAGACGCCGGGAACGCTGCCATCCTGGCGGCAAGAGGCGTGCCGCCAGGATGGCGCGGGAACCCTCGGGGTGCCCGGCGTCTTGCGTAAGTCCTGTTTTGGAAAACGCACAATCGGCAGGAATGCGTTCAGCCTTTCCCAACCGCGGAGAAAGGCTGAACGCATTACGCCAGATTATAAAACACCTGAATCGCCACCCACTGCCGGACGGGGCGCGACCTGCCTCCTATAGTTGCGAATTGCTCAAGGCCGGTTGTAGGGTCAGCGTGGGCAACGGTTTCTGCTTTTCGACCGTGTTGGTCAGATCCGGTCGCTTCTGGAATTGCTCCTCCCACGGGCAATATTCAGGCAGCAGGTGGTGGAGCCGTCGCACAACGCCCTCATTGTCATTATGGAGCGCCGTCTGAATCAGTTGATCGATGGTACTGCTCAAGTCAGCAGGAATAAATTGGCTGGCGTTGTGGGCGACCAGGATCTTCTTGTGCTGCGTCGGGCCATACGATTCATTGGGGGTAAACATCTCTTCGTAGAGCTTTTCCCCTGGCCGTAACCCGGAAAATTCAATTTCAATATCCTTACCCACTTGCAGCCCGGTGAGTTCAATCAGATCTTTGGCCAGATCGACAATGCGCACCGGGTCGCCCATATCCAACATCAACACTTCGCCGCCGTGTCCGACGACGGAGGCTTGCAACACCAGTTGCACCGCTTCGGGAATGGTCATGAAGTAGCGTACCATCTCCGGGTGGGTCACGGTGATTGGTCCGCCGGCGGCGATCTGTTGTTTAAAGGTATGGATCACGCTGCCGCGACTGCCGAGGACATTGCCAAAGCGCACGACTTGATAGAACTGACCACTGGTGCGCGCCGCTTGCAAAACCAGCAACTCCGCCGTGCGCTTGCTGGCGCCCATGACATTGGTTGGATTGACGGCTTTGTCGGTTGAGATCATGACAAAGCGTTCCACTTTGTACTGTTGTGCCGCTTCCAGGAGGATTTTGGTGCCCAGCACATTGTTGGTAATCGCCTCGACTGGGTTGGCTTCCATCAAGGGAACATGCTTATGGGCGGCGGCATGAAAAACTGCATGGGGCCGATACTCCTTGAAGATGGCGTTGATCCGCTCACGGAAGCGCAAATCAGCGATGACCGGCGTGATGACGGTGGCTGATTCATTGAGTTGGCGATTTAATTCATTGACAATTTCAAAGATTGAATTTTCGCCATGCCCCAACAGAATCAGTTGCGCCGGCCGGCAGCGCAAAATCTGGCGGCAGAGTTCACTGCCAATCGAGCCGCCGCCGCCAGTGACCAGCACCCGTTTGCCCTGTAATTGTTTGTTCACGGCCAAGGTATCAGTTTGGATGGGCGATCGGCGCAAGAGATCTTCGATTTGTACATTCCGTAGATGGCTAAAGCTGACCGAACCATCCAACAACTCATGTAAGCCCGGTATGGTCTGGGTAGCCACCCCGGCGCGCCGACAGAGCAAGGCAATTTCGCGGATGATCTTCCCCGGCGCCGTGGGCATGGCAATGATGACGCGATCAATGGTCTGTTCTTGCAAGATTTGCGACAACTGATGGCGGCTGCCGGCAACCCGGATCCCATGAATCTGCATCCCATGTTTGCTGCTGTCATCATCCAGAAAGAGCACTGGGTTGAGGTTGATCAAACTGTTATTCCGCATCTCACGCGCTAATAGCGCCCCTGTATAGCCGGCGCCGACAATCACAACATTCGGGGGTGTGCTTTGTGTGCGGCGGCCGGGGTGGCTTTGGGAATAGATGCTTTCGGTCAGGCGGAGGCTGGCGCGAAAGCCACCGACCCAAATGAAGCAGAGCATGGCATCGATGAGCGGCGTCGAACGTGGTAAGTTGAACCAGGGTAAGGCCAGTCGTAGCAGCACATACTCGAGCGTGATCAATACTGTAGCCAGCGCAACCGCTACCCCGATCTGCGCCAGTTCCAAACTGCTGACGTAGCGCCAATAGCGGCGGTAGAGACCGAAATAATGGAAGATCGCCATCCGTGTAATCAGGGCAACAAAGGTATAAAGCAGAAGTGCGTTCTGGAAACGTTGCCAGTTAAACAATTCGTCGGTGCGCATATAGAGCGCCAGGAGCGGTGTGATGAGAAAAGCCATGACATCCAGCAACAAGAAGTGACGATTGCGCAAACGGCGTAAGCTGCGAGCAATTTTAGGTAAATAGGTCTGAGGTGTGGCCACCATCGCCATGGGAGAACTCCTACTATCAGAATTGCACAACGCATCTAACCGCCATGAACTATATCTTTTTGCACTTGTGCGTCTTGAACACAGAGCGTAGTTAAAAACATTATTTAACTTGCAATAAACTTTGTTTACATTGACAAAATTAATGCTTTTATAGGCTTAAGATTTACAGAACAGTTTTTAACTATTAGTCTCATTTTATAAGAAAAATTTACTTTTGGGCCTTACATTTCACGTCATATCCTTACACTTTTCCCCACAATTATTGTACTTTTCGCCAGCCTAAATTAGATTTACTGACGCTTTTATCGATTACCTTGTAAAGCGGAGCGAACATGCGGGAAGTGGACTCGGTTACTGATGATGGTTGGGTAGTTGGTTGGCGCGTTGGTTGAGGCTTCGGCGTGAGCTCAGCCGAACGCTTGTCGAAACCAACGCGCCAACCAACTACCCAATGAACTTACGGATGACGGTCACGACACGAGCGAGTTCCTTCTCGGTCAAGTTGGAACCGGAGGGTAAACAGAGACCTTGCTCAAACAATTTCTGGGCAACAGCGCCCCCTACCGTTTCGCAATCGGCAAAGACCGGCTGGAGGTGCATCGGTTTCCAGACGGGGCGTGATTCAATATTGTCGGCTTCCAGCGCCAACCGGATCTCTTCACTGGTGACGCCCAATGTTGTCGGCTCTACGGTCATGACGCTCAACCAGCGGGTATGACGCCCCCAAGGCGCTTCCGGCATAAAGGTAACGCCCGGCAATTCGCCCAACATCTCCTGGTAGAAAGCAAAGTTACGCCGCCGGGCCTGCACCCGTTCCTCCAGTACACGCAATTGACCACGCCCGATGCCGGCGAGAACATTGCTCATGCGATAGTTGTAGCCGATCTCGCTATGTTGATAGTGCGGCGCCGGCTCGCGCGCCTGCGTGGCCAGCTTGCGCGCCTGGGCAATCAGCTTCGCGTCATCCGAAACCAACATACCGCCGCCGGAAGTGGTGATGATTTTGTTGCCGTTGAAGGAGTAGATGCCCGCTTTGCCAAAAACGCCGGGCGTGCGACCATGATAGCTGCTGCCCAATGCCTCAGCCGCATCTTCGATGAGCGGTACACCGTACCGTTCACAAACCGTCAGCAGCGGTTCCAGGTTTGCGCTCTGCCCATAAAGATGAACGACCACAACGGCTTTGGGCAGCCGTCCCAACCGGGCCTTGCGCGCCAAGGTCGCTGCCAGCAAGTCGGGGTCCATATTCCAGGAGTTTTCTTCGCTGTCAATAAAGACGGGGCGTCCCCCAAGATAGACAATCGGATTGGCGCTGGCGGAAAAGGTAAGCGTCGAGACCAACACTTCATCCCCGGTTGTAACGCCGGCCAATAGGAGCGCCAGATGTAACGCGGCGGTGCCGGAACTGAGCGCTGCCGCATGAGCAACACCCACCAGTTCTGCAAATTCCTCCTCAAAAGCCGTAACGTGCGGCCCAATCGGCGCAATCCAGTTTGTTGCAAAGGCTTCCGCCACAAAGGCCTCTTCTAAGCCGGACATGTGGGGCGAAGAGAGATAGATACGTGATTTACCAGGGACTTCTTTTGGCGATGCACCTTTTTGTTTGATGGTGCGTTGGCGTTTGGGGGTAATGGCAACGCGCCAATTACCGGTGACAGGAACAACGGTCATAAGCTACTTTCACCTTTGCAATTATCAACCAATCACGGTTTGCATGAGATAGGTAAGGTCTTTCCGCAGACTATAGTTCTCGACATAGACGCGGTTTATCCGGGTCGGCCTGCGCCGCCAGCAGTTGCTCTTCGTGGCGGAAGGCCAGCGTCGCCGGGCCGGTGATGCCAGGGCGAATGGCGAGAATAACGCGATCGGCGCCACTTAATTGATCGGCAAACCCTGGCACATCGGGGCGTGGACCAACAAAACTCATCTGACCCAGCAAAACATTGATCAGTTGGGGCAACTCATCCAGCTTGGTCCGGCGAAAAAAACGGCCCAACCGTGTGATGCGCGGATCACAAGCGCTCGTCACCGTTGTTGTGACACCAGTTACCTTACGCATGGTGCGAATCTTGATCGTGCGAAACAAGCGCCCGTCCTGTCCCACACGGGTTTGGGTAAAGAAACCGTTTTGGCGTGTATCGATGGTGGCGAGCAGCGCCGCGATCAGCATGAGCCAACCGCAGAGGATTAACCCTAACATGGCCAGGACAATATCGAAGGTTCGTTTGGCAATGCGATTTCCAGGGCGTAAGATCGCCGGCTGGTGGGCATAAATACTTGTATAAGGGGTCGGTCGGAGAAGCGTTCGGTTATCAGATTTTCCAATCATTGGCGCCTCAATCCATGACTTACTTCTGTTACCCCTTCGGTACGATGGCGTCAGATTGGATGAAGGGTCAAACGATGGTATAATCAAAAACGCGGCAGCGGTGAGGGGGGCTGCATAAGCCTTCCTCTGTCACGCTGTTGCCTTGGCGGGAGATACCGTTTTGCTTGGCTGCGGACCGGTATCTCCCATTACGCTTGTTTGCTTTTGTGTAACGACTTAGCGCACTGGCGCCCTCGCCGCTTCCCGATGACCGACAACAGGAGCGCCGACCGCAGATCGATGGTGCGTCGGCTGCGTTGTCACCACGCGCAGGGGTTGTTCATCGTAGCCATATCTGCTCAAGAGGGGTTGCATAATCGGTGTAATTGCCGTCAGCGTTGCGGCGGCTAGCTCCGTTTGCCATTTGCCGACGCTTGCGGTTGAAATGGCTTTGCCCAATTGGCCGGCTTGCTGCTTTTCCAGCTTTGTCTCTAAGAAGCGCAAGATGTTCTGAAACTCTGCGCCCGGATCACGCACCAAATCTTCATAGCGTAATTTGTAGACGCGCTGGGCAGGGATATTACGAAAAGCCAGCTCGGCCCGTTCGACACACCGCTTCCACTGATAGGCGCACACTTCGGGCAACGAACGCTCTTGCAAGAGTTCTTGCATCCCTTGGAAGCGTGGCCCCCAAAAGGCCAGCCGTTTCTCACGCGAGAGAAACCGGTAGACGCGATTGCCTAGATAGCGTGTCCCGTAGTAAGGAAGATCGCTAGGGGGAATAAAGCGTGCTTTCTTAAGAATATAGTCGAGTTCAAGCGGCGCACTCCAGCGTTTCAGCGCTGATGAGACCACATCGCGGCCATCGCGCACAATAAAGATGTACTTGGCATTCGGCATAACCGCATCAACAAAGCCGACGCGTAAGGAATTGGCGCAGGTCTTCTCTACCACATAGGTTAGCTTGTTGTCATTGGCAAACCGGGTAAAGGTGCGACGAATATAGGCTTTTACCGCTGGCGTGGCTTGTTGGGGGTCAAATTCATCGGTGGGAAAGCGTGTATTGCCGTGGCGCCAGATGTAGTTGATCTCATCACAAGGCCAGGTGCCAAAACCGGGAAGCTGCGTCAACACATCGCGCAGCATATTGGTGCCGGAACGGCCGGCGCCGATGATGACTACTGGTTGAAACCCTTGCTCTTTAGTGTTCATAGGCCAGTTTTGCCCCATCCTGTTCTTTGGTAATGGCATATTCGAAAAGCGCTTCCAGTCGTTCAACCTGAACTTTTCGTGTATAATTCTTTAAATATGCCTGACGACCATTTTGCCCGAATATTGTTCGTTCGGCTAGAGGCATTTGTAGGAATTGGTACACCGTTTTGCTTAGACTTTGCGGATCTTCGGAAGGACAACAGAGACCCGCCTTGGCATCTTCCACAACTTTGGCCGCTGAACCCGGCACAGCACAGAGGATGGGGCGACCACACGCCAGATAGGCAATCACTTTTGAGGGCAATTGCAATTCAAAGATCGGCTCTTTTTTCAGGTGAACAAGGAGCAGATCGGCCAACGCAAAAAAGCGATGGATCTCCTGCATCGGTTGGCGCGGGATGAACTTCACGTTGGTTAGATTGGCACGCTTCACCTGGGCTTGTAAATTGTCCAGATCATTGCCGTCGCCGATAAAGACAAACTGGACATCGGGGCGATCCTGTAATAATTGGGCCGCTTCCACCACCGTCCCCAACCCCTGTACGGTTCCCAGATTGCCGCCATAGATAATGTTGGTCTTGCCCGCTAACCCAAAGTGTTGAGCCAGCGCCTCATCCCGTGCCACCGGGAAGAAGAGCGACTCATCCGCCCACTCGACCACCACATGAATCTTTTCCGGCGGCACCCCTTTGGCGATAAGGTTTGTCCTAAAACCGGGCGAGTCCACACAAATTTCCTGGGCCTGGCGATACCCCCAGTCTTCGACCTGCCGAATGGCGCCGTAGGTGCGTGCACTCAGGCGCACCCCGCTGGCGCGCAGATTCTCCGGCCAGAGATCGGTGAGCCAATAGACCATGGGGGCGCGGTGGAACCACTGTAACCAGCGGGCCGGCCCACCGATGGTGAGCGGAGCAAAGTAGACAAAGGCGACATCCGGGCGGAAACGCAACGCCGGCAGCGCACCCAACGCCGCTGCACTCAGGGCAAAGGAGCCATAATTGAGCAAGCGTCCGCGCATTGCGGTGCCGTGGTCGGGGTACAGCGGCAAGCGCAGGATCGGCACCCCTTCGTAGCTGTCCCACTGCCACAGACGCATCTGATAACCTTCGTATAGTTTGCCAAAGGGGTGGTTGGGCAAGCCGGTAATGACCAAGATCTCATGGCCCTTGCGCTTGAGATCAGCCGCCATCGCCGCCAGGTTGGTGGGCGCCGTCCGCTGTTCCGGCCAGAAGAATTGAGTCAAGAATAAAATTCGCATTAGATCACATCCATCGTTAGGATAAATGCTTTTGCCAAACGGTGCGGTTGACGTAGTCGGTATAGCTCAAAATGATGCGCACGACCTTTTCCGCAACGTTGGGCGCTGCATAATCGCGCACCATCTGTAGCGTGCGTTGCTCGTCACGCCCCTGCCTACTTAGGATTTGAAGCCCTTCGTCAATCCGTGCCCAGTTTAACCCGACAAGCATGACGCTGCCTTCCTCCATGCCTTCCGGGCGTTCATGCGCCTGCCGGAGATTGAGGGCCGGAAAATTCAGGATTGAGGCTTCTTCGGTGATGGTGCCGCTGTCGGAGAGGACGGCGCGCGCTTGTTTTTGTAACTGGACATAATCGCAAAAACCAAAGGGTTTCATCAGTTCCACCAGTGGTGGCAAGGCGATTTGCTCGGCTTCAAAGCGTTTGCGCGTGCGCGGGTGCGTTGAGACAATGACCCGTCGCCCATACGTTGTCGCCAGATTATGGAGCATGGTCACCAATGCCTCAAATTGTTTGGGCGCATCGACATTCTCTTCCCGATGTGCGCTGACGACGAAATAATCATGCGCGCGCAAGCGTAATTGCGCTAAAATTGGCGATGCCTCAATTTTTGGCAGGTAATGGTGTAGTACTTCATACATCGGGCTGCCGGTCTTAATCACACGGTCGGGCGGCAAGCCTTCGCGCAATAAAAAGTCGCGCGAAATCGTCGAATAGGGCAAATTGATGTCGCTAATATGATCGACAATGCGCCGATTAATCTCTTCCGGCACCCGTTGATCAAAGCAGCGGTTGCCGGCCTCCATGTGGAAAATCGGAATCTTTAGGCGCTTGGCCGCAATGGCCGCCAGACAACTATTCGTATCTCCCAGGATGAGAACGGCGTCCGGCTGTACATCGCGCAGCGCCGCGTCAGCCCGGGCGATGACCAATCCGATCGTTTCTGCCGCATTTTTGCCGGCGGCATCCAGAAAAAGATCCGGTTTACGAATCGCCAGATCATCAAAAAAGATCTGATTTAGCTCATAGTCGTAATTCTGGCCGGTATGAATAATGACATGATCGGTATGACGGTCGAGCGCAGCCATGACGCGGGATAGTCGAATGATTTCCGGCCGGGTGCCGACAATCGTTGCTACTTTCATGAAACGTTCTTCCTCTTTTCTGCTCTTACCCTAAGGTGCGTAAAAGAATAAGCTCCGCTCTGTGCGATCCGTGACTCGCCCCAAACTGTGGCGAGTCACGGACTCGCACAGAGCAATGTATGGAGGAACCCTAAGTTACTGGCAAAATCGGCAAGGCATAGGTATCCGGTCGTTCCGGTGTAAAAATTTCACTGGCCCAAAACAGGGTGACTAATTCTGTTGAGCCAATATTTTCGATAGCGTGGGTATAACCGGGGGGAATATCGACGACGCGGAACTCTTCTCCCTTGACCGGGTATTCGATTACCTCAGCGCTGTGCAAATGGCGAAAGCGGATAAGGGCGCTCCCTGCCAGAACCAGAAATTTCTCGGTTTTGGTATGATGATAGTGGTTGCCCCGTGTAACTCCCGGCGCCGTGCGTGACACAAAAATTTGCCCAAAGTTTGGCGCTTTGATAAATTCGGCAAGACAGCCGCGCGCGTCACATTTCTGCTCTAAGGCATAGGCAAAGGCATCCTGGGGCAGATAGCTTAGATAGGTGGCATAGAGTTGATGGGTAAAGGTATCGCCAAAATTGGGTGTTACCAACTCGGTGCGCAACCGGCGAAAACTTTGCAATAATGCGGCTAACTCATCCAGCGTTGTTTGCTGTGTCGGTTGTGCTTGGGGCCACTGAACACCGCTTTTTTTTGTGCAATCTAATTCCTGCTGGAATTGGGCAACAACATCATCAATATAGATAAGATTTAATTCCCGTTTGGGATCAGAAATGGTGATTGGTAGGTCGCGCGCCAGTTGATGGCAAAAGGTCGCCACCACCGAGTTATAGTGCGGACGACACCATTTGCCAAAGACATTGGGCAGGCGATAAATAGCAACATACGCCTTGCTTTGGGCGGCATAGTGACAGAGCGCTTCTTCGGCCATCCGTTTGCTACGACCATAGGGATTATCCAGCTCGGCCTGAATGGAGGAGGTAAAGACAATCGGCGTCGCCCGCTGGTTAGCCAACAGATGGTCGCAAAGCCGCTCGGTAAATTCTGCATTCCCCTGGTGAAATTCTTCCACTTGTTGCGGACGATTGACGCCGGCGAGATGATAGATAAAATCGGCTTCGGCCAACCCTTGCGCGACTTCATCCCAACTATTTTCGCGGCCAATGGCGATCACCGCCGCTCCGGTCTGCCGGGTGAGTTGGGCCAGTAGATTTTTGCCGATAAAGCCGTTGGCGCCGGTTACAAGAATCTTCATGCGACGGCCACCTTTGCCGAATGCCAGGCGGCGATCGCTTCGCGAATATAGTCAAGTTTGTAGAGGGTTTCGATCATCTCGTCCTGGTTAAGCCGCCGGGTGTTATGTGAATTGTAATCCGCCAATTCGGAAAGTTGGCGGCTGCCTTCGACAAAATAGGCGTCATAGTTCAGGTCACGGTTATCGGCCGGCACGCGATAATAGCCGGCGAGATCTGTGGCGCGCAACATCTCCTCGCGGGTTAATAGCGTTTCAAATTCTTTTTCCCCGTGGCGGGTGCCGATGATCTGAAGGGGGGTATCGACCTGAAAAACTTCTTGGATCGCCAGGGCCAGTGTTTCGATGGTCGCGCCCGGCGCCTTCTGCACAAAGAGATCCCCCGGTTCGGCATGTTGAAAGGCATAAAGCACCAGATCGACGGCGTCGTCAATGCTCATCATAAAGCGGGTCATATAAGGGTCGGTGACGGTCAATGGTTTGCCGGCTCTGAGTTGATCGACAAAAAGGGGAATGACCGAGCCGCGCGAAGCCATGACATTCCCGTAACGGGTGATGGCAATGGTGCAGCCCCGTTCGGCGGCAACGCGCGATTTGGCGACCGCCAATTTTTCCATCATTGCTTTGGAGATGCCCATGGCATTGATCGGATAGGCTGCTTTGTCGGTGCTTAAGACCACGACATTTTTTACGCCGGCGGCAATGGCGGCATTCATGACATTTTCGGCGCCAACCGCGTTCGTTTGCAACGCTTCCATCGGGTAAAATTCACAGGAGGGCACTTGTTTCAACGCCGCCGCATGAAAGACATAATCAACACCGGTCATGGCGTCAAGCAAGCTTTCCGGTCGGCGCACATCGCCAATATAAAATTTTAATTTGCGGTTGTTATAGGTCAGCCGCATATCATGTTGTTTCTTCTCATCACGACTGAAAATCCGGATTTCGGCGATGTCAGTTTTTAGAAACCGGCGGAGTACAGCGTTGCCAAAAGTGCCGGTGCCGCCTGTGATTAAAAGAATTCTGTTTGTAAACATAATTCTCCCTGCATTTATAGGTTGTAACTGGTTGTTAGGTCAGTTCATGAAAAACATTGATCAATTGACGTGCTGACTCCTGCCAAGAATACCTTTGTGATTGCTTTTTGCCGAGATCGATTAGTTGCTTTCTGTGATTAGCATCATCAATGCACTTTTTTATCTGCTCTGCCAGTTTATCAGCGTTCGTTGGAGAAAAATATAAAGCCGCATCTTCACAGATTTCCCGACAGATGGGTAAATCTGAAGCAATTACAGGGATGCCAGACGCCATTGCCTCAATAAGAGGGTGACCAAAACTCTCCAGGCGCGAGGGAAAGATAAATGCTGCTGCCCCTTGATAAAGTGAAGGTAATTTATCGTATGCGATCTTGCCTAAAAATTTGATTTTTTCTTGTAGGCAATATTTCTCAATTTTGGCTTGTAACTGATGATACGTATTTTGATCCGACACTTCACCGGCAATGAACAAACCAGGCGCCTCTGCAGGTAAGCGAGCATACGCCTCTATGAGTGTTTCATAATTTTTATGTGGATTAATGCTAGAAACTGTCAGAAGATACGAGGTAAAATCTCCATTCATCGGAGGCAACGGTGCTTGCTCTCTAAAGATAGCGCTTACCCCGTGATGAATAACCCTATTCTTACGTTTGCTAATTCTCATTTGGGTAGTAACATAATCTTGAATCACACGGGAAACAAACACGATACGCGCTGCTTTGCACATTGATAAAAAGACCGGCAACTGTCTCTGTAAGCGATAATATAGCCAACGGATACGTTGTTTGCCGGCATAATCCGGTGTTGCATAAATATTAAGGTTGCGAACCATCATCACAAATGGAATTGGTATCCGTAAATAAGAACCTTCGGCTACCGCAAAAAATATGCTTGCTCCTAGCTCGCGCAAAAGGTATGGCAACTGGTATTGTGTATACCACCATCGTTGAGCCAAGGATGGAGATAATTTCGTATCAATAAGCGCTACATTTGATGGTAGTTCAGCGATTAGGGCATTTTGATACTGACTCGACAGCAAGACACTATATTCAAATCCCCCCCCCTCTTGGGCTAACATAGGGAGTATTTGCTTTAGATAAGTAACACCACCACCATTGCGCGCCGATAAGGCATCAATCACAACTTTCAACTTGCTGGCCCTCCAATGTACTTCATTACTGGTTGTATCAAGAGAACGCATGGTCATATTGCTGGAGAAATGCCCTACCGGCCGCTTCTAATGAGAAATGTTGTTCAGCGATTTTACGCCCGGCCTTTCCCATTGCTTCCGCTTCTACCGGATTTTTGAGTAACTGAGACATTCTGTGTGCAAGCATTTCTGGATCGCCTGTCGCAACCAAAAATCCTGTTTCGCCTTCACGGACTGCTGTTTCTGGCCCTCCACACCGCGTGGCGACAACGGGAATACCGCTTGCCATAGCTTCTAAGATTACAATTCCTAAACCTTCTTCGTCGGAAGAGAGAACAAAAAACGCCGCATTCTGGTATAATTCTGCAAGTTCTGTTTCTGTTACATTCAATCGGCATTCAATGTAAGGTGTAATACCAAGCGAATCAGCTATCTGCCATGCGGAAGATTCAGGCATGCTTTTGCCAGCTAATACCAACTTAGGCGCGGAAGGAAAAATTTGCCTAAGTCGATGGTAAGCTTTGAAGAGAAGTGCGACGTTCTTTCGCACATCACCTAATCTTCCAACTGCAAGAATATAGCCGTTTGGTTGGTAATTGTCTGGGCGAAAACGTGTTGTATCTATACCCGGTGGAGCAAAAATGACTTTTGTTGGGTCCATTTTGCTACTCAGGTGCTCATACATCCATTCATTTTCAACGAATACTGCACGCAAATGTTTAAGCGCATTTGTTTCTATCTGGCTTATTATCCGATTCATGCCTTTGATCCATAAGTGACGTGGCCAGGATACTTGCTCTAACAAGGCTTGTCGTTCAACCGTTGTCAATGTTGCAACTTGCAAAAATATGGGTTTGTGTAAGTTGCGTGTGGTAAAGGCCCAAGCAGGCGTTCCAGCGATGACTTGAACAAGATCATAATTAGCAAGTATGTCTGTTAGAACACGGCGCGGCTGATAGCGTTGAAACTCTAACTCAGCTGCGACTGCACCGATATGTTGGTATGGCCAATTATTCCATATTCCCTTGCCAACACCTACCCCGCCCAACCAACTCCTTGGCGACAATAGGCGTAAGCTGGTCTTGTCTTGCGATGACATTGGTAGCGAAACGAGGTGTGGTTCATAGCGGTTGGAGCTGGCGATAATTCTGTATAGAAAAGCTGCAACAGCAGGAACGCCGCCGGATGTAACAAGACCGGGCACTACCAGTGCAACACGTCGGGTAGCCATAACTAAACCATCCTATCAATTGTAAATTCTACAAGACCTGTACGAGTTAGATTTGATAAAAAGTTAAAGTGCCCACTAGGGATGCAGATGTTTCAATCGTAACCCGATGCTCCGTGTAATGCCGTAAGTTGATTCTGCGGCGCTTACCCCTTGAGCAAGACTGAACAATTTCCATGAGGTATAATTTGTATCACCGAACAAGGTGCTATCTGCTGGCAATGAGTAGGATTCTGTGAGTTCAATATGGTAAAAATTCGCATTCGCTTGTTCACTGTCAACCGCTTCAATAGGAATTACGTGGGCGCCTTTTTCTCGATAGAACCGTGTCACCTTAGGTGCGTATGAAATCGGTAACACTGGGATTCCCAATTTCTGCCAGAGGATATTGGCGTGGAAACGGGTAGCAATTGCCATTGAAACGCCACAAAAAGCATTGGTAAACTCTGCGATAGATTGCCTGCGATAACAAAGAATTTCTGCAATAATACGCTGTTTTTCAAGTGCTGCGGCAAGCTGAATTGCATAAGAATATTCAAATGTATTATACGGTTCAGCATGTTCGAAAACAAACAATTTAACTGTCGCATCATAGCGTCGACTTGTCTTGCAAATCAGCTTCACGATGGCATCAAATTTTAATCCTATCCAAGGTCGAATGGAACAGCCAAGTACCGGTTTTTGCATCCTGATCTGCCTCTCGCGGGAAAACTCAGATACGAGTGGCGTTCCAGCAACAATATCAGGTGCTATTAAGGAAGAGTAGCCTAAATTGCTCACTAATTCAGATGATTCCTCATCGCGTACTTGAATTACCGATAGCCTTGCAAGTGCTCTACGTAGATACCACAGTGGAAAAGCATGCTTAAAAGGCCCAAAGCCAACACCAACGGCCGCAGCGGGTATTTGCGCTAAACTTGAGTTTAGCGCATTACGCATCCATTTGTGAACTGTAAACAAATTGTGGCTATCCTGAAAGAGACCACCACCACCAATCAAGATCAGATCAGATGCACGAATCGCCGTATTGATAGCCTGTGTGCGTTTGGCAAATTCACTTAACGATCTCCTCTGCGGCGCCTGATAAAAGCGGATTTTATTCGAATTTGGGTATGTAAGTGGTATCGAATGACCAAAACAGAGTGCGCTGATTTCTGCTTCAGGCCAGCGCGCAAAGATGTGCTGAGCCAACATGACAGATATCAGATCGTCACCTAAATTCCCGGCGCCACTCATACCGACAACAAATACGCGCAATGGCTAGCCTCCTATAATACCTTAGCCTCACCCACATTCAATTATTAGGGTTGATAGCCTGCGGCTTGCAGAGCAGTTTTTGAACGAGTTAGAAACTGCTCTGTTATTTCTGGTGTGAAGTATGTCTGCCAACTATTACTTTGACCATTTCGGTAAAAACTACTGGTTCCGTCAGGCGATCCCAATCCTTTTGCCTGCCATCGTTCTCTTTCGACCTTACGCATGTTTCCCAGGTCAGCTTGTTGGACTGCGGCCGCAATACGGGCTGAATTCGCCGAAACCCCCACAAATGTAGCAATTCGATCCAAAAAGATTTCTGGATTTGCTCGCATTTCTTCAAAGCGTACAATTAGCATGCGTTCTCCCAAAGCCTGCTTACCTTGCGTCAACCATGACTCTACATGTTGATGCCAAATGTAGCGATAGTCACCTTGGTAGTAACGATCAATAAATGTAGGGAAATTCATCTCCAACGAAGCTTTATGAAACCGGCCGAGCTTAGATTTTCTGTGAACAAGATAGTGATAGTAAGAAACAAGAACATCGCGGCCATCTCTTACCACATAAACTACTTTAGGGAAGCCTGGTAGGTAGGGAGTGTGGCTGGTTAAGATTCTTGGCGATGGTAGATCCCACATGCTATGGGGACTTCGGATTGAAATTCCTGGGATAAGCTTATTAAACACATCTGGATTGCTATGAGCATTCGGCTTCAAGACGTTCACAAGCATCGTTCGAAGCCAGGTGCTGCCTGATCTTGGGTGTGCTACAATGATAGCATCATCTGGTCGCCTTTGCGGTAGGTAGCTAATTGCCACACTTAGCCTTACCCCCATATGTAAGAATTGTGTATAGATGTTCATTTAGACTTAATCCTATGAAAAATATTGATACCAATGCTTGGTTGGTCTAGCTTTATAGAGTGTAATCAGGCTATGTACAGCTAGGTGGCCTAAAGTTAAACTTTGTGCATTTGTAATTTGCGCTGATTAAATTTTTCTGTTAGTAAACACCCTAGATTACGCAATTGTGTTAATGTTAGGATGCCAAAGAGCAGACAAATAGGCGGGAATGCTAGCCATGCTATCCCTGTGCCTAAGTAATATTCCCAACCAGAAATGTTTGACTGTTCGACAATGATAACTAGCAAATAACTGCAAATAGCCGCTGCTACTATTTTGTATAAGCGCTTCCAATCTAATGAAAAGGGGTAGGAACGTTGCCCGGCAAAATAACTGCCAAATGCAAGTAACCCATAACCTATTGTAGTAGCAATCGCAGCCCCTTGAATGTTGAACAGTGGGATCAGAAGAACGTTGAGAAGCAGATAGACTAGAGCGGCAGGAATAACGACAAGGGCCAAGCTTACAGTTTTTTTGCTTATTTTGGGACCGATAGAAAGGACTTGGTTACTGGCCTCGAACACTTGTGCAAGTGCAACCCAGCCTACAACTGATAAGGAGGCAACATAAGTAGTAGGCGCTAACATAGATAGAATTTCTTTTTTAAATGCTATGATCCCTAGCATGCAAAACAGGTTTACACTCAAGAGACAAGTGAAAACATGTCGGTAGATGCGTTGAGCATCTTGTTTGTGCATGACTGAAAAAGCAAAAGAAGGCCACGCGGCTCGGAATGGAGTTGCCGTCAGGGAAACCAACATTCCCATCTTATAACCAACTTCATAGACGGCTAATTGATCTAAACCGAGAAAAGCGCTAATCAGAGCACGGTCAGCCAGATTTAAAGCCCACATAGCTAGTCCCACTGGCAGTAACGGTAACCCGTACTGTAATAATTGGAACATACTACCCAGTGATACTTCTAGAGAAACAATGTGACGTGTACAAAAAGCGAGTAAGCCCAATCCAATTATTTCACCAATCAACAAGCCAGTAAGATAACTGACTGCATCTGCGCGGTAAAAATGTACCAAAATCAAAGCGCTACTCATTTGAGTTAGCACAATGACTAAATTATTAATGCTGGTAGCTAATGGACGCATCTGAATCCGGAGTAGAATATAGCCGTAGTTTACCAATGTGTCCACGATAAGCAAAATTGCAGCAAGCTGCATTACTTGCTTGTAGCTACTACTACCCACGATTGAGTTGGCAATCGAATTCGTAAAGAACAGAACACCTAGTGCAGGAATAGAAGCCAGCAAGGTAAGCATTATTAACGACGAACCTAAAACTTGACGCTTCATTTGTGGATGATCGCTGTCATGATAAAAGCGAAAGATAGCTCCATGAAGTCCGACATTTGTTAAAGTATTAAAAAAGGCCATAATGGTAATAGCAAACGAGATAAGACCGAACTCTGTCTGAGAAATATAGTGGGTAAAAAGTGGTATGGTCAGGTAAATTATGAGTTGCCGACCAAAAATGCCTAGACCATAACTGATTGACTGTTTCGTGAGGGATAAAATAGATTTTGAACTGTTACTTGCCATATAAATTGTCTGTGAGTGCAGAAAGCTTAACGTTAAGTCCTGGTACTAACACTGATGAACTTTATGCTTGCATACAAGCAGCTCTTGTAGAAGATCTATTAGGAGTAGATGTGCTAATTGATAGAAAGGCGATTAAAAGGATGACAACCAACATCGTCCGTACTATGCCTACAACGGCAGTTGAGATACTGGATTGTAGAGAAAATAATAGTGCTGGGTATAGTGCAAAATATAGTAGACTTCTATAAATAGCTACGCCACTAAAGTTCTGAGTATACAAATATACAAGACGTACAAAAACCCCAATGAAAAACATTCCACTGATAACACCCACAATACCAAAGTTGAGATATAGCTCTCCGATACTCGTGAGACCTACATTGGATTTGCTGGAAGAACCGATGATCACATTATGCATTAATGAACCCTGCGAAAGAATCGGTTTTTCTGGCCAGACTGCACGCGGAATCCAACCAATTATCAGTGGATAAAACGTAGCGCCTCTTTGGTAATCAATATACTCCGGCACCCACCGCTGAATCATTACTGATGAATCAAACCATACAGCACGATTGACCACATCAGTAACTGCATCTTGAATGTACGTATTCTGACTACTGTCTGTGGAGTATATATTAAGATTATTAACAACTTCAATAATGTTATCGATAGTTGGGTTTGACTGATAACCTAGTATCCTACGATAGGATTCTCTATAGCCTTCTACCAGAGGAAAGACTACCATTAAGAAGACACTGATGAGGGCCACTGTCATCCAAATAAGCTGTTGTTTGCTTGTCGTGCGCATATAATGAAAAGCAAGTAAGATGGCTAAAATGGAGACGAAAATAGCATCTTTTGATCCCATTGCTACCCCTATACCAATATTGGTTATCAGCACTATAAATCCTAAGCATCGATATGTAACGCCCCGTTTCCATGCGGCCCAAGCAATCAAAAGACTCAAATAACGAATATCCTCAAATAAATTCCATAGTTGAACCCTTGCCGTACCGATCTGCTGATCATCCCACATAAACCGCATGGCGGCTCCACTACGCGACAGCATAATGAAAGCGAACACCCCAAATATAAAGATCGCGCTTATCTTGAGTGATAGCAACTGTTCTGTACCATCCCTAAACGGGATTTTGGGTAGAAATTTGTACAACCCATCTTTGGATTTCCAAAAGTATCCGAGGTAAAAAAACACAAATCCGATGAATGAAGTTAGTAACCCTTGAAAGATATAATAGTCATTTTCACTAGGCCAGTTCAACGGCAAACGGGCTAATTCTGGCCAACTAGTGATGAAGATTGCGCGTACAGGATAATGCAAGGAAAATAATACGGTAAGTGGAATTACTACTTCTAGTAGGTCAACATTCGGTTGTCGTAACATAGTTAGCAATACTGCAACCGCCAACACTAACATTAGTAGTGCCAACATAGTCGTATAGGTGACGTAGGATGAGTTGTCATTGCTAGTTAGTACCCCTAAATAGGCTCCACTTGCAACTGTTACGGCTGTTGCTAGTGCTAAACCAGCTAAAACCAAGTATGTCAAATTTCGTGCGTGAGGTATAGTTTTGGTCATGAGATACTCCGGCTGATTAATTGTGGTTGCTATGATTATAAACGCCACTATATCATACTTGTAGGCATCTTTTCCTTACAAATAAGTTTGTTTTCTTGCAATTTTGTCGATATTTAGGATTTTATATAAAAAATTAAGTAAATATTTAGTTTTCCTGATGAATAACTTCGCAATTTGGCATTTTCCGGAGAGGCTGACGCTTTCTGAAAAGAAAGATTACTTAATTTATTAATACTTTAGTTAAAAAGGATACAGCAGAATTTGCGTTTTGTATACATACATTTGTCTAATCTTATGTGTCTTTTGCGTAAGGAAACAAGCAGCTAGTGTTATGTGTTACCACCTGTGACAGCGCGCCACAGCTAGTTGAATTGAAAAGGCGATAGCAACAAAAAAAAGGTTGGCTGCTAATGTCATTGATGTAGCCTAGATTACAATTCTAAATGCTTTTGCTGTCACTGCTGCTGTTAGGTTGAAGGGGAGTGCTACTGAGGTCATGCCCGTCGTGCTGCTCGAAGCTACTGCTTGGTTAAGGAGTGTCGCCACTTGTTGCCATAGCGTGGACGGAATAGGAGGGTGTAAGAAATTGATTGACTAACTTCTAGAAGCTCACCTTATTGTCGATGGGAGTTACGCACTTGCCCAGACCTGTCAGGTTTCGCAAACCTGACAGGTCTGGGCAAGTGCGTAACTCCTAGTCGAATAAAATCTAGCCAATCTGTATAGTTTGGACCAAATTCTGTGATATGCAAAATTTAGCGGTTAATGATCGGCAAATAGAGCCATTTTTTGCCACTGCCGCCCTGGGCCACCGGGGTTGTCGTTCCCGTGGGGGTGGGCGCCGGTGCGCCGGGGACAAGCGTTGCTGTAGGCGTTGGCGTATAGGTCGGCTCGCCCGGTAAAAGCGTTGGCGTTGGCGTATAGGTTGGTTCAGTGGCGGCTAGTGTTGCGGTTGGCGTATAGGTTGGCTCGCCGGGCGCCAGCGTACTTGTTGCCGTTGGCGTGTTTACCGGCGTCACAAGGGTTGGAGTTGGGGTCGGGGTTGCCGGCGCCGATGTTAACACAGTTACCGCCTGGCTGACATAATTATTGGCTGGATCGATCTCTAAACTTTGATTAGTCGCCACCAACTCGGCAAAGAGCGAGTAGACGCCGGCCTGCAGCGGTGTCCAAACAAATGATACATTTTGGGTTTGCTGACAACCAGGAAGGATCTGGTTGATGGTGCTGCTGGCGCCTAATAATTGCCCTTGCGTGCGCGGATCGCCGTCATAAAAGCGGACAGTGACCCCTTCGGCGGCAACCCCCCCGCTGTTTACCAAGGCCGCTTGCAACGTAACCGGCTCGCCACCGTTGACCGTTCCTGGTGTTGCTTGAAAACTCTTCAGCGCCAGATCCGTGGTGCGTATGGTAATTTGGCTGGTGTAGTTGGCAAAGTCGAGGCCGAGTGGTTTGATCTGGCGGCTGCCGTGATCAAAGAGGTTGCCGTTCAACCCAACATAAGTGGCGAGGTCAAATTCATAGTAGTTGAGACTAAACCAGGCAAATTCCTGCACCAGTCGATAATCGTCGGCCGGATAACCAATGGCGTTATCTTTCGTGTTCAACATGAAATCGAAAGAAGCCAACATATAGTTGCGCACAGTGCTGTAAGGAAAGCCGTGATACTGTGATAACAAGATCCCATACTCACTGATGACCAGCGGACGATCCTGGTAACCCCGATCTTTCATCCACTGGCGAAAGGCGCGGATCTGTTGTTTGAAGGTTTCAATGTTGCCATGCGCGGCCAGCGTGGCGGGGCATAGCGTACCTTCGTTGGCATACGCCTCCAGGCCCGGTGGAATCCCGGCGCCCCAGCCACAATTTTCCGGCAGGATAAAATTATGAATGTCCCAAATATCCACCGGCATCTTTTCGCCATACTGCTGCTCATAGGCGCTTAAGACCATATCTAAGTAGCGCAGGCGGAGTTTGGTCGGCTGGACAATGCCGGCAATGGCAAGGCGGCTGCTGGGATCACGGTGTTTGATAAAGTAATAGGTGTCATGATAAAAGCGGGCATATTGGCTCGGCGTCAAGCCGTCTTGGCCATGGCGGTCCGGTTCATTCCCTAAAATCCAAAAATCGCCCGGCGAAGCATCGACAATGCGCCCAATTGAGGGCAGTATCTGTTGGATCGAATCCGGTGTTGTCCGACCGGAAGCGCGGATCATTTGATGATGGGCAATGCCACCCGGTTGCGGTGGGGCAGCGCGCATAGAATAATCATGATACCAACCGGCGCCCAATTGTGTTGCAGCGTAATCGGTGATGTCAACATTGCCGTCGCGGGTCACATTGTACCCAATCCGCAGGTGCGGCGAAGGATAGGGTGGACAACTTTGCGCATAAAGCGGCGCCGTCGCTATACTCAGGAAGAAACAGGCTAATAAGAGGCTACACCAAAGTCGCACTCGTGTATAACAGCTCGTGGGTATTCTGCGACCAGCGACCTGTCTCAACGGCGGCGGATGGGCCAATGGATGGAAATCAGTTTTTGTAAATACCATGCCAAATTTGTCCTGTAAAGGTATATCGAACACGGCTCATCTACGGAAAGTGTGAACACCTGTCAGGTTTCCAAAACCTGACAGGTGTGGCGGGTCGAAACCTCACACTTTCTGGAGATGAGCGATCGAACACTTGCCGGGCAAAAGCCGTGAATGAGTTTCTGCTGATCGATTGTATCACCACAAAGCTAACTAAACTAATCCAATAGCTGACAAATAGATTACAAATTGAGTTATCGGGAAATAGAAACTCCCGATAGGTGACAAACCTATCGGGAGTTCCAGCCGATCAATTGCAACCGTTGACGATGGTCAAAGGCAACTACCGATCAATCCACGGAACATAGAGCCGCTGCGGCGCATTGACAAGCAGCAGGAAGGATTTTTCACTATAGACCTTCCCCGTATCATCAACCAGCTTGACAACTACTTGGATGCGGTTGTTTGCTGCGCTAACCAGTGGATCCACCGTGAGCACAAAACGCACCTTACCCCTCTCACCCGGATCAACATTGCCCAGATCAAATCGACAAACTGAGCCAGGGGTAGTGCCTGTGCAATGCCAGCCGGCCGTACTGGCGCTGCTGTTGAAGGTCGTATTAGCCGGGACGGTAAAGGTTAACTGAACATTGGGAACCGTCGTCGAACCATCATTCGCATAGCTAACTGTAAAGATGACATCATCGCCTGGGGCAGGAATGAGCGGTTCAACCTCAACGTCAATCGTCAAACCGGGCACACGTGGCACAGTCGGCACGGTTGGTACGGTGGGCACAGTCGGCAAACCGGTGGGTGTCGCCGTGGGGGTTGGCGTTACGGTCGCCGTGACCGAGCTGAACAATTGAGAAGCAAAGCTAATCCAGACGGCTTCCGTGGCCGCACCGATGGTGGTCGGCGCCGATTGGATCTGGAAGCAGGCAAAAGTAGCGCCGGCCGGTACAACAAGACTCTTGGTGTAATTGTCCAACTGCGGACCCACATTGCTGGTAAAGGGCGAATTAGCCGTCACTGGCGGGCCGTCCAACACGGCGCCGGCATGATTGGCGATCAACTCCGTTGGCTTTATACCCGATCCGGTTGCATACCAAAGGGCGTTGGTTTTGCCGGGATCAACACCGCCGACAAACGCCTGGAAGTTCAACGTGCGTGAAGCGCCGGCGGCTGGGAAATCGACACACCAGACTTGACTGTTTGGCCCTAGGAAATCTTGGGGCGCTACTGGCGGATTAACAAACGTACCATCATCAAAGAAGCTATCCAACCCATAGGCGAGATTGATCTGGCTAAAGGGACAAGTCGGATCGCTCGATACGATCAACAAGCCCACGCCGTATCCTTCATTGCCGGGTACATTGCCGGAGTTTAAGCCGCTCACGGTAATGTTGAGCGCGCCTGTCAAGAGACCAGCAAAACTGGGGCTATTTACCAAATTCATGGACAAGAACGTAAAATAAGAAACGCCGCCGGGCAGTTCTGACTGGCGATCCTTGGCTGCAACAACGGTGATCGGCAAACCGCCATTAATCACCACTTGAATGTCCTTATCAGGCGCATTGTCAGGGTAGCGGCCGGCCCAAATGAGGTAGGCATGGATCGGTGTTCCGACAACATTGAGCGTAAATGTGCCAGTGGGGTTAGCGCGTAAGCCGATACCACCGGTAGCCAGACAGTAGTTGCCAACCAGTGGACCGCCAATGGGGTCTATCTCCTCTTCGCTAGTGCCATCATCATCGTCGTCCCCATCATCTGTTGGTGTGATTGTTGGCGTGGTGGTGGGTGTCAACGTCGGTACAGTGGGCACCGTGGGTACAGTAGGCACCGTAGGCACCGTGGGCACAGTAGGCACAGTGGGCACAGTGGGCACAGTGGGCACCATTGCCAAATTTGACAGAGCCGTTGTGGAAGCTTGGTCGGCCATGACCGTACCTCCGCTCAAGAAAATGAACAGGGCAAGCAATGTGCCGATTGCTACTCCGCTTAGACTGAGAAACAACTTTTTGGGCGAATGTTGAATCATGAATTTCTCCTTACAGGATCCGTAAAGCTGAAAATCGAATAATACTCGGGCAGTAGAATCGCATCACACATCTGTTCTTGATGGCAATGAGAAGGAGGCTAAGGGTCAATGTAAACAAGAATGACGAATATGCCGACTGCGTGAGACAATTGTAGCACATTTACTCATTCAATTAGCTTACAATATTCGATGAAAACTTACTGAATTTTAATCAAAATTATCGGTAATCAACACGTTAAAAATTGCCCATAACGCCGGCAACCTGACCAATCTTTGGTGATTAGCCAGAGGTACAATCAAGCTGTAAGAAAGGCAGGGATGATAAAAGAGAGGGTAAGCAGCCGACAATTTCTGCGGCTGCCTACCCCTTTTGTTGCATTCTCCGCGACTTTGTGATACGCTCTCCCCGCCACATCAAACGACTACTCCCTAAAGCAAAAAGTAAATCAATTGTCTGGTCACTTCATGCTATCAAGCAGTTTATTCAATTCTATCGATAAGGAGTAAGAGATGGTTCGACAAAAAACATTGCTACTTTTCTCGCTGATTTTCATTGTCGCGCTGGTTGCGGCTGGCTGTGCCGTGCCGGCCGCGGCGCCCACGGGTAGCACTGGTGGCGATTCATCCGCTGCCGCCCCCGCCGCCGAAGGCCCGCAAGGCGCCCTCACCATCGGTTTGACCACCGACATTGCTGCTGTGGAAGTCCCCTACTCGCCCGAACGCCAGGCCGCCAACGCTTCGTGGACCCTGTACGACGCCCTGGCCTTCCCCGAAGCCGACGGCACCTACTCGCCGGCGTTGGCCGAAAGCTGGGAAGTCTCGGAAGATGGCCTTTCCTACACCTTCAAACTGCGCCAGGGTGTAACCTTCCACAATGGCGAACCCTTCAACGCCGACTCGGTGGTCTATAGCTGGCAGACCTATTCGCAGCCCGAAGTGACCTATGCCAACGAATGGAACTTTGTGCAGAATGTCGAAAAGATCGACGACTATACCGTCAAGATTTCCACGGAAAAGCCGAATGCGCTGCTGTTGGGACGCGTCGCCGGCTGGTCGATGATCCCGCCCAAAGCTCATGCTGAGATGGGGCTGGCAGCCTTTGCCCAAAGTCCCATCGGCACCGGTCCTTTTATGTTCAAAGAATGGATCAAGGGCGATCACCTGACCGTTGTCGCCAATCCGAACTACTGGCGCACCGGCTACCCCAAAGTTGCCGAGATTGTCTTCCGCTTTATGCCTGAATCGGCCACCCGTGTGGCGGCGGTGCAGGCCGGTGAAATCGACATTGCGCCCCGCCTGAGCGCGGAAGAAGCCGACACCATCAGCAGTGATGAAAACCTGACCGTAGTCAACTACCTGGTGGATCGCGTCTACTATGTCGCCTTTAACAACATGACCACCGGTCTCGACACGCCGATCATGGATCTGAAGGTGCGCCAGGCCATTGCCCATGCCATTGATGTCCAGACAATTATCGACGCGATCTTTAGCGGCGCGGCCAGTCGCACGGTTGGCTTAATGACGGCGGGCAACCTGGGCTTTGTCGAGATGGAGCCGGTGGCCTATGATGTGGAAAAAGCCAAGGCGCTGCTGGCCGAAGCCGGCTATGCCGACGGTTTTGACATTGGCATGGCCTGCCCCGAAGCCGCCTACCCCAATATCAACGAGGTCTGTCAGGCCATTCAGGGCTTCCTGACCGATGTCGGCATCAACGCCGACCTGGAATTGCAAGAGGCCAACGCCTACTGGGAACGCGAAGCCAACAAAGAACTGCCGCCGCTCTTTGTCGATAGCTGGTCGAACTTCGCCAACGAAGCGTACAGCCGCATAGAAGGCGCCGTGGGCAAGGATCAATCCTATGCCAACTGGTCGGACGAAAAGATTCACGACTTGCTTGCGCAAATCCTGACCACACCTGATACGGATGCGCGCGCCGCGCTCTACGGCGAATTGCAAACTTACATGAGCGAAACCCAGCCCTTTGTCTTCCTCTACGCCCCCCAAGCTTTTGAAGGGGTCAACAAGCGGGTGCAGAATTATCAGCCCCGTGGTGCGGAAAACTACTTCTTGTGGGATGTGAGTGTTAGTGAGTAGTCGCGTGGTCGTGTAGTCGCGTGGTCGTTTAGTCGTGTAGTCTATGGTTACAAACTGATTTTGCAAAGTAAAGCAAAGACAAACCTTATGACCACGCGACTAAACGACCACGCGACTACACGACTAAACGACCACACGACCACACGACCACGCGACTACACGACCACGCGACTTAGGACTTGAGACCAATGCGACGTTACCTTCTCGCCATCTTCAGCCAGGCCCTCCTGGTGATTCTGGGTGTCTTTATCCTGGTCTTTGTCATGGTGCGCTTGACCGGCGATCCGACCTCGGTGATGCTGGCGCGCGAGGCGAGTGCGGCCCAACGCGCCGAATTTCGCGCCCGCATGGGCTTTGATCGCCCTTTGCCGGTGCAATTTGTTGATTTTGTCGCCAAGGCCGTTCGCGGGGACCTGGGAAATTCGCTGCACTACCGCTTGCCGGCGTTGCCACTGGTGTTGGAACGGTTGCCGGCTTCGTTGCAACTGGCCTTTGTCGGGCTGCTGATGGCGATTGGGATTGCCATTCCCCTGGGTTTGGCCGGCGGGACACGACCAGGCTCCTGGATCGACGCCGTTGGGCGCACGATTGGCTTGCTGGGGCAAACGGTGCCGGCCTATTGGCTGGCGCTGGTGATGATCATCGTCTTTGCCGTCAACCTGCGCTGGCTGCCTACCTCTGGTCGCTCTGATTGGTCGTCGGTCTTGATGCCGGCCTTCACACTGGCTTTGCCGACGATGGGACGCCTGGTGCGCCTGACCCGTTCAGCGGTGATGGAGATTATGGGGGATGACTATGTGCGTACAGCACGCGGCAAGGGCTTATCCAACCAGACGATTTTCTATCGTCATGTTCTGCGCAACGCGGCCATTGCTCTGGTCAGCGTCATCGGCATTCAGTTCGGCTATATGTTGGGCGGCTCGGTGTTGATTGAAAATGTCTTCTCCTGGCCGGGGTTGGGCAAATTGGCCTACGAGGCAATCTCGAACCGTGATTTTCCGCTGGTGCAAGCCATTGCGCTCTTTACCAGCCTGGTTGTCATCCTGCTGAACCTGTTGGTCGACCTGGCCTACCCACTCATTGACCCAAGGATCCGCTATGAGTAACAGTGTTCTATCACCGACGGCGCTCAATGACGTCGCTCCTGAATCGTCCGTCTGGGGCGAACAATTGCGCGCCTTTGGGCGCTTGCTGGTGCGCGATACCGCCGGGCTGATTGGCTTATTACTCTTCCTGCTGGTCGTCTTTGCCGCCGTTTTTGCCCCCTGGCTGGCGCCTCACGATCCGCTGGAACAGGATCTGAAGGCGAGCAAATTACCGCCGGCGTGGATGGCAAAAGGCGATTGGAGCCATCCGCTGGGCACTGATCCGTTGGGACGCGACCTCTTTAGCCGGATTCTCTATGGCAGCCGCGTTTCGCTGCAAGTAGGCTTCTTTGGCGTTCTCATTGCCGGCGGGTTGGGGCTAGTGATTGGTCTCTTTTCCGGTTTTGTCGGCGGACGCACCGATAATGCGATTATGACGGTAGTCAACATTATTTTGGCCTTGCCCTACTTGCTCTTTGTCGTCTTTATTGCCGGCATCTTGGGGCGCAGTCTCTTCAATGTCATCCTCATCTTTGGCATCACCGACGCGCCGATCTTTGTACGCGTGGTGCGCGGCGAAGTGTTGCGGATTCGTCGTTCCGTCTATGTTGAAGCAGCCCACAGTACCGGCGTTTCGCAGAACCGCATCCTCTTCCAACACATTCTCCCCAACCTCATCGGCCCCTTCCTTACGGTGATGACCTTTGAAATGTCCGCCATGATCCTCTACGAAGCCGGCCTGGGCTTTCTCGGCCTCAGCGTGCCGCCCGATATTCCCAGTTGGGGCAATATGCTGGAAGCCGGTCGCCAACATCTGCAACGCTACTGGTGGATCGCGACTTTCCCTGGTCTGGCGATCATGATCTCCTCGCTGGGGATGAACCTGCTGGGCGACTGGCTGCGCGATGCGCTTGATCCGCGGTTGCGGCGGTTGAAGAAATAATTGGTTTTCATCATTCACCACAAACACACCTTGTGGTACAATAGTAGCAGAAAAGCTAGGATGAGTGGCCGATAGCGTGAACTATAAGGAGGTGCGCCATGGTCATGACAATTTAGTCGTGTTTGGTGAGGAGGAATACCCGAATGGAAAGACTACGCTTTAGCGAATGCACACTGACGCTATTAGATCGACGCTTTGGGGTGCGACGTGAGCTTTCTAACCCCTTGATGGAGTGCTGGCTGCAAACCCCCGCTGACTTGACTGAACTCGAACGGGCTAACCTGAAAGCCCTACAGGAATTACTCCTACTCAATGTGGAAGGGTGGAATGAACAAGAGTTATCCCTCCAATGTATCGGACCACTTTTGTGGATGGTGCGCTTTATGGAGTTCTACCGGTTTAATCTTTTTGCCCAACGCCATATTAGCGCGGTTATCGACGATGTTGAGCTAAACGGTGAACCGGATACGATCATCGCCACCGGCTACCGCGAGCCGGAGATTCCTCTGTTTGCCTTTACTGAGTATAAACGGCAAACTGATCCGCAAGGCGACCCCGCTGGGCAAACGTTGGCGGCGATGTTGGCCGCGCAGGCGCTCAATAATAATCAACAACCGGTTTATGGTTGTTACGTGATCGGTAGTGACTGGCGCTTTATGCTCCTTGACGACAAGCATTATCTCATCAGCCGTGACTACTCTGCGCTTTCTGATGAGATCTATGATATTTTACGCATCCTCAAGGCGCTTCGGGCCATCATTGTTGGTCTAACCGCGCCGGTGCATTGACTACTTGATGTTACGCACCTTTCCCCTGGCAGGTCATTTTCGCTACCGAAGGTGGCTGCGTAACATCAGACCTTACTTCACCAACTTTTCAAAGCGCAATAACTTCTTCGCCCGCGCCGACAACCCTGCGAACACTTCCTCGGTAATACCCAGCGAATCCTGGGGATAAAACGCGCCATCCCACCAACTGCGACCATAGATGAGCGCCATGTTGGGGCGGATTTCGGTCGAGACGTTGGGCGTACCGCGATGCCACATCCGTATATCACGCACAATGAGCGACCCTTTGGGCGTCAACATCCGCTATACTATGGCTCATACAAAAGGTTACTACAGCGCCATTTATCGCTATGTCGACAGCCAACGGCTCCGCCCTGTAGTATCCGCCAGTTCCCACGGTTGTAAATCAGGTGGCTCGACTCCCATCGCCGCCAAGCTTGCGCATATCTGCTCGCCGTGAATACTTGCATGGTACTATACCATTCCTCTGTTTATACGACTATAATCAATAGACCGCAATCACAATGGTTACGCAAGTTTTATGATACAGGAGCACATTCATCGTTCCGTATCGAAAGGAGATAGCGATCATGGCACTGCTTCAGATTAACTTCTATTCGAATACCCTGCACCGCAAGGTGCCGATGCAGGTAATCCTCCCCGCCGACGGTGTGAATGGGAGCGCAGGCCTGTTCAAAACCCTCTATCTGCTCCACGGGCTGCTGGACAATTGCTTCGCCTGGACGGCCAACACGCGCATTGAGCGTTGGGCCATGGAACGCAACCTGGCGGTAGTGATGCCCTCCGCTGAAAACTCCTTCTATGTTGATATGCCCTTTGGCAGCAGTTGTTTCGGTGATTTCGGCGCGTATGTTGGTCAAGAGCTTGTCGATCTGACCAGAACCATGTTTCGCCTGTCGCCCAAACGGGAGGAGACCTTTATCGCCGGGCTTTCTATGGGCGGCTTTGGCGCGCTGCGCAACGGGCTGAAATACGCTGACACCTTCGGCTATATCGCGTCTCTCTCCGGCGCTGTTCATATCTTTGAGTATCCCTTCGATGAGCCGGGGCGTAATATCATCGGCGAGGACGCCTGCTTTGGCGACATTCGCGCTGCTGCCTTGACGGATCGAAATCCGCGTGTGGCCGCGGAAAGAATGTTGGAACGAAAGCAAGCTAGCGCTGATACCACCTTGCCCAAAGTGTACATCGCTTGCGGCACCGAGGATTATCTCTTGCGGGCCAATCGTACTTTTGCCGACTTTCTGACCGCAAAGGGCGTTAAAGTGACCTATGAGGAAGGCCCAGGCCGGCATGACTGGGATTTCTGGGACACGTACATTCAAAAAGTGCTGGCATGGTTGCCAATCGAGAAGGTTTCCCCGTCATCAAGTACAGAAAATCAATAACAGAAAAGAGCTTTCATCATGAAAAAACAGACAGCAGGAAGAGACGCGCTTGGCGTATTTGCGCCTAAATTTGCCGAACTGAACGATGATATTCTGTTCGGGGAGGTCTGGTCACGCACAGACAAACTTGCGCTGCGCGACCGCAGCATCGTTACCGTCACGGTGCTGATGACCAAGGGCATCTTCGATAATTCGTTGAAATACCACCTGACCAACGCCAAGAACAACGGCGTTACAGCAGAAGAAATGGCGGAGATCATTACCCATGCCGCCTTCTACGTCGGCTGGCCGAACGCCTGGGCGGTTTTTGCTGTAGCGAAGGAAGTTTATAGCGACGACAACACCGCCTTATCGGAAAAAAGATAACAATGACTAACGCCAATATGAAGGGGATTGGCTTTCTCCTGCTGGCGATCCTCATCAACTCGTCGCAAAATGTGGCGGTCAAGTGGATCGGCGGCCATTATTCCGTCCTGGAGATCGTCGCCGTGCGCAGTTTGATCGCTCTGCCCTGCACCTTGCTCCTGTATCGCTATGAAGGCCGGCGTGGGTTGCCAACCACCCAACAACCGAAACGCCAAGCTATGCGGGGCCTTTTCCTCTTTCTCTCCTACACCACCCACATGATGGGGGTGGCGGCGTTACCACTGGCCGATGTGGAATCGATCCGCTTTTCGGGACCGTTGGTGATCACCATCCTGTCGGTGGTCATGCTGGGGGAAAAGGTCGAAGTGCGCCGCTGGTTGGCGTTGCTCGTCGGCTTTGCAGGCGTCATGCTGATTGTCAACCCCGGCTCGGCCAATTTCAACGCTGGTTCCCTCTTCATTTTGATCTCCGTACTGTTCTATGCGCTGACGGTCATGGTCACACGTACCTTGCGCACAACCGAGAGCAGCGCAACGATGGCCTACTACAGTTCGCTGGTCTATCTGGTCGCCGCCTTTCTGTTGTCACCCCTGGCCGCCGCTTTTGGCGAAATGCCCGACGCGCAGCCCAGTCTGGCCTTTCTCTTTCACGCCTGGACCCTGCCCACCCTGCTGGATTTGTCGATCATGGCGGGGTTGGGCCTGGTGTGGGCCGGCTGGATGTATTTTATGACGCGCGCCTATAGCACAGCCCCCGCCTCGGTGGCCGCCCCGTTTGAATATGCCTCCCTCCCGATCAATGTGCTGTGGGGCTTTGTCATCTGGCGTGAAATCCCGACCATGACAACCCTGGCTGGTGCGTTTTTGACCTTGTTGAGTGGGCTGTATATTCTATACCGCGAGCGAAAGAGGTGAGCAGAGAAAGCAGCAAGCAAAACATTGGGTAACAGAAAGCGAATTTCATGGATAAGTGATTTTTTCGCTATTTCTATCCTCATTTATGATGTACGTATACATAAGGATTGATCATACGCGCCTTGTGGGAGTCAGCAATGCGAACGATTACCGTCACCGAACTGCGCGCCAATATTTACAATCTTCTCGAAGAAGTTCTCACCACGGGAATACCGCTTGAGGTCAATAAGGGTGGGCGTAAGTTGCGCATTGAAGCTGTCGAAGAGGTAAATAAGTTGCAAAAGCTAGTACGCCGCCCCAAAGTCATTCAGGGGGATCCAGAAGAACTTGTCGCGCTGCAATGAGACGCTTTACCCACAGAAACTTATATCGAATGCGGCAGTTTTATGAAGCCTATCCAGAACCTGCACTTGTGTCAGCACTGCTGACACAAGTAAGCTGGACAAATCATCGCCTCATTCTTTCCAAAACCAAAATACTGGAAGAACAGCAATTTTATGACATCATCCCAATCCCGTTTACAGATCACCCCCAACCGCCGCTTTCTCCAATACGCTGACGGCACGCCCTTTTTCTATCTGGGCGACACCGCCTGGGAACTCTTCCACCGCTTGACGCTGGCTGAGGCCGACCGTTATCTGACCAACCGCGCCGCCAAAGGCTTTACCGTGATTCAAGCTGTGGCGCTAGCCGAGTTGGATGGCCTCAGCACACCCAACGCCAATGGTGATCTACCCCTGCATGATCAAGACCCGACCCGCCCCAACGAAGCCTACTTCCGCCATGTGGACGCCATTGTGGCGCGCGCCAACGAACTGGGCTTGTTCATCGGCCTGTTGCCGACGTGGGGCGCTTATTGGCGTGGATCGGGCTGGAACGCCCACCCCATCTTCACACCGGAATCAGCCCACAGCTATGGTCGTTTCCTGGGCGAGCGCTATCGCAACAGCGGCTTGATCTGGATTCTGGGCGGCGACCGCAATGTCACCAACGACGAGGAACTCGCCATCATCACCAACCTGGCGGCGGGCCTGACCGCCGGCGATGGCGGCAGCCACCTCAAGACCTTCCATCCGATTGGGCCGGGCCGCTCGGCAGAACTCTTCCCCGATACAGCGTGGCTCGACTTCCACATGTGCCAGAGTTCCCACGGCGCCCACGACCACGACAACGGGCTATTTATCGAGGCCGATTATGCCCTCTCGCCCATTAAACCGACTCTGGATGGTGAGCCACGCTACGAGACGGTCCCGGCGGGCTTTTATTTTCAGCATTACAACCGCTATGATCGCTTCGACGCCTATGACGTGCGTCAGGCCGCCTATTGGGCCGTGCTGGCGGGGGCGTGCGGTCATACCTATGGTAACAACAATATCTGGCAGATGTGGGATGTGAGGCGCAAGCCGGTTCTCTTTGCCGACATCCCCTGGCATGAAGCGATGGATCACCCCGGCGCCTTTCAGATGGGGCTGTTGCGCCGCCTCTTCACCAGTCGCGCCTTTCAGACATTGCGCCCGGCACAGGAACTCATCGTCGATGGTCCACGCCACGGTGGGGCCAAGGTGCGCGCCGCTTGCGCCGAGGATGGTTCCTTTGCCTTTCTCTATTCCCCGCGTGGCGAAGCCTTTACCGTGGATCGCCGGCAGATCAAAGCCGTGCGCCTTAAGGAGATCTGGTTTGACCCGCGCTATGGCAACGAACACCATATCCACACGGCTGATAACGGTGCGATCCAGACCTATACACCACCCACCAGCGGACGTGGCAACGATTGGCTCTTGATTCTGGAAGGCGAGATCACCTGAACCAGCGGCGGAGGACACCCGTATAACTGGAAGTTTTGCCGGATATATGGTATTATTTTGGGCGCTGTTGCTGTCCAGTGCATGGACAGTGCGTATTCAATGCCTGCGATTGAAGGTAAAGGAGCGCCCCCATGAGTCACCCGTTTGGCGATCGCATCAGTCAGCATCTACATCGTAAACATGGCTTGAGCCAGGCAAAACTAGCCGAAGGCATTCTGCAAGACCCCTCGATCATCGGCAAGATGTGCAAGGGGGAACGGCTACATGGCGTGCAAGCGCGGGAGCGCGTCTGTGCCATCATCCAGTGGCTGTACCAACAGGTGGTGCTAACGACTGTGGACGAAGCCAATGGCTTGCTTGATGCGGCGGGCATGGCGCCCCTGCACGCCCAGGATGCCGGCGAAGCACAACTTTTGCAACAACTGCGTCCCCAAGCCCCCACCCCAACCTTACCCGTTACTCTCACCATACCCGTCACAACCACGCCCCGCAACAACCTGCCAACGCCGCTCACCAGTTTTGTTGGCCGGGCAGCGGCCGTGATAGAAGTCACCCAACTCGTCGCCAACCACCGCCTGGTGACGCTGACCGGTGCGGGGGGTGTGGGCAAAACCCGTTTGGCGCTGGAAGTAGGCCAGGCAATTGTCCAAAAGCCAACATTTCCTAACGGCGTCTGGTTTATCGATCTGGCGCCGCTCACCGACCCGCAAGCGATCCCCCAGCGTATCCTCGATCTCTGGCGCGTGCCGGAGCAGCCGGAACGTTCACCGCTGGAGAGCTTGATCGTTTATCTGCGCGCCAAAGAAACCTTGTTGATTCTGGATAACTGCGAACACCTGATTGGCGCCTGTGCCGAACTGGCCGAAACGCTGCTCCAGCACTGTCCGCAGCTTTCCTTATTGGCGACCAGCCGCGAGGCGCTCAATATCGGCGGGGAGACGCCCTGGCGCGTCCCCTCGCTGACGCGCCCGCGCACCGGGACAGGCTGGGATAGTCAATCCGCAGCAGTGCAATCATCGCTTACACCCGAAGCGCTGGCCCAGTTTGAAGCGGTGGCGCTCTTTGTCGAACGCGCCGGTGTCCGCCAGCCCGGCTTTGTCCTGACGCCGCCCAACGCGCCCGCCGTTGCCCAGATTTGCAGCCGGCTGGATGGCATTCCCCTGGCGCTGGAGATGGCCGCCGCCCGCGTCAATGTCTTCACCGTGGAAGAGATGGCGCGGCGATTGGACGGCGCCTTCGACGGCCGTTTTCAGATGCTGACCAATGGGGCGCGCACGGCGCCCTTGCGCCATCAAACCCTGCGCGCTACGCTGGAATGGAGCTACGCCCTGTTGCCGGCGGTTGAAAAACGGCTGTTGGCGCGTCTGTCTGTCTTCAATGGCGGCTGGACCCTGGCCGCCGCCGAGGAAGTGACCGGCGCAACCCTGGATCGGCTCTCCCAACTGGTCAACAAGTCATTGGTCATTGCCGACCAGCAGGGCGAGCAAACCCGTTACCGGTTGCTAGAAACCGTCCGTCAATTTGCCACGGAACAGCTCAAGCTCGATGCGCCAACACAACAGCAAAGCTACTGGCAGCACAGTCGCTACTACCTGCGTCGCCTCGGCGAGCAGGAGGCGCCGCTCCAGAACCAACAACAACGAACTGCGTTAGACATCATCCGCGCCGATTTTGCCAACATCAGCGCCGCCTGGCAGTGGGCCATTGACCAGCATGAGTTTACGTTGCTGACGCCGGCCGTTCATGCCCTCTTTCTCTATTGTGACGTCATGGCTAGTTTTCGCACCGGCAAGGCGCTCTTTGCCCAGGCTGCCGTCGAACTCCAAACGACGCTGACCAATGCCGCCACCCAGTCAACCCTACAACTGCTGTGGGTGCAAGCGCTAGTCCGGTTAGGCGTTTGCACGGTGATGTTGACCGATATTGCCCATGGTGAAGAGCATTTGCAAGACGTTCTGTTGTTCGCCGCCGACAAAGAGCGCGCGTTGGCCCTGCTATATTTGGGCCTTGCTGCCACCGATCGGGGTGACTTGACATTGGGGCATACCTACCTGCAGGAGAGCTTGGTGATCAGCCAACGGTGCAACGATTTTGCTGGCATGGCAGACGCCTTGCACCGCTTTGCCGAAGGCTCCTCGAATTACTCGGAAGCCTGCCGTCAATGCGCCGAAAGCCTTGCCCTCTGGCGTCAGGTCGGGCGCCCCGATCGTATTGCCCGGCTGATCAATTATTTGGCCTGGAATACCTGGTGTGCCGGTGACTATCCTGTGGCGCGCGCCTACTGGCGCGAAGGCTTGGCGCTCTGTGAACAGTTGGCCCTGCCCTTTGAAAAAGCCTGGCTGCTGGACTGTATTGGTAACGATGCCTGGGTTGAGGGCGATCTGCCTTTCGCTGGACAATGCGTCCGGGAAGCGCTGACCATTTACACAGAAACGGGTCATCAACGCGGGATTGCTTTTTGTAAGGCCGAGCTGGGTTGGGTGCTGACCAACATGGGGCAGGTCGAGCAGGCGCTACCACTGACGCAGGAAGCCGTCGCCATCGCACGGGCCGCCGATACGCAGATGGTGCTAACCCTGTGCCTCAACTACCTGGGTGTCGCGCTGATGGCCGCCGGCGACTTGACAGGCGCGCGGCGCGCGCTCAGTGAAGCCATCCACCGAGCATGGGAGCATGGCTATCTCTACAATCTAATGAACGCGTTCTATTATGTTGCCGAGTTGTTCGTGTTAGAAAGCACTTCCCTCGACCGACCCCTTGCGCTTGAGCGCCAGACCCTGGCCATCACTACCCTTAGCTGTGTGCGCACTCAGGTAACAACCTGGCACTTCTTCAAGGACAAAGCCGCCCAATTGCAAGCGCAAATCGTAGGCGCACTGCCCGCCGACCTGTGCGCCACAGCCATCGCGCACGGCCAAACTGCCACCGTGGCAGCGATGGTCGCCACACTGTTGGGAGCAGCGGCGGCTGGCTAAGGCGGATCAATTGGGGTTCGTTTTTGCGTCCAGAATCAACTTGAGCAGGGCGCCAAATTGCTCATCAGCAACGACGGAGAGGGGTGGATTGGTGCGATGGACAACCACCAGATCCAGATCCGGGATGATAACCAGATAATCGCCGGCGCGACCTGTCCCCGCAAAGGCGTTCCCACTGATTGTCACATTCGGGAAGAGTGTCTGATTTCTGGTGACCCACCAGAGCATCCCATAGCCACCGCGACCCCAATCACTGGCATCGGAATAGGGCTTGATGCTTTCGGCGATCCACACCTGCGGCACGATCTGTTGCCCCTGCCATTGGCCTTGGCGCAAGTACAGCAGCCCAAAGCGGGCGAGATCGCGGGCGGATAGGCGAAAGTTATACCATGGAAACACGGACTCCCGGCTGCCCCAGACAATGGCCGTATCTGCCAGCGCAAAGTCTTCCATCCCCAGTGGCTTGGCAATCAGCCGGTCGAAATCGCCAAAGAGTGAACGTTGGGTGGTCTGCTCGTAGATGCCGCCGAGGGCGCAAAAGTCCCAGTTGTGGTAAAACCAGAACGTACCCGGTGGGTGGCTCTCCCGTGCCGGCATATTTTCGCGCATGAACGGCGTGTCAACCCCGGAGAAATGGTAGACGCCGGAGCGGGCTTGCAATAAATCGACGATGCGGGCCTGTTTCTCACCTTCGGTGAGCGGCGGCAGCTTATCGTCAACCCCCAACTCCGCCAGTGTACTTTGGATATTGATTTTGCCTTCCTCTACCGCAATGCCATAGAGCGCGTTCATTAATGACTTCGTAATGGAGCGCACGTCGATCTTGCGCGTGGTATCACCCCATTCAACTAGAATCTCCCCATTGACGATAATCATGACCGCCTTAGAGCCAATTGACTCCGAATACTCTCTGGCTACTTTTAACTTTGCCGATGACCACCCCACTGCTTCGGGTGTTTGTACTTTGTTCCATGTTTGCGCCGGATATGGCAGTTGAGCCGCAGGCGAACAAGCAGCAAAAATCAACCCGGCGAGTAGACATAACGCTGTGACCCTTACTTTTGCTATTGTTGGCTCAGTTGACAAACTGCGTTGCATATAGACCTCGCTTACTTGGCGGTCCAACCCGCCGCTGTACTCGCCTCTTTCGCATAGAGTATAGTGGCAAGACCATCGGCGCGCCGAACTGGCCGAGCGGACTGCCCTTACACAAGTACGTGGCTTGAATACCCGCGCTGCCGGCGCTGCGCCACATCTGCGATCCGGGGCGGCGCCGCTATGACCGGCGATGGAGACCACGAAGTCGCGTTCGCCGACATAGCCATCAGATCTTCCTTTCACGATCGCCAATTCATTAGACTTCTTGCCTAAGTAGGTGCAGTTTTTTGTAACTGACTACCATTCGATGGGTGAGATCAACGCTGCGCACCATTGGCGAATCGAAGGCCGCATCCGCATTTGCGCTGCGGTCTTCCCGGAACCTTACTCATTCCGGGAAGACCGCAGCTAGACGCCTTTCGCAATCGATCTAGAAGCGCGGCAGCGGTGGGAATGGATCGGGGAATGGGTTTGGCATTGGTGGCTCGTCGTAACAATCGCCACGAGCGCATGCGTCACATACCGCGCGCGGACGCCAGCCGTTGTTCTCGCACCGAGCCAGAATGGTGTCGCAGTTCCGGCACGGTGGAAGGGCGGGTGTGATGCCATAGGCGGGCGTGTTGCCCATATATCTGCTACCTTGGTAGTGCGCCGTTGACTTATAGAGCGATGCTTCGGCGCTAAATCCTAGCATGTTCATCTCCTATCTCCTGTTGTTTTATGAAGGGTAGCGAATGGTTTCGGTAATCCTTGGAACTTGTCACGCCGGCGGCGATGACCTACAGTTACCGCTTTATTTTCGTAATGTTCATCAAACACAACGGTCCAAATACGAGGATTCATTCATGATTCAAGAAGAACGTCTGGAACGTCAGGCTTGCACGACACCTTTCCCTTGAAAAGGGTGCGGCATCTGCACCCACCGAAAGCGGTTGGTGTGCATTGCGTGTAGTGACAAAACTGCTCACCTGGTGAGAAAATACTTGGTCCTTTAGAGATACAAGGCGTGCATGTTAACCCATCGATACAGTCAGACAATGCTGGTGTAACTGTTCCAACCCCGCTTCGCATACCAGTCGCCCCTGATCGGTAGCTGGATGTCGAAACGTAAGTGGCAATCTCCGCGGAAAATCCAGGCATGTTCATCGTCTTCATTTGTCCCCCCTATCAATCCAAGAACCTTCCATCACCGCCGCCATCAAAGGGCGCGAATCACAGCCCGCATCCAACGAGGGATACAGTCCCTGCAGAAACCATACCCCACAATCGCTAGGGCGCCCGACCAGCAAGCAACGCAAGGCGCAGGACCAGCGAGGCAAGCGCTAGTACAGAGAACAGTGCCGCCGGCGATTGCAGCGCCACATACAGTACCTTTGATCCAACCACATCCTTGCGGTGTCACGATTGGCTTCCCGCCTGCTAGAAGCATCGCACTGGCAGCCGCCTGGTAGTGATTTTGTGTCTGATAGACTGTTGATTCAGCAGAGAATCCTGGCATGTTCATAAGTTGTATCCTCTCTTCTATCTCTGAGCCTAACGGTCAAAATACGGTGACAGCTTGGTGACGAGGAACGGGAATTGTTCGGTCACGTCCACACGCACAGAGAATTTCTCGATGAAGTCTGTGTTGCGGTTGGTGAAGGTGGGAATTACATCCACCAACTTGCGCGTGCCGCTCAAGGACGCCGGACGCACTTCTACCCCCGTCAGTGAAAAGTCCCGCGCAAACTGTTCGGCGATCCTGGCGTAGACCCCAGGATAACGCATCACCAGATAGTTCAACGCGCGATGCTCATCGGTTGCACCCGCATTGTCAGCCAACTGCATAATGCGGTCGAATAACTCTTCGGCGACAGGCCGATACTTCTCCTCGGTTGTCTTTTCTGGTCGCGGAATTGCCTTGATCAGCTCATCACGGCCAAAAGAGTAGAGCTGGTCAAATACAACAATCGGCGCCATCAAGCCGTTGCACATCTCCGGCGGCGCGATGGGACCGCGCAGGCCGATGACAAGGTCGATGTCGTTCGGACTGGGCGCCGGCCGGATGGCCTCGACCAACAGGTCAAGGTCCGCCGGGTCACGCGGCACAAGCAGGTAGGTCTCCAACTCTTGGATCGTGAACACCCAACATAATTGCCGGGCCAGGTAGCGATTCCGGCGCTCGGACAGAACCGCGTGGAAAGTCTGTTGATCGGTTTTGCCCGCCGTGTCGGTCCGCCCGATCACTTGGGCAAATTCCTTTTCCGCCGCCAGGTTCGGAAAGCGCGCCTCGACCCGGCCAAGCGCATAGACATAAGCAGCCATCTCATTGGGACTCGAACCGTCATTGCCGCCACAGCCACAGGTTCCCGTTCGTTCGTTCATCATGTTTCTCCTCGTCGTGATTGCACCTTCAGCTTAAATAATAGACATGGCAATTCGAATTGAAGCTGTTCTGCTATTGTTGAGATCGATTGGTGAACACCAACCGGCGGTTGAGCGCGACTGCTCGCTTTTCGCAGCCGCCACAGGGCTTAATTCCGAGATACGATGTCGCTTGCTTGATCACATCGCCAAGTCCGATCGCCTCATCAATAATAAAGCCAGGCAGGCCCACTCGGCGCGCCGGCTGTTCGCCCTGGTCCGGCAAGTCGTTGCTTTTACTTGTCTTGGTCATGAGATTTCCCTCCTTGGCTTCGTCGTCAACAGCGATTGATAGGCTATTGCAGCATCCAGCAACGGTGGAACCAGCACGGCTCGCCGCGCACCTGATGCCTGGGCGATGGCCTGTTTGATTTGCGCCGCGCTCGCTGCTGGAAATTCTGACCACAACAAGGCAATGGTCCCAGTCACAAAAGGCGCCGCCACACTCGTTCCGCCAAGGGTGAGCGGCGCGCCGGCAGCGTTCAAACTGGTGATAGTGTCGCCGGGCGCCGATAACCCGCGCCGACCAATCGAACTGCCCAGATTCGACGCGTTGATCGGTCGGCCACGCCCATCGCAAGCCACGACCGGAATGACCCACGGATGGCGGGTGATGGCCGAACTGCCAAGCGTGCCTTGATTGCCTGCAGCCGCAACCACAATCACACTACGGCTCGCGGCCCGATTGAGGGCCTCTTCCAACGCGCGTTCGCCTTTGTTGGAAGGTTGCGTCAGCGCCAGACTCAGGTTGATCACACGCACACCGGCGTCGATACACGCCAGGATTGCCGCCGCAAGCTCCGGCGGCGTTGCACTTGGCATCTGTTCGCTGCCTGTGCTCGTTTCAGCGAAAATCGGCCGGACTAGGAAGGTACAGTCTGGACAAAGGGCGGGCGCGATGGAACCGCGTTTTGCGCACAAGATGCCAGCGACAAAGGTTCCGTGCAGACAGGCCATGCTGTTGGCCTGGGTGCATCTGCCGTCGTTATTCCCTGAGATCGCATAAAGATGTTCGCCCACCAGATCGGGATGTTTGGTCATAATGGGACCATCAATGATCCCGACCTTGATGTCAGGGCTACCACTAGTGCGATTCATCAATTCAGTTAGCTTGACTAATTCTAATGGCGCTATCATAGGCGATAGTATGGACTAACTCGGGACAGCTTTCTGTCCCAAATGGAACACTTTTTACTAGTTCAGGCGTAACTACTCAGCCTCAGGTGCGCGGCACTGGTCAAACCATGGTCGGATAAACAAGCTACTCCTGACCAGTGCCACGCACCTGCGCAGTTACGTTCAGGCCACAAACCGCGCACCGATGCCCGCGCTAGCCAAGCTGCGCCAGATAATCTGTGAGCTTCTGCTCTTTGATTATCAGAAAGCGCTCGGCGCTGAACTCGATCAGCCCAAGTTCACGAAAGTGGTGCATATAGGTGCTGACCCGCGGACGCGAGGCGCCGACCATCGCTGCCAATTCCTCGTGGGAAATGCGTTGCTCAATGCGGATGCTGCGCGGGTCTTGTTTGCCCAGGGTGCGCGCCAGTTGCAACAGGGTTTTGCCCAGCCGCTGTTCACTGTCCACCGTCACCAGGTTGGCGATCATCTCCTGTTGATCGGCAACGCGCACCGTCAGGTATTGGACGAAGCCTTCCAGCAACCCGGCACTGCGCAAGCAGGCAAAGAAGTGCGTGCAGGGCATCACCCGGACGACAGTCTTGGTCATGGCGACCGCGGTTTCGGTGCGTTCGTACAGGCCGGACAAGCACAACTCGCCGAAAATATCGCCCGCCGTCAGGATGGCGAGCAGGCATTCGTTGCCGGCCGGCGAAAGCATGAGGAGTTTGACCTGGCCGCTTTCAAGGAAATAGACGCTCTGCTCTTGATCGCCGCAAGTGTAGATATGGGTATGTTTGGCAAACGGCACCGTGCGGCACTGCTGGACTTCCTGGCGCAACGTCATACGCAACTGTTGTTTGAATTGATCAACAGGGGGAAGCTGTCGAATCATACGGGTTTGCTCCTGGATGGTTGTGATGATGAGTGCAAAATCGGCTTTTCCATGCTTGCCTTACAGATAAACGTACGATGGGTTATCATTTTGCGTGCTACACAAGTCTTAGCTATTTGACCACGCCGGCAGCGCTGTCCAGCCCTGACCGCTGCGCACAATGTCGATAATGGTATTCGCCACCCAGCCGTCATGAAAGGTTGGATAGCCGCTGTACCCTTCCCCGCGCACATCGGCCACAAATTCGCGGACCAGTTGATGCCAGGCGCTCTGCACGGGGTCTTCGGTCCAGGCGAGCAGGCGGTTGAATTCGTCGGGAATTTGCATCTCTTGCCAGCGCTGCTGGGTCGGGCGCCCCCTGGGCGCGAAATGCTCAATCGTCTCCGGGAAGAAGGGGGCATTGAGATGCAACGAACCCTGGCTGCCATAAAAGGCCAGGGCGTTGGGGTGGCGACCGGCCGCCATTTCCGACGCCTGCCAGAGGACGCTGGCCGTGTTGCCGGCGGGCATTTGCAGCCGCCCCAGAATCGTATAGCCCATATCGGCGTCCACCGGCTGCCATCTGCCTGACTCCGCTTGCTGGGGATCAAGCGGAGTAAAGCTCGCGCGGAAGTCATGAACCGGCGCGCCGACCGGCACTTTGTCGAGCAACGGACGAGCCGAGCCGCAGACCGCCTGGATCTGCCCGCCGGTCATAAAGAGCACCTGACCCAAGAAATGGGGGAAATCAGTATACAAGGCGCCGCCGCCCTGGCTCAACTGGAAAAACCAGGAGGCGGGCGTCAATGGCGACAGGTTGAAATGATGAATGCACTCGATCTCTTGCACTTGCCCGATCAAGCCGGACGCCAGCAGGCGTTGGGCATAGAGCGCCGCCGGGGCATAGCGACTGGTCGCGCCATAGGCGTGTTTGACACCGGCTGCTTCCACCGCTTGCAACATCGCCCGCGCCTGGTCGGCGTTGAGACCGAGCGGCTTTTCACAGAGAATGTGACAACCAAGTCCCGCCGCCGCCAACACCATTTCCGCATGGAGGTGGCCCGGCGTGGCAATCGTAACCAGATCCGGCTGCAACGCCTGCAATGCCGCCCGCCAATCCAGCCGCACGTCGGCGATGCCGAGCTTTCGGGCCATGGCCTGCGCCGGTTCTGGTGTGCGACCACAGATCGCCACAATCTCCACCCCCGCCGCACGTAAGGCTTTGCTGTGACCTTCCCCCGCCCAGCCGGCGCCAATCACGATCGCGCGTAGTGTCATGTGGTTGCTCCTTGCTCTTCCTGAATCGATCTAGGGTGTATTTCAGCTTGGGGCGCAGCACAGCAGTTGAAACTGCCGACTAACAGCGAGAAGCCGCTGAGGCGGCTGGGACAGTGTTGAGTCAGCCGCTGAGGCGGCTTCTCGCTGTCAGGAGCGGGTTTGAACCCTGCTGCTGTAAAAGTGAAATGCACCCATCGATTAAGTCACCGTTTAACATCAGCTTTGCCATGCTTGAATTGCCGCACCATGTGATAAACTATGCCACACCATCGCTGTCTAGATCAAGGCTCTTTTCTGTCCAGAGCGTGGACACTTTGTTACGCGCATAGTCACGCACGTTGCTGGATAAAAAGGGCCGTGAAGCAGTTCTCCTTCACGGCCGTTGGCGTTTTCGTTACCAACGCAGCAGGATATAGGCATGGATTCAGCTAAGGAGCGCATCGCTCATCCCGTTGCCGGCTTGATGTTCTGGTTCACCCGGAAGAGATTGTCCGGATCGTATTGGGCCTTGACCCTGGTCAAGCGGTCATAATTTTGGCGATAGGTGGCGCGAATCCGCTCCTGGCCCTCTTCCATCATAAAGTTGATATAGGAACCGCCCATCGAATAGGGGTGGAGCGCCTGCTGATAGCTCACCGTCCAGTCGCGGATCTTGGCGGCGTTCGCCGGGTCGGGGTCTACGCCAGCAAAGACGCCCGCCCATTTGGCCTCACGGTAGGCCCACGGCGTGTCACTGGCGCCCACACGACCGGCGGCGCCGTCGATTGGATACAAGTGCATGGTGGAGAGGGGCGTCGGCATTTCTTGGGCAAAGGCGAGATGTTTGTCAATGGCCGCATCCGAGAGTTCCTGCACATAGTCGCCGCGCCAGTACCATTGCAGTCCTGGCGGGTAGAGAGCGTCGAACATGCTTTGCATGGCCGGGTGAGGAATGGGGCCGACAAAGTCTACGGCTGGTGGTCCGAAGCGCGTGCGGATCGGCTGGAAGATGGCTTCGGCGTTCTCCAACGGGCCGGTGTAGCACCAGAAAATCACCGCCATCTTCTTGCCCTGCGCCGGTTCCGGGAAAGGCGCAACCGCCGGGACAGTGACAAAGCCGAACCAGCCGTTGAGATCATCCGGTGCGCTGGGCAGAAATTCACGATACCATTGCATAATCGCTTTGGCTTGTTCCAGCGGCCAGATCATTGGACCCGCGTAGTTGGTATGGATCGGATGCAGCTTGAACAGGAACGACGTCACAACGCCGAAGTTGCCGCCGCCACCGCGCACGGCCCAGAAGAGATCGGGATGCTCGCTGGCGTTGGCCGTGACCGTGCTGCCGTCGGCCAGCACCATCTCCACTGCCAGCAGATTGTCAATGGTGAGGCCACACTTGCGCGCCAGGTTCCCGACCCCGCCGCCCAATGTGAGGCCGCCGACCCCCGTGGTCGAGATGATGCCAGTCGGCGTCGCCAGACCATAGGGATGGGTGGCCTGATCCACATCACCCCAGACACAACCGCCGGCAACACGGACAGTGCGCGCGGCGGGGTCAACCTGCACAGCGCGCATGGCCGAAAGATCGATCACCAGACCATCGTCGCAGATCCCCAGGCCGCCACCATTGTGACCGCCGCCGCGCACCGCCAGCAGCAAATGGTTGTCACGGGCGAAATTGACCGCGGCGATCACATCGGCCACATCGTGACAGCAGGCGATGAGCGTCGGGCGCTTGTCGATCATCGCGTTATAGACCTTGCGTGCCGTCGCATAGTCAGCGTCGTCCGACGCGAGAAGTCGCCCGCGCAAGCTGGTGCGGAACTGTTCAAGCGCAGCGGGTTGTAGATTGGTCATCGTACTCTCCTTTTTGAACTGAAATTTAGGTAACGTAGAAGCAGTGGCTGGATGATTCGTCGATGATGTGCTACAATATCCCACATTGGTTGTCCAGATCAAGGGTCTTTTCTGTCCAGATCGTGGACACTTTGCAACGCGCGCGTTGAATTGAACTTAGGGTCTGTCCAGAAATAACCTAGATGATTTTTCAAAAAAGGTGTCATATGATAAGCTAGCCCGATAAGGAGAAAGCAGAGCCAATGACACCAACAAAAACGATGGCAGAACGGCAAAGAGCGGAAGCCGAGATCCAAATGCGCTACCAAAGCTTACAAGGCACACAAACGGAACGCAGTCGACGGCTGTTCGCCGGGTGCGAAGCCCTAGCTTTCGGCTATGGGGGCATCGCTGCGGTGAGTCGAGCCACGGGCCTGTCAACCATGACAGTGCGTCAAGGCGTAGCGGAATGCCAAGCGATTGAAGCGGGCGAAGCCCCGAACTTGCCACCCCAGCGGAGCCGCCAGCCCGGTGGGGGTCGCAAGCGGCTAACCGAAAAGTATCCAGCGTTGCTACCTACGCTGAAGCAATTAGTCGAGTCAACCACGCGTGGCGATCCCGAATCGCCCTTGCTGTGGACAGCGCGTAGTCAACGGAACTTGGTGCAAGCCCTGGCGGAGCAAGGCTATCCCCTCAGCAAGCATACCTTGGCCCAGCTTTTGCAAAAACTGGGATATAGCCTGCAAGGCAATCGCAAAAAGCAAGAAGGCACCCAACATCCAGACCGCAATGCGCAGTTTGAACACATCAACGAAACGGTGCGCCGCCAGCTTGCGGCTGGGCAACCGGCCATTTCGGTGGACACCAAGAAGAAAGAACTGGTCGGTTCTTTCAAAAATGGCGGGCGGGAGTTACGCCGCCAAGGCGATCCGGAATGTGTCAATGTCCATGACTTCCCCTCGCAAGCGACCGGCACCGCCATCCCGTACGGCGTCTATGATTTGGCCGAGAATGAAGCCTGGGTGAGTGTTGGCATCAGTCATGATACGGCTGAATTTGCCGTGGCGACCATTCGCACTTGGTATCAGGAACTCGGCCACCCACTCTACCCCAACGCCACCTCACTGCTCATCATGGCCGATGGTGGCGGCAGTAATGGCTATCGCGTTCGCCTTTGGAAAGTGGAATTGCAGCAACTCGCTGATGAACTCCAGTTGCCGATTACCGTTTGCCATCTCCCGCCTGGCACCAGCAAGTGGAACAAAATTGAGCATCGCCTTTTTTCCTTTATCACCCAAAATTGGCGAGGCAAGCCGCTGGTCACCCATCAAGTCATTGTTGAACTCATTGCCGCTACCACCACCCGCACCGGACTTCAGGTCTACAGTCGTTTGGATAAGCGGTCCTATCCCACCAATCGGCGCGTGTCCGAACAACAACTGGCTCACGTCAATCTTGAACCGGATGCTTGGTATGGCGAATGGAACTATACCATTCTTCCTCACCTATAACTCATCTAGGTTATTTCTGGACAGACCCTAAAGGAGTCCCCTTATGAGTCACCCATTTGGCGATCGCATCAGCCAACATCTGCACCGCAAACATGGCTTGAGCCAGGCCAAGCTGGCGGAAGGCATTCTGCAAGACCCCTCGATCATCGGCAAGATGTGCAAGGGCGAACGGCTGCATGGCGTGCAAGCGCGGGAACGGGTCTGCGCGATCATCGATTGGCTACACCAACAGGCGGTGTTAACGACCGTGGCGGAAGCCAATGACTTGCTGGATGCCGCCGGCATGGCGCCCCTGCACGCTGAGGATGCCAGCGAAGCGCGGCTTTTGCAACAACTGCGCACCCACATCCCCGAACCACCCTTGTCCGCTATCCTACACCCACCCGTCACAACGACGCCGCGCACGAACCTGCCGGCGGCGCTCACCAGTTTTGTCGGTCGGACAGCGGCCGTGATGGCGGTTACGCGACTCATCGCCAATCATCGCTTGGTGACGTTGACCGGCGCCGGCGGTGTGGGCAAGACGCGGCTGGCGCTGGAAGTGGGCAAGGCGATTTTGGATTTTAGATTTGTGATTTTGGATTCTGTAGCGACGCAACCGGTTAATCCAAAATCACAAATCCAAAATCTAAAATTTTCCGACGGCGTTTGGTTTGTGGACCTTGTGCCACTCACCGACCCGCAAGCACTGCCCCAGCGCATCCTCGATCTCTGGCGCGTGCCGGAGCAGCCGGAGCGTTCACCCTTGGCGAGCTTGCTCGCCTATCTGGGCACCAAACAGACATTGCTCATTCTAGACAACTGCGAACACTTGATTAACGCCTGCGCCGAATTGACCGAGACGCTGCTCCAACAGTGTCCGCAGCTTTCCCTCTTGGCGACTAGCCGTGAGGCGCTTACTATCGGCGGCGAGACGCCCTGGCGCGTCCCTTCGCTGACGCGTCCACACACCGGGACCGGCTGGGACGGTCAAGCCGCCGCGGCACAACCAGCGTTTACACCCGAAACGCTGGCCCAGTTTGAAGCGGTGGCGCTCTTTGTCGAACGCGCCCGTGTCCGCCAGCCCGGCTTTGCCCTGACGACGGCCAACACCCCCGCCGTGGCGCACATTTGCAGCCGGCTGGATGGCATTCCCCTAGCGCTGGAGATGGCCGCGGCCCGCATCAATATCTTTACGGTGGAAGAACTGGCAAAGCGGCTAGACGGCGCCTTCGATGGCCGTTTTCAGCTTCTAACCAGCGGGGCGCGCACGGCGCCCTTGCGCCATCAGACCTTGCACGCCACGCTGGAATGGAGCTATGGCTTGCTGACTGCGCAAGAACAATGTTTACTTGCGTGTTTGTCGGTCTTTAGTGGCGGTTGGACCTTTGCGGCGGCAGCGGAGGTGACGGGCTGCTCGCTAAATCACATGGCGCAACTGGTCAACAAATCGCTGGTGATTGCGGATCAGCAGAACGGGCAGACCCGCTATCGCCTGTTGGAAACCGTTCGTCAATTTGCGGCAGAACAAGCCTTAACGGATGAACAGGAACTGTGGCAAGTCGAATGGCGGCATAGTCACTATTACCTACATCTACTCAGCGAGCAGGAGGAACGGCTCCAAAGTCCCCAACAACGCACCGCGCTGGATATTCTCCGCGCTGACTTTGCCAACATCAGCGCGGCCTGGCAGTGGGCGGTTGACCAGCATGAGTTTGACTGGTTGGCCGCGGCAGTTCATGCGCTCTTTCTCTTTTGTGATATCACGAGTCGTTTTCGCACCGGTATCGCTCTTTTTGCTCAGACAGCGGTAGCATTACAGGCTGAGATAGCAGGCATGAGCGCGGCGCAATCAACGCTGCAATCACTTTGGGCAAAGGTTCAGGTGCGACTAGGCGCCTGCGAGGTGATGCTAACCCATTTTGCCCAAGGTGAACAGCACCTACAAGACGCACTGTTGTTCACCACCGCCGATGGGGAACGCTCGTTAGCTCTACTTTATTTGGGTTGGGCCACGGAAAATCTAGGTGACTTGACATTGGCGCATACACATCTTCAGGAGAGCTTTGCCATTAGCCAACGTTGCGGCAATCTTGCCGGGATGGCTGATGTTTTGTATCTACTTTCCAATGGCACTTCGGATTATGTTGAGGGCTGCCGTCAATGCACGGAAAGCCTAGCACTCTGGCGACAGGTGGGGCGACCGGATCGCATTGCCTCTGTGATGAATTTTCTCGCCTGGAATATTTGGTGCGCGGGCGATTATCCAGCAGCCGATGCCTATTGGCACGAAGGTTTGGCACTCTGTGAGCAGTTGGACAAGCCGCATGAAAAAGCCTGGGTTTTGGACTGTTTAGGCCAAGCCGCCTGGGTTGAGGACGATCTGACCTTTGCTGAACAATACGTCCGCCAAGCACTGGCCCTCTACACAGAAGTGGGCAAGCAAAATGGGATTGGCTTTTGTAAGGCAGAGTTGAGTTGGGTGCTCGCCCACAGGGGTCAGGTGGAGCAGGCCATTGCGCTCGCACAGGAAGCCGTTGCCATCGAACGGGCAATCAATAACCAAATTCACCTGACCCTGAGCCTCAATTATCTAGGGGTTGCATACTTATCGGCAGGCGACCTAAAGGCGGCGCGCAACGCGCTCGTTGAGGCGATCCAGCGGGCATGGCAGCATGGCTATCTGTTCAATTTGATGATCGGCTTCTACTATGTTGCCGAGTGGTTGGTGCAGGAAAGTCACACGCTTGATGGCCCCGCCGCTTTGGAGCGTCAGGCGTTAGCGGTTGCTGCACTTTGCTGCGTCCGCACTCACAAAGCAACCTGGCAATTCTTCAAGGACAAAGCGGCCCAATTGCAGGCGAAAATTGAGGATGCGTTGCCCGCTGACCTGCGCGCCACAGCTATCGCTCGTGGGCAGAGCTGTACTTTGGAAGAGATGGTAAGTGTGCTATTGAGTGAGACGACAGCGGGATAATACCAGTTACAACTGCAACTCGCCTTAATTGGCGGCAAGTTGTAACATCCACTGCCTGGCCCATTGGGTATAATGTTGTTGTAGTTGGTGGAGATAGTCAAGCAGGTCAGCTCGCTGGCTGCTGGAAAGATAGCTTTGGGTGAGCAGTTGCGAAAAGCCAAACTCTAATTCCTCCATCATATTGCTTGACATTCGATAACAGCTTCAGTAGAATGGTAGAAAATTTTCTACTTTGTCGAAAAAGAAAGTGAGAGCACAAGCAAGAATGGAGTGAGGAAAACGTACTATGTCCGATCTATACAAAATTCCGCCAACAGTCCCTGTGAGTGAATTGAGCAAACATCCAGACCATGTCTTTGAACAACTCGCGCAGCAGCACATCTTGCTCACGCGTCAAGGCAAGGCAGCCGGTGTCTTGGTCCATCCAACTGTGTGGAATCGCATCCTCGAACGTCTTGAAAATGATGAAGCCACCATTTTGGCATTGGAAGCCGAACTCAACATCGCAACGGGCCAGAGCGAATTGGTTGATATTTCTGAAGAGATGTTACAAGCATGGATCCAGGCTACCGATGAAGAGGTCAACTCAAATGCAGCCGTTGATGCAATAACAAAGACCCGCCCAGCCAGGATCCCCCGCGATGCGATACCAGCTTAAAATAGACAAGCACGTGGCACGCGAAATTCAACAATTACCTGGACACATTCGACAACGTGTCTTACATCTCATCGATCAATTGTTGACCGATCCGCGCCCCGCGATAGCCAAACAGCTACAGGGTCAACATGCTGATAAGTGGCAAGTTGCGCTCGATGCCTGGCGAGTCGTTTATCGCATTGAGGACGACATGCTGATCGTTGAAGTGCTAAAGATCGGCAAAAAACATGGCCCTGAATTCTACAAGGATTTAAGCACGATGTAGCGCAATGACGCTATTGGTCAGGACTTACGCAAGACGAGTCGCAGCGAGACCTCCGGGAGGTGGGCAAACGACATTTCACGTACGGAATCTGTTGCGCCCACCTCCCGGAGGTCGAGTTGTGCGTAAGTCCTCTATTGGTTTGCCCTCATGAATCGATACCATGTTCGACGGCAACCCAACCTTCGCACCGATCCGCCGCCATCGCTGCCGCAATGACGGCTTGGGCTTTAAGACCATCATAAAAGCTGGGTGTGACAGGTTGGTCGTTGAGAATGGCGTCGATGAACAAACGCGTGCCAACCGGCTGTCCCATAAATATCTGCTCAAATTGCTCGAAGAAGGGTCTAGTTTGATCGACGCCCTTGAGAAGCTCATCAGGAATCGCTAACGCTTTGATTTGCTCTTCCCCGCTTCTGGCCCCGCGAATGACATAGCCATCGTGAAAATTGAAATCTACCTCCAGCGTACCAGCCTCGCCATACAGCACAACCTGACATTCTAAATTGCGCTTGCCCAGGTGGGCCACGGCGCTGACCTGAATCACGCCTTGACTGCCGTCGGCATATTGGAGGGTGAGTAAAGCCGCGTCATTCGCCGGCTCAAGGGGTTGGCCGGCAACCCCCGGCCGCGCAATGTAGGTCGGTAGATGGGCGCTGACTTTGGCAATGTCGCCAAGACACCAATGCGCCATGTCGATCATATGCACGCCGAGATCACCCAAAATGCCTAAGCCGCGTTGGCGATCCCACTTCCATTGATATTGGCCCTTCCGCCCAAAGCCGCCCACATAGCGAAATTGGCTATAGAAGCAGCGGCCCAGATACCCTTCCTGAATGAGACGATGGAGATATTGAAAGACGGGTAGCCAACGCCAGGTAAAATAGGTCATGTGTTTGACGCCCATCTCTTCTGCGCGCGCAACCATTTGCTGCGCTTGTTCGAGCGTAAAGGCCAGCGGCTTTTCGCATAAAACGTGGAGACCGGCATCCAGCGCCGCCATCGTAACCGGGTAGTGTAAATCATCGGGAATCGCCACCACCAGGGCGTCGATCCCGGCTTGGTCAATCATGGCTTGATAATCGGTGAAGACTTGCGGAATTTCATACTTCTGCGCCATTGCCTCAGCACGGTCACGATTGCGGCCACAAATCGCCGCAATCTGCACTTGTGGATGACTTTTGAGCGCAGGCAGATGCATCAGATCGGCATACCAACTGGTGCCGACGACACCGACACGTAGTTTTTCTTTAACCATTTTTCACCTTCTTGGTACGATTTCTCGGCATGGTTCATTTACAGAGAAGCGGTTGGTTAACAAATCGTAGGTGCGGTTACAAACCGCACGTTCTCCGGTTGACCAAGTTCGTGCGGTTACAAACCGCACCTACGATAGCCCGCATTTGTAAACCAGTTCGTGAACCATGCCGATTTCTCGATAGCTACTTTTGTTACCCAGCGAACGTACAGAGATACGATTTTGCTCTGTATCTACATTAGACCTGGTGCGAAATAAGCATTTTGCGCCGTGACGATGGACGATAGACGACGGCTTCCTATCGTCCATCGTCTGGCTCGTCGAGAGTCTTATTGCGCACCAACTCTATTATTGAGGGATACAACGTCTGCATCACCTGCCTGTCATCATGCCGACAAACGATGTCCCGCAAAGAAACTCGCCAGGCGTTCAGCCGTGCCTTGCGGATTGTTCTGGAGCATGGTATGCGGCGCCTTCGGCACGACAAAGTTCTCGGCATGGGGGAACCATGCCTGGATTGTGTCGAAGCACTCGCAAAAATAGGGTTGGGTATTGACCCCGCGCAGGTTCAGGATCGGCTGGGTAACCTGCTCTGCGCTGGCGTGCGTAAAGGTCCACGGTTGCAGGGCGGGCGCATCATACTGGAAGAAAGTGGCCGCATCCGCCACCCAGCGTTCAAAGGCGCCAGGCGGTAAGGTCTGGTCAAACACGGCACGGTAATCCGCGCCGGCGACCGCCTGGCCAAAGACATCCATCGCCCCAGCCGGGTCACCAGCCGCAAACAGGGTTGCGGCCTTGGTCACCACCGCACCGAAGGCCGGTGCGTTGTAGAGAATGGAAGGCAAGGCCGGTTCCAGCAGCGAAAGCGTTTGCACGGCGTCCGGGGTGTCCAGCGCCATCTGGAGGAGAATGACGCCGCCGTAGGATTGACCGACCAGGTGCGCTCGTTCTACACCGAAATGCTGCATGACCGCTCGGCAGTCGGCGGCCTGTTGTTCAATACTGAGCGGAGCCTCCAGCCGCGCGCTCTTGCCCCAGCCGCGCCGATGATAATCGATCACCCGATAGTGGTTGGTCAGGGCCGGCTCGGTGACGATGGCGGCGCATTCGTCACCCATCGCACCATGCACAAATACGACCGGCTCGCCCGCGCCCTGCTCCCGAACTTCCAGGGTTACGCCGTTGATTTGGATGCAATCCATGGCTTGTCCTGTCATCTTTGCTCTCCTTGTGAATGAATGTTGTGATAATACGCAAGTTGTCCCACCCTGATGTGCAGGGCACGCGAACGCCAGAGCTGACAGGTGCGCCGCACCTGTCAGCTCTCACTTATGAACCCGCCTCTACCTGCCGCAGAAAATCGCGTACGACTTGCATAAAAGGCTCGCGCTCTTCCACGAAGGGTGCATGGGAACTCTGCTCCAAGATCACCAGTTTCGACCCGTCCACGAGGCGGTGATAGCGCGCCGTCTCCTCCGGTGTGCAGACGTCAGCGCGGCCACAGATGAAGAGCGTTGGCAATTGTAGCTCATGGGCGCGGTCGGTACGGTCATAGTCTTTGAGATTGCCGGTGACCTGTAACTCGTATGGCCCCCACACCGCGAGAACGACCTGGACACCTATGCCCTGCCTTGTCCGCTGTGCCGCTTCAGGTCTTGGCCATACTCGATTCATGTAACGCCGTGAGTACGCCTCGACCGCTTGCCGATACTCTTCACTGTCCATCGTACCGGCGGCTTCATGCCGCTGCACCGCCGCAAACATTTCCTCGGGCAAAGTCGCATACAGGCGATTGGTGTCCGCCATCAATCTCGGGGCGCTCAAAACAGGTCCGACTTGGGTTAAGCTCACGACGCCCGTTGGTTGCGCCAAAAGATACTCAAGCGCCACTATCGTGCCGCCGGAATGACCCAGCAGATGTACCTGGTTCAACCCAAGCGCCTGGCGTACCTGCCCCACTTCCTCCGCAAACCGCTCGATGCGCCAGAGCGAGACATCGTCAGGCCGCTCCGACTTGCCACAGCCCAGTTGGTCATAAAAGATCACCGGTCGTTCATCCGCCAAGTCAGCCAGTGGCTCGAGGTAATCATGCGGGATACCGGGGCCGCCATGCAGCACCAGCAAGGGCGTAGCCTCCCCTGATCCCACAATCTGGTACCAGACACGGCCACCCGTAACGGGAATGTACCCTTCCCGTGCCTCGCTGAGATTCATGTTTATCCTCCTGATAGTACAGAACTTAAATTGGAATAGACCTTTTCGGGGATTATGCAAAAAAACTTCGCTCACCTAGGCAAAGTGTGAGCAACGTCCCCGGCACGGCGCAGAAAATGTAGGTATAACAGAAATCGTTTGCGCCGTGCCGGGGACGTTTTCGGGCGATCACTCTTTTGACAGATGAACCAAAACCTTAATGGCTTTCCGTCATTGCCGCGACCGGCACCATGAGGTGTTCATAGGGCGTGCCTTCCCACATAATGTAAGGCTGGCCCGACGTGTGGTCGGTGGTAAAGTCGGCGGGATCCAGGTCGCCGGGGATGAGGAGCATCAGATGGGGCGGCGAAGTCACCCAGTCTTCGCCAGGCAGCGGCGCCGTGGCCATGGGATCGGTGTTGCTCGGATCGCTGCCGCCCGCCAGCATGTAGCCGACACCTAAGCGCGGAACATTCGGCTCCTTGCCGGCCATGTAGGCGTCGTTCCAGGCGGTCCAGACGGGATCGAAGCACTGCGGATCGTTGCCCGGCGACGCCGGCCAATCGGCCAGGCACGTCCATTCATTCGTGCCCTTCCGCAGCACGACCGTGGGCATGCCACTTGCGTCCCACCCCATTATCGTGGCCTCACGGCTAACAACGTCTGTCCCGGCGCTCATGGCATTGGCGATCTGCGCGTCAACTGGATCGTTGGGCGTAACCCCGCCAGCGGATGCCGTCGCGGTCATGACGTGGTGCTGTTCCATGTCAGTGACCGGCACCATGAGGTGTTCGTAGGGCGTGCCTTCCCACATGATATAGGGCTGGCCGGATGTATGATCGGTGGTGAAGTCGGCGGGATCCAGGTCGCCGGGGATGAGGAGCATTAGGTGCGGCGGCGAAGTCACCCACTCTTCGCCCGGCAGCGGCGCCGTGGCCATGGGATCGGTGTTGCTCGGATCACTGCCGCCGGCCAGCATGTAGCCGACACCCAATCTGGTAACGTTCGGCTCCTTGCCGGCCATGTAGGCGTCGTTCCAGGCCGTCCAGACGGGGTCAAAGCACTGCGGGTCGTTGCCCGGCGATCCCGGCCAATCGGCCAGGCATGTCCACTCATTCGTGCCCTTGCGCAACACGACGGTGGGCATACCGCTTGCATCCCAACCCAAGATTGTAGCGTCACGGCCAACAACATCCGGCCCTGCGCTCATGGCATTGGCGATCTGCGCGTCAACCGGATCGTCGGGCGATACGGAACCCGACGGCATGGCTTGTGCCGAAGGTTGGGTAGGGGACACGGGTTGGATTGGCTGACAGGCCGCCAGCAGCAGCGCAAGCGCAGATGCCACTACGGTTATCCACCGGGTCATGGAAGATCGATACATAAAATTTTTCCTTTCTATTAGCTTAGGCATACAAGGGTCTGTTCTTGTACGATGTTGTCCACTGTACACCGTGGTTGGGTATGGCGCCAGGCGGGAGCGCTTGCCTACCGACGCGGATCAGGCTATACTATGCCAGCCGACCGCTGTCCAGATCAAGGCTCTTTTCTGTCCAGATCGTGGACACTTTGTTACGCGCATGCGTATGCACGTTGCTGTACAGGTATACGAGGAAGTGGGTTACCAACGTGATCTCGCCGCAGCGCGCCGCCAATTCTATCAAATGGCATGGGACGCAGATCCACCCACCAACCGGCGTCGACCATGCCGACATGAACTTGTTCAGCCACATCTTTGGGTCTCCATTTGTTCAATATGAATGATCTTTCCTTCATTGGCAGAGCGATAGGTCGCTTCCATCAATTCGACAGTGTAGGCGGCTTCATGCGCTGGTGATAGGTTGGGTTGACCGTCGAGGATGGTGGCGAGGAAGGCTGCACTCATGGTGGTGTCTGGCACGGCTACCTCCAGCTTCCGCCGTTGGTGATCGCGATGGAGCCAAATGGCGCCTTCGGCGTCGTCGGTTAACACGCCTTGATCGCCCACGATCATGAGGTGCTGATCGACGCTGAGAATGCTTTGCGGTACGGCGTCAGCAAAGGTCATCGTCACCAAACCATCGTTGGTCAGCCGCGCTTGCAGGTTGACAAAGCTTTCCACGGCCAGTCCGGCGTTTTTTGTAAAGGCGACTACATCTACCGCCGGCGCACCGGCCAACCAAAGCAGCAGGTCTAACTGATAAATCCCTAGATCGACAAAGGCGCCGCCGCCCATCTGGGTCGGATCGCGATGCCAATCCTGCCACTCCCCATAAAATGCGCGCGGCAGGCCAAGCGTGTCGAACAACGCAAAGGTGTCGGCGGGAATGCCCTCACTTTCCCAGAACCAGCGCCGGTAGGTCGAGACCGCCCAGTTGATCTGCTGCACGCGCCCGATCACTCCGGCCGCAATCTGCGACTTCACCATCTGCCACTTCCCCTTGATGCGGCTGCCGGAGACCATCAAGACTCTGTTAGCTTTCTCTGCCGCCTCCACCATTGCCCAGGCTTCTGCGCTGGTCAGCGCCATGGGTTTGTCAACCAGGACATGGCACCCCCGCTCCAGTGCAGCCAACGTCGGTTCAACATGGGCATGGTGGGGTGTACTCACGACCACGGCATCGAGCGGCTCTGCTTCCAGCATCCGGCGCCAATCCGTATAGCCATGCTCGATCTGAAGTGCTTGTTGCGCCATCGCCAGGCGCTCCGGGTTGCGCCGGGCACAGGCCACGACTTCGACCCGGCCGGTCTCCCGCAGTTGTGGCACATGGTTGTAAAGGGCATACATGCCAATGCCGATGATGCCGACGCGCAGTTTTTCATTGGACACTTTTTACCTCCAGTGGTAACGACGCAGCCAGGTGCAACACGACAACGGATTCGGAAGGTAACAGATACGTTGTCGGTAATTCCCGAGTTTGCCTAACTAGATCGTAAATCAGTTGCCGCCCGAATCCGTTGTCGTGTTTTGGGCTGATCCGAATAATTACGCTCCATTGAATGATTTCTCGTTTGAAACCCAGCGCGTTGACAACCCAATCTTCCGGGAAGGTATGACCAGACGATCCTGTCGACCGGACCGACCTTTCCGGAAGATGGCTGTCAAGCCCCTGCGTTCCGGCTGAGCCATCCTGATTCTTTTGCCAAGGTAGCCATAGAATAGCAGATGACCCGTTCCAAAATCGTTGCTTGGTACAGGAAAAAGCAGAAATAGGGAGGCAGTTTAGGCCGGAAGGCGTTCCGCGGCGTTCCGTGGCCGGGGCGGGTCGCGTGAACCATGCGCAAAGTGCTAGTGTTCTGTAAAATAAGTCATGACAAGTTGACCGTAGTAAAGACTTTAGTCTTTCTCCCGGCCAGCCCAAAGACTAAAGTCTTTACTACCGATCAGGACTTCGTTGACAAAACACTAGTGTTTTGTCAACGAAGTCCTGATAGATTTGGTTGAGTTCGTATACGGGTACGGTTTTGTCCCGGAGGGACAGTTGAGTTTAGGGACGCATGAGTTTAGAAACGGGTATTCTCATTTTCTCTTCCCTAAACTCAGTCGTCCCTCCGGGACGGGTCAACCGGTTAAGACTTCTTTGACAAAACACTAGTACAGAACGGCGGAAAAGAAACCAGGGTTTTTGGCTGCCAAATCAGGTAGTCTACCACTGGAAAACCCTGGTTTCTTAACCATTGGCTTATTTAGGCCGCTGTGTACTAGGCCAATTCCGCTAACAACGTCTTTGCCGCTATGAGATCGATCGTGTCAAACCCTTCGGTGAACCATCCATAGATCTCAGCCAGCAGTTGGCGGGCCTGCGCCTGCTTGCCCTGTTGCTGCCAGAGGCGGCTCAAACTCACTGTGGCGCGCAACTCCAGCGATTTGGCTTTTTGTTGACGCGCGACAGCCAGCGCTTGTTGGTAGGCGTGCTCGGCCGCGTCTACCGCCGGCCCAGTGGCCAATAGCAACTGGCCGCGCAGACGATGCGCTTCTGCTTCCAGATAGCGTTCGCCACTCGTGTAGGCGGCAGTCAGTGCTTCCTCGACCGCGGTCAGCGCCGCGGCCAATTGCCCGGCTTTGGTGTACGCTTCGGCTAACAGTAGCAGATGATACGAACGTTGCAACACAAGTCCTAAGGCGTCCCACTCCGCAATCCCTTGCTGCAGTTGGGCAATGCCTTGTTCGACCTGCCCTTGCATGGCCAGCGCCCAGCCGTGCAGCAGCAGAGCTTCCGCTAATTCGTGTGGAATTTTCCGTTCAAGCGCAATGGTGATGGCCGCCGCGGTTAGCTCGGCAACGCGGTCTGCCTCCCGGTACAAGACATGCATGCTTGCCATATTGATGAGGATAAAGACCAAACTGAGCGGATGGTTTAGTTGATACCCAAGTTGCAGCGCCTCCTGGCCGACTTGTCTGGCTTGCGCTGGATAGCCAAGCAACCAAAGCACCCTGGCGGCAATTTCGCGACAGCAAAGGCCAGGGTCATGCCCACCATAGTGAAAGGCGTGAACATGGTGCTGCGCCGGATCATAGCGGGCGATACCCGCTTGGGCGTGGGTCAAAGCCAGCGGCAACTCGTCGGGCGCAAGATGTGCGAGTACGGCCCAGAGGGCATGGTGGGCTTGCAAGAGCAGGTCAGGGTCTTGTAACTCCTCCGCCAAGGCAAGACATTGTTCGGACAAGGCGCGCGTCTGCTCATACTTGGCTTGAAAGAGATAGACTTCGTGCAACCCCCACAGGATGGGGAAGAGTTGCGCCGATTTTTCGACTTGTGCGGACAAGGCCAACGCGCGGGCATAGGCTTGTTCTGCCGCCGCGGAAGCATACCCTGTGGTGTCCATCAAAATGGCGGCCAACTCCATTTGCAAATGGAGTTCTTGTTGAATATATTCAGGCGTGCTTGGCAACGTGCCGAGCAACCGCAAGGCTTTTTCAAGCTGTTGGCTGGCTTCATGGTTGGCGTAGATGCGCCGATCAGCGGCGGCGGTCTGGCGATAATAGCGAATGGCTTGCGCCGCTAAACCCGCCTGCTCGTAATGAGCCGCAATCTGTCCGCTAACGCTGTTGGACACAGCGTCGTGCATTTGTTCCAATGCTCCGGCAACGCGGCGATGGAGGAGCCGGCGGCGGACTGGGCTTAGTTCACCATAGGCGACTTCCCGGAGCTTGTCATGGCAAAAGTCATAGGTTTCCTGGTCTTGTTCGCGCACGATGCGCTGCTGCCACAGTTCATCCAATGCACGCACCAACGCATCTTCGTCACTGGCGCTGGCCTGGCTCAAAATGGTCACGGTAAACGCACGGCCAATCGTGGCTGCCACCCGCGCCAATTCCCGCGCGGGCGGCGAAAGTTGGGCGAGACGCGCCTGCAGGACGGCATGGACTTTGGGTGGCAGCAACCGCGGATTAGAGACTGGCGACTGGAGATTGGGTGTGCCTGAAGCGTCGTTAATCGCCAATCCTTCGTCTCCCATCTTCGTCCGCATCATCTCTACGACAAAGAGTGGATTGCCTTCGGTTTCCTGGTACAACTGCTTCGCCACGCTTGGCGCCATTGGCCCATCCGCCATTTGCCCGACCAGGGCCGCGGTTTCCTGTTCAGTAAGTGGGGCTAGTTCGATCGTGGTGAAGCGCGCACTACGCTGTAGGTCAGCCAGCCAGGCGGCAAGCGCATCGCTATCCGTTTCTGCGGTGCGGGCTGTGCCGATGACGAGCAATGGTGTTTGCGCGGCGTAGCGCAGCAGAAAATGCAACCATGCTAACGTCTCTTGATCACACCACTGCAAATCGTCGAGGAGGAGGAGCAAGGGTTGTTTGCCGGCCAAGGTGGCGCGCGCCAGCGCTTCAAACAATTGATGCCGTTGCCAACTGGCGGTGATGGCGTTGGGCGCCGGCAAAGCGGGGCGCTCGGTTAGCAACTCCGGCAACAAGCGGGCTACTTCGGTCAACCAGTTCGCGTTCAACTGGGTCAACTTTGACTTGAGTGGCGCCGCCCGTAACCATTCAATCACCGGTGCATAGGCCAGCCGACCTTCGGCCGCATAGGTATGGGCGTGGGCCGTGATCACTCCCTGTTGCTCGGCCCAGGCCAACAGTTCTTCGGCCAGGCGCGTTTTGCCAATCCCCGCTTCGCCCGTGAGCAAAACAAAGTGGGCGTGGCCACGGGCAACCATCCGCCAAAGTTCGGTAAGCTTTGCCCATTCCGCCTGGCGACCCACAAACGGTGCTTTGGCCATGACCAACGCTGACGGTTGGTGGCGCAACACTTCTGGTATTTCCTGCTGCAAAAGGCGTTGGTAGGCCGCACGCGTCTCCGCATTCGGCTCGACGCTTAGTTCGCGTTGCAAGATTGTCACACAGGTGTGGTAAACATTCAAGGCGGCGGCGCGCTCACCGTTGCGCGCATGCAGGCGCATCAACCGGCGATAGGTGGCTTCATGCAAGGGGTCATGGCGCAGTAACTGTTGGCCGATTTGGATCGCCGCCGGGTAGTCGCGGCGATCTTCCAACAAAAGGAGGCACCGTTCCAATGCCTCGCTGTACTTCTCCCGCAATGCCGCCCGTTTCGCGACGATCCAATCTTCGTAGCAACCAGGCAATAGATCGCCGGTGTACAAGGTGATAGCCGCCTGGAGCGTTGCGATGGCTTCTTCCCCAGAAAGCGCGCGCGCGCGAGCCAGGGCTTGTTCAAATTCGGTCACATCGAGCGTGAAAACCGCATTGGGGTTCCATTCCACAACTTTCGTATCGACGCGCAGGAACTGATCGGCATCTGGTAATACGCGCCGTAAAAAGAGCAGTTGCTTGCGCAGGTTGGTGAGGGCCTGGGCTTCACTCGAATCCGGCCAGAAGAGAAAGGCCAGGTGCTGGCGCGGTTGCGCGACCGGCCGCTGCAACAGCAGGTACGCGAGCAAGGATTGCAGACGCGCCTGCTGTAGTCCCGTCACGGGGTGGCCGGCATAATGGAGTTGAAAGTTGCCGAGAAGTTGAATGTTCAGGGTGTGCATTGGCTGACTTCCTGGATAACGTAACGTTTTGCACTTCTGCCCGAGCCACGGCTAAATCACTCTCAGTAGTCCGCAGTCGTTTAGTCGCATAGTCCAGAGTCAGTCTTTGCGCTGCTGAGTGTGTTGCGGTCTACTGACACTAAAGTAAGCGCTGTTGCGGATTTGGGTTATGCTCAGGCATCTGGAAGAGCTTCTCCACGCAGTATATCACAGATCGGCATCCTTCGTCCTCATTGTTTGCCAGTAAGAGACGCAACACATTCAATGCCAGCGCCATTTATCGCCCTTGTGGGCGTTATCTATACCGACGAGCGCCAGAAAGTAACACTTTGTACAGGAGTAATGGGTTACTTTCTGTGCTGCTCGTGAGTATATCAATGGGAAGCTGACCGGGAAAAGCAGAAAATAGGCTTGCCGATTGGCTCACTTTTGGCTATACTATAACTTGGACAAGCTGTGAAAACCGTTCCTACTTTACCAGGAAATGTCGATGAGCCACCCATTTGGTGATCGCATCAGTCAACATCTGCACCGCAAACATGGCTTGAGCCAGGCCAAGCTGGCGGAAGGCATTCTGCAAGACCCATCAATTATCGGTAAGATGTGCAAAGGGGAACGGCTGCATGGTGTACAAGCGCGGGAACGGGTCTGCGCGATCATCGACTGGCTACACCAACAGGCGGTGTTAACGACGGTGGCGGAAGCCAATGGCTTGCTCGATGCCGCCGGCATGGCGACCCTACGCACCGCGGATGCCAACGAAGCTCGGCTGTTGCAACAACTGCGCACCCATGCCCCCGAACCAACCTTACCGACTATCCCCCGTACACTCGTCCCCACCACCCCCAACACCAACCTGCCGGCGCCACTCACCAGTTTCGTTGGCCGGGCCGCGGCTGTGATAGAAGTCACCCAACTCGTCGCCAACCATCGCCTGGTGACGCTGACCGGCGCGGGCGGTGTGGGCAAAACCCGGCTGGCGCTGGAAGTGGGCAGGGTAATTGTCCAAAAGCCAAAATTTCCTAACGGCGTCTGGTTTGTTGATCTAGCCCCGCTCACCGACCCCACCGCCATTCCCCAGCGCATCCTTGATCTGTGGCGTGTGCCGGAGCAGGCGGAGCGCTCACCCTTGGAAACCTTGATCGCCTATCTGCGCGCCAAAGAAGCCTTGTTGATTTTGGACAACTGCGAACACCTGATTGGCGCCTGCGCCGAACTGGTCGAGACGCTGCTCCAACAATGTCCGCAGCTTTCGTTCCTGGCAACCAGCCGCGAGACGCTCAATATCGGCGGGGAGACGCCCTGGCGCGTCCCCTCGCTGACCCGTCCGCACACTGGGGCAGGCTGGGACGGTCAATCATCGGTGCAACCACCACTGACACTTGAGGCGCTGGCCCGGTTTGAAGCGGCGGTGCTGTTCGTCGAACGCGCCCGTGTCCGCCAGCCAGGCTTTGCGCTGACGATAGCCAACGCCCCCGCTATAGCACAGATTTGTAGCCGGTTGGATGGGATTCCCCTGGCGCTGGAGATGGCCGCAGCGCGCGTTACTATCTTTACGGTGGAAGAACTGGCCAAACGGCTGGACGGCGCCTTCGATGGCCGTTTTCAGCTTTTGACCAATGGGGCGCGCACAGCGCCCTTGCGCCAGCAGACCCTACGGGCGACGATGGAATGGAGCTATGGTCTGTTGCTGCCGGACGAACAACGGCTGCTGACCCATCTCTCCGTCTTCACAGGTAGCTGGAGTGCCGCTGCGGCGGAGGCGGTGACAGGGGAGACGCTCGATCTGCTGGCCCAACTGGTCAACAAGTCGTTGGTGATTGCCAACCAGCAGGATGGGCACACCCGCTACCGGTTGTTGGAAACCATCCGTCAATTTGCCACGGAACAGGCCAGGGCGGATGCGCAGATGCAGCGACGGGTGCAGCAGCAGCACAGTAGTTACTACCTGCGTCTGCTCGGCGAACAGGAGGAGCGGCTACAAAGTCAACAACAGCGAACCGCTTTGGCGATCATCCGCAGCGACCTTGCCAACATCAGCGCGGCCTGGCAGTGGGCGGTTGACCAGCATAAATTTGACTTGTTGCACCGGGCAACTCATGCACTCTTCCTCTACTGTGAAGTTCGAGGTGCTTATCGCGAAGGCGGTGCTTTGCTCGCCGCTGCTGCCGTTGAACTTACCGCCGCACTACCCAGCCGCCAGGAACTTCAGCCGCTCTTGGCGCAGGTATGGGGGCGCATCGGGGCCTGTGAGGCCATGCTCAATAACGGTGGAGACGCTAGCAATGCGCTGCAACAAGGGCTTCGTTATGCCACGACGGATCAAGAAAGGGCTTTTGCGCTGGCACACTTGGGTCATGCTGAGATGCGGCGCGGCGAAGTATCACCAGGTGTGGAAAAGCTGAATGAAAGTCTGTTACTCAGTCAGCAGTGCGGTGACATAAAAAGCGAGGCCCGTGCGCGGCATGCGCGCATTTGGTATTTTCCCGATTTCACGGAAGCCATTCATCATTGTGAAGAAAGCCTAGTACTCTGGCGAGAAATAGGCCGACCGGATCGCATCGCCGAAGTATTAAGCCAACTAGCCTGGCAGATCTGCTGTCGCGGTGACTACGCAATCGCCGATGCCTACTGGGAAGAGAGCATGGCGGTTTCCACCTCGCTTGGGATGCAGTACAACATCGCCTGGATCCTCGATTGCCGAGGATGGATGGCCTGGTGTCAGGGCGACCTGGCGATAGCGCAAAAATATCTTCGGGATGCTGAATCTCTGTATCACGCAATGGGGATGTCTTCAGGAGTTGCTATGTGTCAGGCGGAACTGGCATTGGTGCTGCGTTCCGCCGGCGAGTTGGCGAAGGCAGTCCAGTCGGCACGTGAGGCCGTTGCTCTCGCCCGTGATACTGGCGATCAAATGATGCTGGTGTTGTGCTTCAACTATCTGGGGGCGACGTTGATCGGCTCAGGCAATCGCACAGAAGCACGTTATGCGCTACGTGAAGCGATTGAGCAGGTGTTACCAACCCGGCATACTGCTTTCTTGTTGAACACGCTCTATTATTTTGCTGAGTTGCTGATGCTGGAATGCTACAACGCGCATCCACCTGACGCATTTGAGTGCCAAACACTCGCTGTGACGCTGCTCAGTTGTGTGCGCACCCAGAAGGCGACCTGGCAGATATACAAAAATAAGGCGGCCCAACTACAAGCCGAAATCGAAGAGGTGCTGCCTGCTGAAATGTGCGCCGCTGCTATCGCTCGGGGGCAAAATTCCACATTAGACGAGATGGTAGTTATCGCGTTAGAAGCGGTGACGGCGTAATTATTGCCCCATCTTGTTCACTGCACCAGCATCACCCTTTCCAACGCCGCTGGATAAACAAGCCCATGTTTTTCGGCCAGGGCGGTTGCGACTTCGCGATAAAATTGCAACAGGACAGCTCCCGCCTGACGGATGGCCGCTAGCTCCAGCGGGCAGAAGGTGGTCTGTAATGGCGCTAACTGCTCGACCGGCATGGCTCCCTCAATCTTGAAAAAGGGTTCGTTCCCTACACCGGGGTCGGCAAAGTTGTGCTGCAACCGGGCCAGGTTGACACAGATTTGGCGCATCGTCTCTAGCGACCCGTAGGCAAACCAGAGTTGCTGGCGCGCCAGGGCTTTGCGGAAGTGGCCGACTTCATGCCAGAAACTCATGATCAGTTGACGCAAGGTTGCAAGCTGTTCCGTCGGCTCGGCTACGTGGAGGGGGAAGGTAACGCCGGTCAGGATGCCCGCTTTATCCAGCAACACCGTATGTACGCCGCCGTGAATCTGCTGAAAGTCGCTGGCTTGAGCGATCCACAGTTCAGTCTCCGTACCATCAGCAAAAATCACGAAGTAGCAATTGGGTGTTCCCCAATCTTCCAAGAAGAGCGGTTCGCCCAACTGTCGCACAAATGGCTCCCGCTCGGCCAGAAATTCTGGGTACGCCACATCGGTGGTGATCAGATAGAGGTCAAGGTCCGAATAAATATCGGCCGCGCCGGTGGCATAGGAGCCGCCGAGAAAGGCGGCGACAATTCGTGCATCGGCTTGGCAGGCAGCGACGAAGCGGTCAACGACAATTTGATGGTTTGCTGAAAGGTTTGTTGATTGCATCATGTTTTCTCTTGAAATAGGCGCCCCATAGCCCCTTGGTGATGAAATAGAGAATCGGCTCAATCGGAATTAAAGAGGTTGACATCGTAGGTGCGGTTTGTAACCGCACTTATCCCCTGGGAACCAGTGCGGTTACAAACCGCACCTACGATACTCAAGCGTTTGTCAATCCCCTGAGATCTTGTTAACCCAGCGAACACAGAGCATTTCGCAAGGTCTCTGTGTTCGCTATGTTTCTGTTTTAGAATCGCGACGCCGTCAAGGTCACATCGGCGTGTTGCCAGGCTTCTTCAAATTGCTTTTGCACCTCGGCAGCCCCATCACTTTTCCCTTGCGCCGTCAGGCTTTGTTCCAACCCAAAGAGCGACCAGCCGTTCTGCGGATATTGTGCTAGATCAGCGCGATAGACCGCTTCGGCGTCCACCGGGCGGTCGGCGGCCAGCAAGAGCGCGCCGAGGGTTTGGCGCACGGGGTAGTAGAAGGCGGGCGGTTCAATATAGGCCAGGCTATCCTGAATTTCTACCGCTGCTTCCAGTTCGGTGATCCCCTGCTCTGCGTCGCCTTGGGCTGTCGCCAGTTCGCCGGCTAAGGCGTGGGCTTCTATTTGGAGGATCTGTTCGGCGGTGGCAAAGGAATAGAGCGCCAATGCTTTCATCTCCTCGGTGGCGGCAATGGCTTGGAGGGCCGCCAATTCGGCGGCGGCTTTGTCCAACGCACCCTGGCGGACAAAGGCCAGACCGCGAGCATAATGCCAGGCGCCGGTTGTGTATTGGTATTGTGCAGCCGGTTGCGGCTGCTGGAGGATCTCGTCCCACTTGCCGAAGCGGGCCAGGGCAAAGATGACGAGCGGTTTGTAATACTCGAAGTAGGTCTGTTCGTACAACTCCTCCGGCACGCCTTGCACCAATTTGGTGGCGGCGGCAATCGACTGCTGGCTGTTGCCTTCCATCTGCGACGCAGCCAGGAGAAAGTCGATATTGTGGTTGTAGTAGGCCGCTGGATACCACGCCGTGAGCTGAATCCCGCGATCGGGCAGATAGCTTTCATCGCTATGGATGGCGTGTTCATTGGCAATGACGGCGTCGTGATAGCGACCCACGCGCCAATAGGTGTGACCAGGCATATGCACGAGGTGACCGGCGCCAGGCACCAAATGGGTCAACCGATCGGCGCTGGGGATCGCCCGCTGGTTGTCCGGCGAGGCTTCTACGGCGTGAATGTAATAGTGGTTGGCGCCGGGATGATCGGGATTGGTCGCTAGCACGCCTTCCAACGTGGCGACAATTTCGTTGGTATAGTCAGTTGGTTGGCCCTCTTTGGTCCAGAAGTTCCAGGGCATCAAGTCCATCAGTGACTCGGCAAAGAGGGTGGCGGCATCGGCGTCATCGGGATAGGCTTTAGCCAGGTCGTGCATGGCATTGGCATAGGCGTGATCAAGGGTGGCGCGGTCAGCGTTGGGATCATTGCTGTAGCGGGCGCTCAACGCCTGGATGTACGCCTGTTCCGCGGCGCCGGCCTGGGGCGCCAGGGCGACCGCTTTTTGCAGCGCATCCCAAGCTTGCGTCACCACCGCCGAGTCCATCGGCGCGTTGATGTTGGGGCCAAGCGCATAGGCCACGCCCCAGTAACACATGGCGCAGGTGGGATCGAGTTTGATCGCATCCTGATACGAGCGGATCGCCTCGGCGTGGTTGAAGGCAAAGGTGAGGATCAGCCCCTCATCGAAATACTTTTGCGCCAGAGCCGATTGAGTGGTGATCGGGTGGGTGTGGTTGCCCAGGTTGCCCAGCAGTGGCGACACAGCGGCGGCGGGCGCGGCGGTATCCTGTGCTGGGGCCTGAATGGGCTGGCAAGCGGCTAGTAATAGCGCCATGAGCAGGAGCAAGCTGACGTATGAATGACGACTGGGGTTGGTAAACATCGGACAACTCTCCTTGTGTGAAATGCGACTGGTTGAAATAGTACATGCCAATTGGGACGCAACACAGCAGTTGAAACTGCCGGCTAACAGCGAGAAGCCGCCTCAGCGGCTAGTGTATCCAGCCGCTGAGGCGGCTTCTCGCTGTTAGCCGCGGGTTTTAACCCTGCTGCTATTGATGTTTACCATAACCTGCGTAGCGTGTCCAGATCAAGACGCTTTTCTGTCCAGATCGTGGACACTTTGTCATGCGCGTTGGTGTCAACGTAAAGGAGTTTCTGGATGAGTCATCTGGTGAACAAATGATTTTCTATGTGTGTGCTTCCCCCAGTTGTGTGAACATAAACACATTAAATTCAATCGCACGCGCAATATCACGCACGCGAATATGTTCATTCGGCGCGTGGGCGCCGCTGCCGTAATACGCGGGATTGCCGGAGGTGGAGAGGCCCAGGACGCCGACGTTGTTCTTCATGGCGCCGAGCAAGGGTAGGGTGCCGCCGCCGAGGGGGATGATCTTCGGTTCCTGGCCGGTGAACGTCTGACAGATGTGCATCAGCTTTTGCACAAATGGCCCTTCTAGCGGTGTGACGACCGGATCGCCGCTGCCCAATTTGGTGACTTGCACATCATCAAAACCTTGCGCCTTGAGATGCGCCTGCAACTTCGCCAAAATATCATCGGGGCGTTGATTCGGCACAAGACGAAAATCCATCTTGGCCATGGCTTTGGCCGGCAGCACAGTCTTCACGCCCGGTTCTGTATAGCCGGTGAGGAAGCCGGCGATGTTGGCCGTCGGCTCATAGACCGCAATTTCGAGATCGTAGCCGCTCCGGTTGTGCAGGAACGTGTCGATGCCGTACATGGCCTTCGCTCTACCCTCCTGTTCCAGATCGACATTGGCGCGTGACGCTGCTTGCTCCATTGCCGTTGGTTCGCACACATCGTCATAGAAGCCAGGGATCAGCACGCGCCCATTGTCATCTTTCAAGCTGGCCAAGGCTTTGACCAAGCGCCAGGCTGCACTAGGCAGGTTATGCGCGCCACCCGAATGGGCATCGCGCGCCATGGTTTCTATGCTATATTCGACATACAACAGACCCCGGAAGCCCACGGCAATATGGGCTTGCCCCTTTTCGTTGAAGCCGCCCCCTTCCCAGAGTGCGCCATCGGTTTTCAAGAGATCGCCATATTGGCGCGTCATGGCGTCGAAGTGGGTGCTGCCGATCTCCTCTTCGCCTTCGATGATCCACTTGATGTTGATCGGTAACTCACCGTACACCGCTTGAATGGCGCGGATAGCACAGATGCGCGCAATCAACTCGGCTTTGTTATCGCAAATGCCACGCGCCACCAGCTTGCCATCCGTTTCGGTCACGGCGAACGGCGGGCTATCCCACAGTTCAATCGGCGCTTCGGGCTGCACATCGTAGTGGTTATAGAGCAAAAGGGTGAAATCACTTTTGCCTTTGAGCGTGCCGTACACATAGTTGGGCGCGCCCTCCACTTGCAATTGACGGGTTGTGAAGCCGGTCTCTTTGAGCAAGTTTTCCACCCAATCCGCTGTCTCTTGCATCATCCGGTTTTGGGCGGCGACACTTTCTAGGCGGCAATAGTCGGTGATCAGGGCTTTGAAGTGTTGGGTCTGTGTTTCCAGTTCTTTGGCGAGTCGTTCATCCATTTTGCGTATCCTTTGTCATGATCTTGGTCGGTTGATTACCTGGCGTTCTCTCTTGACACACACTGGTCAGTGTCGTTGGATGCCTTTTGTCTGGCTATATTATGCCGCTGACCTGTCTCCTTGTCGAATTGCTTACCCTGAGCTATACTTTCCTTACTGCTACCGCCAAACCAGATCCAATCATTGCCAGGATAACCACGCGACCGGACGATATTTCGCCGGTTCTGTCAACAATTGGCAAATTTTGGTCACAACAAAGGAGCGACTGATGCAAGCTAATTTACTCGCACCGGCTCTTGCCACCCTCGATTTAGCCGCCTTTATGCGTGAAGCCTTGTACGAAGCCGAACAGGCCGGGCTGGCCGGTGAACTGCCCATCGGCGCGGTGGTGGTCATTGACGGCCAGATTATCTCCCGTGGCCGTGCGCGACATAAAGGGCAACGCAACCAACTCATGCACGCCGAATTCAACGCCCTGTTCGCCGGTGCGGATGCGCTCTGGGAACACCACGACCGCGCGATCCTCTTTACCAGCGCCGAGCCGTGCCCCCTCTGTTTGGGCGCAGCGGTGATGGCGGATGTCCCGCATATTATCTTTGCGGCCCATGATGAAGTTGTGCATTCGCGCCAGACCGTGGCTGAAAATCCCTATGTTCGCCGTCATATTCAAAGCTATTACGGTGGCGTTCTGGAAGCGGAGTCGCGGGCATTGATGGCGCGGTTTGATCCCGTACTGCTTAGGTATACTACCACAGGGCGTTGATCGCTATAGACGCAAAGACGCCTTAGGTCCACAGCGCACCCAAAATTCGCTCAAATCGCGGCGCCATTGGAGAATTGCCTGAAATGGGCTACAATGGGTAACGACTGTTTATGACCTGCCGGTAGAAGGAGCAACTATGGAAAAAGTACAGCAAATTGTCCCGCTTGCTCATTTGCGTACAGAACAAGATAAGGTTCTGACCATGATGGATCACGCTCCTGTTATCCTTGCGCAACATGATAAACCACGCGCCGTGCTTGTCAGTGTAGAGCAGTGGGATGCCGTTGTCGAGCGGGTGCAGGAGTTAGAAGAAATCCTGGAGGCAAAAAGAATCCTTGAACGGATGGATGCCGATCCATCCTCAACCACAACATTGGATGAATTATGCGCGAGGTTCGGTGTAGTCGAGAAGCCAGCAGCTACATAGAAGATAATCATAATTTGATCCCTGATGTCTGGTCAGCCCTTTTTGCGCTTCGGAATGCCGACCAACCGATTGGTAACTACCGTCAGGGAATCTATCGGTTGGAGACGGCAGCGCATCGTATCTACTACGAATGGGTATCCAAAGAGATCAAAAAGGTTTTGGTGATTAAACCACTGCCATGATCAGCACCCATACTTTTGTATTCCACCGCTATTCACCTCTATACAAGAACACAAGGAACCCTTATGGCTCGTCCTCTTCCTACGCAAGTCCAGCGCGTCGCCATTATTGGCACCGGCGTTATCGGCGGTGGCTGGGCTGCCCACTTTTTGCGCGACGGCATGGATGTCGTTGCCTATGACCCCGCCCCTGGCGCTGAAGAAAAATTGCGCCGCCGTATTGACGATGTCTGGCCAACATTGGCACGGCTGGGGCTTCATGCCAATGCCAGCCCTGACCGACTGACCTTTACCGATAGCTTGGCTGCGGCCGTGGCTGACGCAGAATTTATCCAGGAAAGCACACCGGAACGCGCACAAATTAAGATCGACACCCTGACCGCCATCGACGCCGCCGCGCCCGTCGATACCGTCATCGCCAGCAGCACCTCCGGCTATGCCATGACCATGATGGCGCAGAACTGTGTCCACCCGGAGCGCTGTGTCGTCGCCCATCCCTTTAACCCGCCCTATCTCATGCCGGTGGTCGAGGTGGTAGCCGGGGAAAAGACGACCGCCGACGCGCACGACTGGGCCGTCGCCTTCTACCGCGCCACGGGCAAACAGCCACTCAAGCTGACCAAAGAGATCCCCGGCTTTGTCGCCGACCGGCTCATGGAAGCGATCTGGCGCGAAGCGTTGCACATGATCAACAACGACATGGCAACCGTCGCCGAGATCGATGCCGCCATCCGCTATGGTCCCGGCCTGCGCTGGGCGCTTATGGGGCCGTTGACCGTGCTGCATCTTGGCGGCGGCGAAGGGGGTATGGCCCATCTCATCCACCAATTTGGCCCCTCGCTCAAAGAGCCGTGGACCTTCCTGGAAGCGCCTGAACTGACCGATGAACTGGCGCAAAAGGTGATCGACAGCTGTGCCAATTTAACCCAGGGCTTTTCCATTCGTGAACTCGAACAGGAACGCGACGACCTACTGATCAAACTGTTGGCGATGCTCAGCCAAAGCCGTCTCTGGCATTTGGGCGAGAACACAACAACGGATTTAGGAAGTAACTGATTTTACCCTCAAGGCACAATAGATCGTAGAACCTATCTAACCAGCAAAAATCCGTTGCTTCCTAAATCCGTTGTTGTATTACAGGCCGACACAACCAAAGGACTACCTATGTCATCCAACACCATCCCCACTCCCGACTTTGAACGCTATGCTATGACCTGTCCCGTGACTGCCGCCCTCATGGATGACGAAACGGTCAACATCACCTGGGCCGATGGCCAACAGAGCCGTTTTCACTTCCTTTGGTTGCGCGACAACTGCGCCTGTGAACAGTGTATCGACAGCGGCTCCCACGAGCGGGTTTACAGTATCCTCGACATCCCGGCAGATCTGCGGGCACGCTCGGCAACAGTAAGCAACCTGGGCGGTTTGCAAGTTACGTGGTCGGACGGTCATATCAGTCACTATCACCCCGGTTGGTTGCGCCACTTTGATTATGCCAACGGCAGCCGACCAGTGGAGAGTTGGCCGGTGACGACATGGAATCGCTCATTAGAGCAAAGCCTGCCGCTCTTTACGGCGGGCGCCGTTCTCAACGATGAGGATGCCCACTATGACTTTCTCTGTGCCATCCGGCGGCTGGGCATAGCGCTGGTCACCGGTGTGCCGAAAGATGGCGCCACCTTTGAACGGTTGTCAAGCAAGGCCGGCCTGCTGCGTGACATGAACTGGGGTAAAATCTTTGAGATTATCACCGATCCCAAGGGCGAATATGTCGCCAACCGCAACCACCCGCTCGATGCCCATTCCGACGCCGCCACGCGCGAACACATGCCGGGGCTGCAAATCTTCCAGTGTGTGGAAAATAGCTCGGAGGGGGGCGAGAGTTTCTGGGTCGATGGCTTTTATCTTGCCGACCTGTTGCGCGGAGAACACCCCGAAGCGTGGCAGTTGTTATCGACCATTCCCTGGGAACAGGCCAACCGCTCCGCCGGCGCCCATTACCGCTGGCATGCGCCGATCTTTGACCTGGATCGCCAGGGCAATATCACCGCTGTGCGCGACACGACCTGGCTGCGCGAACCATTGCGCGTCGATTTTGATCTGACACCCCGCCTCTACGCCGCCTATCGCCTTTATTCGCAACTGAAAGCGGATCGCAACAATCAGGTCGAGCGCAAGTTGGTGGAAGGGGATGTCGCCTTTGTCAACAACCGGCGGGTGCTGCATGGGCGACGGGGCTTTAACAGCAGCAGCGGCCTGCGTCACATTCGCACCTGTTATGGCGAGTTGGAAGAACTCCACTCCTCGATCCGCATGATCGAGCGCGCTCGGCAAGCGCGTCAACTATGACAAACCGCAACTTGACCTCCACATATTGAAGTGCTGGCCTAAAAATATCACCGCGAATCAAGCGGATTTGCGAATCCACCGTAGAAGATTCGCAAATCCGCTTGATTCACGGTGATATGGCTTATGCTAAGGTGATCAAACGCTCCTAATCGCGCAGCTAGTTGCTATGCCACGGCGGTGTGAACACTGTCTCCGGCAACTGCAAATAGGTCGCGGCGATTTGTTTTGCCGCCTTCTGTCCCGATTCCAACGCGGCATGGACGGTGCCATAGTGGGTCAGATGGGTCGCTTCACCGGCAAAATAGAGTCGTTCGTTGACCGGTTCGGCATACGTCACCCGATCTTCAACCCGATTCCCCACTGCCGGATAGGAATAGCTGCCCATCGCCCACGGATCGCTCAACCAGCGGGTGAAGATATGATCGAGCGGCTCCGGCACGGTTGGCCCAAACATGCGGCGCAACGTTTTCATGCCTTGCTGTAGCACCTCTTCCTCGGCGCCGTTGCGGTCAAAGTTGGCGCCGGTATACCCATCGGTAAAGGACATGAGAATCGGCTGCTGCACCACCGGCCATAGACTGATCCACGACGTAAAGATGCCACGCCGGGTCGGCTCATCGAGCAAGGCCAAAAAACGGTTCCGATTTTCCGCCCAAAAGACATAGGGAAAGCGCAAAACAAGCTTATTCAAAACGCCATCACCGCCATAGCCGATGCGCGCAATTGCTTCTTGTTTGGTCGGCGGCAGGGGTGGTTCAAAACGCACTTTGCCGCTCGTGAGCAGAGCTAACGGCACCGTGATTAACGCAACATCGGCACGGTAACGATTGGCGGCTGTCAAGACAGTGACGCCAGCGCCGTCGTAACTGATGCATTCCACCGGTTCATGGGTGTGGATGGTTAAGCCTTGGGCGGCATCGTTGATCAACTGGCTGTAGCCGCCCCGTGGCAGGGCGTTGACCATGGCGACTTCTTTGGGAAACCATTCGCGCAGGTCAAGCTGATCGGCCGGCGCGCCTTGCACCCCTTCCGCCATCGACACGCGCCAGGCCAGCACCCGTTGGTCAAGGGGGCGCAAGCGGCGGCTGGTGAGCAGCGGTTCGAGCGCATCGGCCAGCGAAACCTGGGGCGTGCGACCGGCGGCCAGCTCCCGCTGGAGACGCGCCGAGTGACGTTGAATGGCGCGGTTGGCATAGAGTTGACCGCGCCACGCCCGATCCAACACCTCCCCTTCAGCCTGAAATTGCCCATTGGCAAAGACAAAGCGCGTCTCTTCTGAAGTGACTGCCAGGCCAATCCCCAACGCCTGACACCAATCCGCCAATGGGCTATGATCAGCGCCATGCACCCAGGACGCGCCCAAGTCACAGGGCGCGCCAAGCCGCTGGTCAGTCCAAATCCGTCCGCCTAAGCGCTCTCTGGCTTCCAACACGGTGACAGCACAACCGCTGTCATGTAACAAGCGGGCGGCCACGAGTCCAGCCATCCCCGCACCGATCACGATCACGTTGAGTGGGGCGCGCTTTGGCTCCGTTTGCCCTACGCGCACGGCCCACGACCCTGAATTTCGCAACATTTTCCACCTGATTCGGTTTGCATCAAATGATAACTTGTTCTATTCTACCCGAATCGTTTTTTGTTTGCCAATCGTGCTGCGTGATTCGTGCTGCGTGATTCGTGCTGTGTGATTCGTGCTGTGTGAACTGTGTCAAATCCTGAAATAGATTGACAGCCAATACACGAATCACGCAACACGAATCACACAGCATGTCGATTGATAAAGGAGAAATGGTTTGAAATCACAAATGACTCTGCTTTCGACCGCACTTGTTCTCTTGACCTTGGTGCTGATCGCTTGTTCCGGCGGCGGCATGACCGCTGATGAAAAAGAGATCGCTATTGCGGTCGCGCTTACCCAAACCGCCGCCGCTTTGCCCCCATCATCCACGGTGGCTACGGCGACCACAGCGCCCGCTGATACGCCTGTGGCTGCCGCGGTTGTACCAACCGCCACAGCCGTCACCACCGATGCAACTTCGGCCTTGCCCTCCCCGACGGATACACCGGCGGCAGTGGCGGCGACGGCAACACCGACGCCGACCGTACAGGCTGCGGTTGTGCCGGGCAGCGCTGGCCCCTTGCCGGTAACACAACCGGGCGCCAAAGTCCGCGCGTTGCTGGTGGCGCCCGGTGAGCCTGGGCCGTTATATGCCCTGGTGACTGATGAAATGGCTGACAATGCCCCGGCGACCAATGTCCAATTCTTGGTCAGCCGCGATTTCGGGCAACAGTGGGGACTGGCGCCCAGTGGCTTGCCCGCTGTCCCGCCGGATTGTCTCTATAATGTTAGCATGGATTACTATGGTGACACGGCGCTCTTTGCCGGCACCTGCCAGGGTCTCTACCGCTGGTCAGCCGCCAGCCCGCAATGGACGCAGTTGACCGAGGAAGCCATTACTATGGTCGCGGTGGTCTATGGCAACGCCAACCTGATGTGGGCCGTTCGTCCCTATGCGGAAGGGGAAGCGCCCCTCTTGCGCACCCAAGATGGCGGCGCCACCTGGGCCACCGCCGAGTTGACGCACACCACCGGCGTTGCCAATATCGGCATCAACCCGCGCGATGCCCAGACCGGCTATGCCATCGTCTGGCCGGATGAAGAACCGGGTAGCGACCTGCGCCGCGGCTCCTTCTTCACCGACTGGCTGATCATGCCCGGCCCCAACAACAATCAACCGATCAACACGGGGATGACCATTGACGGCGGCACGGGCAACCTCTTTGTCACCACCAGAGACGCCGATGGCGCCACGCTCTGGTATAGCAACAACCCCGACGCGCTCAATATTGCCAACGTGCAGTGGAATGCCATCTATCGCACGGCGCCCGGCATTAATCTGGAATTGCTCTCTTCCGGGTGGAGTTCACAAGAGGATCAGATCTCGATCTACGCCAACTTCACCAAGGTTGAAAACGGCAAGTTGACCTACGCCCTCTACCGTTCACTCGATAGTGGACGGACGTGGGGGCCGGTTGTGATTGGGGAGTAAGGGTGTAACGGTAGAGATTGAGAGATTGAGAGATACAGAGATTCATCGGCTCAATCTCTCAATCTCTCATCCCGCTACACCTCTCTCATCCCGCTACACCTTTGTGCCTTCCGCCTGATTGGCCCACTGCTCCAGGATCATAACAAGGGCAAAGCCGACAATGGCCAACAGGAGCGCATAGACAATTTCCAGGTTGAAAGCGCCGTTGACGGTGAAGGGCGGAAGGATATTGCGTTCAACGATCGGAATCAATTCGCCGTGACGGTCGGTGATGGTGGCGAGGACTTCTTTCCACGGCCAGACTTTGCGCAGGCTGCCCAACATAAAGCCGGTAAGTACAGCCACGGTCAGGTCATGGTAGCGTTTGAAGAGCCAGCTCAAAATTTGGGAGAAGCTGACCAGCCCCACCACGGCGCCGATGCCGGCCAATGCAATGCTGACCAGATCGCGTTCGTTGACAGCGTTGATAAAGTATTGATATTTGCTGAGTAGCACCAAAATGAATGACCCCGAAATGCCGGGTAGGATCATGGCGCAGATCGCCAACGCGCCGCTAAAGATCAAGAACCACCAGGTCTCCGGCGTCTGTGTGGGCACAAGCCCAACCAGCCAGTAGGCGCCCACCGTCCCAACCAGTAAGGCCAACCACAAGGCCGGCGTCCAGCGGGGAATCTTACGGCTGACCGTTACCACCGAGGCCACCACCAACCCCAGAAAAAAGCTCCACAACAAAACGGGCTGATGCGCCATCAGCCACTCAATCCCCGGCGCCAGGGTGACAATGGCGGCGCCGATCCCGGCCAGCAGGGTGAGCAAAAAGGGAAAATTGATTAAGCGCAACGCTTCGGCCACCTTCAGACGCAACGCGGCCCGGAAAAAGGCCGGCTGTCCGACCATGCGAATGCTGTTGATCAACTCTTCGTAAATGCCGGTAATGAAGGCAATGGTGCCACCGGAGACCCCCGGTACGACATCGGCGCTGCCCATGGCAAAGCCGCGCAGGAGAATGCCGACATAGTCACTGAATGAACGCTCTTTTGCCGTTACGACCATCGGCTGGCTGCTTGTTACTTCCATCGGTTTTCCTTTAAATGTTTTGTGTATGTTGTATCAATTTACTATTGCCAATACGCTTGTGCAGCTTACTATAACTTACGCCCATCTTCTGTTGGGATTGTTGCGATTCTTACATAAGTTTCAGGGAAGTGGTCGGTGGTGGCTTGCTTGCCGGCGCCTGCGAAAATACTCTACAAACATCGGGACAAGGGAGATGAGGATAATGGCGACAACCACAAATTCAAAGTTTTGCTTAACAAAGGAAATATTCCCAAAGAAGTAGCCGCTAAAGGTAAAGATGACTGTCCAAAGCAAGCCGCCAATCAGGTTGTACAGAATAAAGTGCCCATAGTGCATTGTCCCCACACCTGCGACAAAGGGAGCAAAAGTGCGGACAATCGGCACGAAGCGGGCCAGCACCACGGTCTTGCCGCCATGTTTCGCATAGAAGCGCTGGGTCTGTTCTAGGTATTCACGCTTGAGCAAGCGATAGTTTTGCTGAAAAACGCGCGGGCCGATGAGATTGCCAATCCAATAATTGATGGTATCGCCAAGAATGGCAGCAATCAAGAGCAGGAGAAAAAGGAGCAGAATATTGAGCGGCGAGTGGTCAAGCGCCGCCAACGCCCCGGCGGCAAAGAGCAACGAATCGCCCGGCAGAAAGGGGGTGACGACAACGCCGGTCTCCAAGAAGATAATCAGAAACAAGAGTGCATAGGTCCACACGCCATAGGATTGGATGACAGTGGTCAACTGTTCATCCAAATGCAGAAAGAGATCAACAACGGTTTGCATCATTTCCATAAGCCACCTTTGTAAAGGCGCACTAGCTGTCAACACGGCTCAGCGTTTACATTCTATAACCGCCCTTTGTCCGTTAGACCAATGCGCAAGCGAAAAAACTGGCCGATTGCCAGCGCTACACAATAATCGATCTGGGAGAAAGTTGCAAAAATTTATGCCGCCGTCGGCAAGACTGGTCCGTCCAGACAGAGAACTCTCCCCTCATGTTCGCAGGAACCGCAGATGCCAATGCCACAGCGCATATACGCTTCCCAACTCAACTGCCCTGGCACCTTGTACTGTTGGCCGAGCCGCTCCAATGCGGTTAACATCCCATGTGGCCCGCACGCATAGATGCCATCAAGCTTGCCCGCTGCCAGGAGCGGTTGAAGAACGTCCGTAACCCGCCCCTGCTGACCAGCAGAGCCATCTTCCGTTGTCTGGTGGACTGCGATTTTTGATTGCGTTAACGTTTGGAAACGATCGGTATAAAGTAGATCGGCGGCGGTGCGGGCGCCGATAATGACATCGATGGTCGCCGCCTGTTCGATTTGGCTGCGCGCCAGCCAATAGAGCGGCGCGACGCCATAGCCACCGCCGACAAGCGCCAGGCGTTGCCCTCCTGTTGTCCTGTATCCCTGCCCAAAGGGGCCGCGCAGCCACACTTTATCGCCCGGTTGCTTTTCATGGAGCAAGCGGCTAAATGGGCCAACGGCCGTAACCATTAAGGTGACCGGGTTGGCGTTGACCAAGGAAAAGGGCTTCTCATCAAAGCGGGGAAGCCAGACCATGACAAATTGCCCAGGCGTGGCCGGCAAGGTTACAGCTAGCGTAAATGTCTTAGTGCGGTAATTATCCTGTGTGACCGCTGTGATTGTTGCGGCGGTTGGTAATGTAAACATAATGTTCAATTCGTTAACTGCTTACTTTGTCTCATCTGTTTGCTTAGTTATACGTAATCATGATGAAAAATCTACGTACTATTGCGTATGGAAACCGTCGCCAACCCGTGCTACAATAAGGACGGGATAGGGTTGTGGGGTTAAGTTGGTTTTCTCCTTTTCCTCTCTGTGTGGGGCCGGTTCTTGTTGATACAGGAACCGGCTTCGCCGTTTTTAAAGCTATTTTCTTATTACACCAACCATCGTAGATGCGGTTTGCAACCGCACGAACTCACAAAGCTTGTGCGGTCGCAAACCGCATCTACGATGGTTCTCGCCACAGGTGGAGTAATTCAGCTTCGCGTTCAGGCGTCAAGCCAGCTCGCCATTGATGGGGTTCGCTACGACTCTTATGCCAATCGATGGTGTCACGAACGGTTGTTGCCAAAGGACGGAATTGTAGTCCGGCTTGGATTGCCTTCTGACAATTGATCTGCTCCAGCCCGGCTGCTTCCGCCGGCACCCATAAGGGTAATTCAACAAAAGCGCCCACTTGCTTTTCGACCAAAAAGGCTTCGTTGACCCAAGTCAATTGCGCATCGTTAGCCGCTACTTGCTGACACTCACTTAGAAAATGCTGCATGGTTAAGGGGTGTGCCGGGCCGGTAGCGTTGTAGATGCCGGTCTGCTTATTTTCCACCATATTGATTGCCCACTCGGCCAGGTCGCGTACATCAATAAATTGGACTTGCTGGGTTGGCTCACCCGGCGCCAGAACTTCACCACCGCGCGTCACCCGCACCGGCCAGTAGGTAAAGCGGTCGGTTGGGTCATTGGGGCCGACAATCAACCCTGGCCGGATCGTTAAGACCCGTCCCGGCATCGCCGCTTCTGCCGCCGCCTCGCAAAGCGCTTTGAGGGGGCCATAGGTTTCCCCAGTCACTTCTTCGACGGTTGGGTCTGCCAGCGCACCAACCGCGGCTGTTTCGTCCAAACCTGACTGTGAATAATCAGGATAGACAGAGATCGTCGAAATAAAGGTGTAGTGATCCACCTGGGTTGCCAATTGATCGGTTGCCATTTTCACGGCGCGCGGGATGTAACCGCAGGTGTCGATCACGGCGTCCCACCGACGGCCGGCCAATGCGCTCAGATCAACCCCACGGTCGCCGCGTAACTTTTCGACCGTTGGAAAGAGTTCCGGGTTGTGTTGCCCGCGGTTAAAGAGCGTGACCGTATGCCCACGCGCCAACGCTACCTCCACCAAATGGCGCCCGACAAAGACCGTGCCGCCAAGAATTAATAGTTGCATCTTTGACTCCTTCCAAGCCTACTGATTCGCTGAACGGCTTCCCATTATAACACATTCCCCCAAACGCAAAGGGCCCGGTGCGTAAACACCAGGCCCTTTGCCGTGCAAGGAGGAAAGTGTAAGAGGTAACACTGAGATGCTGCCACAGAAACAAGGAGTAGCGTTTCTGTCTATACTATTAATCGCAATTTCCGCGCTAATCCTTCGCGCCTTTTGGAAAATTCGTAAAACTCCTAGCGTAACTGCTCATAAAGCGTTCGTCGCATAATTTCTTCGGTAAGGCGTGGCCAAAGTTGACCGGCCAACGCCGTCGCACGATGGGTAAAGCCAGGGATCAAGCGCCGTTGCCGTTGATGCAATGCTTTTGCGATTTGCTGGGCCAATACTTCCGGCGCCATCCGGCGCGCTTCGCGCCGATTGTCCGGGCTGTAGCGCCGAGCATGGGCCGTGCGCGTCGGGCCAGGGTAAATGGTTAACACATGCTTGCCCTGTGGCGCCAACGCAACTGCCAGACTGCGGGCATAAGAAGCCAACCCATCTTTAGTCGCTGCATAGACCGTTGCGCCAGGATAGCTGACAAAGTGGGAGAGCGAAGAAACAAACGCCAACGAACTGTGCGGCGTCAGCAGCCCGCGTTGCAGCAATCCGGCGGTAAGCAGGAGGGGCGCCGTCAGATTCAAATCGATGACCTTGCACTGGCGCTCAATGTCACTGGCAACAAAGGGGCCGACGGCACTAATACCGGCATTGTGAATGAAGATGTCAATCGCTGGTCGTGTGGTCAATCGCTCCAAAATGTTATTCATTTTGGGCAGCGCCGTCAGATCTGCCACCAGAAAGCGAATGCGTCCGCCGGCATTAATCAAGTCGGCCTGGGTTTGGGTTGCGCGATCGACATCGACATCAATGCCGGTAACAGTAGCGCCACTGCTGGTGAATTGTTGCGCCAGGGCGCGGCCAATGCCATCCGCTGCGCCGGTGATGACGCAATGCAAGGGCGCGTCAGTGTTGCGCGAAACCAGGTGCTGGGGTGCTGGGGTGCTGGGGTGCTGACGGAGCGCGACCAACCGATCCATGAGGGCCGGCAAGCGGTGACCGGCGGTGTAGAGCAAGCCATTGCGTACGCCTAGCGTCGTTGCGCGGCGGCGCGATGTGGCGGCGCGCACAAGTTGTTGTGCGACTGCGGCTGAGGTAGGAAAGCGTTCCCACCCTAACCGTTGCAGGTCGGCGCCACTTTTGGCGTGCATTTGGGTGCGGGTGGCGCCGGGGCGAATCACTTGGGCCTGCACTGGACTACGGTCAGCGCGCAGTTCGATCTGCCAGTTGCGGACAAAGCTATCGAGCGCGGCTTTGGTCGCCGTGTAGACAGCATAGTCAGGGCCAGGCAGGCCGGCGACAACTGAACTGACAAAGACAAATTTCCCAGCGACCCGTTCCACCAGCGGGTAGAGGGCGTGGGTCAGCGCAATGGGCGCGCGCAAGTTGACATTCACCAGTTGACGGATGCTCTCTTCGCCCTGCGTTTCCACAGCGCCAACATAGCCAACTGCGGCATTGTGAATCACCAGCTCTAGACCATCAATTTTATTTTCGTGTAGCCAAAACAAGATCTGTTTTATACTGTTTGGGGTCGCTAAATCCGCCTGACAGTAGCGGTCGGGCGTGAAGAAGGTGCTGTCCAGTGTCTCGACCGGTCGGCGCCCGATGAGGACCAGGCGTGCGCCCTGCTGTTGATAATGCTGGGCCAACGCAAGGCCAATGCCGTCGGTGGCTCCTGTAATTACGACATTCATCCGTTGTCTACGCACCCACTCTTTGTTATGCTGGCTTTAGCCTCAACCAGCCGAATTGAATTGCCTCACCGGTATCAATTGCAGCTTGATACCATTGGGAACGAACTGAGCGCGGCCAACGTTCTAGGAACGGACTGCGCGCAGGTTTATTTCCCATGGTACTTTCTATCAACCGATGTCACCGGCCCCGGTTTATTTCTCCCCCAACAGCCACTTGTGCATCTATTGGATTTGAAGGAGCTAAAGAAATGAAGCAAGGCTTTACCGTTGGTCAAATCGCCCGCACCCTCCGCTGTCACGAACGTTCCGCCCGTCTCTATCTCCACGAAGTAAACCAGGCTATTGATCATTACGCAGAAAATATTGGTGAATTGATTGATCTTCAGACAGTCATTGCCCTCTGTCGGCGCCACCAGGACTCTGTTTTAGGCCGCCGATTAGCGCTTCTTCTTCAAACAAATTAGTCGCGTGGTCGTTTGGTCGCATAGTCGCATAGTCATTTAGTCACGTAGTCTGCCTTTGCCGTTTAGTTAGGCTATTCCAAAAAAATGAATCCCCCGTAGGCGCTTAGAAAGCAACCGACCCTTGCGGTCGCCCCAGACTAGGGCGACCGCAAGGGTACGCCCCTACGGGGTTTTTATTGGTTGCAAGCGCCTTAGTATAGACGCCAGACTATGCGACAAATGACCACGCGACTATGCGACCATACGACTGTTAGACTTTGCTTAATTCAGGAGCCAACTGCTCCTCGGTTGGCTCTGCTCAGCAATACCACGGCTCGCTCAGGCGCGGGGCGTAGGCGCTATGGCGTTGATGGTGCGTGGGTGGCTCGGTCAAGCGTAGACCGCCGCTGGCGCTTTGCGCTTCCTGCGCCAGTTGCCAGATGTTGGCGAAGATGGCGCTCCGGCTTTGCCCTGCTTTTTCTGCCCGATGGACAAGGGCGATCACATCCTGTTGCAATTGATCGACGCGTGGATCCGGGTGCTGCCACGGGTAGACCAGGGCAGCTTCGTCAAAAGGATGGATCAACGCCTGGATGCTGGGCAGTTCCAACAGCCGCGAAGAAGCGGTGATCAGCAGGCGAATCGCATACTGAATCGGCGGCACATGCTCCACCAGCCCCAATTCGCTGATGACGGCTAACAAATCGCCGTAACCGGTGATGGTAATCCAGGGATTAAACGCGACAAAGGTCGGGTTCAATGTCAATCCAATCTGTTGACAGCATTGCGCGGCGGCAATAAAGTCAGCGCGTGTGTGGCCTTTGTCCAGCAGCCGCAAAATTTGGTCGTCCACTGCTTCCACGGCACTAGTGACAAAAAGACAGCCCGTGTCCCGCAGAATCGGCAATGCCTCTGCCTGTTGCAACAGATGTTCCACCTTAATTGTCACGTCATAAGTCAAATCAGGAAATTCAGCGTGCAGCGCCTGGACGATTGGCAAGGCATGACCGGGGCCGTTGAAAAAGTCGGGATCGCCAAAGGTAATATGCTGCGCGCCCGCCGCCACCTGATTGCGAATGTCGGCCAACACCACCTCGCGTTGGATAATGCGAAATTGCCCATCATAGACCGGCACAATCGGGCAGTGGCGACAGCGATGTTTGCACCCACGCGTCGCCTCCGTGTAGCCGACGGTGCGCTGTGCGCCATCGCCCAGATCGAGAAACGCGTACCGTTGCAGGGCGGGTAAATCATGCCGGTCGGGAATTTGAAATTGTTGCCGCCGCAGGTTAATCGTCGGCTTTCGATCGATAACTGTTGTCTCCGCCGCTTGTAACTGCTTTGCCAGTGTGACCAACCCCGTCTCGAACTCGCCGCCCAAAATTGTCTGGACGCCAAGCTTGCGTAAGAAGGCTTCATTAAGCGGCGCATAGAGGCCGTAACAGCAGAGATGGGCGCGTGGATTCCACCGTCGCACCCGTTCGATCAGGGGTGCGGCAATGCGGGTCGCCGTGTGCATTGGCAGGTAAAAGGCTACCAGATCGGCGTCATGGATCACCTCGGCTTCCAGCGCGTTGATCGCCAGGTCGCAGCAAGTAACCTGTGCTCCAGCCTGTCGCAACCACGCTGCTGGCGAAGCCAGGCCAAAGGGCTGCCTGCCTAATTCATAGGTGGAAAGTAAAACAACGTTCATACGTTCTTGTCTTCTTGTCTTCTTGCCTTCCCATCTTCCTGTCTGTTTGTCAACCAGCCACGCCCCAATCAACCACTGCTGTTTTCCCCGGCCAGCCCAGGCTGATGCGACCGCGTTCCTTCTCAACTTTTTGGATTTCGACGGTGATCACTTCGCCAACCGTGAGTTGTTGACCGCGCGGGATCTGACTGCGATGGAGCAACCCATCCTGCTTGACGCCGATGTCAACAAACGCGCCAAAGTCGATGACGTTGCGCACGGTGCCGGCCAGTTGCAAACCCGGATAGAGATCGTCCATTGACAGCACATCGCTACGTAGCACCGGCGCCGGCAGATCTTCACGTGGGTCGCGACCGGGGCGCACCAACTGCTCGAAAATATCGGCCAGGGTCGGTTCACCCGTACCCAACGTCGCAGCCAGTTGTGCCAGGGGTTGGGCTTTTTGTAAGGCGGTCAGTTTGGTTTCGCGCTCTTGAATAGGGGCCGTCGGCTCTAATTTGACTTGTTTGAGAACCTTATAGGCCACGGCATAGCTTTCGGGGTGGATGGCGCTGGCGTCGAGCGGTTCATCACCACCGCGTACCCGTAGGAAACCGGCGGCCTGTTCAAAGGCTTTGGGGCCTAAACCGCTCACTTTCATGACTGCTTTGCGCGTGGGGAAGGGGCCATTCTCGTCGCGATAGGCGACAATCCGTTCGGCCAGTTTGGGGCCAATGCCGGCCACGTAGGTGAGCAGCGCCGGCGACGCCGTGTTGAGATCAACGCCCACCCGGTTGACCACGCTTTCCACCACGCCGTCGAGCGCTTGGGCCAGCGCTTTCTGGTTGACATCATGTTGGTACATACCCACGCCGATGGATTTGGGGTCGATCTTGACCAGTTCGGCCAGCGGATCTTGCACGCGGCGACCAATCGAAACCGCGCTACGCAAACTCACATCCAGCCCTGGCAACTCGCTCTTGGCCAGGGGACTAGCGCTGTAGACGCTGGCTCCCGCTTCATTAACCATCAGGTAATGAACCGACTGGCCTTTGAGAACATTGGTGATCAATTCGGCGGCCAGTTGCTCCGTTTCACGCGAGGCTGTACCGTTGCCGATGGTGATAAGCGTGACATTATGCTGTTGCACCAACTCTTTGAGCGTGCGCAGACTGGCCGCTTTCTGGTTCTGCGGCGGGTGAGGATAAATAGTATCGGTGTCGAGCAGCTTGCCCGATGGATCGACCACTGCCACCTTGCAGCCGGTGCGGTATCCAGGATCAAGCGCCAGCACAGTCTGACCGGCCAGCGGCGGCTGGGTGAGCAAGCCGCGCAAGTTGGCGCCAAAGACCTGAATGGCGTGCATTTCGGCCATTTCGGTTAGCGTGCTGCGTACATCGCGCTCAATGGCCGGCAGGAGCAAGCGCTTGGCGGCGTCATCAATCGCCTCTTCCAGTTGACCGGCCAGCGGTGAGAGCGGATGAGGCCGGAAAACATTGTTGATCGCATTGCGCCAATCGCGTTCAGGAATATCAATGGCCACACGCAGAACCTTCTGCTCTTCGCCACGGTTGAGGGCCAGGATCTGGTGCGGGCGTAATTTGTCAAGGCGCAGTTGAAAGTCATAGTAGAGGGCGTAAACCTGCTTCTCATCAACGGCGTCTTCGATCTTGCCGGCGCTGGCGTTGGCAAATTTGAGCGCCTTTTCGCGTGTCACCCGGCGCACTTCGGGGTGATCGCTAATGGTTTCGGCCACAATATCGCGGGCGCCGGCCAACGCTTCTTCGCTGTTGGCAACCTGTTCGTTGAGGAAGGCCGCCGCCAAACTTTCGGCGCTTTCCCGACTGCGCAGTTGGGCCAGAATTTGGTCGGCCAAGGGTTGTAAGCCCTTTTCACGAGCGATCATGGCGCGGGTGCGGCGCTTGGGTTTGTAGGGCTGGTAGAGATCCTCTAGCGCGGTCAGCGTATCGGCGGCGAGCAGTTGGGTGCGTAACTCGGGGGTGAGTTTGCCTTGTTCTTCAATCGAGGCGAGAATACTCTCCCGCCGTTCATCCAATTTACGCAGCGCCTCTAACTGACTCTGGATGGCGCGCAATTGCTCCTCATCCAAGCCACCCGTCACCTCTTTGCGATAGCGAGCGATAAAGGGAATGGTATTGCCCCCGTCGAGCAATTCAATGGTCGCCGCCACCTGGGGGGAACGAATGGTTAGTTGAGCGGCGATTTTGCCGGCGTATTCCTGCATACGAATCACTTTCCTACTTGTGTGATGGATGGTTGGTCTGCTTGACTACCGATACGTGCGCGCAAAGTTCGCACTTGGCTCTATAGGGCGGCAATTTCAACCGCTGTTAAACCGGTCACTTTGGTGATTATTTCATAATCCAGGCCCAGATCGCGCATAGTGCGTGCAGTGGCTTTGCGTTCTTCTTCACGACCTTCTTCGCTTTGCGTTCTTCTTCACGACCTTCTTCACGTCCTTCTTCACGACCTTCTTCACGACCTTCTTCACGACCTTCTTCACGACCTTCTTCACGACCTTCTTCACGACCTTCTTCACGACCTTCTTCACGACCGGCGCGTGCTGCCTCCGCGACGGCTTTGGATAGCACTTCTTTGTGATATTCCTCTTCCCAGGGGAAAGCGAAAGGTTGCTCTGTGGGTGGGTAATCGCGCCAGAAATCTTTTTGGGTGTACATGTTCACCATCTCCTTGCCGTAATACTCAGCAATCTTCTGAAAGTAAACACTGACTTCGTTGAGTAAATCACTATGTTGCCGCAAATAGTCGTAACTGGCAAAGACCTTCTCCGGTTTGCCAGAAAAGAGACCCAGCACCGGGTTGTCGGTCTGCTGGCAGAGAATGATCCGCACCGGCTGGAGAATCCCCGGTTTGAGGTCATAAGCCTCGCCATCGCCGACTTTGGTGACCATCTTGGCGGCATTAAAGGGGGCCAGCAGGTCACGGGGAAAGTGATGGACAATGGCGTACAGGTTGACCTGTTCCCGCCCTATTTCTTTGATCTTGCAGAAGTTGGTCAGATGTCCATAGAACTCTTCCAGCGCCTGAGCCGTAAATGATTCGCTGTACGATTTGAAGGTGATCAGGTTGTACTCGTTCAGCGTACCAAAAACTTGCCAGAAAATCGGATCGAGCGGCTGGGCGGGCGGCGGCAGATCCTGCTTGTAGACCACCGTGATGTCCACCAATTGTCTTTGCTTCGCCAGATCAACCTCGACCTCGGTCATGTAGCGCAGCCGGATAAAGACTGCATACAAGATCATGCCGATCAGCCGATGCCACTCGGTCTTCTCTTCTTCATCTTTTTCCTTGCTCGCCATGCCGTCCTCAAGCTTCGTTTCGGTTGCTTGTCCTTTCTACATCTATTCTAGCACAACTGTGCTGTAGAATCAAGCATACAGGACAGGGTTGGAATGGATTTTATTCACACCACGCTCGGTAAGCATCAATCAACTATGCTATAATCATACCACAAACTATCATCGTTCACCGACAGAAATGGATTTGACACGCACCATGATTCGGCAATTCTTCGCTTATTACCGCCCCTATATGGGGTTGTTCTATCTGGATTTTACGTGCGCCGTTGTGGTTGGCCTGCTGGAATTGGGCTTTCCGCTGGCGGTCAATCAATTTGTCGATCAACTGTTGCCCAGCAAAAACTGGCCGATGATTCTGCTGGCGGCTGCTGGGTTGTTGGCGATCTATGCGTTGAATACAACACTGCAATATGTCGTCACCTACTGGGGTCACATGCTCGGTATCAATATCGAGACGGATATGCGGCGCAAGCTCTTTGATCATATCCAGAAGCTCTCCTTTCGCTTTTTTGACAACAACAAGACCGGTCACCTGATCGCCCGCGTCACCAGCGATCTGCACATGATCGGCGAGGTGGCCCATCATGGCCCGGAGGATGTCTTTATCGCGATCATGACGCTGGTGGGCGCTTTTGGCCTCATGGCGTGGATCAACTGGGAGTTGACCCTGTTGACCTTCCTGGTTGTGCCGGCAGTAGGGTGGGTGGCGGTTTACTTTAACCAGAAGATGACCAACACCTACTCAGAAATGTTTGACAACCTGGGGCAGTTCAATGCACGGGTGGAAGATACCGTTGGCGGGATTCGGGTGGTGCAAGCCTTTGCCAATGAGGCGCACCAATCGAAGCTTTTTAGTGTTGACAACCAAAACTACCGCGCCACCAAACTGACCGCCTACAACATTATGGCCAAGAGCCTCTCGCTCAGCTATATGTTGATGCGCTTTATTGCCCTTTTTGTCATGGTTTGCGGCACCTGGTATGTGATTGAGGGCGAGTTGACTTACGGCGAATTTATCGCTTTTCTGCTGCTGACTAACCTCTTCTTCCGCCCGGTTGAGAAGATCAACAGCGTGATCGAAAGCTACCCCAACGGCATTGCCGGCTTCAAGCGCTATCAAGAGTTGCTGGCGACGGCGCCGGATATTGTCGATGCGCCCGACGCCATTGCAGTCAAAGAACTGAAAGGCGACATCCGCTACCACAATGTCACCTTTGGCTACGATCAACACCGCAAAATTGTGCAGAATATCAGCCTCTCCATCACACCGGGGGAGACGGTCGCCTTTGTCGGCCCCTCCGGCGCGGGGAAGACGACGCTCTGTAGTCTCCTGCCCCGCTTCTATGAACTGGAAAGCGGCAGCATCACCATCGACGGCATCGACATTCGCCAGATGACGCTGGCCTCCCTCCGCCGCCAAATCGGCATTGTCCAGCAGGATGTCTTTCTCTTTGCCGGCACCATTGGCGAAAATATCGCCTATGGCAAGTTGGGTGCCAGCGAGGCGGAGCTATGGGCGGCGGCGCGCCTGGCCCAACTGGAAGAGTTTATCCGCAGTCTGCCGGATGGCATGAATACGATTATCGGCGAACGGGGCGTCAAACTGTCGGGCGGCCAGAAGCAACGCGTTTCGATAGCGCGCATGTTTCTCAAGAACCCGCCGATTCTGATCCTGGATGAGGCCACCTCTTCGCTTGACACCGAAACCGAAATGGCAATTCAGCGCTCGTTGGAAGCGTTGGCGCAGGGGCGCACCACGTTGGTCATTGCCCATCGCCTCAGCACCGCCGCCCGTGCCGACCGCATCATTGTCATCGATCATGATCGCGTGGCCGAAATGGGCAAACATCGGGATTTGTTAGCCGGCAATGGCCGCTATGCAACGCTCTGGCGCGCCTTTGAGCATGGCGTTGCTGTTGGCGCACAATCCTAGCCGCTGTCAGTGATTCGTGAACAACCTTTTCTCTCTGCTTTACGCCGTTTGCGGCTCCTGTTGGGTGGTGCAATGGATGCCGCCACCGCCGGCGGCAATGCCATCGATGTTTAACTGCACCACGTCGCGACCAGGGAACAAGCTTTGTAACGTGCTCTTCGTCGCCTTGTCAGCGTGCGCGTCGCCAAATTCAGGGGCGATGACCGCACCATTGCAGACGTAGAAATTGATGTAACCGGCGGCAAACGATTCATTTTCATACGTTTTGCGAATCGTTTGCGGTCCTTCCAACACAACAACCTCCAGGCTCCGCCCTTGCGCATCTTTGGCCGCCTTGAGAAGCTGAAGATGTTTCTTGGTGACGGCATGGTCAAAGGACGCCGGGTCGGGATCATAGCCCGCCACGACCACGCCGGGCCGGGCAAAGCGGGCGTAAAAGTCGGTGTGGCCGTCGGTGATGTCTTTGTCTTTGATGCCAGGTAGCCAGATAATCTGCTGTAGCCCCAACAGCCGTTTCAATTCAGCTTCACAAGCCGCCTTGCTCAGATCGGGGTTGCGGTTATCATTGAGGATGCAGCTTTCGGTCATCATGGCGGTGCCATGCCCATCCACCTCGATGCCGCCGCCTTCTAACACCAGTTCGGTATGGATGGTAGGAACCGCCGCGCGCCGGTTAACAAAACCAGCCACCTTGCCATCGCGACTATAGGCCTGTTTTTCGCCCCAGCCGTTAAAGTTAAAATCGATTCCGGCCTTTTCCCCGTTGGCATTGACCACAAAGACCGGCCCGGTGTCGCGCATCCAGCATTCCACACTGCGCCGGGTAAAGGCCCCCGTTTGTTGTGACTGATCAACTCAAGCCCAAGGGCTACTGCGGCTGTGTGATAGTTTATTGCGTCAGCAAATCCGCAAACCGCAAAGGCGTCTTCATCATTTTATCACATCTGTTCTTGTGTCTTTAGGCGGGTTTTTCTAAACAATTTGACTTGCAGTTAGATTACAAAAATGAAAATAACGGCTTGAGTAACTTTTCGTCATCATAAATAAACAAACAATTAAATAAAGCACAACCCGCAGTTCGCGATGTTTAAGCTGTTATATAGGGTTTCAACTCTCGCGGAATCGCGAGTAAAAGGCTGTACCAGGTTGTTTAACACCACCCTTGGTGGCTACAAATGCCACCACCAGCAAGACAATTACCGGACCCACCCACTTCAACCAAGTTTGTTTCATAAGGCTTTACCTCAGACTAAACACCACCGCTTGGTAGGGCGCGCCCCTACCAAGCGGTTTACGGCACAATAGAATTAGCGTTCGCGGATGGGCGCTTGCAAGGTGACATCCCCCGCCTGTTCAAAGGTCAAGGTGACGGTCATGCTTTCGCCAACTACCAGATCGCGATTGAGACCAATCAACATGACATGAAAGCTACCCGGCTTGAGTACTGCTTCCCCGTTGGCTGGAATCTCAATCGTTTCGACCGGGTACATGCTCATGACGCCATCTTTCATAGCGACATTGTGTAGTTCGACCACCTTGGCAACATCACTTTGCGCCTTGATCAGCCGATCCGGCGTGCCGGTGGTGTTGCGAATGGTCATGTACATCGCCCCCATTGCGCCACCCATGCCCATCCCCATCGTTCCGGTCATCGGGGTGGTGCTGCTCATGGCGGCGGAAGCAGTCATGGCGGTTGTGTTGCTCATCCCTACTGTATTGGTCATGGCCGCGCCCGACATAGCATTTTCATTGCGCATTTGCGCCTGGCGCGCCCATGGATCGATGATTTGCAAGCCGCTAGCGGTCGTCGCAACCGGCGCTGTCGCTGGTTGAATACAGGCAGTGAACAAAATGGTTGTCACCAAGATGAGCAAAAGGGTATAGTGTTTCATAGTCAAAACCTCCTCGAATCGTGACCGTTGTCACGGTCCAAGCTTGCTTGTTGATAATGTGATACATGTAATCGTACATCAAAGCTGTCACTCTGGCGCGGCACGTCTGGTCGGCATGCCGATACAAAGGCAACCGCCAGTACACTCGCCAACTTGGAGCAAGAGCAAGCAACAGGCGCAACAGCAAGGCGTGCCTGGGCACGCTTCCACAGCACAGCGTTGTGCCGTGGGATAGACCCTGATACCTGCACTATCCCTACCCCTGATCGGTCTGGCAGGCGCGTAGGTGCCTGGCGTGCAGCCGAGTGCAATTGATCGATTGTTGATGGTGGAAAGGTGATAAGCCAGTGTGCTGACCAAACAGCGCCAACTACGGCGCGCAAGTTCTGACGGTGATCAGCGCAGGAAATTCTGTAGACTGTAACGCTGCGGCGTTACAAACCAGTCTTCCGTCAGAAACCGGGTTTGTGATGACAATCTACAAAAAGCGAAGCGAATTGGCTTATCAAAAAGAAGGCGACATTAGCGGGGCGGCGGCGTGGGAATTACGGCGACAAAAGGTCGCTCGTCTAGCTGGGCAAACCAACGGCAGAAATCCGGCCTTTTGCTTTGGCAAGGCAAAAGTGTCGTCGCTGTACCTACCAGGAGTAACAAAATAACGCCTGACATGGATGGCGTTGAACGCCCCACCGGTTGTGATTGGGGTTTGGTCCTTTGCGTGGCGGCATGAGTTTGCCCGTAGTGTTCGTGATGTCCAATGGCGCTGCGTCTCGGCTTGGCGTCCGCTTCTGTGCTGTCAGCCGCCTCTTCGGTTAATATGGGGTCGACAAAAACAAAGTGTGCGCGTGCATGAGGATGACCGGGCGTTTCTTGTGCGCCCCAGCAGATCATCGGTAAGACTAACGCAAACAAGCCGGCATAAAAGAAACGCAGGATGCGCAGAAATTGCTTACGTCTGCTCTTGTTAGGACACGCCATTGTCAACATAGGAATAAATTATACCAATGTTCTGCACCCCGCCAAATACAGCGTGACGACCAACGCAATAGTAAGTATGGCTTCGGTGGCAATCCACGCTTTTCACCTGCGACTACTCACGCGCTGCTTTGATCAGATCCGCCGCTTTTTCGGCAATCATGATGGTCGGCGCGTTGGTGTTGGCATTGACAATCGTTGACATGATCGTTGACAGCTTTACTGCCGGGCAAGACCTCTGGTCCGCAGAATGGTTGCAAGGCCAGTGCAGCGGCAATCTGCCGCGCCAGTTTGACACCCGCGACCAACGCCGCCAGGTCGCGCTCGTCGGTCAAATAGTTGGGCGCAATAATTCTGTTTTTTTGCAAAATTGGCGCTTGACATACTGTGTAATATACAGTATAATGCAATACATGGTACACGATGACACACAGGAAGCTACGCAAGACAAGATCGTTTTGGAGTTGCGACGCGGCATTCTGCTGCTGGCTGTCTTGAGCCAACTGCATGAAGAGCAGTATGGCTACTCGCTAAAGCAGTCGCTCAACGCCAAAGGTCTTGAAATCAACGAAGGCACACTCTACCCGCTGTTGCGGCGCCTTGAGGATCAACAACTCCTCGTCAGCGACTGGAAAGTGGTGGATGATGTTCGTCCACGCCGCTATTACCGGATGAGTGAAGAAGGGAAGCGCATTCTGGCGAATTTAACCGAGGAATGGCGCACACTGGCCGCGGTTTTGAACAACCTTTTGGGGTAACCTTGTTCTGCTGCCGGCTTATGACGGAGCATTGGAGAAAGCTAATGAACACAGAAAACAAGCAAAACGCAACGGTCACCAGCGACGAGCTGATCAACCGTTATCTTCATGAAGTGGGCGAGAACCTGCCGAAGCAATCACGCGCTGATATTGAAAAGGAGTTGCGTTCGCTGATTGAGGATGCCATTGAGGAACGCGCCGCCCACCGCGGCGAGCAACCCCAGCTTGCCACAACTGAACTGACCGCTGCGGTCTTGCGCGAATTTGGCCCGCCCAAAGCAATGGCTGCCCGCTACCGCCCCGCTGAGGTGTTGATCGGCGCTGATCTCTTTCCGATCTACCGGCAGGTGCTCACCGTCACCTTGTCGATAGTGATCGGCGTCCACATGCTGGGCGTGATCTTTGCGCTTGCCCAGCAGGAAGCGGCCTCGTTTCAACGGCTGATCCCCGCCCTCTTTGGCTCGGTTTGGCAAGCGCTGTTGGTGAACGCGGCTATTGTCACCATCATCTTTGCGGTGATCGAACGGGTGAACAGCGCTTCTTGGAAAAGCGAAGCGAGTAAAAAGACGACGCAGTCCACAGCACGTTGGGATCCCTATCAACTGCCGCCCATCAAAGACCCGGATCGGATCAACCATGGTGATTTGATCGCCGGCATTGTTGTCAGCCTTTTTCTGATCGGCGGGTTGAATTTTTTCTACGATTCGATTGGCTATATCAACCTGGATGAGAACAGCACGCGCATCTATGGCATTCTGTCCGCGGGCTTTCGCCAACATGTCCCCTGGCTGACCGCGGCCTGGGCGCTGGACATTCTGCTCAAACTGTTGGTGCTGGTGCAGGGCCGGTGGAACCGCTTGACGCGCTGGCTGGATGTCGGCGGCACCTTCTTTGGCCTCTATGTCCTGGCCCGCATCATCACCAGCGACACGATCACCACCATCGCCAGCGTCACCACCCTGGTAAAGCTCAGCCTTGCTATCGTGATGGTGATCGTCATCATCGACCTGGCGCGCAAGCTTTATCGCCTGTTGATCGATAAGCCTGTGCCGGCCTTACCGGTCAACACTCAGGTCGCCTAGTGTAAACAAGGCGGAGTGTCGGGGAGGGTACAGATCTTCCCGACACTCACGCCTATCCTTTACCCTGGCCACAGCCAATCCTCTCGACCTTACTTTCGCCCCCTACGGGATGGGAATTACTTCATGGCGGCTTGCACCGTCACGGTGTACAACTGCTGCTCCGGCGTCAGCTTACAAGCGGAGACCGGTTGGTCAGTCGGGCAGTTGGCGGCTGGATCGGGCGTCCATTCCGCAAGAATGAGCAACAGCCCAGCGTCACGCGTCATGCCGATACCGGCCCCGGTCGGCCCGCCGCTGGCGTATTGCATGTCTTCCTCCCAGCCAACGAAGGCCGCTTTCAGCGCATCGACAACTGCCGTTGGGTCGCTGAAGTCGGCGCCTGTGCCGTTTGCCGTCAACTGGCAGCCATTGCCACCTTCCTGACTGATGTAGTCGAGGAAAGGCGCCTCGGCCAGCGTAAAGGTGACGCCCAGGGTCTGCTCGGCGTCGGCTTTGAGCGTTTCGCACGCATCGGCCGGCAGCGGCATATAGGGGCCGGTTGTGGTAGTAGATGGGTCGATCACGTACCAGAAATCGGCGATGAAGCCCTAGGCGTCGGCTTGGGCTACCTGGTCGCCCTTCTCTGGTTCGCCGTTGACACAGCGCCAGGTGAAGACAGTGGCGCGTCCGGTCGCTGCTGCTGGCACAACATCGGCGTTGGGGTTGTCTTTGCAGAACGAGACCGTACCCTCGTTGGGTGTCTCGCTCAAATCGGCTTTTTCTTCACAAGGCAGATTAGCGCCGACAATGCACGCTTTGACCTGACCGTCGGCACAGCGCCAGAAGGTTCCCTCTTTGTAAAAATCGGCGGGCGCGTCAGCCGGCGCATTGAACGCAGCGCGGATGCCGGTGATCACCGCCGGGGGTGGTTGTTCGCCAGTGTAACGGGCGTCCGGCGTGTCGATTGTGCCAATGTCGGTGCAATAGGCAAAGGGGTTGGTGTAGGTAGTCAAGTTTTGACCCGGCGCGTACTCTTTCCGCATCAACGCCCACTCTTCGCATTGGCTGCCATCGGTAAAGAGGCAATAACCCACCTCGCCGCCTGCTTCCTGGCGAATTTCCAACGTTCCGCCTTGCGCCACACAATTTTCGGAAGCTGGGTTGGGCATGTCCGCCCCAGGGGCAGTCACCGGTACACAGGCGACCAGCAGGCTGAGCGAAAGTAGTAAGACAAAAGTCTGCAAATATGGTTTCATTGAATCGTAGCGCCACTTGCCATGCTCCACCAGCAGCGCGGCGATGCGACCAATCTCATCACACGATAAAGAGTTCCACCATTCCATTCGCCATCCCTGCGGCCAAACGTCCATCATCGGGTAGCCAGAGCAGTTGACTAATCGGCGCGGGGCGGGCGACATGACAAAGCTCCTTCTTCTGCCGCAATGGCGACCAGAGCATGACCAGCCCATCATTGCCGCCAGAGGCCAGCAACGGCCCCTTGTGCTGGTAAGTCAACACCGAGAGGGTGTCTTCGTGGCCCTTGAGCATGTGGGGCTTGGTGCCTTCCGGCCCTTTGCCGCCGCAATCCCAGATGATCACCGTGTCGCTGCCGCCGGTGGCGAGATAGCGGCTGGTGTGATCCCAAGCCAGTTCGCGCACTTTGGTCGGGTAGCCCCACATTTGCAGGTCGTGACCGGTCGCCGTGATCCAGAAGTGGACGGTCGAATCCTGGTCGCCGGTGGCAATATAGTTGCCGTCGGGGCTCCAAGCGATCACCAGCGACGAGCCTTTCCAGGGCAACTCACGCAGCGCGTCGGGCTGGTCGGGGTTGCGCACAGTGAGGAGGCCATAAGAAGTGATCGCCAGTTCGTTGCGGGGTGCGTGCCATTGGATATGGGCGATGGTGCTGCTGTGCTTGGGATATTCTTGCACCAATTCGCCGCTTTCGTCCCAGATGCGCAGTGTGCGTCCGGCGGCCGCGGCCAGCAGCGGCGCACGGCGATTGTCGTGCGCCGGCAACCAGGCCACATGTTCCACCCAAGCCGCACCGCCAGCCAGTTCCCCTGTCTGTTCACCGCTGACCACATCCCAAAGCCGCACCTTGCCATCCTGTCCGGCGCTGGCAAGGGTTGAACCATTGGGATGCCAGGCCAGCGCCATTGTGCCAAAGCCATGCCCCGGTAGGCGGCGGTGAACTTCGCCCCCTTCGCTGTCGATGAGATAGATCGGCCCGCTCACCGTTGCCGCAGCCAACCATTGTCCAGCCGGCGGCGACCAGGCCAGGGCAATGATGTGGTCATCGAGCGGTCGCTGCCAACAGGAGCGCAGGGTGGCGGTGGCATTCTTCGCAGGGGCCGGTTTGCGCAAGAGCTTTACTTTAGACATGCGCGGAATCCTGCGGTCAAGGCGGCGCGGTCGAGGTTGCGCCCGATAAAGACCAATTCGTTTTTGCGCGGCTGGTTGCCCCACGGACGATCGGGGCGGCCATCAAAGAGCATGTGCACGCCCTGGAAGACAAAGCGATTGGGGTCGCCGGCAATACTCAGAACCCCTTTCATACGGTAGATGTCCGGCCCCTGGGTGCGCAACAGGTCGCCCAACCAGGCGTTCAGCTTCTTGTTGTCCAGGTCGCCGGCCAGGTTGATGCCCACCGAGGTCACTTCGTCGTCATGCTCATGGGGCGGCTTAAATTCGCGCTCGGCCAACGGCAAGATGCTCTGGCTGGGGCCGTCGAGCGCCAGGTCGAACTCGCTGGGGTGATGCTCGGTGAAGAGGCCATAGTAGCCGGCGCGCTCAATGGTAATGGTAAAGGTCATTTCATTGCCGGTGTCAACAGTCAGGGGTAGCCGCTGTAGTTGCAGGCTGGGGCGAATGGCTGTGCCATCATAGCGGTGCGCCCGTGAGCGGGTGGCAAAGGCGCTTTCGGCGTCGCACAGATTTTCCGTGCCTTCCAGACTCGCCGTCACCAGCGGTACGAGCGCGACATCCATCTTGTCATCGTCGGGGCCTTCTTGCAATACCAGTTCATAGCGCCCCGGCTCCAGGTGGTAGACGCCGGCCCACTCAAAGGGGTATTCCAGTTCCAGGAAACGGTCGTCTACGGTCAGCGCCCGGTTGAGGTCAAAGCCGCCGACATTTAACACTTTCTCCATCGCCACCTGGGCATTCTGCGTGTGATAAAGTTTGGCGGCGCTATTCATGGTGCGCAGCCGGGCTTCCAGGTTGGCCAGCTCGGTGGGCGCGACCAGGTCGGTCTTGTTGAGCAGGATCACATCGGCAAAGGCGATCTGCCCCTGCGCCTCTTCGCTGTCGTCAATGTGCTGGACAATGTGACGAGCATCGACCAGGGTGATCACGCCGTCGAGCTTGAGGTGGCGCTGCATCTCGTCATCCATAAAGAAGGTCTGCGCCACGGGGCCGGGGTCGGCGAGGCCGGTGGTTTCGATCATGATGTAGTCAAACCTGTCGCGGCGCTTCATCAGGTTGCCCAGAATGCGGATCAGGTCGCCGCGCACGGTGCAGCAGATACAGCCGTTGTTCATCTCGAAGATCTCTTCGTCGGAACTGATCACCAACTCGTGGTCAATGCCAATCTCGCCAAATTCATTCTCGATGACGGCGATGCGCTTGCCGTGGTTTTCAGTGAGAATGCGGTTGAGAAGCGTCGTCTTGCCCGCGCCCAGAAAGCCGGTGAGCACGGTTACGGGGACGCGGTCGTCGGTTTGGGTGGTTGTCATGGGTCTCTCGCTTTCTACATAACTTCAGTCATCACGAAGGCACGAAGAACATGCTGGACTTGCAAGATTTTTTTCGCGCCTTCTTGGTAAATGTCCAATAAAGCACCGCTTCAAACCAATGCTTCTGTGTTCCTTCTATCCGTGTTTAGTCTTTTCAGATCACCCAATGACTAAACACGGATAGAAGGAACACAGAAGCATTGGAATTTTTATAAACAGAGCAAATTTTTGGTTATCCAATGATTCAGTAACCTTGTCAAACACGACAGGCGAGCGGCGCAAAGTCGTCAAAGGTTTCCGGTTGTTCAAGTCCACCAGCCGGCGCGATGGCAAAGGCCGGTCGATAGGCGTCGTGATCCGGCCCGTAGCGTTCAGTCAGCAGGGCGGCATAGGTGGCGGCGCGTTGGGGATTGGTGCGCCAACGCACGCCCAAATATTCGGCGGCTTTGACAAGGCCCAACACAATTTGGTTCATCTCCTCCGCCGTCGTGCGCAAGCCGAGCGGCGCCAGCACCCAGCGTTCCAGCTTTGCCGCCGTGGTCAGCCCTTGCGCCGCCGCCGCCGGGTGCAATGGACGGCGGAGCGGCAACCAGGCAACCGGCGTATTTTCGCCCAGCGCATAGTGATAAAAGGTGGTGGTGGCGCATTCGGCGGGAATCTGTACGGCGACGCCATGTGCAAAGGCGGGGGTGTCATGCACCGGCAGCAGGGGCAAACCGGCGGCGCTCTGTAGCGCTTGGTGCATGGCGGTCAGCGCTTGTTGATGGCGCGGGGCGTGATAGACCAACCGTTGCAACTGCCAGGCGGCCCGCGCCCAATCCGGTTCGTCGGCGGCGCGAAGACGGGCGCTGACCGCTTGCGCCAACCTGGTATCGCGGAAGAGTAACAACGCGCCGGCTTCCTCCGCTTGTGCCGAAAGATGCAAGCCAAAGAGCAACACATCGCCGGTCATTTCGGTAATGCGCCCCACCGGCGCGCTATCGGCGTAATCGATGACCAGCACATCGGCGCGACCGGTACAACCAGTCGGTAGCCCGGCCACCGGTTCGGCCCAGGCCACTGGCGTCGGCGACGGTAGCGTCAAATTCAAGTGGGCATCCAAGGCCGCGAAGCCTGGTTTGACCCTAGCACGCTTGACCGTTTCCACTAGATCATAGGTGGCGTTGGCGGGTAGAAGCACCGTTGTGCCAGGGGCGCATAGCGTTTGCAACAAAGCGCGCCGGGCGCGGGCAACACTGCGCACTACCAAAACTGCGCCGGCCTGTGCCTGGCCCAAGACAAAATTGCGCCAGGCGTCCGTCACATGCACCGGTGTGGCCGACCCATTTTGCCGCAAAACCACATCGCCACAGAAGACGAGGTCGTGCGCCAGATCAATCATGATTCGCTCATCTGCACCCCGCACGGGAGCGCCATAGATGCCCAGGTTTCAGAAACCGCCCAACCAGCGGTTGGCCCAATCAATGGTCGTCACTTGCGTTTCCTCTCGCCAGAAAAGTTGCTGCGCCCCCTCTTGCCGGAGTGGGGCGCAGCCATCATCAGGATGCCGTGTGTTCACAGCAGGTGTGATTGTAGCGAAAGTGGCGCAAAACGGTGGTGTGGAATGGAACCGGAAAGGTGTCGCAAATCGCACAGCATCGTAGGCGCGGATGGCAGCGAACTGTACGCTTATGGGTGGTGATGAGCGAGAGTTGCCTGTTGGAGACAAAAGCGCTCTTCCTGCCCCTCGCCGACGGTGGTGAGAAGGCCCCGTTGACGTAGGGTTCCCAAGAGGCGGGTCACCGTAGTTCGTGTGGCGCCAATCGCCGTCGCCAGTTGGGCATGGGTCAAACGCACGTCGATGAGCAGCCCGTGCGGGACGGGCCGGCCAAATTGTTCGGCCAGCAGGGTGAGTACGCCCAGCAGCCGTTCGTCGAGATAGGGGCGCGCTTGCATGGCCGCCCACGCTTCCTGTTGCCAGAGACGGGCGCGCAAGCGGGCCGGCAGATCGGGCAGTTGCAACGCCTGTTGCCAGGAGAAGATCGCCAGCCGTACATCGGTATGCGCCTGCAAGTTGAGAAAACAGCGATCCGCCGGATGGGGTGTCAAGAGTTGGCCAGGGCCATGCAACCCCAGCAGCACTTCGGCGCCATCGCTGTGGATGACCACCTGAGCAACGACCCCTTCTTCGACTTGCAACAAGAGATCCGCCGTGGTCGGGATCAAAGCGCCGCGCCCAAAGGTGCGGCGCGTCACGACCATTCCGTTGGACGGCGAGGTCGGCGCTGTGGCGGTCAAGGGCAAGGAACGTGTCATGTCGTTCAATCTACTCTGTATTGCATATATCTATTCATTGGCTGCAATTGAGATTTATTCTCAATTGATGAGGCAGTGTAATGCGCTTTGTTGATTCTGTCAAACCCATCGCCAACACAATGCAACGCGTAGCAATCGCGCCGCCCCAACCGCTACTCCGCCAGCAGTTGGCATTTCTCGCCCCCTTTGTTATATCCTACCCACCAGTAAGGCGTTTTCAAAAAGTAAAATATCCACCCACCTACTTCTAGAAGGACAGGACTTACGCAAGACGGGAATCTGGGCACCCAGTGGGTTCCCGGCGTCTTGCGTAAGTCCTAAGGAATCAACCCCGATGACGCAAAAACTTGCGCTAGTTATGGCACCGTATGCAAGCAGACTCTGATTCAACGACAAACAATCTTCCACCTGACGCCCCTTCCCAGCAATCGCTCCTGCTGCTCACCACTGGCTACTTCGTTGTCCTGATGGTTGTCATCGGCGCTATGTTGCTCATTCTGCGCTATGGGGTAACGTTGGTGGCCCCTGTTGCGGTGACGGCCAACGTCATTACAGCGACGGCGGCCAAGAGTGAACCGTTGATTGCGCTATTGATCGCCCTCATTGCCGTCATTCTCACCGGGCTGGCGTTGGGCAAGCTCTTTGCCTATCTGGGCCAGCCGCCGGTGATTGGCGAAGTGGTGGCCGGCATTGTGCTGGGACCTTCGCTGCTGGGACCGGAACTGTCGGCCTATCTACTGCCGTCGGCGGCGGCGCCCTATCTATGGTGCTGATGGCGCTGGTGACAACGATGATGACCGCGTCGCTGTTGTGCTGGATCACCCCGGAATTTGGCAAGTAGCAGGACACAACAACGGATTCAGGAAGCAACGGATTTCCCGTCTGTGATGGCGCGATTCTTTTCAGGGTGTCGCTTGGTTCCGTAATCATGATTTTGCAGACAATCGGATCACGGTAGTCTTGCAATTGATACGAACAAATCCGTTGCTTCCTGAATCCGTTGTTGTGTTCTTGTGCGCCTTCACTCTTTGGGCGAGGGTGGGCCGGCATCGACGATGAGCAGGCGATTTTCTTCGGCGGTGTAGGCTTCCAGGAGCAGGTAGCGGCCGTCGGCGAGCCAGGTCATGTCACTGTCAGCGGTGAACGCACTTGGTGAACCGTCGAAGATGCCCTGGCGCAGTTCGACCAGGGGCGCAGCGTCGGCGGCGGGATAGATCTGTAGGCGACGGCTGCCGTGAAAGACAAAATTCCAGTCGATACGCGAGGGAACCATGAAGCCTGTGATTTGTACCTTGGGCCAGAGTAGACCGTAGTAGTCATTGGCGACGTAGCGTTGGCGGTTGTTGGCCGCAGGATAGAGGCGGGCGCCAGGCGCGTCGGCGTCCACGGCGTTGCTTTCGGTGTGGATGGTGTAGACCCGCTCTTCAGGGCGTGGATTCACGTCAAGAACCGGTAGCCATTGCACCTGCCGCGCCGGGACATTGATCACTAAGACCTCTTTGTTGCGCGCCGGATTGTATCCCGCCGAACCATTGTGGACAATCAGCCGTTGGTGGGCCGGTTGCCAGTAGACAATGGCGCCGTATTCGCCCAGCCGCTGTTGATCAATCGCCACCACAAAGAGATGCTCGGCGCCTTTCACCACACGCCAGGGGCTGGCGATCAAGGCGTTGAGCAGCGGGGGGAGCGCACAGAAGAACAGAAACGCAAAGGTGCTGAGAACCAGACAGCCTTTCCTGGCACTCATGTTATTTCTTAAACTCATTTGGTCTCCCTTGCAAACTGGTTGGCTGAATAGGCGGCGGTGGTATAGACGTCATCCCAGTGCATATTGAGCGGGTTGCCATCAGTGCGGTGGACAGCAACGTTGCGCAATCTGTAGGGGCCGGTCAAGCCCTTCCGGTGAATAACGGCGCCATCATAGACGAAGGTCATGGGCGTCTGGCTGTCGAGATAGCCGGCACCTTCCACCCAGCCAATGTTCATGTTAAACTGATCCACCAATTGACCCGTCCAAGCATAGGGGCCGGGCGCCAAGACATCCAACTGTACCTTGACAATCAGTCGGTTGTACAGCCCGTCACCGTCAGGGTCGGTCACCTCTTCGCTGCTGTGCAATAATTTGAGCAAATAACCTTCAACCTGGCGATGGCTATAGGCAGTGGTTGTATAGAGATTCTGCCGCATATCAACTGTAAAGGCTGAGTAGAAGTTGGTATCATTGTAGAGAATAAAGAAATTGCTCAGCGTATACGGGCCATCGCGACCCAGATCGCGTAAGGTTTTACCATCAAATGTCAGCGTGATGGTCTGGATGCCGGTGGGCAACACGCTGCCCGATGGCGTGTCATAACGCCCCAGTCAAGATCCTGACCACTGCTATCGTACAGCACGCCTTGCATGCCATAGGAGCCGGCGGTCTGTACATCTACCAGCAGATCCAACTCCAATCGGTCGAACAACCCGTTGTTGTTGGCATCGATCGCCCGTTCCTCACTGACGCGGAGCAGCGTGGCGGTGGGTCCGATGACCTCAATTGTCGTTTGATCCAACTGGACGCTCTGTTCATAGCTGGCGTGGACATGGAGCGCGGGCCGGCTATTGGTCGTTGGCGTCTGGAAATGGGCGGTGTAAATCCCATCATGGACAGCCGTGTCACCCTGCTGACCATCATCGCGAAAGGATAGCGGGAGGATTGTCCCGTCGTTCCAGACCACCGTGCCTGAGATGGTGGCGCCGACCAGCGGTTGCTCGTTCTCCTCCAGACTGGCGCGTACCGTGACCCGTTCGTCATAGCCATAGGCGACTTTGTCCGGCCTGATTTGTAACTGGCGGGAGCTTTTGACGGCGCCGTAGAGTAACACGCTATTCGGCGCGTCGGCGGCGATGCGCACCTGCCAATCGCCGGCAACGGGGTTGAGGACTTGATATAGGGTGGACCAACCGTGCTTGGTGAGGGGGTTGCCCTCGCTCATGCCATAGATGACCGCCGGTTCCGCATCTGCAATGGCCGGATCGATGACCCACCCTTCCGGATCGACCAGGGTGACGATGATGGGTGTATCGCTGAAGAGATAAAAGAGGACAACGCTGCCCGCAACTGTCACGGTGATGTTGCGTTGTTCTCCGGCGGCTACGGTAAGTATCTCTTCCGCAATGGTCGGGTGTAAGGGGGATGGTGCAATCCAGGGTGACGCTTCGGTCAGTTCAGCGTTCACCTGCGCCGCGTTGGTTTGGGTGTCGGGCAGTGTGGTTGGCGCCGGCACTGCTGTCGGGGCGGCGAGTCGATGGATGGACCCTTGCGCGCCGGTCGCTGGGATGCACGCGACATCGTTGATAGCGCAAGGGTCGATACAACTGGTGACAAGGAGGAAAACTACGCCCAGGAGGATAGCGAGTATCCACTTTGCAGAAAATTGAGTATGCATACCGTATCCTTTCTGGTCACGGTTTGACCACGATAATAGCCAAGCGTTTACAGCGGTAGACCGCAAGGCGCCGATGGGTGACGCCAAAGGCGAGTTACTGATCTTCAAACTGGTGACGGTTGTAAGTCGCGGTTGTATAGACGTTTTGGTGGACCCCGACCGTAAAGGGCGCGTAGACGGTTTGGTCACTGTATTTGATAACGAGGTCGGTTAGGGTATAAGGACCATCACTGCCGGCGCCGTGTAACATTGCCCCGTCGAATGTCAATGTAATGGTCTGCAAGCCGGTTGGCAGTGCATTGAAGACGATCGCGCGCAAGGCAAAAGCCAGTGGTTTCCCGCTGCTGTCAACCAGCGTTCCCTGGAACTCATACGCGCCGGCGCTCTGTACCGCCAGCAAGAGATCAAGTTCCAGCCGCTCATACAACCCATTGCCGTTGGCATCGACGGCCCGTTCCCCGCTAATCTGTTGCAGCGTGGCGGTTGGGCCGACAACTTCAATGCTGGTACTTTCTTGCCGTACGACGCCATCGTAGCGGGCGCGCAGGTCGATTTGCAGATGGCTGTTATAACCCGGCGCCGTGAACTGGGCGGTGTAGCGGCCATCCTGAGCGGTGGCATCGCCTTGTGTGCCATCATCGGTAAAGGTCAAGGGAAAGTGCGCGCCATCAGGCAGGATCACCGTCCCGGTGATGGTAGCGCCGATCTGGAGTCGATCACCGTCTGTCAACCTGGCTTGAACCGTAACCAGGTCACCGGGACGGTAGGCGGCTTGGTCAACCTCGATTTGCACTTGCCACGCAGATTTGACAGTGCCATAGAGACTTACTTTGTTTGCTGCTTCGGTTGTGAGGACGATCTGCCACTCGCCGGCCACAGGATTGGCGATCTGGTAGAGGTATGACCACCCCTCGGTGGCCATGAGGTAGCCCTGCTGGCTTCTATAGCGAACAGATGGCTCAATCAGCGCGCGCTCTGGCGTGATCACCCAGCCTGTGGGATCGACCAGGGTGATAGTCAACGGCATGGCGCCATACAATAGCAAAAAGAGAAACGAACCGTTGACCATGACCGGGATCGTTCGTTCTTCCCCGGCGCTTAAGGTGAGCGACTCTTCGACAACTGTGGGGTCGAAGGAAGGATCGATCCAGGGCATTGGTTCCGTGAGCGTAGCGTGTGACGGCTCTGTCATGACGGGAGGCGCCGGTGTTACCATCGGCGCAGATGTTGCCGTCGGCTTGGTAAGCAGGTTGATGGAACTCTGATCGCCGGTTGTTGGCGCACAAGCGGCGCCCTTGATGACACAAGGGTCGATGCAACCCGTGAGGAGCAGGAGAACCACGGTAAGCAAGAAACTGCGCCTACTTTGTGGGGAAAGCGGCATACCCATCTACCACCTTTCTGGTCACTGCCAAAGCGCCAGGCCAGGGACAGACTCCCTGTACCGACGTTGACAAGCGCTTTGTCCTGGCTCCACTATAGCTAGGCAGGGTGTCCCAGGGCAAGGGCCAAAAGTGGTACATTGGGTGTTACAGGGGTATGATCGCAAGTGCATTGTGGCACTAATTTATTTCTGTTTCCTTTGAATCGCCAAGATTGCATCTGCTGCTTCTTTACTCACACTCGTTCCTTCGAAGTCAGTCTCGAAATCTTGCGCTTGTGCGAGCAGTAAAGCCGGTAAAGCACGCTCATCCTGAATTTTGCCAAGTGCAAAAGCAGCGATGACGCGTACCCTATTATAGAAGCATCTTTACATCATTGTTATTGGCGATCTTGCTGATCATTAGTATCAACTTGGGGAGGGAATGATGAGTTGAAAGCCTACTGCGTAACGGAACTACTTGCCATCGCGTCGTTGATCAATGCCCACTGTCACCTTGCACCTGTTCCAGCGCCAGGTCTAACACTTCATCATTGGGCGTAGTTGGGTCATCCACGATGGTCACATCCGGTTGAACACCCTTGTGATAAAGCCAATGACCCGCAGGGGAGAGCCATTTGGCAATGGTGAGGTGGAGAAGGGCGTGGTCATCCAGCGCAATGGTATCCTGGATGGTGCCTTTGCCGCCCGTGGTGGCGCCGATGATGGTGGCGCGGTGGTGATCCTGCAGGGCGGCGACGAACAGTTCGGTAGAGGAAAAGCTGCCGCCATCGACGAGGACGGTGAGGGGCAGATCGGCCAGAAACGCAGTGCCGTCGGCGCGGGTGGTGCGGCGTTGCCCACCTTTCAATTCAGCGGTATAAAGATCGCCCGACCGGATAAAGAAATTGAGAATAGCAGCAGCGTCCAGCGTTGAACCGCCGGCGTTATTGCGCATATCAAGAAGCAGCGCCGTCATGCCTTGGGCTTGCAGCGCCGTCAGTTCGCTCTTCAACGGCTGCGCCACGCCGGTGGGAAAACTGGGCAGACGGACATAGCCGACGCCGTTCGCGAACAGACGGCTACGCAGTTGCTCCCGTTCTTCACGCGGCACAGACAGGGTCAGCGTTGCGTCACCCCGTTGCACTGTGAGCGGAACCGCCGTTCCAATCGGGCCGCGCAGCATCATGGCGATTTCATGGCCGCTGGTCAACTCATTGACCGTCAGCCCATCAACAGTGCGAATGATGTCGCCGATCTGTACGCCGGCCGTTTCCGCCGGCCCACGGGGGCGCAACGCACTGATCACAAAATCGCCATCTTGATAATTGTACCAAAGACCGGGGGCGCCGGTTTCGCCGGCAAAGTCCACCGCATAGCGCTCCTGCGCCGGGCCGGTATAGAGGGCGGCATAACGATCTTCGGTAAAGCGCAACATGCCGCGAATCGCCGCATCGGCCAGTTCATCGGCCTGAAAAGCGGGGCTGGGGTAGGCGCGGGTCAAAATCAGTTGCCCCGCTTTGGCAATGCGCGCGACTTCCGGCGGCAGCGCGGCGGGCGTCACGTTTGCGTGCGCTTGCCAGCCAATCCCAAACCAAACGGCGCTCAAAAAGAGCATGGTCAGTAGTTGTTGCCACTTCGCCTTGGTCATACGCCCCCCATACTTTTGGTGCAATTGCTAAAAAATTGGTAACTACCAAGCCACCCCTCCCTACCCCTCCCCTGCTAAGGGAGGGAACGGTCGAGCGCACCACGGTTCCCTCCCTTAGCAGGGGAGGGGTAGGGA